>NZ_JABEQE010000001.1 GCF_014174375.1 Gluconacetobacter asukensis
CGACAGACATGACGTCATCCAGCGCTTTCGACGAAGACAGGCACAACCCGTCAGAAAGCGAAGCTCACAAGCTCAAGACCTCAGAAAATATTAACTTCGCGCCTATGGGGCGAAGCCCTCGGCCGCTTGCAACGATGGGGGCGGCAGGTCGTAGCCATCGAACCCGGTGGTGCCATGCACATGCTCGGCGGTACGCAGCGCCCCCACCAGCGGCCCCGCCGCCCCGGCATAGACCGGCACATCCCCCCGTCCCGCCAGTTCCAGCGCCATCAGGGCGTTTCGCGTGGTCAACGCCAGCGGCACGTTGCCCCCCACCGTCGTCAGCGCCAGCACCTCCAGCTTGTCAGGCGATGCCAGCGCCATGAGGAAAGCGACCGCATCGTCCGGTGACGGGTCCGTGTCGATAATGATGGCGCGCGCCACAATATCCCTCCTTCAATCGGACCGATCGTCCGGCACCCAGTACAGCATCCGCGCCAACGCCCGGTCCACCCCCCACCAGAGCAGTACCGTCATCGTCGCCAATACCAGCAGCGCCGCGAACATCAGGTCGGTCTCGAAGCGCGTATTGGCCGTCTGCATCAGGAAGCCCAGCCCCGACGACGCCCCGACCCACTCCCCCACCACCGCGCCCAGCGGCGCGATCGCGGCAGCCACCCGCAGGCCGGAGGCAAAGGCCGGCAGCGCCGCCGGCAGCCGCAGCCGCAGCAGCACCAGCCCAGGCCGCGCATCCATGCTCCGCGCCAGATCCAGCCAGCCCGGCGGCGTGCGGCGCAAGCCATCGAAGAAGGACGAGGTGATGGGAAAGAAGATCACCAGCACCGCCATCACCACCTTCGAGGCGATGCCGAAGCCGAACCACAGCACCAGCAGCGGCGCCAGCGCAAAGACCGGCACCGCCTGGCTGAGCAGCACCAGCGGCATCATCCAGCGCCGCACGGGGGCCGACGCCATCATCAGCAACGCCAGCACGCCACCGCCCAACGTGCCCAGCAGCAACCCCAGCCCGGTTTCCAGCAGGGTCGTCCCCGCCGCGCCGGCCAGCAATCCACGCTGCGCCCACAGGGCCCGCCCCACCGCTCCCGGCGGCGGCAGCAGATAGGGCGGCACCCCGCCCAGCCGGACGATCCCCCACCACAGCAGGCCCAGCCCGCACAGCGTGCCCACCGGCCGGCCCAGCCGCCCCGCGATTCGCCGCATGCTCATGGCCCCGCCGCATCCAGCATGCGGCGCAGCAGCACCCCCTGGGCATGTAGCACGGATTCCTCATCCGCCGGCCGGGGCACCGCGCCCTCCGGCACCGCAATGCCCGCCACGCGCACCGGGTCACCTGCCATCAGCAGGATTTCCTGCCCCAGCCGGCAGGCTTCCAGCGGGTCATGGGTAATCAGCACCACCGTGCGCCCATGCAGGGTCTCGGCCGCCAGATCCTGCATCCGCGCCCGCGTCACGCTGTCCAGCGCCGAAAAGGGCTCGTCCATCAGCACGACCGGACGATCCTCGTACAATGTCCGGGCCAGCGCCACACGCTGGCGCATCCCACCCGACAGTTCGGCCGGCAGCGCCGTCAACCGGTCGGCCAGCCCCATCCGCCGCAGCAACTCCGCCGCCCGGTCACGATCGGGCCGCCGGCCGCGCAGCCGATCGCCCAGCATCACATTGTCGATCACCCGCGCCCAGGGTTGCAGCAGATCGCGCTGGCCCATCCAGGCCACCCGGCCCGCCAGCCGCGCGCCGTCATCGGCCGCGACCGTGCCCGCCGCCGGGCGATCCAGCCCCGCGATCACGCGCAGCAGGCTGGTCTTGCCCACCCCGCTGGAACCCAGCAGCACGGAAAACACCCCGGCCGGCAATGTCAGGTCCAGTCCGGTGAACAACGCCCGCCCACCATGCGCCACGGCCAGATCCCGCAGCCTCAGCGCAGGTGCCGGTGCCGTCACCGGCGGCGAACGGGATAGGCCAGCCCCAGCGCGTCGCGTGCCGCCGTGGCCAGCCGGTCGACCCGCTCGTTATTCTCGTCACCCGAATGGCCGCGCACCCAGCGCCACTCGACCTGATGACGCTTGGTGATCTCCAGCAGCCGCCGCCACAGATCCATATTGGCAACCGGATCGCCCGATGCATTGCGCCAGTTCCGGCGCACCCAGCCAGTGTGCCAGCGGGTGATGCCGTTGCGCACATATTCGCTGTCCGTGTGCAGCACCACCACACAGGGGCGCTTCAGCGCCTCCAGCGCCTCGGCCGCCGCCGTCAGCTCCATGCGATTGTTGGTGGTCTCGGCCTCGCCACCCGAAATCTCGCGTTCGGTGCCGCGAAATTTCAGCAGCGCCGCCCAGCCGCCCGGGCCGGGATTGGGCTTGCAGCCGCCATCGGTCCAGATCTCGACCGGCGCGGACGCGTTCGGCACATCAAGCTCGAACGCGGCATCGGCCTCGATCGGCCGGTCGGTATCAGACGCCATAGACCGACGCATCCTCCGCCGCACGATGAAAGCGTAGGCGGCGCAGGTAATCGAGCGGGTCCTTGCGCGTCACCATCGCGCCGGGTGGCGTGTTCAGCCAGTCATACAGCCGGGTCAGCAGAAACCGCATCGCGGCCCCCGCGGCCAGCACCGGCATCGCCCGCCGCTCGGCCGGGCTGAGGGGCCGCACCGATTCATACCCCGCGATCAGCGCCCGCGCCCGCTCGGGCACGAACGCGCCATCTTCCTCGAAACACCAGGCATTCAGGCAGATCGCAATGTCGTAGGCCAGGAAATCGGTGCAGGCGAAATAGAAATCGATCAGCCCCGACACCCTGCCATCCAGAAAAAAGACATTGTCGGGGAACAGATCGGCATGGATCTGCCCGCGCGGTAACGCGTCGCCCCCCGGCCAGGCCGGCAGGATCGCGGCCAACGCGGCATCCAGTTCCGCCCCCAGGCCCGGCGACACCGAATCCGCATCCGCCCGGCAGGAATCCAGCAGAGGCGCCCAGGCCGCCGGCCCCAGCCCGTTGGCACGTTCGGCCGTAAAGTCCCGCCCCGCGACATGCAGCGCCGCCAGCGCGGCACCCACCGGCGCGCAATGCTCCACCCGCACGTCGCGCGGCCACACACCGGGCAGAAAGGTCGTGATCGCCGCCGGCCGTCCGGCCAGGCTGCGCAGGGCATCGCCGTCGCGCCCCGCCACCGGGCGCGGACAGGACAAGCCGTGATCAGCCAGAGCCCCCATCAGCCCCAGGAACCAGGGCAGATCGGCGGGATTCACCCGCCGCTCGTACAATGTCAGGATAAAATCGCCGTCCGTGGTCCGCAGGACGAAATTGCTGTTCTCGACCCCTTCGGCAATGCCCCGATAGGCCGTGAGTTCACCGATATCGTAGAGGGACAGGAACGCCCGCAGCGCCCCGTCCGACACATCCGTATAGACCGCCATGCGAACCGGGCCTGATCAGCCCAGCGGCGCCGGCAGGCGGAAGGTCACATTCTCTTCCTTGACCGTCCGTTCCTCGATTTCCAGCGTGAAATGCTTGGCCAGCGCCGTCACCATTTCCTGCACCAGCGCCTCGGGCGCCGAGGCCCCGGCGGTGATGCCCAGCGTGTTCACCCCGTCCAGCACCGACCAGTCCAGGTTGCTCAGGCGCGGCACCAGCAGGGCACGCGGCGCGCCGGAGCGTTCCGCCACCTCGCGCAGGCGCTGGGAGTTGGAGGAATTCGGCGAGCCGATCACGATCACGAGGTCGCAGCCCGGCGCAATGGCCTTGACCGCTTCCTGGCGGTTGGTGGTGGCGTAGCAGATATCCTCGCGCTTCGGCCCCTCGATCAGCGGGAAGCGGCGGCGCAGGATCTCGACGATCTCGGCAGTGTCATCGACCGACAGCGTGGTCTGGGTAATGAAGGCCAGGCGCGTCGGATCGGCCGGCTGCACGGTCCGGGCCTCTTCCGCGTCATTGATCAGGGTCACCGCGCCGGCGGGAAGCTGGCCCATCGTGCCCACCACTTCCGGGTGTCCGGCATGGCCGATCATCAGGATGTGACGGCTCTCGGGGCCGCCATCGGCGAAATGACGCTCGGCCTCGCGATGCACCTTGGAGACCAGCGGGCAGGTCGCATCCAGGTACAGCAGGTTGCGCCGCTCGGCCTCGGCCGGCACCGTCTTGGGCACGCCATGGGCCGAGAACACGACATGCGCGTCGGCCGGCACCTCGTCCAGTTCCTCGACGAAGATGGCACCCTGCGCTTCCAGCTCCTCGACCACGGTCCGGTTATGCACGATCTCGTGCCGCACATAGACCGGCGCGCCATAGCGGCGGATCGCTTCCTCGACCACGCGGATCGCACGATCCACCCCGGCGCAGAAGCCGCGCGGCCCGGCCAGAAGAACCTTCAGCGACCGCATGGGCGCCTCAATGGGGGCGGAATCGGAGGTCTGAATCATCTGGTCGGGCATGGTGTTCCCCAAACGGCCGGCGAGCGGTATAGGATACGGGCCGGGGGCAGCGACCGGCCGGCCGCGCATCCCGGTGCTGGTCCGGCCCTACGCAAACCGGGGCCATGGCGCAAGCCATTTTCCTGTAACCCCGGTGCATTTGGACATACCCGTCCAGCCGGAGCCACACAAGCAGCCCGTCCACATGGCGGTCCCCGCAACCATGACCAAGCACGAGACCCCGGAACCCGCATGACCTCCCGCATGACCATCGCCAGCCCGAGCGGCCTTCGCCGCTTTCGCCCCGCCCATCTCAGCGGCCTGGCGATCCTGCCGCTCGCCATGTCGCTGGCGGCATGCACCCTGGACAATCCGGATGCCTTCGCACCGTCCTGCCCGATCGTCGAGGTCCCCGGCGCGGCCGCCGACCTGGTCGCCTTCACCGGCCCGTCGCACGATATCGGCCATCTGGCCTCCCGTGCCAGCGTGACGCGCGTCACCGGCCAGTGCCACAAAGGCCAGGGAAAATCGGCCTCGGTCGTCGCCGATATCAGCCTGGGCCTGAACGTCACGCGCGGCCCCGGCGCCGGGCGCACGCTCGAAATCCCGTATTTCGTCGCCGTGGTCTATGGCGACGAGATCAAGAACAAGAAGCAGTTCACCGAGACGGTGCAGTTCCCGGCCAACGTCACCCAGATGCTGACCCATACCCGCATCGTGCCGATCACGCTGCCGGTGTCCAAGCATGTCACGGTCGACGGCTACCGGCTGGAAGTCGGCCTCCAGTTGACGAAAGAGCAGCTGGAGTACAACCAGACCCACCTGATCGCGCCGACCTTCCATCACATGTGACCAGCAAACGGCCACGGGCCCACAGCCATGCCGGCAGCCGGCGCGCCCGCGGCCTTCACCGACAGACCAAGCGATATTAGCGACATGAAGACAGCATGACGGACACCGCCCTTTCCCAGACCGCGCCCGCCCTCAGCCAGCGGGAAATGACCCTGCGCGGTTTTATCCTCGGTGCCCTGATCACCATCGTCTTCACCGCCTCCAACATCTATCTGGGGCTCAAGATCGGCCTGACCGTCGCGTCGTCGATTCCGGCGGCCGTGATCTCCATGTCCGTATTGCGGGCGATGGGCGGCTCCACGATCCTCGAAAACAACATGGTCCAGACGCAGGCCTCGGCGGCCGGCACGCTGTCCTGCGTGTTCGTCTCGCTGCCCTGCATGATCATGATCGGCTACTGGCAGCATTTTCCCTATCTGGAGACGACGCTGATCACGCTGGCCGGCGGCATGACCGGCGTGCTGTTCACCGTTCCGCTGCGCCGGGCCATGGTGACCAACAGCGACCTGCCCTACCCGGAAGGCGTCGCGGCGGCCGAGATCCTGAAGGCCGGGTCCGAAAGCGGCAGCCCCGAGAGCCTGCGCGCCCTGCTGACCGGCGGCATCCTGTCGGCCCTGGTCACGTTCGCCACCGGCGGGCTGCGCCTGCTGGCCGACGGCGCGGCGCTGACCGCGACATGGGGTGGCGCCATCTTCCGCGCCTCGACCGGCTTCTCGCTGGCCCTGCTGGGCGCGGGCTACCTGGTCGGGATCGCCGGCGGCCTCGCCATGCTGATCGGCACCCTCATCGCCTGGGACGTCGCGGTCCCGATCCTCAGCGTCAGGTTGCCCAATCCCGGCCATCTTGCCGCCGGAGATTTCGCAACCCAGCTCTGGACGCACAAGGTGCGATTCCTCGGGGCCGGCACCATCGCCATTTCCGCCATCTGGACCCTGGCCCTGCTGGCGCGCCCGGTCGCGGCCGGCATCCGCGACATGATGCACGCCCATGGTTCGGACGACGAGGACGGCCGCATGCGCGACCTTACGCCGCGCACACTCCTGCTGCTGACCGGCCTGTGCCTGGCCATCCTGTTCGTCCTGTTCGTCGCCTTCCAGTATCCCTTCGCCCATGGCGGCGCCATCGTCACAGCGGCGCTGGCGGCGGTCGCATTCTGCGCCCTGTTCGGCTTCCTGGTCGCCGCCGCATGCGGCTACATGGCCGGCATCGTGGGGTCCTCCTCCTCGCCGCTGTCGGGCATCGCGATCATCGCCATCGTCCTGGTCGCGTCCTTCATGCTGGTGCTGGAACCGCTGGGCGTCCTGCCCACCGAGATGTCGGCCAACAGCCGGCACCTGGCCGTGGCCTTCGCGCTCTATATCCTCTCGGCCATCGTCGCCTCCTCGGCCATTTCCAACGACAACCTCCAGGATCTCAAGACGGGCCAACTGGTCGGGGCCTCGCCCTGGCGGCAGCAGGTGGCGCTGCTGGTAGGCTGCGTCAGCGGCGCCATCGTCATTCCGCCGGTGCTGGAACTGCTGTACCAGGCCTATGGCTTCGTCGGCGCCATGCCCCATGCCGGCATGAATCCCGACCATGCGCTGCCGGCCCCGCAACCCGCCCTGCTGACCACCATCGCCATCGGCATCTTCCAGCACCAGCTCGACTGGACCATGATCCTGATCGGCATCGCACTGGGCGTCGTGCTCATCGTCACCGACCTGGGCCTGCGCCGCATCGGCGGGGCCCTGCCGCCTCTGGCGGTGGGTATCGGGCTGTATCTTCCTCCTGCGGTCAGCGTCACGCTGGCCATCGGCGCCATCATCGGCTGGGCCTGCTCGCGCGGCGCCCGCCAGGCCGAAGGCGGCATTGCCACCATGCTGGCCTCGGGCTTCATCGTGGGCGAAAGCCTGACGGGCGTGCTGCTGGCCGGTGTTGCCGGCGCCACCGGCCGCGACGACACGCTGGCCATCCTCTCGCCCGACGCGACCACGCTGCCGTCGGTGCTGGGATTCCTGGTCTTTGCCGCCATATGTGCATGGTTCGGCCACCGCATCCGCAAGGCCTGATGGGACATGCGCGCTGGCGGCGATCCGGCGCGCGTTTTCTGCGCTCCGATGCTCACGGCCATCAAGGCCGCTCCGCTTCGGTGCTCGAAAACACACGACGGCCGCGGCCCTGACGGGCCGCTCTCGCTCACCAGCCCACATGTCCCATCAAGCCCTGAGAGCGTCGACACGAACGGCAAAAGGAGTTTCGGACGTTGATCCCCTTCTCGGTCCTCGACCTGTCCCTGATCGTTCGTGGCAGTGACGCCGCCACCGCTTTTCGCAACAGCCTCGACCTCGCGCGCCATGCCGAGGCGCTGGGCTTTCACCGCTACTGGGTGGCCGAGCATCATGCCATGCCGGCCATCGCGTCGGCGGCGACCGCCATCCTGATCGGCCATCTGGCGGCAGGCACGCAGCATATCCGCGTCGGCGCCGGGGGCATCATGCTGCCCAACCATGCCCCTCTGATGGTGGCCGAACAGTTCGGCACGCTGGAAAGCCTGTTCCCCGGCCGGATCGACCTCGGGTTGGGCCGCGCCCCCGGCTCGGACCAGGAAACGATGCGCGCCCTGCGCCGCGATCCCACCAGCGCCGATCGCTTCCCTCAGGAAGTCGCCGAGCTGCTGCATTATTTCGCACCACCCCAGCCCGGCCAACGTGTGCAGGCCGTGCCCGGCGCGGGCATGGATATCCCGGTCTGGCTGCTGGGATCGTCGCTGTTCTCGGCCCATCTGGCGGCCCATCTGGGCCTGCCCTTCGCCTTTGCCTCGCATTTCGCGCCGGACATGATGGAAGAGGCCGTCACGCTCTACCGCCAGCGCTTCACCCCATCCGCCCGGCTGGCGCAGCCCTACGTCATGCTGGGGCTGAACGTGGTGGCCGCCGACACCGATGCGCAGGCCCGGTTCCTGTTCACCTCGCACCAGCAGCAATTCGTCGCCCTGCGCCGGGGCCGGCCCGGCCAGTTTCCGCCACCCGTTGCCGAAACAGAGGGACTATGGACCCCGGCCGAACAGGCCGGAATCGACCGGGCACTGGCCTGCGCCGTCGTGGGCGGCCCGGAAACCGTGCGCACCGGCCTGGCCCGCTTCATCGAACGCCATCAGCCAGACGAGTTGATGATCGTCGGCGCGATCCACGACCACGCCGCCCGCCTGCATTCCTTCGCCCTCGCGGCGGCGGCGCGGCACGCGCTGGCCGGGGCTTGACCGCACAGGACCGTGGACGGGCCGTATCGCGAATGCGATGATGCAGCCATGTCCATCCAATTCGCCGACCTCACTTTCTCCACCCCCTCCGCCGAAAGCCTCGATGCGGCCTTCGGCGCCGTATCCGCCCTGCTGGATGAAGGCGACCGCGCCCAGGCACTGGCCCGCTTCGACGCCGAACGCCGGGCCTATGACAGCTGGGCCTCGATGGTCGCCCTGCGCTTCTCCCAGGACACCACCAGCCAGCAGGCCCGCACCGATCGCGACCTGGCCGACCGCCTGACCCCGCACGTGACCGAGCTTGAAGTCGCCATCAAGCGCCGGCTGCTCGACGATCCCGACCGCACAGGCCTCGCCACCGCCATCGGCACCCACACCGTCCGCCTGTGGGAAACCGACATCACCACCTTCGACCCGCGCATCCGCGAGGCCCTGGAAGAAGAAGCCCGGCTGGGCGCCGACTATACCGCCCTGCTGGCCGCCGCACGCGTGACGGTGCAGGGCCAGACGGTCAATCTGTCCGGCCTCGCCCCCTTCGCCGAACATCCAGACCGCGCCGTGCGCCACGAGGCCGAGAAGACGCGATGGGATTTCTTCGCCGCCAACGGGCCCGAACTTGACCGGATCTACGACCAGCTGGTCCAGGTCCGCCACGGCATGGCGCGCACACTGGGTTATGACAGCTACACCCCCCTGGGCTACCGGCGGATGCGCCGCGTCGATTACGGGCCGGAAGAGGTCGCGCGCTTTCGCGACGACGTGCTGACCCATGTCGTGCCGCTGGTGAGCGCAATCATGGAAAACCGCCGCCTGACCATGAACTGGGACCGGCTGCATTTCTGGGACGAATCGCTGATCGACCCGCTGGGCAACCCGAAGCCGGCCGGCGACCACGACCTGCTGCTGGAACGCGCGCAGACCATGTTCGACCGCATGGGCGGCGATCTGGGCATGTTCTACCGCCAGATGGTCGAGGGCGGCTTCCTGGACCTGCGCAATCGCGAGGGCAAGGCCGGCGGCGGCTTCTGCACCGCCTTTCCCAGCATGGGAATGCCCTTCATCTTCGCCAATTTCAACGGCACCCAGCACGACATCACCGTCTTCACGCACGAGATGGGCCACGCCTACCAGAACTGGAAGAGCCGCGACCTGCCGGGGATCGACCTGCTCTGGCCGACCATGGACGCCGCCGAGATCCATTCGATGGCGCTGGAATTTCTCACCTGGCCGCAGATCGACCTGATGGTCGAGGACGGGCTGGCCGACCGCTTCCGCCGCATGCACCTGATCGGCTCGCTGAGCTTCCTGCCCTACGGCGTCTGCGTCGATCATTTCCAGCACGAGGTCTACGCCAATCCCGACATGACGGCCGCCGAACGCCACGAAACCTGGCAGCGTCTGGAAAAGCTGTACCTGCCCTGGCGCGATTACGGCGACCTGTCATGGCCCGCCGGTGGCGGCCGCTGGCAGGCCCAGGGCCATATCTACCGCTCGCCCTTCTATTATATCGACTACACGCTGGCCCTGTGCTGCGCGATGCAGTTCTGGCTGCACAGCCGGGCCGACCAGACAGGCGCGATGGCAATCTATGCCGATCTCTGCGCGCTGGGCGGCTCGCAGCCCTTCACCGGCCTGGTCGACGCCGCCGGGCTGATCAGCCCCTTCAAACCCGGCACCCTGGCCGACATCGTGCAGGAGGCCGACCGCTTCCTGCACACGCGCTAAAGGCTGCTTGCAAAGTTACCCTGCCGGCGATCCGGCGTGCCGCTTTGCGGCACTCTCACTCGGCAGGCCGACTTTTCAAACAGCCTTTCGAATTAAAAAAAGGCGAGGAAAACCCCCGCCCTTCCATTCAGGCCCCGCGGCCGTTCCAGCCTGCCAGCAGATCAACGACCGCCTGGGCCGACATGCGCCGCGCATTACCCAGTTCCAGCGTACCATCCGGGTTCAGCAGCCGCCCCTGCGGCGTGACGATCAGCACCGTGGGCACGGCCTTGATCGTCACCCCATAATGCTGCGCGATATCCAGGTTGGTATTGATCCGCCCGACATTGACCATCACGGTAACGAAATGCGCAGCCACCCAGGGCGCGACCGAGGGCAGCGCCAGAACACCCGACAGCATCCGGCAATCCGGGCACCAGTTGCCGCCGAAATCGATCAGCACATTGCGGCCGGATTCCTTGGCCGTCTTGAAGGCGGCATCGACCTGCGCCTGCGCGCCCTCGGTCGGCCCATAGGGGGCGGCGACCGGCTTCGGCGTTTCCTGCCCCACCTGGGGCACGGGCGGCAGGTCGGCCAGGGCCGGGGTGGCGGCCAGACCGGCCATCAGGACGGTCAGGGGAAGAAGGCGGCGCAGAAGCATGAAATTCGGTCCATGAAGCCAAGGATGAACAAGGCATAATATCAGGTTAAGATGGATCTTACGCGGCGAAAGCCATACAGATCCATCATGACGATAAAAGGATCTTCTCCCGGATGACAGAGGCCGCGCAACCCGGCATCGCCCGCACCCTGATCAAGACCGCGGCCATGGTGGCCGTAACGGCCGGCCTGATGGCCACCCTGCGCTACAGCGCCCATGTCGCCTATCTGGTCGATCACATTGCCGGGACACGGCTGTGGAGCAGCCTGTACGGCATGACCGGCGCCTCGGACGCCGAGGCCCGCGAACGGCTGATCGTGATAGGGGTCGCCGTTGCCTGCTTCCTGCTGGCCCTGCCGATCGTGCAGGGCGGCGAATGGGCGATCGACCGGCTGCGCGCGCACCGGGCCTCAGCCCGGCGGTAACGGCCCAGCCTGGGCCGCCGCATCGCGGTCCCACAGAAACGTCAGCTCATGCTTGTTGTGCCACAGATGCAGCACCCGCCCCCCCGGAATCGCGGCGAAGGCGACGGCTGTCTCGTGGTCCGTGGTGCCCTGGAACTTGATGGTCATCACGATGCGCCGCGCCGTGCCGCCCGCGATCCAGCGCTGCGCCAGCGCCAGCAGGCGCGTCGGGTAAGCGATGATGTCGGAGAACATCCAGTCCACCGCCCCCAGTTCGGCGGGCTCGATCCCGAACGCGCTTTCCCGGCGCAGCGTCACCCCCGGCATCGCCGCCACCTGTGGTGCCAGGTCCGCACGATCCACCGCCACCACGTCCGCCCCACATTGCGCAATCGCCCAGGTCCACCCGCCGGGCGACGCCCCCAGATCGACGCAGCGTTCACCGGGCATGGGCCACGCACCCAGCCGGGCGCAGGCTTCCCATAATTTCAGATAGGCGCGCGAAGGCGGCCCCACCCGATCCTCGACAAACGGCACCATCCCGTTCACGAAGGGCGAGGATTTGCGCGTCGACAGCAACAGCATATCCGGCGCCAGCAGCGTCCACCCGCCCAGATGCCCGGTGGGCGCCGCGGAGGGAAAGACCAGCGGCCGGGCGGCCACCGGCGGCAGGCGGTCGGCGATCAGCGTCGCGCGACGGTGATGGCGCACGGCATGACAGGCCCAGTTGCGCTGCCGGCCGCGCAGCAGCGCCACCGCCGCACCGATCGAGGCGATGGAGTGGATCTCGGGCTCCAGCCAGATATCCAGCGCCCATGCCGCCGCAACCGGCGGGCTGGCCGAAAGCGCCAGCCGCCCATGCCACGCCATGATGTCCGCGCCCTGCCGGCCCAGTTCCTCGGCCAGCGCGTCCTCGAACCCTTCGGCCGCCAGATAGGCCGCACGCACGGGGTGCGGCAGCACGACCGGCGCCTCATCGCCATGAACAGGTGCGGTCATCGGCGCAGCCCGTCCACCGCCAGCAGCAGCCACGCCAGCATCAGCAGGCTGCCGCCCGTGGGCGCAACCGGGCCCAGATGCCGCCCGGTCACGCCGGTCCAGCCGACGGCACCGCTGAACAGCACCACCCCCAGCGCAAAGGCGGCGCCGGCCAGCAGCAGCGGCACCCGCCGCCCCCGCACACACAGCAGGATGCCGACCGCCAGCAGCGCGGGCGCGTGCCACATGCCCATCTGCACCGCCTCGCGCGCCAGCGCGCGGCCGGAAGAAGCGGCGAACATCGCATCGGGCAGGTGCGCCGCCAGCGCGCCGCCCGCCACCGACAGCAGCCCCAGCAGGCCGCCTAGCGAGAGGAAAAGCCGGGCCGCACGCGGCACCGAATAAGGAGAACCAGACAGTGTCATCACGACCGGCAGTCTAGCCGGGCGCCCCTGTTGCCGTATAGTCGCCCCATGCCACGCCACGACCTGTTTCCGGACATCGCGCCGTACGAAAGCGGCACCCTGCCTGTCGGCGACGGGCACGAACTTTATTGGGAACAGGCGGGCAATCCGGCCGGCCGGCCGGTCCTGTTCCTGCATGGCGGCCCCGGCGCAGGCAGCGGGGCGGTCCATCGCCGCTTCTTCGATCCCACGCACTGGCGAATCGTGCTGTTCGACCAGCGCGGCGCGGGCCGCTCGCGCCCGCACGCCTCGGTGGTCGCCAACACCACGCCGCACCTGGTGCAGGATATCGAGCGCCTGCGCACGGCGCTGAATATTCCAGACTGGCTCCTGTTCGGCGGCTCATGGGGCTCGACGCTGGCATTGTCCTACGCCCAGGCCCACCCCGAGCGGGTGCGCGCGATGATCCTGCGCGGGATCTTCCTGGGCCGGCCGAGCGAACTGGACTGGTTCTTCCACGGGCTGGCCCAGGTCTTTCCCGACGCGCATGCGGCCTTCCTGTCGCACCTGCCCGAGCATGAGCGTCACGATCCGCTGACGGCCTATTGCCGGCTGCTGTTCGACCCCGACCCGGCGATCCACCTGCCGGCGGCGCGGGCCTGGTCGGGCTATGAGGGCACATGCTCCACCCTGATCCCGGCCCCCGCCGCCGTCGCCGGCTTCGCCCGCGACCGCGCGGTGATCGGCCTGGCGCGGATCGAGGCCCATTATTTCCGCCACGGCCTGTTCCTGCCGCCGGGCGGCCTGCTGGGCCATATGGAGCGGATCGCCCATATTCCCGGCATCATCGTCCAGGGCCGCTACGACATGATCTGCCCCTGCACCTCCGCATGGGACCTCGCCCATGCCTGGCCCGGCGCCACACTCAGCCTGGTGCCCGACGCAGGGCATTCCGCGCTGGAACCGGGGATCCGCCGGCGGCTGGTCACCTGCGTCGAAGAGATGCGCACACTCTAGCAGCATCGCCCGAACCCCTTGGGGATGCCCACGTTGGACCTGTATCCGCCATGCCGGAAAGGATCGGGGACCAATGACGAAACATGATCGCTGGATGCTCTTCACGGTGCTGCTGCCGCTGGCCGCCTGCGCCACCGCACCGAAACCCGCACCCGCGCCGCCGCCGCCTGCCCTGACCGAGACCGACGCCACGTTCATCGAAAAGGCCGCCCGCAGCAACGATTTCATCATCGCGACGGCAAAGCTGGCCGCCACCCAGGCCCGCAATCCGCATGTCAAGGATTTCGCCGCCCGGCTGGTCTCCGACCACACAGCCAGCCAGGACCGGCTGAAGGCCATCGCCGACCGGCATGGCACCACCCTGCCCGACGATCTGAACACGGACGAGGAACATGTTCTGCACAGTCTGAAGGCCGAAAAGGGGCGTGCCTTCGACCGCGACTTTACTGCCCTGCAGATCGCGGGCCACAATGATGCCGCCCCGCTGTTCCAGGCCGAAGCCGCCAGCGGGTCCGACCCGGCCCTGAAAACCTACGCCACCGACATGCAGGCGGCCATCCAGTCCCATCTGGACATGGCCAGGACATTGGGCCAACACGGGCACCATCGTCGCCCGCATCACTGACCGGAACGAAGCCGCAGCCGGTCCCCCGACCATGAGGAACCGACACGCACCATGAGCATCCGAATCGATCGCATCGTCACCCGCGGCGGCGATGGCGGGCAGACCTCGCTGGGCGACGGAACGCGGGTGGACAAATCCTGCGCGCGGATCGAGGCCCTGGGCGCGGTGGACGAGGCCAATGCCACGATCGGCGTCCTGCGGCTGCATGTGCCGGCCTCCTCGCCCGATGCCGCCTGCCTGGCGCGCATCCAGTCCCTGCTGTTCGATATCGGCGGCATCCTGTGCGTGCCGGAATCCGGACCGGCCGATACCGACAATTTTCGCGGCGGCGACGCGGCGGTCGCGTTTCTCGAACAGGCGACGGAACGGCTGCGCGCCTGCCAGGCGCCCCTGCGCAGTTTCGTGCTGCCAGCCGGCAGTCCGGGCGCCGCCCACGCCCATCTGGCCCGCACGGTGGCCCGCCGGGCAGAACGCCAGGTCGTGACGCTACGCCATGCCGAACCCGTCAGCGCGTCCGTCCTGCGCTGCCTGAACCGGCTGTCCGATTATCTGTTCGTGCTGGCCCGGCACCTGAACAATGACGGGCAGGACGACGTACTGTGGCATCCCGGCAGCCCGGATATCTGAGAGCCCGACCGAAAATGCGCGCTGGCAGCGATCCAGCGCGTGTTGCCTGCGCTTCGGTGCTCATGGCCATCAAGGCCACTCCGCTCCGATGCTCGGAAACACACGCCGGGCGCGGCCCCTTGGGCCGCTCTCGCTTGCCAGCCCACATTTTCGGTCAGGCTCTGACAGCGGCGCGCCTATCCGGGCCCACGGGGTCTCCATTTTTTCAAATCACGTCGGCGCGCCCGGCATCGCCATTCCGGCGGAATACAGGATCGGACTAGACATCACGGAAACGTGATGTTTATTATCCCATCAATTCCAGAACCCGGGGGAAAGACCAAAAGCCCCCTGCTTCCTCCCACGTCCCCTCGGCAATCAAGCAGGAAATACCCTACCCGTCCAAAATCATCGGGATTTACGCAATAAACAATTACAATATCCCAATGCGATATCAAAAAGATAAAAGACAAAGAAGAAAACATCACTTAAAAAAGAAACATAATTCCATGATGAACACAAAAAACACACAATCTATCCATTCAACACGACAATATTCGTAATTATTTACGACAATTTAATTCTAAGTATTGCACAATGGTGAAATTTTGCACATGCGGTATCAATTCAGGGCAAAGCACCGGAAGAACATGCGATCAGCCCGGCCTTGCATTTTCTTCGGGAAAGAGAGTATATGAAACTTATTGGATCAAATTCTCTTATCCATAATGCGCTGCGCACTCACCGGTTCCGAACCGGTTGCCTGCCTGAAACCGGCGGTCGGTCATTCCGGCGCGGCGCAACAACAAGAACAGTTTCCGTTTCGTCCGGAATGAAATGAACAAGACAAAAAAAACGCCCCCACACCGGCATATTTTCAAACATTCCCCACGATTTTCATCTCCTCTTTGAGAGACACCCCATGTCCGCATCCTATAACGATACCTTCCCCTTTTCCGCAGATACCGAACAGCCCGACATCGACAATCGCGATGAGGTCAACGAACAGGCGCTGCGTCTCGCCCTGTCCCGTCTCGGCTCGAAACAACCCGCCCCCGCTTCCTCCGCCCCATCGGCGCCCCGCGCCAACGCCCGTCCCTTCGATGCGGCACAGCGGCGGCGGAAATTCGTCCAGGACGGCGATGTCCGGGTCGAACATCATGTCCTGAACCGCCCCACAGCCCGCGCGATGCATGCGCCGCAGGACGATGGCGGCGAAATCGAGCGCCTGCGCCAGCAAGTCAAGCTGCTGCAAAAGCAGCGTGACGATGCCGACCGCGCCAGCCACGATGCCCAGACCAGCCTGCGCTCGCTGGAAACCCGCATCGGCCATGCCGATATCATCCTGGCCGAAGCCCAGGCCGGACTGGCCAGCCGTGACGAGGAAATCCGCGCCCTGCGATCCAGCCTGTCCACGGCCCGCGCCGAAATCGCCCGCCTGACAGAGGAGCTTTCTGCCCCCAGGACGCGCGCCGCGGCCCCCCAGCCGCCCAGGCCCGCACCGGTTCCCCGTCCCCGCCGCGCCCTGGCCCCCGAGGTGATCGAGGACGAACCCGAGCCCGTGAAATGGTGGATCAAGAAGAAATAAGCCCGATCATCCGGACAATACGGCCCGTTCGCGCGGATTGGCGCGCCGGCCCTTGATCCGCGACACGCGGACCATGCCCCGTCTTTCCATCATGCTTGAACGGCTCGCGATCGTCCTGGTCATCACCAGCATGGCCGGCGCGGCCGCAATCCTGATGATGGCGCCGCTGGTCAACGGGCTTTTCCTGCTGCTGCGCGATATTTTCGGCATCCTGTTCCTACCCTTCTCCTTCCTGTTCGGCATGGCCGGACAGACAGAGCATGCGCGGGTCATGGGCAATGTCGTCGGCGGCATGGGGATGGAACTGCTCTCTCACCCCCTGCGCACACTGGCCGCCGCCATCGCCAGCGCCGCCAGCGCCGTGCTGTTCGTCGTGGCGCTCAGCGCAGCCGGCCGCATCGTCATGGCCGCCTCGCTGGCCGCCGGGCTTCTGGCCTTCTGGCTGGCCGGCACCGCGACGGGAATGATCCTGCTGCCCGGGCTGATAATCGAAATCCTGTACCTTCTGCGCCCCGCCCGCCCCCGTGGTGCCATGCCGGGCGAGTAACGATTATGCGCAGTCGCGTCAGGCCGTCGCCAGCACCTTGCGCATGATCTTGCCCGATCGCGTCGTCGGAAGCTGCTGCACGAACAGCACGTCCTTCAGCCCCACCCATCGGCCCATGGCGCGCCCGACCCGTTCCACAATCTCGGCCGTCCAGCCTGGCTGTACCGGCCACGAGGCAGGCACGACATAGGCAACCGGCCTCTGCCCCCGCAACCCGTCGGAGACAGCCGCCACGGCGCAGCCATGCACGGCAGGATGGCCGGCAATGATCTTCTCGATCTGGACGCCGGAGACCCGCCGCCCGGCCACCTTGATGACATCGTCCGATCGCCCCAGCATATGCACGGCCTGATCGTCCGTGATCAGCCCTTCATCGAACGTGCGGTAACAGGCCCCATCATCCGCCAGATACGGGGTCGGCGGCCGAAGTGCTCCCTCTTTCCAGATCCCGGCGAGGCAACCCGGCGGAAGCGGCAGCGCCAGCAGGATTTCCCCACTCTGCCCGCCCTCGACCGGCGGGCGGACACGCGGCGAAAAACCGGGCGCGGGCCGCCCGATATCCTCCATGAGGGCCGGAGGGGCGCCCTCGGCCAGTCCAAAGAAATGCGCGGTGATGCTCCACCCGGTTTCAGTCTGCCACCAGTGATTCACCACCGGCCGGCGGAAAGACGACCGCGCCCAGTCCAGCAACGCCGGATCGGCATATTCCCCGGCGACAAAGACCCGCTTCAACGCGGACAGATCATGGCCGGACAGGTCCGCCCCACCCTGGCGCATCACGCGCAACTGCGTCGGCGTGGTGAACAGGCACCGGACATCATGCGCGGCGCACAGCCCTTGGATCACGGCAGCAGAGGGGCACCCTTCCACGATAACGCTGGTGCCCCCACTCAGCAGAGGCGCGTAGACACCATAGGAATGCCCGACCACCCAGCCGAGATCCGACGTGGTGAAGAAGCAATCGCCCGGCCCGCAGCCATAGATCAGTTCCATCGACAGGCTCAGCGCCACCGCATGGCCGCCATTGTCGCGGACGATCCCCTTGGGCGTTCCCGTCGTGCCGGATGTATGGAGAATATAGAGCGGGTCCTCGGCCCGCACCGGCACCGGGGCCACGGGCACGTGCCGCTCCAGCGCATGAAAATCATGATCCCGCGCCGGCTCGGCCCGCATCGGGCAGGCCGCGCGCTGCACGATGACGCAGCCATCGGGCACATGCCCGGCTCCGGCCAGCGCCTCGTCCAGCGTCGTCCGCACAGGCACGGCGGTCCGCCCCTGAAAACTGCAACTGGCCACGACGAGGATCTTCGGCGTCACGTCATCGATCCGCCGCGCCAGTTCCGCCGCCGCATAGCCGGCGAAGACCACGACATGCACCGCGCCGATCCGTGCACAGGCCAGCATCGCAATCGCGGTTTCCACCATGCAGGGCGCCGCGATCAGAACCCGATCCCCCTTGCCGACACCCAGCGCGCGCAGGCCGCCCGCAAACCCCGCGACCCGGCGCCGAAGCGTGGCATAAGACAGGATCTGTGTCTCCTGCGTCGCGCAGGAATGCCAGACCAGGGCGGGCTGCTCCCCGCGTCCGGCCGCGACATGCCGGTCCACCGCATTGTGGCAGCTATTGAGCGTGCCGCCGGCAAACCAGTCATGCCACCCGTCCGCACGGGGCCGGCAGGCGGTCACGGGCGCCCGCTCCCACGCAATGCGCCGCGCCGCTTCCAGCCAGAACCCGTCAGGATCGGTCGCGGCCGCGTCCCGCATGGCGTCATATGTTATCCACGGGAGCATGGCGCGTCTCCTCTCAGGCGATGGGGATCTCTTTGCCGGTGATCTGTCCGGCAAGCCACGCGGCATCACGCGAAATGCCGGAAAACCGGCCAGACCCCCAGGTGTGCAGCCACGGCAGGCCCAGGAAGTAGAAGCCCGGCGCACCGGTCACGCCCCGATCCCACACCGGCTTCGTGGCCCCATTGAAGACCGGCACGTCGATCCAGCGATAATCCGGCCGGAACCCGATGCACCACAGGATGGCGGTAATCCCGGCGGCTTTCAGGTCCAGCGGCGCATTCTCCGCAGCAGGCTCCCACACCGGCACATACGGGGCCTCGGTCGGCGCCTCGATCCCCGCCCGCGCGATATGCGCGTCAATGGATGCCTTGATGTCGGCATTGGTCCTGTCGGCATCGTCCAGATTTTCCCGCAAATCGGGCAGGAAAAACGCGACCTCGTCACGAATGGTCTCCAGCGTACCGTGCAGGCCCACCCCGTCCTTCGCGAACTGCCGCAGATCCAGATCATGCCCGCCATTGCGACCGGTGACGTAATGGTTGGTCTTGTCGCGCGCCCCATCCCGCAACGGGTGCCTGTCCACCGTCAGGTCGTAGAACTTCATATCCGCCAGCCAGTCCACCACATCCCGCCCGCGATAGAAGCGCGAGACACGCGGCGCGCTGCCGACGCACAGATGTACCTTGCGGCCTTCCAGATGCAGGTCCTCGACGATCTGCGCGCCGGACTGCCCGCTGCCCACCACCAGCACCGCCCCCTCGGGCAGTTGCGCGGCATTGCGGTAATCCTGCGAATGAATCTGGACAATCGCGGGATCGATCGCACCGGCATAGCCGGGGATCACGGCGTCATGATAGGCGCCGGAGGCAATGACGACGTGCCGCGCATGCCAGATTTCATCATTGGTCACCACACGATACCCGCCCGCTTCATGACGGGTAACGGAGGTCACGCGCGTATGCTCACGCAGCGGCGGCGCAAAAGAGTCCCGGAAAGACCGCACATAATCGACGATCTCGCCCTTCACCATGAAGCCATGCGGATCATCCCCCGCATAGGGGTGGCCCGGCAGCCGGCACTGCCAGTTCGGCGTGACGAGGCAGAAATTGTCCCAGCGTTCGTCCTCCCAGGAATGGCAGGCCGTTCCCGCCTCCAGCACCACATGCGCCACGCCCTCGCGGCAGAGATACCAGCTCAGGGAAAGACCGGCCTGCCCCCCACCGACAATGACGACGGGAATGGTTTTTTCATTCTGTGACATAAGGATATTCCGCAAAGGGATTTCAGTGGAACGACAGGACACGCACCCGCGCGCCCCCTGAATCGGCAAAACGCCCGCACATTTCGCGAATCACCTGCAACTGGCCGAGCGCGCGACTGCACGCAAACCCGTACCGGGCCTGCACCCGCGCACTGGCCTCCGTCAGGGCCGCCTCCGCCCGGGCGAGGAAATCCGCGACCGGATACTCCGTCCCGACCACAAGGTGATCGCGCACGACCAGAGACGGCGAATAACAGTCGCTCTCCGTCTCGTCCGGCCATCGGACACGAAAGATCATTTCAGGCATGGATCGAACGCTCCTGAAGCGCACTGGACCCGGGCAGCGCCGCCAGGCGCCGGTATGCGGGAATGTGCCGCGCGGCGACGCCGTGCCAGCAGAAGCGGCGCGCAACCGCGGGGCCGATGGCCCGGAAACGCTCGCGCCCGCCGGGGCTCAGCGCGTCGTGCAGGGCACGGATAAGGGTGTCGGGCCGGTGCGGCACACACCACAGGGCCTCATCACCACGCAGATGCTCGGTAAAGGGCGCTGCGTCGGGCACGATGATCGGCGTGCCGCAGGCCAGCGCCTCGACCGGGCACAGCCCGAACCCTTCGCTGCGCGAGGGATAGGCCAGCACCGCCGCCTGCCGGTAGAAGGCCGCCATGTCGGCATCCGCCACTGGCCCCGTCACCGTCACGGCCTCCGCCTGCCCGCTGGCCGCCAGACGATCCGCAAAAGCCGCGCGATAATCGGAATGATCCAGCAGCGACGCACCGCCGGCGATGACAAGATGCACATCCGGGCGCACCGCGCGCAGGCGCAGAAAGGCCTCCAGCAGGGCAAGCGTATTCTTCCGCCGCTCGATCCCGCCGACCGACAGAATCAGATGCCGCTCCGGCGGCAGCCCATGGCGCGCCCGCAACGAACCGTCCCGCTCACCCTCATCGGGCAAAAACCGCAGCGAATCGACCCCATTGCCGACAACCGGCGCTACACGCCCCCATTCCGCAAGCAGGGTGCTTTCCCACAGCGCGCTGACGGTCAACAGCTCCGCCGCCGCCCGCAGCCCCCGCGCCTGACGCATCGCCAGACCGGGATCGGAAAAATGGTCGAGATGATGAACGGTGCGCGCAAAACCGGGAATGCACCCTTCCGCCACCAGATCCGCCAGCGCATTGGCACTGATCGGGTCCTGGGCATGGAATACATCGTACCGCGCCCCCCGCAGCGCCTCACGCATGGCGCCATAATGCAGCTCGACCCGCGCGGAAAGATCGCGCACCTCCGGCACCGCAATGCAGCGCACGTCACAACGCGGCGCGCGGAAGAAACCCGCCCCGCCGGCATCGGGCGCGATCAGCGTTGCCTCATGCCCGGCGTCGCACAGCGCCTCGGCCAGCGCCATGCCATGCACCACGCCCCCGCGCGGGTTGGTCGAATGGGTGAGGATAGCAATGGAAAGCGTCATGGCGCACACCCGATCAGCGGCCCGTGCCCCAGATCCCAGAACGTCTCGCGCGCCCCATCCCACAGCGCATCCAGCCTCCCCGATCCGTCACAGGAGCCGATGATGGCGGCGGCAATGCCCCGCGCCCGGAACCGGGCAAGAACGGCCTCCGCATCCGCCGGCCGCGCGGTCAGAAGATAACCATAGCTGGGAAAGGCCCCGAGCCAGCGCTCCAGAGGCGCCCCCTCCGGCCGGGGAATGGCCTCCAGATCGATCGTGATCCCGATCCGCGAGCATTCCGCCAGCATCAGGGCGGTGCCGAGAATCCCCGCCATGCTGATATCCTTGCCCGCCCGACTGAGCCCCGCCTCCGCGATCTCCGGCAGCAATTCCAGGTCGGCCCGCAGCCGCGCGGCATCCGCGCTCGTCCCCAGTCCGGAACTCGCATCCCAGAACGGGTGCGGATCATGCCAGCGCCCCCGCAGGTCGATGGCCGCAACCAGCACCTCGCCCGGCCGGGCATCGAAACTGGTCAGCAGCCACCGGGCCCGCCCGAGAATGGCAACCGACAGCGAACAATGCGCGCTGCCGAGATTGGTATGCCCGCCCACAACCGGGATGCCATAGGCCCGCGCACCGTCGCGCAGCCCATGCAGGATCGGCGCGGCGCTCTCGGCGGTCTCACCCCACAGCGTATCGACAACCGCGATCGGGCGCCCGCCCATGGCCGCGATGTCGCTGGCATTGACCATGACGCCGCAATAGCCGGCGAACCACGGCATGGCGCGCACGAACCCGTCCTGAAATCCCTCACTGGCGAACAGAAGATAGCCATCCCCATCCGGAATGGCCGCGCAATCGTCACCCAGCGCACTGGCATCCCCGGCCCGATAGCCCAGGGCGGCGACCGTGCCGGCAATATCGCGTTTCGCCGCCAGCGCGCGACTGCTCCGCAACCCATGCAGCATCCCGGCGAGGGCGCCCATCATCACGCACTCCGCCGCAGGACGGGCTGAGGACGCAGCAACCATGTCTGCGCCCGCCCATGCGCCGGATAGCGCGACAGATCGGCCTCCATCTCATGATGCGGCAGGCCATGCAGGGTGATGGTGCCCAGGCTCCTCCAGTGCAGGCGCCGAAAGAACAGCACATTCTGCTCCTGCACCTGCGCCAGAAAGCGCCGCGCCCCGAGCCCGTGCGCGGTGCAGACCGCCATGCGGATCAACTCCGCCCCGATCCGCCCCAGCTTTCGATGCTCCGCATGCACGGCCAGCCGCGAACCGCGCCAGAGGCCGGGCTCGGCCTCATGAATGCGCACGGCGCCGACAATCCGGTCCGGCATCCCGGCCACGCAGCACGAGGCGATGATGGGCATGGCATGCGCATCGACCGCATCACGGTCGTCATCCGCAAAAACCCCCTGCTCCCGACAGAAGATTTCCCGCCGCACGGCATAATGGCCGGCCCGCTCCCATTTCGATCGCGCCAGACGCACGATATATTCCGTCGGGATAAAGGGGCGATCATCCACATCATCCATGGCCGGCCTCATTGCTCATACGCCGAGAGCGACGAACAGGCGCCGCACCGGCCACACCCCGCGCGGATATCGCTCGATTTCATGTTCGCTTCACGCAGCATGCGGCCCAGCGGGGCCAGGACCGATTTCATGAAATCGGACGATGGCGGCGCATGCTCTTCCAGCGGCGTGCCCGAAATCGGCACGAACGGCACCACGAACGGATAGACCCCCAGCGCAATCAGCCGCCGGGCCAGCGCCAGGATCTCTTCAGCCGTATCCCCCAGCCCGGCCAGCAGATAGGTATTCACCTGCCCGCGCCCGAAGACGGGCACCGCACTGGCAAAGGCCTCCAGATAGCGATCGACGCTGACGGTCGCCTTGCCGGGCATGATCCGTTCCCGCACCGCCTGGGTCGCGGCCTCCAGATGCATGCCCAGACTGTCCGCCCCGGCATCGCGCAGCCGCCCGAACCACGCATGGTCACGCGGAGGCTCGCACTGCACCTGAATCGGCAGATCGACCGCCGCCTTGATCGCACGGACGGACTCCGCCAGCACGGCGGCCCCCCGATCCACGATATTGGGCGTGCCGGTCGTCAGCACCATGTCGCGCACATGGTCCAGCTCCACCGCCGCCTTCGCCACTTCGGCAAGCTGCGCCGGGCTCTTGTAGGCAATGGTGCGCCCGGCCTCCAGCGACTGGCCGATGGCACAGAACTGGCACGCTGTCCGCCGGTCGGCATAGCGGATACAGGTCTGGTGCACGGTGGTCGCCAGCGTGTCGCGCCCATGCAGCAGCGCGATCTTCCAGTAGGGAATACCCTCCGCCGTCTCCAGCCCATAAAAACGCGGCGGTGCCGGAAAACGGATCGGGCCCAGAGCCTGCCCATCGCGTACCAGCATGCTGGTACCGTCGGCAGTCGGCACGCTCGCCTGAAAAGGCGAGCGCCGCGCATCGGCCGTATAGACCGGAACCATCACGGTCTGCCCGGCGATGGTAATCGCCTTGTGGTCCGACGGCCCCGCCCCACCCTTGCGGGCGACGCCCCCGCCCTGCTCGCCGATCTGCAACCCGAAGGATTGCAGGTCGGTGATCAATTGCCGTCCGGCAACGGTGCCGATTGTGGGAACACTCATGGCAGAATCTCCATCCCACCCAATTCCGCACCCGGGCCATACGCATGCACGGTGCGGGCCGGGCGCCGATCGACCAGAAGGCTGAGCAGTTCGGGCCGCGCATAATGGCCCACCGAGTCCATCATCCGCTTGCGCTTGGTGATCAGCGCGAAATCCAGATCGGCGATCACCATCCCCTCGCCCTCGGTCAGAGGCGTGCCGAGCAGCTTGCCTTCCGGCGAGACAATGGCAGTGAAACAGCCACCCCGCAGCGGGCCTTCCAGCGCCGGATCGCCCGCAACCTGGCTGATCTGCTCATCGGTCAGCCAGCCGGTGGCATTGACGACGAAACAGCCGGATTCCAGCGCATGATGCCGGATCGTGACCTCCATCTGGTCGGCAAAGATCTGCCCGACCAGCGATCCCGGAAACTGCGCGCAGTGGATTTCCTCGTGCTGCGTCATCAGCGCGTAGCGCGCCAGCGGATTGTAATGCTCCCAGCAGGCCAGCGCCCCGATGCGCCCCACCGCACTGTCCACCACTTTCAGCCCCGCGCCATCGCCCTGCCCCCAGACCATGCGCTCGTGATAGGTCGGGGTGATCTTGCGGCGCCGGAGCAGGATCTCGCCCGTGGCATCGAAGATGATCTGCGTGTTGTAAAGCGTGCCATGATCGCGCTCGTTCACGCCCAGCACGACCACCATCCCGGTCTCGCGCGCGGCCTCGGCCACCATGCCGGTCACCGGACCCGGAATGACGACCGCGCGTTCGTAAAGCGCCAGATGCTCGCCGCCGAAACGAAAGGCCGGCTGGATGAACGAGAAATAGGGATAATAAGGCACGAAGGTTTCAGGAAAGACCGCCAGATTCACGCCCCGTTCCGCGGCGTCGCGAATGCTCTGGCAGACTTTCCGCGCGGTCCCCGATCCGTCATCGCCCAGAACAGGCGAAATCTGGATGGCCGCCGCACGAACGATGCGTGACATGAAGGCTGTCCTTCCCGCAATCGGATGCTCAGAGCGTCCAGGTATCCAGAATGAAGGCGTTATCCCGCCGGTGCAGCAGCACCAGATCCAGCACGTCCTGCGGATTGATGGGCGTGATCCCCGGAATCAGCGACGGCTCGCCATGGCCATACAGCGCCTGGAGCGCGAACCGGCAGGCATAGACCTTGCCGCCTTCCTCGATGATTTTCGAAATCTGCTTGTTGCAGTTCATATGGCCGGGAAAGGCTTCATCCCCCAGACGCGGAAAGCCACGCTGGATGCCAAGCGTCACACCGGGCCCATAAAGCAGGACGGAGGTCTCGAACCCCTTCCGGATCAGCCGCGTCGCCTGCAAGAGATTGACGAACCCGATCGAGCCCTCGAACGCAACGGTATGGAAGGTCACCAGCGCCTTCTCACCCGGATTGGCTTTGACGTCCTCGAAAACCTTGTTTTCGTAATCGACGAAGATATCGCCATCCTTATGGGGGGCGTGTTCGACTTTCGGCATGATGGATCTCCCGTATGGATCACTATCCGGCGGCACAAGGCAGGCCGCCCTGACGGGAGAAGTCGTGGCATGGGATCAGGCGGGAGGTAAAATTTTGTATGTATCTCGCCTTCAATACAATGAAGACAATCACCCCGACGCACCCCACAGCGCCGATTTCAATTCCATACAATATGATATCCGGCAGGGTACAATAGGCTCCCTCCCTCACAACCCATTGTTATACCTCACTTTATAAATCACGAACTCGTGAACGCCCTGCACCTTTATCTGATACCGGTCGGCCTCTCACACGATATCCGCAAATCCCGGCGACCGCTTATGCTGCAACACCGACACGACCCCGCGCAGGGAGTCTTCAAGGCTCGCGGCATCCGGCGCACTCCCCAGCGCAACTCGCGCCCGCTGCGGCGGCTCGCCGCTGATCGTGAACACCGTGCTGGGCACCAGCGCCAGCCCCCGGCGACGGGCATAGGCCACGAAATCCGTGCTGCCCCACCAGTCCGGCAATTTCAGCCAGACATGCGGCCCATCGGGATTCATGCAGTGCCCATCTCCCAGAATCCTGCAGGCAATGGACTGGCGCAGCCGAAGCTCGTTCCGGATCGCATGCAGGATCTGCTCCGCCTCCCCCGTCTGCATCCAGCGCGCGGTCAGCGCACTGAGCAGCCCCGCATTGGTCAGCGCAATCGCCCGGATCGCGGCGGTGACCCGGCGCGTCATGTCCGTGCCCGGCAACGCCACATAGGCCGTACGCAGGCCTGGGCTGAGCGTCTTGGCCAGCGTGGCAACATAGAAGACGCGCCCATGGTCCAGCGCCGCCAGCGCCGGCGGAGGGTTGTCCATCAGCAGGCTGTAAGGATCGTCCTCCACCACATGCAGATGATGCAATTGGGCGACGGAGAGGATATCCCGGCGCCGTTGCAGCGACATGGTCGCCGTAGTCGGATTGTGGATGGTGGGAATGCAATAAAGCAGCCGCGGATGATGCTGCGCGCAGACCCGGTCGAGTTGCTCCGGCATCATCCCCTCGACATCGCTGTCCACCCCCACCAGGATCAGCCCGAACTGCGCGGCGATGGTGCGAATGCCCGGATAGGCGATCCGATCCGTCACGATCACATCGCCGGGTTGCGTCAGCGTGGTGACGATGGCCGCCAGCGCGCTCTGCGCCCCCGGTGCCACCAGCACCTCATCCACCCGGCGCGGCCCGACCACCGGCGCGATCCATTTCGCCCCAAGCTGACGTTCCTCCATCGTGCCGCCGGTCACGCGGTACGACATCAGGCTGTTCAGATCCTGCTGCTTCAGCAGCACCGCGATATCGGCCTGGATCATCTTCTGCAGCGGCGGGTCCTGCGGTACCGGCGGCAAATTCATGGTCAGGTCGATCACCGCCGGCCCCGTATGCCGCCAGTGGCTTTCCCCCGCGCCGACGCGGATAAACGTCCCCCGCCCCACCGTGGCGTCGATCAGTCCCCGCCGCCGCGCCTCGGTAAAGGCGCGGGTCACGGTGGTCAGATTGGTGCCCAGATACTCCGCGATCGTCCGCTGGGGCGGCAGCCGGTCCCCCTCCCGTAGATCCCCCTTGCGGATGGACAGCGCCAGCGCATCGACCAGCGTGAGATAGATCGCCCCCGCATTGCGATCGACCCGTTCTTTCCAGTGCGCGAGATAGGACGGGTCAGACATCGGGCGAGCAACTTTCGTATGGAACCAATGGGCAGACATGTCTCCATACAATACCGGCAATCCCTCCGCGACATTGTATGCATCATGCCACCGCAAGAACCATCGCCGTCCCCCAAGCCGTTTCCGGCCCGGCATGCTACCCTCCTCCACCGACGACCCGGTTACGAGACACAGAGCATGACCCAACCCGCCTCTCCCGCCGCCTACCGCACACTGGACCCGGCCGGCATCCGCGCCTTTCTCGCCGCCCAACCCGCCCTTGCGGCGCGCCTGGGCGGCCAGCCGGACGCGTGGCGGGTGCGCGAGGTCAGCGACGGCAACCTCAACAATGTGTTCCTGGTCGACGGCCCGGCCGGCGGCGTCTGCTTCAAGCAGTCCCTGCCCCATGTCCGGGTCGACCCCAACTGGAAGATGCCGCTGGACCGCACGGCGTTCGAGGCCGCCTATCTGCGCGCCGTCCGCCCCCATGTCGGCGACCTGACGACCGAATTGCTGCATTTCGACCCCGACCGGTTCGTGCTGGTGGTCGAAAGCCTGGACGGCCACGTGGTGCTGCGCCACGGGCTCATGCAAGGCGGCGACTGGCCCGACGCGGCCGCCGCCATCGGCCGTTTCGTCGCCCGCGCCACCTTCCCGACCTCGCCGCTGGCCCTGAAATTCGAGGATGCGTCGACCCTGCTGGCCCCCTTCGCCCGCAACCACACGCTCACCCGCATCACCGTCGACCTGGTGCTGACCGATCCCTACCACGCCCACCCGCGCAATCACTGGCTCAGCCCGGAACTGGATGCCACGGTGGCCGCCCTGCGCGCCGATCCGGCGG
Organism: Gluconacetobacter asukensis; assembly: GCF_014174375.1. Taxonomy (GTDB): domain Bacteria; phylum Pseudomonadota; class Alphaproteobacteria; order Acetobacterales; family Acetobacteraceae; genus Gluconacetobacter; species Gluconacetobacter asukensis. The sequence goes on from NZ_JABEQE010000001.1 coordinate 28,183, forward strand.
TGCGCCGACGGGTGGGACAGATGCAGACCCGTTTCCTCACCTGCCAGCAGGCCCTGCTGCACGGCGACCTGCACACCGGCTCGGTCATGGTCTCAGGCAGCGACACCCGCGTCATCGACGGCGAATTCGCCCTCCCCGGCCCGATCGGCTTCGATTGCGGCCTGTTCATCGGCAACCTGCTGATGCACCTGTTCGCAACCCTCACGCCCGAGGGCCGAGCCCGGGCGCTCCGCGACATCGACCAATTCTGGACCCATTTCCGGCAGGATTTCATCACCCTCTGGACCAACGCCGTCACACACGGCCAATCCGGCGACGCCTACGCCGCCCCCCTGTTCCGCGACGATCCCGCATCCCTGCGCCAGGTGCAGACCCAGTTCCTCGACGACATCGAAACCGACACGATCGCCTTCGCCGCACTCGAGATCATCCGCCGAATCACCGGCTATGCCCACGTCGCGGACTTCGACCTCATCGCGGACCGCACCGCCCGCGCGGCAAGACAGGAAGCCGCCCTGCGCCTGGCCCGCGACCTGCTGGCACATCCCGAACGCACGCCCACCATCGCGGCGCTCAACATGATCGCCGGCGATCGCGCCTGCTGAATGAAGGCACGCCCCGAAATGTGCTTCCCGACAGGTCCCGAATGACAACCGGCTTCTCCGCAACGGTCCGCCGCGCCACGCAGATCCTCACGGCACCGAAATCCGACCGGCCTCTCTTCGGGCAGACATCGACATTGGCGCACAGGCAGCCAAACGCGCGAATAGGCTATTCCCTTGCAATCAGGATGGCTCTTATCGATTTCGTCTTGAGTTCATTATGCTACGTCCTGTCAGGACAGCCGGTTACCGATCCCCACCCAAATCGACAGATAGATCTCACCGAGTTATTAATCGTATTGTTCGTGGATGTACTTTTTGTTGCCCCCCTACTTGAAACATCCATATTCCATTTTCTCTATAAACTCATATTCTCCCAACTCGGAAAACTGACGAACAGAACAAGGCTGATATTCTACATCATTCTGTCGGATCTCATTTTTTTCGTTCTGCATCTCCCCAAGAGGAGCCACGGTATTTTCATCTATCACTCTTTCTACCAGGCCCTTGTCATCGGACTGGTATCCGGCAGTATTTTCAGCCTCACCTATTACAGATCAGTCAATGAATACCATTTCCGCCCCTACCTCACGACGGCCCTCTGCCACGCTCTCGTCAACGGACTGCTGGTCATCGGGCTTACTCTTGTCTAGGCCCTGCCGTGCCACCCACGGTTTACGGCACGCAAGGGCTGCGCAATAAGGGCGCTCCCGCTCCGCCCCTCCCTTCGGCATCTGAGGCCCCATGATCCGTCTCGACACTATCAGCAAGCATAACGGCCATCGCGTCATCTTCATCGAGGCCTCGGCGGCGCTGCAGAAAGGCGAGAAAATCGGGCTGGTCGGCCCGAACGGCGCGGGCAAGACGACGCTGTTCCGGCTGATCACCGGCCAGGAAGAACCCGATGAAGGCCATATCCTGACCGATCGCGGGGTCACGGTCGGCTTCTTCAACCAGGATGTGGGCGAGATGTCGGGCCGTAGCGCGGTCGCCGAGGTCATGAACGGGGCCGGCCCGGTGGCCGAAATCGGGGCGGAACTGGCCGAGCTGGAAACGGCGATGGCCGACCCGGAGCGGTTCGACGAGCTGGACACCATCCTCGAACGGTTCGGCGAGGTCCAGGCCCGCTTCGAGGAACTGGGCGGCTACGCGCTGGACGGGCGTGCGCGCGAGGTCCTGCACGGGCTGGGCTTCAGCCAGGAAATGATGGACGGCGATGTCGGCCGCCTGTCGGGCGGATGGAAGATGCGCGTGGCGCTGGCCCGCATCCTGCTGATGAAGCCGGACGTGATGCTGCTCGACGAACCGAGCAACCATCTCGATCTGGAAAGCCTGATCTGGCTGGAGCAGTTCCTGGCCGGCTATGACGGCGCCCTGCTGATGACCTCGCACGATCGCGCCTTCATGAACCGCATCATCAACAAGGTGATCGAGATCGACGGCGGCGTCCTGACCAGCTTCTCGGGCGATTACGAATTCTATGAGCAGCAGCGCGCCCTGAACGAAAAGCAGCAGCAGGCGCAGTTCGACCGCCAGCAGGCGATGCTGGCCAAGGAAGTCGCCTTCATCGAACGCTTCAAGGCCCGCGCCTCCCACGCCGCACAGGTGCAGAGCCGGGTCAAGAAACTGGACAAGATCGACCGCGTCGAGCCGCCGAAGCGCCGCCAGACGCTCGCCTTCACCTTCCCGCAGGCCCCCCGGTCAGGCGACGCGGTCGTCAATCTGCGCGGCGTGGACAAGACATATGGCAGCCGGGTGATCTATCAGGATCTCGACCTGCTGATCCGTCGGCAGGAGCGCTGCTGCGTGCTCGGTGTCAACGGCGCAGGCAAATCGACGCTCTTGAAGCTGGTCACCGGCACCACCGAACCCGATGCCGGCACGGTCACCCTCGGCGGCAGCGTCAAGATGGGCTATTTCGCCCAGCACGCCATGGACCTGCTGGACGGCGACCGCACGATCTTCGAAACCCTGAACGACGCCTTTCCCCTCGCCCCCCAGGGCTCGCTCCGGGCGCTGGCCGGCGGTTTCGGCTTCTCGGGCGATGATGTCGACAAACTCTGCCGCGTGCTCTCCGGCGGCGAAAAGGCCCGTCTGGTCCTGGCCCTGATGCTCTACGATCCCCCGAACTTCCTGGTGCTCGACGAACCGACCAACCATCTCGACATCGCGACCAAGGAAATGCTGATCACCGCCCTGGCCGATTATGACGGCACCATGCTGTTCGTCTCGCACGACCGTCATTTCCTGGCCGCCCTGTCCAACCGCGTCCTGGAACTGACACCGGAAGGCATCCATCGCTACGACGGCGGCTATACCGAATATGTCGCCCGCACCGGCCGCGAAGCGCCAGGCCTGCATGCCTGACGCTTTACCCACAGGCGAATGACAGCCACAGACCGGCTATCAGAACTCCGCCGACAAGGTGAAGTGGTAGACGCGCGGCAGGCCCGCATACAGGGTTGATGCCGCGCCCGATGTGCCACTCGGCGCACCCGTATAAACCGATGCCCAATACCGTTCGTTGGTCACATTGCTGACGCCGAAACGCGCGACCCACGGAAACCGGGCGACATGGAAGGCATAACGTGTGCCCAGTTCCAGCGTCGTGTACGATCCGGTATGCAGCGTGTTGGTCACGTTGGCCGCGCGGTTACCCATATAATGGATACCGGCATTGAAGGCCCAGCCCGACGCGAAGGCGCCCAATGAAGCCGGCAGGCGGTAATCCAGCAACAGACTGGCCTGCAACGGCGCCGCGCCCACAATCTCCTTGTCATTATAGGCGGCGGTCCTGCTGTCGACCAGTTCCGCATCCAGCCAGGTCATGCCGGCAAGAACCGAGAGGTTCGGCAGCACTTCACCCGAAACCTGGGCTTCCACCCCATAATTGCGCTGCGTTCCGCCATATGTGTAGGTCTGGCACGTCGTGCCGCCTGCGCAGGAACCATTCGCCGCCGCAACATACATCGCATAAGGCGAGGTCATACGGAAACCAGCGACGTTGAGCTGCATTTTCTGATAACGCAGTTTATAGCCGACTTCATACTCTTCCGAATGCGCAATCGGCAATGCGATGTTGGTATTGGTATAATATTGGCTGTTCGGCGTCACCGGCCCCGCTTCAACCGACCGTCCATAGGTAAAATAGAAGGTCTGGTTATCGGTCGGTTTATACATCAGGCTGGTGGTCGGGCTGAAAGCCGCATCGGCCGAAAAGGTCTTTTTCAGCGCACTGGTTGCATTCAGCGCCCCCGCCTGATCGATCCAGCTCCAGGCCAGCGTACCCATGATCGACCAATGTCTGTTGATCGTCAGCGTATCGCCCACGATAAAGGACTGGCTGGTAATGGTGCTGGATTTGTAACGCCCCTGATAATAAGGCTGCGTGCCATTCGTGGGCGCGGCACCATACATATTGTATGTTCCCAGGCTCTGCGCAGGCGTTACCGCACTTGTCGGGTTATAATTTCCCATCATGTAGCCGTTGGTGCCGATGACCAGATCATGCCGGATCGGCCCGGTATAAACACGGCCATTGAAATACGCCATGTTGCTCCCGACGCGGAAATCGTTTGCCGTCGTCGTTGCAGTGGCCTTCGAAGAATAGAACCCATCCGTTCCATCAGTCGCGGTCAGCGTATCGCTGATACCAAAGGACTGCCGCATGGCGTCCTGGTAGAGGCCGCCCAGCGTAAAGCTCCAATCCTCGTTGATCTGGTGCCTGACCTTGGCGAGGAACGTATTGGTCTCCATGTTATAGCCGCTCCAGTCAGGAGCCAGCCGCTTGCCCAGATCCGGTGCCTCGGGCAACTGCCCGCCAATGCCGGTGGGGTTGGCGGCGGTGCCGGCAGGAATCCCGAACCCCGGTGCCAGGCCGCGCGCGGCGTAGGTATAATGGCTGGCGTCAATTTCGATAACCGTCCTGTCGTCCAGGTGGATATCGAAATCGGCGCTGACCATTTCGCGCCGTATCCAGCTTCCCGGTGCGTAGGCCGTGCCATCGGCATGCAGCATGTTCAGGCGGTAGCCAAACCAGCCATTCCTGCCGACACGACCGGAGATATCGCCATTGACGATGGGCGTGCCGATGGAATCCACACCGACCGAAAGCCGTTCGGTCCGCCGGTCGGTCGGGCGCTTGAGTGTATATTCAAAAACGCCGGCCGGATTTTCCGGCCCATACATCGCCCCGGCCAGACCGTTGAGCACCTGCAGGTTATCGACCCATTCAGCCGGATAAGGGGTGGTGGACACCACATTCAGCCCGTCAAGGCGGGAATTGGCGACCACATCGGCCTCGAACCCGCGCGACTGCGGGCGGGACGTATTGGGGTCGCCCCGGATTTCCAGCTGAACCGAGGGCAGATACTGCGCCATGTCATTGATGTTGCGGATCTGCTGATTGACCACAACGTCATGCGGAACACCCATGATGGAATAAGGCGTATCCAGCGTGTCCCGATTGCCCAGCGGCCCGAGATAGACGCTCTTGTTCATATATTTGGCGGCCGTGCCGTCCGCCGCATGATGACCATGAACGGTCACGGTTTCGCCGTTGGAACCGTCCAATATCCCCGCAATCGGGGCTGTGGTGGCCGATGTTCCGGCAGGCGACGTTTTGGCGGCCCGTGTTCCGGCAGCCGGCGTCCTGGCGGGGGGCGTTTTTACGGCGGTCTGGCTGCCAGTCCTGCCCTGCTGTGTGGAGGCAGGCGGTGCGGCCAGCGCCGAAGTGGCCAGCAGAGAGGCGCCAAACGTGCCGGCGATGAACAGGGCATGAAAACGATGAGGCATGGATCTGGCGCATCCGGACTATGAACAAAGAACGTGAGACGCGTCTTTTTTGCCCGCCCTGAGATGGGGCTGTCTATATATCCCCATACATAGATCTGTATATGGGTGAATATAATCACAGACTGTTGCCGGAATAATACAGTTCCGGCGAAGCCCAGATAATTGGCGGAAAACATGATGCTGGAAGAATGCCCGTGGCGCTCATCCACCCAGGTGACCTTTCAGCGGATCAGGGACGAAAGGACAGACATAGCCATCCCCCTCTGGTTTCCACGCTTGCCGTAATCCTCTCACCACAGGCATGATCACTCTCATGCGCCGTTTCCTGCCGATCCTCGCCCTGCTCCTGCCCACTGCGGCGGCGGCGGCCCCAAGCCCCAGCCCCTCCGAGATCGTGGCCCACGCGCCCAACACCGCCTGGGCCGACGTGCCACCGGACCGGCTGCTGGTCATGACGCTGGCCGACGGCGCGCAGGTCGCGATCGAACTCGCCCCCCAATTCGCACCAATCCACACCGGCAATATCGTGCATCTGGCACGCGCGCATTGGTGGAACGGTGGCGCGATCGTCCGCGTGCAGGACAATTACGTCGTGCAATGGGCCCCGCGCGACGAAAAGGCCAAGCCACCCGCGGGCTTTGTCGCCCATCCACCAGCGGAATATGATCGCGCGCGTCAGGATATTGCCATTCGTCCCCTGGGCTTTTCCGATCCCTACGCGCCATCGGCCGGGTTCTCGTCAGGATGGCCCGTCGCCGTGGATGGCGACCGGGTCTGGCTCCCCCACTGTTACGGCATGGTCGGCGTCGGGCGCGACATGCCCCCCGATACCGGCGACGGGCAGGAACTTTACGCCGTCAACAGCGAGGCCCCCCGCCAGCTCGACCGCAATCTCGCCATCGTGGGGCGGGTTCTCACCGGCATGGAGCATCTCGGCGCATTGCCGCGCGGCACGGCCGCCCTGGGCTTTTACGCCAGCAAGGCCCAGAACGTCGCGATCCGGAGCATCTCGCTCGCCGCCGACCTGCCCAGCGCCAAGCAGCCGCATCTTCAGGTCATGCGCACCGACAGCCCCACATTCACGGATTACCTGAACGCCCGCGCCAACCGTACGGACCCGTTCTTCGTCCGCCCAGCCCATGGCGTCGCGCTGTGCAATGTGCCGGTGCCTGTGCGGCTGAAACCGTAAAGTCGCGCTGTTCTTTTTTGAAAAAAGAACCAAAAAACCTTTATTCGTTCAGGGACCTTGTGCTGGGGACACGAGATTTCCCTGAACGAACAAATCTTCCACTATCGCAGGCCGGCTACAAATTCGGCGATCCGCGCGCAGGCCTCGCGCAGCACATCGTCACTGGTGGCGCAGGAGAGGCGCAGGTAAGGCCCCAGCCCGAAGGCGCTGCCATGCACGCAGGCTACATGCTGCTCGTCCAGCAGGGCACGGGCAAAATCCTCATCCGTCCGCACCACCTGCCCGCCCCTGCTTGTCCGCCCCAGGCAGCCGGCAATACCCGGATAGGCATAGAACGCCCCCTCCGGCATGGCACAGGTCACGCCGGGAATGGCGCGCAGGGCCTCCACCACCATCGTGCGGCGCCGCGCATAGGTATCGCGCATCTCCGCGATCAGCGACGCCGGCCCATCCAGCGCGGCGGCGGCCGCGGCCTGCGCGACCGAACAGATGCCCGAGGTCGCATTGCCCTGAATCCGCGTCATCATGCGGATCAGCCGCTCCGGCCCACCCGCATAGCCCACGCGCCAGCCGGTCATGGCATAGGATTTCGACACCCCGTTCACCGTCAGGATGCGCGCTGCCAGATCCGGCGCCACGGCAGCCAGCGAATGGTGCCGTGCCCCGTCGAAAACCAGATGTTCGTAGATCTCGTCGGACAGGATCCACGCCTGAGGATAGCGGCGCAGCACCTCCGCCACGGCTTCCAGATCCGCCAGCCCCATCACCGCGCCGGTCGGATTGCTCGGAAAGTTCAGCACCACCCAGCGCGTGCGCGCCGACATCGCAGCCTCAAGCGCCGGCGCCGTCAGGCGAAACCCGTCTTCCTCGCGACATTCGGCAATCACCGGCACGCCGCCGAACAGCCGCGCCGCCAGCGGGTAGCTGACCCAGTAAGGTGCGGGGATCACCACCTCGTCGCCGGCATCGATGGTCGCCATGAAGGCGTTGAAGATCACCTGCTTGCCGCCGTTGGAAACCATGATCTCCGACAGCGCGTATTCCAGCCCGTTCTCACGCGCGAACTTGCGCGCGATCGCGGATTTCAGCGCCGGAGTGCCATCGACGGGCGGATATTTCGTCTGCCCGTCCAGCGCGGCCCGATGCGCGGCCTCGATCACCGCACGCGGGGTGGCGAAATCCGGCTCGCCCAGCGCCAGCGACAGCACCTCATGCCCCTCGGCCCGCAGCGCCCGCGCCCGCACCGCCATGGCGATGGTGGCGGGCGATTCCAGCCGCCCGGTGCGGGCGGCGAAGCCGGGCTCCTCCGATGTCATGTACCGGCCCTCAGCGCAGGCCGGCGCAGAAGCGCTGAATGCGGGCACACGCCTCGCGCAGGCTTTCCGTGTCCGTGGCATAGGAAATGCGGAAATGCCCGGCAAACATGAAGGCCGCGCCATGCACCGCCGCCACACCCTCTTCCTCCAGCAGCGCGGTGACGAAATCCTCGTCATTGCCGATGGTGCGTCCGCCGGCACTCACCTTGCCCAGACAGCCTTCGATCGACGGGAAGACATAGAACGCCCCCTCCGGCCGATGACAGCTCAGCCCCTTGGCCTGGTTGAGCATGCCCACCACCAGGTCGCGCCGGTCCTGATAGGCAGCCACCATCTCGCCGATGAAATCCTGCGGCCCCGACAGGGCCTCCAGCGCCGCCGCCTGGCTGATCGAGCAGGTGCCCGAGGTCGACTGGCTCTGCAGCTTGTTCATCGCCTTGGTCAGCACGGCCGGCGCGCCCGAAAAGCCGATGCGCCAGCCGGTCATGGCATAGGCCTTCGACACGCCGTTCATCGTCACCGTCCGCTCGCGCAACTTCGGCTCCACCTGCACGATGGTGGCGGGCACGAAACCGTCATAGACCAGCTTGTCATAGATATCGTCGGTGAAGATCCACACATCCGGATGCCGCAGCAGCACGTCGCAGATCGGCCGCAGATCCTCGGCGGAATAGGCCGCGCCGGTCGGGTTGCAGGGCGAGTTCAGGAAGAACCACTTGGTCCGGGGCGTGATCGCGGCCTCCAGATCCTCGGCCCGCAGCTTGAAGCCGGTCTCCGCCGGGCACGGCACGATCACCGGCACACCATCGGCCAGGGCCACGATGTCGGGATACGACACCCAGCACGGCGCGGGGATGATCGCCTCGTCCCCCGGATTCAGGGTCGCGACCATAGCATTGTAGATCACCTGCTTGCCGCCGGTGGAAACGATGATCTCGTCGGCCGTGTAATCCAGCCCGGAATCGATACGGAACCGCTCGGCCACGGCCTTACGCAGCGCCAGCGTGCCGGCCACGTCGGTATATTTGGTCTGCCCCTCCGCGATCGCGCGGATCGCCGCGTCCTTGATGTTCTGCGGGGTGTCGAAATCGGGCTCACCGGCCGACAGGCTGATAATATCCTGTCCAGCCGCCTTCAAGGCACGCGCCTTGGTCGAAATGGCGATGGTCTGGCTGGGGCTGACCTTGTTCAGACGGGCGGCGATAAGATCCATGACACCAAGTCCACAGTAACGGGGAAACACACCGGCACCACGGGCGGGCCGATGCGGGCGCACACCGTAATGCGAAGCGCGGGCCGAGGAAACCGCCGATCGCAGCAGATCAGGCCGGCAGGGGCGCTTTTCCCGTCGCCGCGTCGCGCACGGCCTGCGGGCTCCATCCCGCCTCGCGCAGCGCGCGCAGGGTCTGCGCCCGGTCACGCTTGGCCAGCCGCCGGCCATCCTCGTCCAGCAGCAGGGGATGGTGCAGATAATCCGGCGCGGGCCAGCCCATCAGCACCTGCAACAGGCGATGCACCGCCGTCGCGGGGCGCAGATCCGCGCCCCGCGTCACCAGGCTGACCCCCTGCAACGCGTCATCATGGGTGACGCAGAGATGATACGAGGCCGGGCAATCCTTGCGCGCCAGCACCACATCGCCAAACGGCGCGACCGGCGCCGACAGCATCCGCCGCCCGCCCCCATCCCCCCATTCGTGCCAGCTCATGACATCGCCGCCCGCCTCCCGCGTCGCGCGCGCCATGTCCAGCCGCAGCACATGCGGCACGCCCCGGGCAATGCGCTCGGCCCGTTCCGCCGCCGACAGGCCGCGGCAGGCGCCGCCATAGGCCAGCGTGCCGTCGGGGGCCTGATGGGGCGCATGCGCGGCCTCCGCCGCCTCGCGCTTTATGTCGGCACGGGTGCAGAAACAGGGATAGAGCAGCCCCCGCCCCGCCAGCCCGTCCAGCACGGCCCGATAATCCGCCATATGGTCGGACTGCCGGCGGACAGGCCCATCCGGCACGATGCCCAGCCAGGCAAGATCCTCAAGGATCGCCTCTTCATATTCCACCCGGCAGCGGCCGGAATCGATATCCTCGATCCGCAACAGGAACCGCCCGCCCGACTCGCCGGCCGCATTCCAAGCCGCAAGCGCTGCAGCAGCATGCCCCAGATGCAGAAAACCGGTCGGACTGGGCGCGAAACGCGTCACCCAGCCCCGCCCTCCATCCCTATTTCCACCCTGAAAACAGCAGGATGCCGTCATACCGCCACGCTCCCTCACCCGCCGCCCCGCCGCCGGATCGACACGAATGCCCCCGCCTCCCTTGCGGAAACGAGGAATATTTGCGATATAGATTGAAGGTTCTCAACGGCGCATATCATTTGGCGTTCGGATTTTGAGTAACAACGCCCGATGATGGTGTGGCGGCATCGCGAAAGGATGCGCCCCTTGCTTGCTGGCAGTCCACATTATCCGGCCTTGGTCCTGAACGCTGATTTCAGGCCGCTTTCCTATTTTCCGCTCTCGCTCTGGTCATGGCAGGATGCCATCAAGGCGGTGTTCCTCGACCGGGTCTCGGTCCTCAGCGAATATGACGAGGAAGTCCGCTCCCCCAGCCGGTCGCTCCGATTACCCAGCGTCATCGCGCTGAAGGATTATATCCCGACCGCCCGCCGACCCGCCTTCACCCGCTTCAACGTCTTCCTGCGCGACAATTTCTCCTGTCAATATTGCCTGGACCGCCTGCCGACCCACGATCTGACGTTCGATCACGTCATTCCCCGCTGCAAGGGCGGCCGCACCACGTGGGAAAATGTCGTCACCGCCTGTAGCCCCTGCAATCTGATGAAGGGCTCGCGGATGCCGTATGAACTCCACATGTATCCGCGCCGCACGCCCGCCCAGCCTTCCACGTGGGAATTGCAGGAAAACGGGCGCTCCTTCCCGCCGAATTACCTGCATGAAAGCTGGCGGGATTATCTGTACTGGGACAGCGAACTGGATACCTGACCTGTTCCGCCCCGCACGCCTTTCCAGACAGACTTCCTCATTCCGAGCCTGACTGGAAATGCGCGCAGGCAGCCCGTCACCCCGGCAGCAGCGCGGGTTCCACGGCGGCTTTCCGCACCACCGCACTCTTTCCGGGGCCACGCACCTCCGGCAGGCGGAATTTTTCGACCAGACCGTTGAGCCGCCGCCCTTCGCTGGCCAGCCGCCGGGATGTTTCGCTGAATGTCTCGGCAACATTCGTGTTCTGCTGCGTCGTCTGATCCAGCGAACCCACGGCGGCATTGATCTCCGACAGGCTGGACGATTGCTCCTTCGCCGCCACGGCGATGGCATCCAGATGCTCGCCCATCTCGCCGATAAAATCGGAAATCGTCCGCAGCGCCCCGCTGCAATCCCGGACCCGGCTGGAGCCCTCCTTCACGTCGGCGGCGGTCGCGCGGATCACGCTCCGCACATCCCGGGCGGCGTCGGCGCATTTCTGCGCGAGCAGACGCACTTCGCTGGCCACCACGGTGAAGCCCCTGCCCGCATCCCCGGCCCTGGCAGCCTCGACACTGGCATTCAGCGCCAGGATATTGGTCTGGAAGGCAACGCCGTCGATCATGTCCACGATCGCGGCGATCTTTTCCGATCCCCGTTCGATCCGGCTCATCGCCTCTTCCGTCTCCAGCGTGACGGTGCGCGAGGTCGCCGCCGACTCGCGCGCCCGCACGCCGATCCGGTGGGCATTGTCCGACCGCTCCGCCGTATCCGCCACGCTCCGGACAATCCCCGACACCGCCGCGTTCGTCTGCTCCAGCGCCGCGGCCTGATGTTCGGTCCGGCGCGCCAGATTCTCCGCCCCGGCCGCCAGCTCATGGGTCCCGTCGCGGATCACGCGAACGGCGCCCGACATCTGGCCGAAGGCCGCACCAAGCTGGGCCAGGGACTGGTTGAAATCACCGCGCAGGGATTCGAATTCCGCCGAGAACGGGGTCGTGATCTGGAAGGAGAGATCGCCGCCCGCCATCCGCTTCAGCCCGTCGGCCAGCGCGCTGGTGGCCCGCAGCAGCCATTCCCGCGCCTCGGCCTCGGCCTGCTCCTGAATGGCGGCACGCTCGGCTTCCGCGCGCCGGCGCTGGCTCTCGGCATCCCGCTCCAGTTCCTGCTTCGCAATGGCCGCGACACGAAAGACCTCAAGCGAACGGGAAATCGCACCGATCTCGTCCGTCCTGTCCATCGGAAAGACCAGGTCCGTCTCCCCGCCCGCCAGCCTGGTGATGGAGGTATTGATCCACTGAAGCGGCCGCAGAATCTTGTACAGAACCACAAGAACCGCCGCCAGCATCACGACGAACAGCACGCAATAAGCCGCATAGACCCGCCGGATCGTCGTCCTGTAGACAGCCTCCGACTGAACACCGTAAGAGGCCGCATCCTTGATGCTGCCATCGAGGAACGAGGTCAGGGTTTCCGAAACCGTTTCCTCCGCATCGACCAGATCCTGGCCGGCCGTCGCAACGGCATGGGCATGGTCCTGGGCAACCGACCAGTTCTTGAACGTCTCGTCGTGCAGGTCCTTGTACTGGTACCACTGCTCCTGAATGTTATGAAACAGCGCCTGCTCGCGATCCGTGGTGATGAACGGAACATACTGGTCGATGGCATGGGCGATCTTGTCCGAGGCCACGTCGCTCTCGCCCGAGAGCTTCGTGAAATCATCCTGCGACGACGCGGTGAGCTGCGTGATTTCGATGCCCCGGAAATTCTGGATCTCGGTGCGCAGGGTCGAAAGCGCCTTGATGCTCGCAAGCGACTTGTTGGTAATCGCCTCGACCCGGCCATTCACATAGGTCAGGCCCCCTATCGAAAACAGCCCGGAGAACACACAGGAAAGGGCGATAAAAAACAGAACGATACTCAACGACCCTTTGATACCAAGCGATCGCACAGGCCACCCTTTCGCTATGTGTGGCGCCCGTTTCCCGACACGATGAACGCACGCCGCCGCCCATGGCCGGAATGGCAGGGACAGGCGCGCGAACCTACAATCAATCCACCGGCCGAATTATGAAGATTATATTTACTTTGCCGGCCGACCGTCGGCAGGCCCGCAAGCCGGCCCCGCATTCTTGATCCAGATCATGGAATCCGGGCGCACGCACCCCCATACTGCGCCCCATTTCTGATCATGGAGCGCCGTCATGGCACGTGTTTCCGGCAAAGTCGCGATCGTCACGGGCGCATCCCTCGGCATCGGCAAGGCGGCCGCCTTGATGCTGGCCCGCGAGGGTGCGAAGGTCGCCGTCGCCGACCTGAAGGAAGATGAAGGCCACGCCGTCGTGGCCGAAATCGAGGCGGCCGGGGGCGAGGCCCTGTTCGTCCCGCTGGATGTCAGCCGCGAAGATGAGTGGACGCTGGCCATCGCCGCTGTCCTGGCGCGCTTCGGGCGGCTGGATATCCTGGTCAACAATGCCGGCATCGCCTATTCCGGCACGGTGGAAAGCACCAGCCTGAACGACTGGCGCCGCGTGCAGTCGATCAATCTCGACGGCGTCTTCCTGGGCACGAAGGCCGCCGTCGCGGCGATGAAGGACCATGGCGGGTCGATCATCAACCTGTCCTCGATCGAGGGGCTGATCGGCGATCCGACCCTGGCCGCCTACAATGCCAGCAAGGGCGGCGTGCGCCTGTTCACCAAATCGGCGGCCTTGCATTGCGCCCGCTCCGGCTACCGGGTCCGCGTCAACTCGGTCCATCCCGGCTATATCTGGACCCCGATGGTCCAGGGCCTGACCGGCGAAACCGCCGACCAGATCGCCGCCCGCAAACGGCTGGAGGCGCTGCATCCCGTGGGGCATCTGGGCGAGGCCGACGACATCGCCTACGGCATCCTCTACCTCGCATCCGACGAATCGAAATTCATGACCGGCAGCGAACTGGTCATCGATGGCGGCTATACCGCACAGTAAGCACCGGTTTTACAGGGCGAAGAGCCGCTACCAGCCGCTTTTCGTCCACACACGTGCCAAAAGGCGATGTTTCAGGCACATTTCGTTACGATGGGATTAGACATTTTTCCGGTCCCGCTGCTACCGTCCCGACATCTTTAACCATTGGGACACGCTCCTCCATGAGCAAGGCTTTCATCGCCGCCGTTCTTCAGGATTCTCTTAACTGCACGGGCGTTGCCGCCGGCAAGGCCGCCAACGACCTGATCGATGCGATCGTGGCCACGTTGCACGAGGAAGGCGGGTTCACGCTCCCCTCCTTCGGCACGTTCACCGTGCACAAGACGAAGGCCCGCAAGGCACTCAATCCCCGCACCGGCGAGTCGGTAAAGGTCAAGGCCGGCAAGACCGTCCGCTTCAAGGCCAGCCCGAACCTCAAGAAGGCGGTCTGACCCACCCCAACCGGCATCGGAGGGGCGGCCGGTCCGCCCCCCATGCATCCCTTGCGGGGCCGGCCGCGTTCCCACCCAGGGCCGGCCGGGCGGAATGGGCCCGCCCATCGCCCAGGGAAAGGCCCCCGCCATGCCCACCCAGCACCCGCGCCTGACGATCCGCTACTGCATCCGCTGCAACTGGCTGCTGCGCGCGGCCTGGATGGCGCAGGAACTCCTTTCGACCTTCGGCGCCGCGCTGGGCGAGGTCGCGCTGATCCCCGACGACAGCGGCGGCCGCTTCGAGATCATGCTGGATGACAGCCTGCTATGGGAACGCACGCGCGACGGCGGCTTCCCCGGCCCGAAGGAACTGAAGCAACGCGTGCGGGACGTTATAGATCCGGAGCGATCCCTAGGCCACACCGACCGCTAGGAGGCGGCTGCAAAAGCCCCGCTGGCGGCGGCCTGACGGCGGTTTCCTGCGCTTCGGTGCTCACGGCCCGTAAGGCCGCTCCGCTCCGATGCTCGGAAACACACGCCGGGCGCGGCCCTGCGGGCCGCTCTCGCTCACCAGCCCACATTTCCAGGCAGGCTTTCCATCCACCATAATGGCTCCGCATTCCACTTCATCGCGCTTCGCAGTATGACGGGCTGACGTTCGATGACCGGAGCATGTCCATGACCCACCAGCCTGCCGATCAACGCGTCACCCCTGACGACCTGCTCGGCAATGTCGAGGCGATCCTGGCCGGAGAGCCCGATCTCATCGCCAATGCGGCGAATGTCGCCGCCCTGCTGTTCGAGGCGCTGCCCCGCATCAACTGGGCCGGCTTCTATTTCCTGCGCGACGACCAGCTGGTCCTGGGGCCGTTCCAGGGCCGGGTCGCCTGCACCCGCATCCCGCTTGGCAAGGGCGTCTGCGGCGCCGCGGCCAGCCAGCGCGAGACCATCGTGGTGGCGGACGTTCACGCCTTTCCCGGCCATATCGCCTGCGATGCGGCCTCAGCCTCGGAAATCGTGGTTCCGCTCATCGCCGGCGACCGGCTGATCGGGGTGCTGGATATCGACAGCCCGATCCGCGACCGCTTTACGCCGCAGGACCGGAAGCTTGTGGAAGAGGTGGCCGCATTACTCGTCCGCGCTCTTCCGGCATGACGTTCCGCTCCAGGGCCACCACGGCGGTGCCATCGGGGGGCAGGTCGGCGTGGAAGGCCACCGTATTCCGGCCCGCGGCCTTGGCATGATACATCGCATGGTCCGCGCACAATAGCAGATGCGCCGGTGTATCGGCGTCACCCGGCACCGCCGCCACGCCGATGCTGGCGGTCACGGGATAGGTGACGGCATCGACGCGGAAGCCCCCGCGAAACCTCAGCAGAAACGCGTCGATCAGCCTCCTGACCACGTCCCCACGCGGATCGGCCAGGATCAACGCGGTGAATTCGTCGCCCGACAGCCGCGCCACGACCCCCATCGCCTCGGCACCGCCCTCGGTCGCGTCGCGCACCGTGGCGGTCAAGGCGTTCGCCACCGCGCCCAGCAGCGCATCTCCGGTCCGGTGACCATGCACGTCATTGACCTGCTTGAAATTGTCCAGGTCGATGAACAGCATCGTCAACGGGCGGCCGGTCGTGACGCTGATATGAAAGAACTGGTCCAGCTTGTCGTTGAAATAGATCCGGTTGCCGATCCCGGTCACCGAATCCGTCTCGTACAACTGCCGGATCTGGCGCAGCGATCGCGTCAACTGGCCATGCAGCATCCGCACGTTCGCCGCCAGCCGGCCGACTTCCCCCAGATCGGGCACGTCGATATCGTTCCGGCGATTTTCCGTGATCGCCGTCACCTGGCGGTCCAGTTCCTCGACCGGCGCGATGATATAGCGGCGCACCAGCATCATCAGCACCCACACCGAGATCACACTGAGGCCGATGACAAACAGGCCGGTCACGGCGGCAAAGCGCGTCAGCGGGCCGCGCAGATAGGCGACGGAGGGGGTTTCATGCGCATAGAGGCCCGGAGCCAGCTCGATACCGGCGGATAATTCCCGATACGATCTCTGCGGCGTGCCGCTCAGTTCGACCGGCGCGCCATATTCGTGGGCCATGGTGCGCCGGATCGTCTCGAAACGGCGGGGGCGCACCGCAACCTGCATGACGAGCGACTGATCCGGCTGTGGCCCCACCAGCCCCACGCCCCCGCTACGCGCCTGCACTTTCGCCGCCATCACCAGATAGGTCGTGTCATCCCCTTCGGTCACCAGTCCCGAACGCGAGGCCACCTCGTCATTCAGCACCGCATGCGCGAATGCCGACTGGCCCGTCCCCAGTGTCTGGAACGGGTCGGACCCGTTGTCGAAATAGAAGATCTGCCTGCCATCCGACTGAAAGACGCTGCACGACACGCTCGTCCCGTCATTGGGAACCAGCGATTGCAGACTGTCCTGGACACCGATCGCCAGAACCCTCGTCCGGTATTCGGCGTCGCTTTCATCGATAAAGGTCAGGAAGGCGGAGCTGTTGCGCACGACATACAGCAATTGCGAATCCAGCGACGCATATTCGGCATAGGCGCTCTGGAGTTGCGACAGATTCTGCTGAAGCCTGGCCATGTTCTGCGTGATCAGGGCATGACGGTACCCCAGGTACGCCGCCCCGCCCGCCAGGATATGACCCAGCAGGACAATGGGGAACAGGACCGCGAAGGCGCGTCTATTGAGTGTCATGGATCGTCAGCAGGGCACTGAGGATACGGCGCCGCAGCGGCAGGCTGTCGGTCGGAAAGGGCCCGCGATAGATGATGGGATAGCCCGGCGGCGGATAAATCTGCGGGTCGTCGCGCATCCTGCCCGGCAGCAATGCGGCCGCATGCGGGTTGGTCGGCGGCTGGCGCAGGAAGATGGCATTCGCCGCCCCATTGTCCGGCTGCGCCAGAAACGCGACGAACCGTTCCGCCAGGCCCGGATTATGCGCACGCTTCAGCACGACCAGGCAGTCGGTCCACACCATCGCCCCCTCGCGCGGCGTCACGAAACGCCAGACCTCCTTTCCCCCGCCGGCCATGTTCAATGTCTTCTGGTCTCCCGTTCCGCCCAGGCCGATAAAGATCTGGCCCCTGACATCCCGACGCTGCTGCGCGGTCGATGGCAGCCCGTAGGTCAGCACGGCGGGCGCCTGCGCGCGCAGCAGTTCGAAGGCCCGCCGCAGATCCCCCGGATCGCCACTGTTCATCGGGCGTCCCATGAAATTCAGGGCGGCAGCCAGCAATTCCTCCTCGTCGTCGGTCATGGCGATATGCCCCGCCAGGGCGGGCCCCGGCTTCAGCAGATCCGCCCAGGATTCCGGGGCCTCCTTCAGACGATCGGCGCGATAGACAATCCCGGTATTCCCCCAGCTATAGGGCACGCCGTAACGCCCGCACATGCCGCGCCACCGCTCCTCGCTCCGCGCCGTCTCGGGCAGTGGCAGGCCGGACTGGTCCAGCAGCAGCCCCCGCTCGCCAAATGCCTCAACGTGCGCACTGTCGATCACGGCCAGATCGATCGGCGCATTGACGTTGGCGATCAGCAGGTCCCGCCGATCTCCATTATCAAAGACGATCTGGTTGATCTCGACGCCGGTCATGGCTGTCCACGCTCGTACCACGTCGGGACTGATTCCCCATTTCCAGACAAGCAGGTTCAAGGCATTCGCATGCGCGGCGAAAGGCTGCAGGACCGACAGGGCCAGCATGAAAACGCCCATCCCCACCAGGACAGCCCAACGGGGACACCGGCCCGTCGATGCCCCGACGCGACCAGCCACCAACGCCGCACGCTTTCCGCGCACGGTACCCCACGCCGCACTCCGTCCCCGGCAGCACACCCGCCCGACAGATCGCCCTTTCAAACAGCCTC
Organism: Gluconacetobacter asukensis; assembly: GCF_014174375.1. GTDB lineage: Bacteria > Pseudomonadota > Alphaproteobacteria > Acetobacterales > Acetobacteraceae > Gluconacetobacter > Gluconacetobacter asukensis. The sequence continues at coordinate 46,336 of NZ_JABEQE010000001.1, forward strand.
CCCGACAGGCTCGCACCCCATCCCAATCCGTCAAAAAATCGCCTTGTCAGGCAGTGTTGTATCCGCATGCCCATATCGGTGGTCGCAACGGAGAAAGATAAGCAATCGCAATCGCGTCCAGCCGTCGCCAAGCATTGCGGACGTGCTATTACGCATTTCGCTCTCGCAATCAACTCTCCAGAAGAGGCAGCGCATGCGGCAGGCCGAAATTGCCGAACGCCTTATAATCCCTATCACAATCGCGCGCGCACGACAGGAGTTTGTTTCGATTCCGAATTAATGATTATAATTAACAACAATATTGATAACAATGATGCGCCCCCGGGACCGAGGGAGCGATCACACCCCTCCCGCGCACCGTCCATGCTTTCCCGCCCCCACCGGTTTGGATAATCTGGCCACCCGTCCAGCAAAGGTCCGCGCGTGCTCGACTCCTCCCCCCTCGTTCCACCGATGCCGCCTCTCCTGTCGGAAGGCGCCGGGGGCCTCCGCGTTCTGGCGGCGCTGCGCCGCAACGGCTATTCGGCCTTTCCGCCCCGTTGCCTGACGGAACCGGTCGTCAGCCTGCGCGCGCTCGGCCGTCCGCTGGTGCTGGCCGCCGGCCCCGAGTCCATGCAGGCCATCCTGGCGTCGGATGCCGGGCATTATCGCCGCATGCGCGTCGGCCAGCGCGTTCTCAGCCCCATCGTCGGGCGTGGCCTGCTGGTCAGCGAGGGCGATACGTGGCGGCGGCAGCGCCGTGCCATGGCCCCGGCCTTCACGCCGCGCACGGTGCCGGTGCTGGCCGGGCATATCGCCGCCTGCGCCGAACGGGGCTGCCGCGGTCTGGACACCGACCGGCCGGTCGATCTGTTTTCCGCCATGCGGCGCCTGGCGCTGGATGTCGCCGCGGTGTCCATGTTCTCGCTGGACATCGGGACGTTCGACCAGCCCCTGCGCGATTCCGTCACCCGTTTCATGACCGGCATCGGCACCCCGCGCCCGTCCGACTTCCTGCTCCCGCCCGGCACGCCCACCCTGCTGGGCTGGCGGCGCGCGCGCTTCCGCCGCCAATGGGTGGCACTGATCGGCCAGATCATCGCCGCCCGCCGCACGCCAGGTCCGGCAGAGGCCCCCCGCGACCTGTTCGACCTGATGCAGTCGGCATTCGGCGACCAGGACGGCGGCACCACCTCCGAACTGATCGACGAAGTCGCCACCATGATCGTTGCCGGGCACGAAACGACGGCGTCGGTCCTGTTCTGGGCCTGCCTGCTGCTGGCCCAGTCCCCCCGCTGGCAGGACGAAGTGGCGCGGGAAGCGCGCGACAAGGACCTGACGCCGGATGGCGCCGCCACCTCCCTGCCCGCCCTGCACGCCACCACCGCCGTGGTGCGCGAAACGCTGCGCCTCTATCCCCCCGCCTTCATGAGCGGCCGGGAAACGGTGGGCGAGACCGAACTTTGCGGCCACACCCTGCCCGGCAACGCGATGGTGCTGCTGCCGTTCTGGATGCTGCACCGCAATCCCGCCTTGTGGCACGCCCCCGCGCAATTCGATCCCCAGCGCTTCCTGGACCGCCCCGATCCGCCACGCTTCACCTTCCTGCCGTTCGGCGCCGGCCCGCATGTCTGTATCGGCGCGCAACTGGCCATGACCGAGGCCGTGCTGGTGCTGGCCCGGCTGCTCCAGGATTTCGCGCTCACCCTCGCCGACCATCGGCCGGTGCTGCCGGTGGGGGTGCTGTCGACGCGGCCGGACCACGCCCCGGCCTTCCGGCTACGCCGCCGCTGACAGCACGCCCATCCGCGCGGCCGGCAGTCAGCGATACACCATCCCGCCATCGATCAGGACCGACTGCCCGGTCATGTAATCGGAATCGGGGCCCGAAAGGTACGATACCAGCCCCGCCACATCGTCCGGCGTCTCCGCCCGGCCCAGGGCAATGCCGTCGACATATTTGCGGAACGTCGCGCCTTTCTCCGCCCCCGTGATCTCGGAGAACAGCCGGTCGATCTCCACCCACATATCCGTCCCCACCACACCGGGGCAGTAGGCGTTCACCGTAATGCCCTTGCTGGCATATTCCTTCGCCGCCGCCTGGGTCAGCCCGCGCACGGCGAATTTCGTCGCCGAATAGACGCCCAGCAGCGCAAACCCGTCATGCCCCGCGATCGAGCATGCATTGATGATCTTGCCTTTCCGGCTCGTCGCGATGAACCGGTCGGCCGCCGCCTGGATGCCCCACAGCACGCCCTGGACATTGATGCGGAAGATCCGCTCCACATCCTCCGGCGTCACCGACGCCAGCGCCTTGACCTGCGCGATGCCGGCATTGTTGACCATGATGTCAAAACCGCCCAGCGCCTGCGCAGCGTGGTCGACCGCCGCCCGCACCTGCTCGCGGTCGCCCACATCGGCGACAAAGATCGTGGCCTTGCGCCCGATCGCCTCGATCTCGGCGGCCACCGAGGCCAGCGCCTCGGCCTTGAGATCGACCAGCGCCACATCGGCGCCATCCCGTGCCAGGCGCAGGGCAATGCCCCGGCCAATTCCCTGGGCCCCGCCCGTGACCAGCGCGACCTTTCCTGCGATTGCCATGCAATCATCTCCCGTTCAGCCATGCGAACCGCCGGCTACCGGGCATGAGATCGCCACAGGCCCATGCGGCGCGAAAGAGGCCGCACCCACCCTCTCGCGCCCTCGTGACAGGCCCGCGCACCACCTGTCGCGGACCTGCGACACAGTGGCTGGTGGAGAGAACATCAGGAGCAGGATTGCGATGGCCGGACGGCGGCCACCGGAAACATCACGCCCGCCCCACAACGGTGCCGCACAGGGGCACCGTCGCGGACCGTTGGCCGTCCCTACAGGGACGCGCGCGTCGCGCCGTCAGTCATTGCCGCCAAAGGCCGGGCGCGTGGATTCGAACAGGAACCATGTCCGGCGCTCGGTTTCGTCGATCCAGACTTCCAGCAGGCTCGCCGTCGCCACGTCGCCGCCATCGTCGCAGATCGCATGCACCGCGCGCAGGCGGCCGGTCAGCGCCAGATTATCCTCGCGCAGTTCGGCCAGCATGTCTTCCGGGGTGACATAAAGCGCATCATTGTCCGCCACCTTGGTCAGGCGGCTGATCTCGCCGATCGAATGCAGGGTGGTGCCCCCCAGCTTGCGCGCGCGCTCGGCCAACGGATCGGTCATGGCGAAGATCTGGTCGCTCTGCTCGTCCAGCAGCACATGGAAGTCGCGGAAATGGCGGCCGCTCATATGCCAGTGGAAATTCTTGGTCTTGATATAGAGCGCGAAGACATCGGCCAGAACCGTCCGCAAACCGGCGGAAATGGTTTCGACCGCATCTTTCTTCAGGTCGGTCGGTGTCCCGAGATAGGTGTGAACATGGGCCTCGCCGGCAGCCAGGGCCTTGGTCTTGTTCGACATTGTCTTCTCCATGAACATGACGTTCGACAGGCCATGTGGGCATCGGCCGCGATGTCGGCAACCCCGATCCCCGGCCGTCACGCAACAATCATATCCGGCATGCGCAGGCATCCCGGCTCCGGAATCCTGCGGATTTCCGCCCCCCGACAGGTCCATCTCCTGACGGCCTGCCTTTCTCCACCGCCGCATGCCCCATACCGGCCGTGCCACCCCTTTTATGTTGCAATTGATATTCATTCTTATTACTGATCAGGAACTCACGGCGTCACGACAGTTTCCCAACCGTCGATTTCCCAACCCTCGCGCCGTGAAACCTCCCGCGGCATCGCCATCCCCCGATGGCGGTGCCGTTTTTTATCCGCCGTACAACCTGTCGTCACACCGAGAACAGATCCCGGTAGCGCGGGGGCTGGCAGCGCAGATACTGGTCCGGCGCCTTCACCCGCGCCCCCAGATGCGCCGCCGCATGCCATGGCCAGCGCGGGTCATACAGGATCGTCCGCGCCAGCCCGACCATGTCGGCATCCCCAGTGGCGACAATCGCCTCGGCCTGGTCGAAATCGGTGATCAGCCCCACCGCCACCACCGGCACATCCACCTGCTGCCGCACCGCGCGGGCCAGCGGAACCTGATAGCTGGGCGCCACCGGAATATCCTGCAACGGGCTCAACCCCGCGCTGGAAACATGCACGGCATCGCACCCGCGCTCCTTCAGGCGCTGCGCGAAGGCCACGGTCTGGTCGATCGTCCAGCCCCCCTCGACCCAGTCGGTGCCCGAAACACGGACCGAGACGGGCTTGTCGGGAAAGGCCTGGCGCACGGCATCGAACACTTCCAGCGGAAAGCGCATCCGGTTTTCCAGCGTGCCGCCATATTCGTCGTCCCGCTGGTTGGACAGCGGCGAGAGAAACTGATGCAGCAGATAGCCATGCGCGGCATGCAACTGCACCAGATCCAGCCCCAGCCGTGCCGCCCGCTTCGCCGATGCCGCAAAGGCCTCGCGCACCCGCCGCAACCCCTCGCGATCCAGGGCGGCCGGCGCATGCGTATCCGGCGTAAATGCCAGCGCGGACGGCGCCACCGTCTGCCATCCGTTCGCGGCATCGGGCGCGATCTGCCGCCCGCCCTTCCACGGCACCTCGCACGATGCCTTGCGCCCGGCATGGGAAAGCTGGATGCCGACCGGCATGTCCGACCACGCCCGGACACTGTCCAGCACGCGGCGCAGCGCCTCTTCCGTGCCGTCATCCCACAGCCCGACATCGCTATAGGTGATGCGCCCTTCAGGCAGGACCGACGTGGCCTCGATTGTCAGCAGGCCGGCACCCGACAGCGCCAGATTGCCCAGATGGATCAGATGCCAGTCCGTCATCCGGCCCTCGACCGCCGAATACTGGCACATCGGGGCGATGACGATGCGGTTGGCCAGCGTCAGCCCGCCAATCCCGATCGGTTGGAACAGCCTCGATTGCGGCATGGATGCCCTCCTTCGATATTTCGGCGTGTTTCGGCCGTGTCTCGCCTTACGCGGCCCGGTAGGAAAACCCGCCGCAGCGCCTCAGATATGCGCGCAATTCGCGCAGGAACACATCCACATTCGCCCGCGCCCCCTGGCGATGAGGCCGCAGCGCATAGAAATCGATCCCCTCCCCCGAAAGCTCCGGCAGGATATGCACCAGCTTGCCGGATTTCAGATCGTCATGGACATCGCACATCAGCTTGTAGGCAATCCCCTGCCCCGACAACGCCCAGTCATGGATGACCTCGCAACTCGTCGAGGACAGGCGCGGCTGCACCGTGACCACCTCCCGGTTCTCCTCGTCGCCGAACGCCCAGCGATTGACGAGGGTCATCGACTTGCTGCGCCGCAGGCACAAGCAATCATGCGCCGCGAGGTCCTGCAGCGTCGCGGGGGCCGGATGGTGCGCCAGATAGGCCGGCGAGGCGCAGAGAATGCGCGTCGTCGAGGCCAGATGCGTCACGATGGCGGTCGGCATGTCGGGCATGCCCAGCCGTACGATCAGGTCGAGGCAGTCGCCGAATTCGTGCCGCCCCTCGCTGACCAGCGCCAGCCCGATCTTCAGCTCCGGATAGCGTTCGTTGAAGGCTTCGACGAAGGGCGCGATCAGGCGGCGCCCCAATTCCAGGGGCGCGCCGATATTCAGGCTGCCTTGCGGCATCCGCTCGGCCGACGCGATCTCGGCTTCCAGATCGGTGATGTCGGTGACGATCCGCAGCGCGCGTTCGTACAGGATCTGCCCCGTCTCGCTCAGCTTGAACCGCCGCGTGCTCCTGTTCACCAGGCAACTGCCCAGCCGGCCCTCCAGCCTGGCCAGCCGGCGCGATATCACGGCCGGAGAGGTCCCCATGCCGCGCGCGGCCTTCGTCATGCTCTGCGCCTCGGCCAGCATCACGAAAAACCTCAGATCGCCGACCTCATCGTAGATCATTTTTTCGACGGCTCCGATTTTTGTCGATTCAGCATAAATCTTTTGTCCCGTTTTTGATAGAAAAAATCACGGAAACGGCATAGACTTCCCACATCCCCATGAATATTTATCCACAAAACGACCATGTAAACAATCAACAAAAGAACAAGTAAAATATTTACAGACGCCACACGGCTCCCCTTACTTGATTCTTGCTTCAAGAGGAACCATTCGGAAAATGACGCGGGTACACGGCGAAAATTCCAGCGATCTGGCACAGCAGCTTATTGGCACATGGGAGCTTGTTTCCTACCAGGTCGAGGACAAGAAAAGCGGCGAAATGATCGAGGCCATGGGCGATTGCCCGCGCGGACGGGTCATTTTTACCGCGGATGGCTGGGTCGCCTTCAACCTGGAAGGCAGCAGCCGCCAGCCCGCCGTGACGGACTGGGACCGCGCGCAGCTCATGAAAACCCTCGTCGCCTATATCGGCCGCTACCGGATCGAGCACGATCAATGGATCACGCGCGTCGAGACGGCCTGGGCCCCCGAATGGGTGGGCACGGAACAACGGCGGACCGTCACCGTGGACGGCGCCCATGCCACCGTCATCACGCCCTGGCGCGAAATGCCCAACTGGGCCGATCGCGGTCCCTCCCGCAGCCTCATCCGCTTCCGGCGAGCATGACCGGAAATGCGCGCTGGTGGCGATCCGACGCGCGTTTCCTGCGCTCCGATGCTCACGGCCATATAGGCCGCTCCGCTTCGGTGCTCGGAAACACACGACGGCCGTGCCGCTGCGCGGCACTCTCGCTCACCAGCCCACATTTCCGGTCACGCTCTGCAATTACGGGGCGTGCACATGCGCATTCCGGAGATCTGACGGCAGGAATTGCGGATTGAGCCTGCGCCGCGAATCTGTTCGGATGCCCCATCCGGACGGATTTCGCTGCGGGGAATGTCCTCACATCGTGACGGACCTGATCATGATTTGAATAGTCTCAGGCCTTTCCTCCCCTGTTCTTTCCGGACAACGATGCATGACAGGTTCAGCCCTGTCCGGAGATGATCATATGACAAAGGCATCCGACCTCCTCGTCGCAGCCCTTGAAAATGAGGGCGTCGATCGGATTTTCGGCATTCCCGGCGAAGAGAATCTCGATATCGTCGAATCCCTCCGCACCTCCTCGATCAAGCTGACGATCACCCGCCACGAACAGGCCGCCGCCTTCATGGCCGCGACCCATGGCCGCCTCACGGGCCGGCCGGGCGTGTGCCTCGCAACGCTCGGCCCCGGCGCGCTCAATCTCGCGACCGGCGCCGCCTACGCCCATCTGGGCGCAATGCCGATGGTGATGCTGACCGGGCAGAAGGCAATCCTCTCCGAACGCCAGGCCCGCTTCCAGATCGTCGATGTCGTGGCGACGATGCGCCCGCTGACCAAGATGGCCCGGCAGATCGTCTCCGCCCACATGATCCCCACCCTGATCCGCGACGCCTTCCGCGTGGCGGCCGAAGAACGCCCCGGCCCGGTCCATCTCGAACTGCCCGAAGACATCGCGCGCGAGGAATGCGGCAACCCGGCGCTGATCCGCCCGCACGCGATCGACGCACCCGTCGCCAGTGACGCGGCGATCCGCATCGCGGCCGACCTGCTGCGCTCCGCCCGGCGCCCCCTGGTCATGCTGGGTGCGGCGGCATCCCGCCCGCGCCTGGCCGGCAAGCTGCATGAATTCTTCTCGCGCACGCGCCTGCCCTATTTCACGACGCAGATGGGCAAGGGCGCGGTGGGCGGATGCAGCGATCTCTATATGGGCACGGCCGCCCTCAGCGAGCGCGATTACGTCCACGAGGCCATCGAACGCGCGGACCTGATCCTGACGATCGGCCACGACACCGCCGAAAAGCCTCCCTTCATCATGGGCACCAACGGGCCGGACGTCGTGCATTTCGGCTACGAGCCCGCCCATGTCGAGCAGGTCTATTTCCCGCAGACCGAAATCATCGGCGATATCGGCGCCTCCCTGTCCCGCCTGGCCGACCAGGTCGAAGGCCGCCTTGCCAATGCCGACGCCCTCCTGGGCCTGCGCGACGGCATCCTCGACCATATCCTGGAAGGCTCCACCGACAATCGCTGGACACCGCAGCGCGTCGTCGCCGATATCCGCAAGGTGATGCCGCAGGACGGTATCGTGGCGCTGGATAACGGCATGTACAAGATCTGGTTCGCGCGGAACTACCGCACCAGCGTCGCCAACACGCTCCTGCTGGACAATGCCCTGGCCACCATGGGTGCCGGCCTGCCATCGGCCATCGCGGCTGCCATCCTCTACCCCGACCGGCGCGTGCTGGCCGTCTCGGGCGATGGCGGGTTCATGATGAACAGCCAGGAAATCGAAACCGCCGTCCGCCTCAAGCTCAATCTCGTCTCCCTGATCATCGATGACGGCGCCTTCGGCATGATCCGCTGGAAACAGGCGGTCGATCATTTCCCCGATTACGGCATGACATTCGGCAACCCCGATTTCGTCAAATATGCCGAATCCTACGGCGCCAAGGGCCATTTCGTCGAAAAGATCGAGGATTTCGAAGCAACTCTCGAACGCGCCTTCGCCGAGGGCGGCGTGCAGATCATCGCCATCCCGATCGATTATGCCGACAATATCCGCGTGCTGATCGACGAATTGAGCAAGCGCATCCCCGTCACCTGAAGCGCCCCCGACCGGGCGCCCGCTTCATGGCGAAGACGGCGCCCGCTCACAACGAAAACGCCCAGACCGCACCCTTGTCCCGCGTCCCCGTGCGGACCACCCCCGAACGGGCAGAAATCCGGCGCGCCCTTCATGCACAGGGCGATAAGACGATATCCGAACCCCATCGGCCGCCCGGCGTTCACCCTGCCGGGGCTAACGCCGTCCGGCCACTTTACGTCGTCCGGCGCCAATCCCCCCTCATGCCGATTTTCCGGCCCGGTTTCACGCCTGATCTCGCCGCAAGGAGTGCCATGACCGCTTACTCCCCCGTCCAGGTAAAGCCGCCATCCACCCCGGCCACGCCCCGCCGCCTCGACCGCTTCCTGTGTCTCGATGATTTCGAGACCGTCGCCCGACGGCGCCTGCCGCGGCAGATCTATGGCTATTACTCGGGGGCTGCGGAAACCAACCGCTCCCTGCGCGCCAATCGCGAGAGCTATGCCGCGCTCGCCCTCCTGCCGCGCGTGCTCGTCGATACGCGCGCGCGCTCGACGGTGACGTCTCTCTTCCGGAAATCCTTCAGCCTGCCGGTTGGCATCGCACCCATGGGCCTGTCCGCCCTGTCATCGTTCCGGGGCGACATCGTCCTGGCCCAGGCCGCCGCCGCCGAAGACGCGCTGATGGTGGCCAGCGCCACCTCGCTCACCCCGCTGGAAACGATGGCCATCGAGGGCGGAACACGCTGGTTCCAGGCCTATCTTCCCGGCGACAGGGAGCGCATCGGGGCGATGCTTCGCCGGGTCGATGGGGCGGGGTTCGAGACGATCGTCCTCACCGCCGATGTGCAGGTTCCCGCCAATCGCGAGAACAATGCCCGCACCGGCTTCTCCATGCCCCTGCGGCCCACCCCGCGTCTTTTCTGGGACGGAGCGCGTCATCCGCGATGGTCGCTCGGGACGTTCCTCCGCACCCTCGCGCGCGGCATGCCGCATTTCGAGAACATGGATGCGTTTCGCGGGCCGGCGATCCTCTCGCGCTCCGCCGAACGCAATATCGGCACCCGCGACGGGCTGTGCTGGGAGCATGTCGCCTTCATGCGCGACAACTGGAAAGGCCGGCTCGTCATCAAGGGAATCCTTTCGCCCGAAGATGTCGCGCTCGCCCGCGCGGCAGGTCTCGACGGCGTCTGGCTGTCCAATCATGGCGGACGCCAGCTGGACTCGGCCATCGCCCCCCTGCTCATGCTGCAAGAGGCCGCGCGCGAGGCGGGCGAGATGGCTGTGCTGATCGACGGCGGCATCCGGCGCGGCACCGACGTGCTCAAGGCCCTGGCGCTGGGCGCGGATTTCGTCTTCATCGGCCGGCCGTTTCTTTATGCCTCGGTCGCGGCGGGCACGGCCGGCGTGCGTCACGCACTGCATCTGATGCGGTCGGAAATCGCACGCGACATGGCGATGCTTGGCGTGAACACGATCGGCGAACTGTCCCCCGCCCATGTCCGCCGCTTCGCAGCCCCGTGAAAGCGGGGCTGGTCTCACGGATCACGCGGAAGGGTCGGGGCTCCGCCCAAACCCGCGAGGGGCCGAGGGCCCTACCCCTCAGCCCCCCGTAAAAACCCGGCCCTGTCGCACCTGTCCTCCCGATGGACAGCAGAACTCACACGCTCATGCCGCCGGTCACATGCTTATTGGCCACAGCGGAAATCGAAACCGGAATGCCCGCTGCCTGCATGCCCGCGCCCGAAAAGCGCGGCGGCGCCCCAATCCCCAGTGCGGCCATTTCCTTCCCTGCGACGGCACGAAGCTGCTCGGGCTTATAGCCCATTTTGGTGAATGCCCGGAGCAGCATCGCGCACCCCATGCGGAAGGTGTTCCAGGGCAGCTTCGAACGTCCCGCGACGCTGAACAATCCGATCGCATTGCGTATGCGTGCCTCGAAGTCGCCAACCCGCCTGCCATCGTTCAGATAGCCGCCATAGACATGCATTCCCAGAGGATGGTTCTCGAAACAGGCCATCAGCCCGCGCACTTCCTCCCTCGGATCGACCTTGTCCTCAGCGAACGTATCGTAGATCGGGCCGCTATAGAGCGGCCTTGTATGGGTCATCGGCACCTCGTCCACGATCGCCGCACGGTAGGCGGGCGCCCTCATCAGCATCGCCCAGATCAGATCCGTGCCCCAGCCCGTGAAATGCCGCTCGAACATCGGCAGAAGCGTGCGCAGATAGGACGATTTGATGCAGCACGCCATCGATTCAAGAAAAGTACTGTACCGAAGCCGAAAACCCGGCATGCGCAGGACGACGGCATGCGAAAGGTAGCTTTCGATCGTCATGGCCGGCTGCGCCATCGTCAGATCATATTCCACCGCGATCTCGAACAGCCGATTGATATCCGCCGCTTCCATCAACAGGTCGTCATCGGGGAGCATGATATACTCATAACGATCCAGCAGCTCCGGATTGGCTCTGAAATGGCGTGCGATACTGTCCCACTTGGTGCCGTAATCGAATACCGGTGGCAGATCGCCATCCTGGCAGAGTGAAACATCCTTGGCATACGAATTCAGTTGCAGGTCCCAGTTCCGCGTGACCGTCTTGTCCGCAATCCAGCTATGATGCAGCGACTTGTCACCAACGCGACCAAGGACGAGAAAGCGCCTGTTTTCAGATTGAATCTTCTGTTCCGGTTTCATCACAAATCCTCCATGGACTGGAAGCTGACGATCTCATGCGAACTGCCGGAGGCGGGCATGCGGTCCGTGACGAAAAATACGCATGACCCACGCGGCGATGATTGTACTGGACCGGCCCTTCCTCTACGTCGGAACAACGCCGATGGTTCCTCCCCGGTCGAAGCGCGATTCCGTGCCGCTGCGGAATATTCAGAAAATCGGCGGTGCCCCCCGTTGCAGGAACGGCCAGGAGGCATCCTTCGGCGAGACACCGCTCACATCCAGAGGCCATGAAATCCCGACCAGCGGATCATCATGACGCAGGCCACCCTCCATGCTGGGCGCATAGGCGGCACTGACGGGATAGAAAACCTCGACATCATCCGTCAGCGTCTGGAAACCATGGGCAAAACCGGGCGGCACATAGAGCAGCCGGTGATTTTCGGCGGTCAGATGGAAGGCTTCATGCTTCAGATAGGTCGGCGATGTCCCACGCAGATCCACGATCACGTCGACGATCTCCCCTCTCGTGCAGCGCATCAGCTTGGCCTCGGCATAGGCACCACGCTGGAAATGCAACCCCCGCACAGTGCCCTTGCAGCGCGAAAAGGACATATTGTGCTGCACGAAATCGGAAATCAGCCCGTGTGCCGTGAACTCCTCCTTGCACATCATCCGGGCGAAGAAACCACGGTCGTCCCCCCGCGGCTCCGGCTCGATCAGCACTGCATCCTTCAGCGTGGTTTCATGAAAGATCATAAACCACCTCTTCGACCACGACCGAGGGCACGAAGACTGCCTCCTGCTCCGCATAAAGCCGGTCGATCGTCCGCCCTTCGGGCACATCGATATCGTCGAAGGTGATGGGCCGGTCCCGCGGAATGGGCCTGTTCACCCGCCCGCCGATCGCAAGTCCCAACGGGATCAGGTTTTCCGCCCGCATCGTCTCGATATTCTCGATCATGCCATAGGCTTCGAACCCGCCGAGCGCGGAGATGACATCCCCCGGGGCGAGATCCTTCTTGGCCAGCGCGATGACACCGACGCTCGGCCCCGCCAGCGGCGTCAGCGTCGCATCCCCGAACAGCACCGCCCGCGCGACCGAGCCCGGAACCTCGAAATGGCACAGGTGGAAGGGGGTGTAGAAACAGTAATAAGGCCCCGACCCCATCTTGTAATAATTCAGGAAATGCCGTTGCCGCGCATCCTCCATCGTCCCGATGACGAAAACGCCGGGACCGGGCCGCGCACCGATCACGTAATCGACAAAGCCCGGGCCGCCGGCGGCGAGATGCGCGTCGAGATAGGCGGCGAAGGCGCTGGTCGTTTCCTCGAGCGGCACCAGCGGCGCATAAGGATCTCCGCCGGAGAAATCCGGCCCGATCATCCCGCGCCTCGCCACCTTCATGCCGGTGCCATTGGCAATCACCGTCTGCTCGAACGAGATCTTCGTACCATCGGCGAACGACGCCGCCATGGCCGGGTCCAGACCCCATTTCTGCGCGAAGGAAACCTGCGTATCCGGCGTACGATACGGATCATACAGTCCCTTGATGCTGCCGCACAGTACCGGCCGCACCCCGATCCCTTCCATGAAGCGCACCAGATTCATCATCACGCCCGGCTGGTCGCCATCGCCTGCGGTATAGACGACACCGGCCGCGTCCGCCTTCACCTTCAGGATCGGGCCGATGGTGCCATCGAGTTCCGCATTCACCTGAATCAGATGCTTGCCCCCCTCGATCGCGGCCAGCACCGCACGGGCGGCATATTCCATCGATCCGGTCGCCTCGATCACGGCGTCGATGCCTGTCGCCCCGGCCAGCAGCAGCGGATCGCCGGTGACCGCCCGCGCCCCCGATGCCAGGGCGGCATCAAGGGCCGCGCCGTCCGGGCACCAGACCGGATCGAGCCCGAGTTCGGTAAAGACCGCCTCGCCATTCGCGCGCGTGCGGTTGGCCACGGCGACGACGCGCATGCCGGGTGTCGCAATCTCGATGGTGCGGGCAATGGCCCGCGCCTGGGTGCCCGCGCCGACGATGGCGACGGTCACAGGCCGCCCTTCCGCCTCGCGCTTTTTCAGTGCCGTATCGACGATGATCATGTTCCGGCTCCTGCCAGTTGTGTCATTTCCGATGGTCTCGCGTCACACGGCTCCGTCCGCCGTGCGATGCGCATGCTTCCCCCGGATGCTTTCCGGGAGATGACACGCTCTCCACCACGGCGTGCGTGAAGCCGCCCCCTGTCAGTCGGACCATACTTTCCAGGGCGCTGCCTTGGTTGCCCACGCCGCTTCCAGGACCTGCTTGTCGCGCAGCGTATCCATGCTCTGCCAATAGCCGCTGTGTACGAAGCTCGAGAGCTTGTCGCGCGCGATCAGCCGATCCATCGGCTCGGCTTCCCATGTCGTCAGATCGTCGTCGATCAGATCGAAGATCTCAGGCTCGCACACGAAGAAACCGCCATTGATCAGCCCGCCATCCCCGGCCCGCTTCTCGCCGAAGCCGCGCACGGCGGCGCCGTTGTCACTGAGATTCAGCGCGCCGTACCGGCCGGGCTGGACCACCGCCGTCAATGTGCACCACGTATCGCGGGATTTATGGAATGCCACGAGATCGCTGATGTTCACATCGCTCACGCCGTCGCCATAGGTCAGGCAGAACGTACCGCCTTCCAGATAGCGGCGCGCCCGCCGGATGCGTCCGCCCGTAAGGGACTCCTTGCCGGTGTCCAGCACCGTGATGCGCCAGTTCTCGGCCTGCGCCTGCAGCCAGTCCACTTCCCCGGTGCCGAGGTCGATGGTGAAATCGCTGAGCGACGCCCGATAGCGCATGAAATAATCGCGGATGAAATCGACGCGATACCCGCCAAGGACGACAAAGTCCGAGAATCCGTAATGGGCGTATATCTTCATGATATGCCATAATATCGGCCGCCCGCCGATCTCGGCCATGGGTTTGGGGCGGATCATCGTCTCTTCGCTGAGCCTCGTTCCAAAACCGCCGGCTAGTATCGCGACCTTCATGTCCCCACCCCTCCCATTTTCATGTTATTGGCCCGTCTCCCGCCCATGACGGGAGACGGCGCCAGGCGGAATACGCAGCGCGCGCCTCTCAGGGGCGCGCGGATGCCTGCCAGACCAGCGATGAATCGAGGCGCCCCGCTTCCATATGCGCTTCCAGAACCTTGAGGCGGATCAGGGGCGAATTGCGGAAATCCGCATTGCCGAAATGCATGCGCTCCAGCCCCGCCTTCAGCTCTTCGATGGAATCGCGCAGCGTCACCTGCGGCTGGTGATCAGGCGCGAGTGATTTGTAGAGCCCGAAATCGACCCGGTAGGACCGGCTGTCCACCGGCGCGTCGGTGTTGACGCTGACCTCGGTCCCCGGCAGCGCCTCGGCCACTGCATCAGCGATCTCGCGCACCTGATAGTTGCGGTCGTCGCTGCCGACATTCACCGCCAGGTAACGCCCACCCGCCTCCGCCGAACGGTCCACCGCCCAGTCGATCGCGCGCGCCATGTCGGCGGTATCGATCATCGGCCGCCACGGGGTTCCATCCGAAAGCACGCTGAGCTTGCCGGTCACCATGGCGGATGCGACGAAATCATTCAGCACCAGATCAAGCCTCAGCCGGTCGGACATGCCGCAGGCGGTGGCGAAGCGGAGGCTGGTGATCACCATGTCGGTGTCGATCTGCTCCAGCGCCTTTTCCGCACCGATCTTGGATCGGGCATAGGCCGTCACCGGATTGACCGGATCGGTCTCCTTGCGCGGGCCGCCCTCGGCAATGCCGTAGATACTGCAGCTAGACGCAAAAACGAAATTTTTTACGCCTGCGGATGCCGCGGCCCGAGCCAGCGCAATCGTGGTATCCTGGTTGATGTCGTAGGTGATCTTCTCGAATTTGTGCCCCATCGGATCGTTCGATATGGCGGCGAGCTGAACGACCGCATCATATCCGGCAAGCCGCTCGGGCGTGATGGACCGCACGTCGCCATAGAACTGCGCATCGAGATTCTGTTCCGGCAGGCGCGTGGCACCGGTCAGGCAATGGGCGAAATAGGCATTGTCGAAACCATGCAGTACCGCATCGGGCCGAGCGCGCCGCAGATATTTGCATACCGTAGATCCAACATAGCCCATATTTCCGGTAATCAGTATTCGCATCGCAACCTGTTCCTCACCAGCGGCTAAGGTTCTCAATCCGCGACCTGCCGAAATATCGGCGCATTATTATTGTATCGACAAACTTTCATGAAACTGCCGATCAATGCCGGCACCTCCCACAATTCACGAAGAGCTGAAAAACCACGCAATCCGGGCGGCCTGTCAGCTTCGTGACAAAAGATTAAAGTATTCGGAAGAGAAAGGTTTCGCTATCCGCCAAAAAAAATTTTGCTGTTCGTAAGAAGAGTTTTTCGTTTTTGCCCAGATCTAAAGTCGGTAAAAAAACGTGAAAATATCGAATATTGTGTCTTTATACCCCAACCTCAGTAACAGACACGAGAGACCATCCCGGCTACCATATTCATGCAATCGGACAAGCCGGCCCCTGGTCATGCTGAGCGAGAGCGGCATCCCGCCCACGCCTGGCTGGCAAGCCGCATGAATTCTGCTCGCGTGGCGGGGTGAGGCAGATGCAGTGATCTCTCCTCACCCCGCATCCCCGAGCGCCCGCAACCGAACCGGGAGAGCCGTCACCCCCTGTATCGCAAGGCCTCCACCACCAGCCGGAAGGCCGCGGAAGACTGCCGCCGGCTGGGATAATAAAGATGGTAGCCGGGAAATGGCGGACACCAATCCTCCAGCACCCGCACCAGGCGCCCCGCCTTCACATCATCCGCGACGTGATCTTCCACGACGCAGGCCAGGCCAAAGCCCGACAGCACCGCCGACATGATCATGGGCACGGTGTTGAACGTCAGTTGTCCCCCCACCCGGACATGAAGGGAGCGTTTTCCTTTCTCAAGCTCCCATGCATACACCCCGCCCGACGTCGAGAGACGCAGATTGATGCAGCTATGCCGGGCCAGATCCTGGGGCTTTCTCGGGATCGGACGCTTTTCGAAATAGGACGGCGCGCCGATAACGGCCATGCGTAGCGGTGGACCGATCGGAACGGCAATCATGTCCCTGGCGATGGTCTCCTCCAGCCTGACCCCCGCATCGAACCGCTCTGCCACGATATCGGTCAGGCCGGGATCGACGGACAGCTCGACATGCAGGTCCGGATAATCCGGCAGCAGCCTGGCCAGCGCCGGCCACAGCAGCGTCCGGGCGGCATGCTCGGATGCCGTGATGCGCACCGTGCCCGACGGCTTGCGGGACAATTCGCTCAACGATGCGATTTCCTCGGCGATACTGTCCAACGCGGGGACCAGCGTCTTCAGCAGCCGTTCGCCCGCTTCGGTGGGCGCCACCCGCCGGGTCGTACGCGTCAGCAGGCGCACGTCCAGTCTCGCCTCCAGCCGCCGGATCGTATGGCTCAGGGTGGATTGCGAGGTCCCGAGCCGGGCGGCCGCCCGCGTGAAGCTCTGCTCTTCCGCGACGACCAGGAACGCATTGAGATCGACCAGTTCCTCGCGTCTCATTCATGAATTTCCGATATAGCATCAAGCGAACGATAGCATCTAATCCACATCAATAGAATGCGCCACCATGAACAAGAGAATTCCCGCTGCGGACACATGACTGGAAAAACCGCATGAAAATCGAACGTCCCGGCTTCGCGCCGTCCATCACCGGTCCGTCGGAATGGTTCACCGGCACCGTGCGGATCGATGCCCCTTTCCACGGAAGCGGCGCCCTGTCCTGCGCAACGGTAACGTTCGAGCCCGGCGCACGCACGGCATGGCATACCCACCCTCTGGGACAGACAGTGCTGATCACCGCCGGCCTGGGCTGGGTCCAGCGTGCCGGCGCGCCGATCGAGGAAGTACGACCCGGCGATATCGTCTGGTTCGAACCGGACGAAAAACACTGGCACGGCGCCTCGCCCACCTGCGCGATGAGCCATGTCGCCATTACGGAATCAAAGGACGGTAAAGCCTCCGACTGGCTGGAGCATGTCAGCGAAGCGCAATACCGGCACACACCGACATCCCATTCCGAGGGAACACCGAACTGATGGTTCGATACAGCCCGACAATCAGACTGAACTCCGGTCTGGACCTGCCCGCGCTGGGCTTTGGCGTCTACCGCGCCGCCCCCGAGGAAACCGTCGGCGCGGTGCGGACGGCCCTCACCGCCGGCTATCGCATGGTCGACACGGCCGCCGCCTATTTCAACGAGGCGGAAGTGGGCCAGGCCATCCGCGAAAGCGGCCTCCCGCGCAACGAGATCATCGTCCAGACCAAGGCATGGATCACCGATTACGGCACGCGCGAAATCCGCCATGCCTATGACCGCAGCCGCCGCAAACTCGGTCTCGACCGGATCGATGTCTATCTGCTGCACCAGCCCGCCACGCGCGATTTCACACCGATGATCGCCGCATGGCGGGAACTGGAGAAAATGCTCTGGAACGGCGAAGTCGGAAGCATCGGCGTCTGCAATTTCAGCCCCGACCATCTGCGCAGGCTGGTGGCGGCAACCGATATCCCCCCGGCCCTGAACCAGGTGGAACTTCACCCGTTCTTCACCCAGTCGGCCCTTCGCGCATACGACCGGACGTCGGGCATCGTGACCCAGGCCTGGTCGCCCATCGGGGGCGTCATGCGTTACTGGGGTGATGACAGGCCGCCGGAAGACAATCCGCTGACGCACCCCACCATCATGGCAATCGGACGAAAATACGACAGGACCCCGGCGCAGGTCATCCTGCGCTGGCAACTGGATATCGGCAATTCCGCAATCCCCAAATCGACGCATCCCGATCGCATCCGGGAAAATTTCGCGGTGTTCGACTTCACGCTCACAGCCGACGACATCGCCGCGATCGAGACCCTGGATCGCGGCCGGCGCGGCGGCCCCGACCCCGATCATCTTCCCGATGCATTCTACAACCGTACGATCCCCGACTAAGGAACTGTCTGCAAAGTCCCCCTGCCGGCGGGCGGCACTCTCGCTCGGCGGACCGGCTTTTCAACCAGCCTCCAGGCCTGAAGAAGGAAAAGATCGCCATGAGCAACCGCATCGAAAACAGGATCATCGTCATCACCGGCGCCAGCAGCGGCCTCGGCGAGGCCGCCGCGCGCCATCTGGCGGCCAACGGGGCGAAGCTGGTTCTCGGCGCGCGCCGCCTCGACCGGCTCCACGCTCTGGCAAAGGACATCGGACAGCCCGCATCGGCCGCGATCGAGACCGATGTCACCGACAGCGCACAGGTGAAGCACCTGGTCGATGCAGCCGTCGCAGCCCATGGGCGGATCGACGTCATCATCAACAATGCCGGCCTCATGCCGCAATCCCTGCTCGAACATGGCCGGATCGACGATTGGAACCGGATGATCGACGTCAACCTGAAGGGCACGCTCTACGGCATCGCAGCCGCCCTGCCCCATATGACGCGGCAGAAGAGCGGCCATATCATCAACGTCTCCTCGGTGGCCGGCCACAAGGTCCGCCCGGGCAGCGCCGTCTATGCCGCAACCAAGGCCGCCGTGCTGATGCTGTCGGAGGGCCTGCGGCAGGAAGCCAAGCCCCACAACATCCGCACGACAGTCATCTCGCCCGGGGCCGTCCAGTCCGAATTGCCGCGGAGCGTCACGGACCCCGACGCCGCGCGCAACATCGCGGCGTTCTACAAGAGCTACGCCATCCCGGCGGACAGCTTCGCCCGCGCCGTCGCCTTCGCCATCAGCCAGCCGGACGACATGGACATCAACGAGATCCTGTTCCGCCCCACAGCGCAGGAATTCTGAACGGCATGACACACGCGGCCCCCGGGCAGGTCGCGGAACGGCCGGAGGACGTCGAGACCGCCGGCACGATACAGGCTGCCAGGCAGGAGGCGATCGATCATCGCTGGTGGGTACTGGGCATCCTCAGCCTGCTGATGGGATTCGCGTCGATTTCGACCGATCTCTACCTTCCGGCCATGCCTGCCATGGGCCAGGCCCTCGGTGCCAGTCCCGGCCTGGTCGAATGGACCGTCTCGGGCTACCTGATCGGCTTCAGCTTCGGGCAACTCTTCTGGGGGCCGGTCAGCGACCGCCACGGCCGCCGCCTCCCCGTCGCGCTCGGCCTCGTGCTGTTCATCCTCGGTTCGGCAGGCTGCGCGGTCGCCGGCAGCGGCGCCACCCTGATCGGCTGGCGGATCCTGCAGGCCGCCGGCGCATCGGCCGGCGTCGTCCTCTCCAGGGCCATGGTGCGCGACCTCTATGCAGGGCACCGCGCCGTGCAGATGCTCTCGACCCTGATCACGGTCATGGCCATCGCCCCGCTGCTGGGGCCGATCGTGGGTGGCCAGATCCTGCTCCTTGGCGGATGGCGCGCGATTTTCTGGACCCTGGTCGGGGTCGGCATGCTGACGCTGGCCGCCGTGCCGAGCCTGCCGGAAACGCTCGCGCCCGCGTATCGCAACCATGAGCCCCTGACACGGGCACTCCTGCGCTACGGCGAACTCCTGAAGCAGCCGCGCCTTCTGGGCTATGCGGGCGCCGGCGGCTTCTTCTATGGCGGCATGTTCGCCTACGTGGCCGGCACGCCCTTCGCCTACATCACGTACCACCATGTGCCCGCCCGGCTCTACGGGCTGCTCTTCGCGCTGGGCATCGTCGGCATCATGGCGACGAATACCGTCAATTCCCGCCTGGCCGCACGGGTCGGCGGCGATCGCCTGCTCGTCCTGGGGGCAATCCAGGCCGCACTGTCGGGGCTGCTTGTTGCCGGAGCGGCATGGACCGGCCAGGGAGGGCTCTGGGGGCTCGTGGTCCCTCTCTTCCTCTTCGCCTCCACGACAGGCTTCATCGTCGCGAATTCCATTGCGGGCGCGCTCAACGGCTTTCCCGAACGGGCAGGCGCCGTCTCGGCGCTGGTAGGCGCCATGCAGTATGGCAGCGGCATTCTCGGCTCAGGCCTGGTCGGCGCTTTCGCCGACGGCACCCCCTGGCCGATGGGCTGGGTCATCGCGCTGTCGGGCGTGGGCAGCCTGCTCTGTACGCGCCTCGTCCACGCCCGGCCGGGAAAAACAACATCAGCACCCCGGCACACCCTCAGCTAGATCGCACGTTCATCCGGCCAGCCTCCCGCATCGGGCTTCGGCGGCGTCAGTCGCTACATATTTCCCTTTGACCATCCAAATCATTCATGACAACACAAGAAAATTCCTCTTTCGATCAGGCCGGAACATAAGCCCGGCAAGCCGCCACCAGCCGGTTCGGCCCATCAATCGGATCCATCCGCCTTATGAACAGTGACGGGCCAGCGCCCTACGATGCCTCGCCCCTTGCCTATATGCGCCAGAAGATGGACCAGGCCGATTCAGCGTTCAGGCGCGATCTGCAAGCCGCCACCGGCGAGGCCGATCTCGTCCTTCTGGCCCGGCGCATCCTCCAGCTCTGCGATGAGGTCGCGGAGACGTTGAAACGCATGAGCCCCACCGCGCCGCTGGCCTGCACGAAGGGCTGCGATACGTGCTGCCACAGCCTTGTGCAGGTCAATCCGCTGTTCGCGATCCTCGCCGTTCACGAGGCATGGCACACATTCCCGCCGGAGCGCCTCCAGGTCCTGAAGGAACGGCTGGCCTCGCCTCCAGCTTTCTGTCCGTTCCTCTTCGATGGAAGCTGCTCGATCTATGCCGCCCGCCCCATGGTGTGCCGAGGCTATTACAGCCTGAATTTCGACTCATGCCGGCAGGGAGAGTTCTGCGAGAAACATCTCGGCTATCAGGGCGACCAGGCGCACGCCGCCCACCAGCTCATGATTTTCCTGTTCGCACTGGAAAAACGCCTGGAAAGCATCGAAACGGAGTTCGGCCTCCAGGGCGAACCCGTCTTTCTCAACATGGCGGCACGCACCCTGCTGGACACGCCCGAGGCGCCAGAACGCTGGCTGGCGGGCACTCAGCCCTGAACCCAGGGCGACCCCGATTTCCCGCCCGCCCCGATCCGCCGTCCGGTAAAAGCGCGCCCCCTCCCGCGTCCTGCGCCCTGCCCGGCAAGAGCCGCCGTACGGGACCACACGCGCCGAAGCACAGGGAACCCACCGGGCCGCTCGTCCGTTGACCTATGCTTTTTTATGCACAAGGCATGCCTGTGGGCTATTTGAAATTGCACGCTCATTACGGGGATGCTTCGATACGATCGTCGGTCGCTATTTTTTCTATCAACACTCTCTTTCTGTAATTATACGGAGCCAATCGTATTATATCCGACACGAAACGACGTTATTCATATTGTCATAAGGCTCCGTAGAAATGGAACTTCCGGCCCTGATCTATTTTACGAGCCTGATCAACGAAGGCTCCGCCGCCTCGGCCGCCCCGGTGCTTGGCGTCAGCGCATCCACGCTCAGCCACAGCGTGTCCGCCCTGGAGCAGGCCATGGCGACATCGCTGCTGTCACGCTCGTCACTGCGCCGGGGCAGCAGGGCCGTCACGACCGCGCAGGGCGAGAGCCTGTACCGTTCCGCCCTGCACCTGCTGGGCTGGTGCCTGACCCTGATCGAGGACGATAATCGTTCCCACCTGGCCCCGCCGGAACGCGACACTGCCGGCCCGCTGCCGACGCACCGCCTGCGCGCATTGCTGAGCTCGGGCCTGACGCTGCGCATGATCGGCTATTTCCTGTCCGTCTACGAAACCCGGCGGATCGCCGCCGCCGCGCAGCGTCTGTCGCTGACCCAACCCACGCTCTCCCGCCAGATCGGCCGGCTGGAGACGATTCTCGGCCGGATATTATTTGTACGCAGCCCCCATGGCGTCATGCCGACGGCAGAGGCCGAGGCGCTGCGCCAGGGCTGCCAGCAGGTGGACCAGACCCACCGGCAGATCATGCGCGACGAGAATTTCAGCTATTTCCGCGCGTTCAGGACCCTGAAACTCGCCTCCATGATGCCGACCAGCAGCGACAGTTCCCTGACGGTCCTGCTGGCCAATCTGGTCCGGCTGTGGCGCCACCGCCGCTACCAGCCGCCCCTGACGATCTCGACCATCGCCGCGCCGCAGATGGTGGAGGGGCTGCTGGACGGACGGTTCGATGCCGGCCTGTCCGACCTGATCGACATCCCGCTGGACCTCGACAGCGCGGAACTGGAAAAATCCGCGATCTTCCTCGTCTTCGGCCGGGCGCACAGCCCGCCGCCCGGCCAGACGCCCCGGATCGCCCTGGCCTCTTACCTGCTGGCGGTGCCCGCCCTGGGCACGGGGCTGCGCCGGGTCACGGACCGTTACCTGGATCAGGAAGGCATTACGCCGGGCGGCATCTTCGAGACCCAGTCGCTTTCACTGATGCTGCGCCTGGTCGAGGACGGCACCTGCTGCGCCATCCTGCCCGCCGGCTCGTTCCGCTCCCACGCGGTCCACGCCATCCCCCTGCCCGATCGCTACCGGATGACGACGCGCCTGATCTGGAAGAAGGAGCACCCCAACCTCGCCATCATCGGCCGGTTGCAGGCCGGCCTGGCGGAAATCCAGGCCGAGGCCGGTTCCGCGGGACGGAAATCCGTCGCATGAGCACCATCGCGTCCATCCTCTCTCCCGCCCTGCGCCGCCGGCGCCAGATCACGCTCCTGCTCCTGATGGCGGCCGGATGCGTCAGCTATATCGATCGCGCCGCCCTGTCGGTCAGCAATACGGCCGTGATGGCCGACATGCACATGTCCTACACCCAGATGGGCCTGCTGCTGTCCGTCTTCGCCTGGGCCTATCTGGCCGGGCAGGTCCCGACGGGCCTGCTGGCCGACCGGTTCGACAGCCGCTTCCTGCTGGGGGCGGGCCTGGTCCTCTGGTCGTGCGCACAGATGGCGTTCGGTCTGATGCACGGCATCGCCGGCCTGTTCCTGGCGCGTATCGGGCTGGGACTGGGCGAGACCCCCTTGTTCCTGTCCGGCACCCGCGCATTGGTCCGGTGGTACCAGCCGCGCGAACGCGGGCGGCCCCTCGGCCTCTTCAACGGGTCCGCCGCCCTCGGGCCGGCCCTGGCCCCGCCGCTGCTGCTCGCGATCATGGCACTCTGGGGCTGGCGGGGCATGTCGGTCGCGATCGGCGCCGCCAGCCTGGTGCTGGCCTTCGTGTGGATCCGCTTCTATCGCGACCCCGCCGACCTGGACCTGAGCGTCGCGATGCGCAAGGCCCTGCCCCGCTCCGACGCTCCGGTGCCGGCGAGTATCACGCAATCGCTGCGCGCCGATCTGGGCCATCTGCTGCGCCAGCGTTCAAGCTGGGTCCTGACGGCGGGCTATGCCGGAGTGATCTATCTGACCTGGCTCTATGCCACATGGATGCCCGCATGGCTCCAGACCTCCCGTCACCTGACGATCGGGCAGGCCGGGATGCTGTCCGCGCTGCCGCAATTCTGCGGTTTCGCGGGCAGCGTGCTGGGTGGTGTGGTCGTCGACCGCCTGGCCGCCAGGGGCGTGGGGCTGCTGAATGCCTGCCGTGCCCCCCTGGTGCTGGCCATGCTGGTGGCCGCCATCGCAACCACGCTGACCACGCTGCACACGCCACTGGCCGTCATGGTCGCCTTCATGGCCATCGCCCTGTTCGCGGGCGGCCTGGCCATCAGTTGCGGCTGGATGCTCGGCACCGTAATCGCGGCCGAACACCGGGTCGCGACCCTGCAGGCCATCCAGAATACCGGGGGCTCGCTCGGCGGCGCACTGGCCCCGGCGATAACCGGGCTGCTGGCCGACAGGTTCGGCAGTTTCACCCCTTCCCTGCTCACCGCCGGCGCCATCGGATTGGGCACCGTCGCGATCTACCAGATCGGCCTGCGCCCTGAAGACGTCGCCACGCACGCCTCCCTGCCGAACGGCCAGCCTCCCTCCCGCCTCTCCGGCACCACAGGATGCAACAAGGAATGACCCGATGACATCACGACGGATTCTCGCGCTCTCCACCATGCTCGGCGGCCTCGCGATCGCGCCCCAGCTCCACGCCGCCACGCCCACGCCGGCACAGGCGACGGCCCCGCGCCCGAACGCCCCGGCCCCCAGCCATCGCGCCGCCGGCACGACCGGCGCGGGCAAGGCGGCGGCAGCCGGCACCCCGGCCCCCGCCAACGAGGCCATCTCGGTCTTCGGCCATGGCTCGACCCGGCAGATGACCAGCGTGACGCGCACCATGATGCAGCAGAGCGTGCCGGGCACCTCGCCGCTGAAGGTCCTCAGCCAGCTTCCGGGCGTGCTCTACCAGTCCGCCGATCCGTTCGGCGCCTATGAATATTCCAGCCAGCTGTTCATGCGCGGCTTCAACCAGTCGCAGCTCGGCTTCACGCTCGACGATATTCCCCTGGGCGACCAGCAGTTCAACAATTACAATGGCCTGTCCGTCACACGCTCCATCATCTCCGACGATGTCGGCGGCGTCGACGTCTCGCAGGGTGCGGGCGCGATTGACGTGGCCTCGACCAGCAACCTGGGCGGCGCGATCCAGATCCGTTCGATCGATCCGTCCCATGTGCGCGGCGGCACCGTCGCCCAGACCTTCGGCAGCAATTCGACGATGCGCACCTACGCGCGCTTCGAAAGCGGCGATCTCAATCCAACCGGCACCCGCTTCTACGTCGCCTATGCCCGGCTGAACGGCAATCTGTGGAAGGGCGGCGGCTATGACCATTCGGACCAGGTGAACGCCAAGCTGGTCCAGCCACTGGCGCGCGGTTCGTCCCTGAAACTGTTCTTCGACTGGAGTTCGATCCAGCAGTTCGACTATCAGGACATGACCAAGAACTGGCTGAACACGGTCGGCCCCAACCTGGCGAACTACTACCCCAACTATACGGCCGCGTACAACGCGGCACTCGGGACCTACCCGGCGGAACTGCAGAAAACGAACGACCCGTTCGATGCCGCCTATTACGCCGGCACCGCCAACCGCACCGATTATCTGGGCGGCCTCACCCTCGACGAAAATCTCAGCGAGACCCTCAACTGGAAGACGACGTTATACGGCCACGCCAATAACGGCTACAGCACCTGGACGACGCCCTACATGCCCTCGCCCAACGGCGCGCCGCTCTCCCAGCGTATCCAGACGCCCAACGTCGCGCGCGGCGGCCTCCAGAGCGCGGTCACGTGGAAAATCGCACGCCATGCCGTCAATGCCGGCGTCTGGTACGAATACGGCAATTTCAACGAAGGCCGCTATTTCTCCGAAGCCCCGCTGCTGGGCCAGGGCACGCTTGGCAACCCCACCACCGGCTTCCCGGCCGACAAGGTATTCGCGACCGCCTGGCAGGAAGCATTCTCGACCCGGACCTTCGTGTTTCACCTGCAGGATACCTACAAGGTCACGGACAATCTGACGATCAATGCCGGCTTCAAGTCCATGATCGTCAATTCTGGCAATTCGGTGCCGACGCAGGACGGCACCATCAACGGCACCCGGCTCGCCCAGGGTCATCTGGAAGCCTCGAACGCCTTCCTGCCGCAGGTCTCGGCCAACTGGCGCTTCCTGCCGCATAACGAACTGTTCTTCGACGTGTCGCACAATATGCGGTCCTTCCCGCTCGACGGGTACGGCACCAATGTGTCGGCCACGCCGTGGACCGCGTCGCAGGCCTCGTTCCAGGCCACCCGCAACACGCTGAAGCCCGAAACCGACTGGGTCTATGAAGGCGGCTACCGCTACACCTCGCCCCTGATCAGCGCGCTGGCCTCGCTGTATCGCGTCAATTTCTCCAACCGCCTGCAATTGATCACCAGCCAGGCCGGCATCAATCCGGTCACCGCGGTGCAGAATGTCGGCGGGGTCACGACCAACGGCGCCGAGGCGAGCGTGACACTGCGCCCGGTGCGCGGGCTTTCGATCTACAATTCGTTCTCCTACGCCCATTCGACCTACGACCAGAATGTCATGACCGCGACGGGGCTGCAGCCGACGCGCGGCAAGCTGGTGCCGAACTATCCGCAGTTCATGTACAAGGGCAACATCTCATACGCCATCGGCAATTTTGACGCCCATGTCGATGGAACCTACCTGTCCCGCCGCGAGCTGACCTACACCAACGACCTGCGCGTTCCGGGCTATTTCCTGATGAATTTCGGCATGCGCTATCATTTCGGCCAGGTGGGGCCGTTCAGGGGCCTGACGGCCAGCTTCAACGTCTACAACCTCACCAACAAGACCTACATCGCCACCACGAACGAGCTGGGAAACAATTTCGTCAATACGGACTTCAATTATTTCCTGATGGGCGCCCCCCGCCAGTTCTTCGGCACCGTCAGCGCGGATTTCTGACCGGAACCGCCATGACGCAACAGCCACAGGGACGGAACGGAAAAGCGCTGATTGCCGCTGCCTGCATCGGCAATCTTCTGGAGTGGTACGATTTTTCGGTCTACGCCCTGTTCGCGCCCTATATCGCCCACGCGCTGCTGCCCCCGGCCGACCGCCTGTCGCAACTGGCGCAGAGCCTGCTGGTCTTCGCGCTCGGGGCGGTCGCCCGCCCCCTCGGCGCACTCCTTCTGGGCCAGCTTGCCGACCGTCGGGGGCGCGGCCCGGCATTGATGCTGACCTGCCTGCTGATGGGGGCAGGCACGGCGCTGATCCTGTTCGATCCGCCCTATGCCACGGCGGGGCGCGCCTCCATCGTCATCCTCTGTCTTGCCCGGTTATTGCAGGGCATTTCGGCAGGCGGCGAGATCGGCGGCGCCGCCTCCTTCCTGGTCGAAGGCGCGGGCAATGGCCGCCCCGGCTTCGCCGGCTCGTTCCTGCAAGCCACCATGGGCCTGTCCAACATGCTCGGCGCCGCCGTCGCCGCCGGCCTGACCGCGCTGCTGAGCGATGCGCAGATGGCCCAGTGGGGCTGGCGGGCGCCTTTCGCCATCGGGCTGCTGATCATCCCCTTCGGCATCATCCTGCGTCGCGGCAACGCGGCGCCGAAGCGCCCCGCCACCGACCACGGGCCCATCCTGCGTGACCTGGCCCGCCACCATGGCGGCCGCTTCGTCGCGGCACTCGGCCTCTCCCTGCTCTGGGGCGCGGCGCCCTATGCACTCGTCATCTACCTGCCCCTTTACGCCCAGCGTTTCAGCGGCGTCACCCCCCATGGCAGCTATGTCGCCGCGCTGGCCGGCAATCTCGCCCTCGTCGCCGGTTCACTGACGGCGGGGGCACTGGCAGACCGGATCGGCGTCCGGCGCCTGCTGGTGGCGGCGACGCTGATGCTCATCGCGCTCCCCGCTCCGATCCTGGGCATCCTGAAATATGACCATGGCACGGCCGCGATGATCGCGGTCGCGGCCAGCCTGTGCGGATTGGTGGCGCTGTTCGTCGGCGCCGCCCCGCTCGGCATCGCCAGCCTGTTCCCGACCCGTATCCGCGCGACCGGTATCGCCCTGTCCTACAACGCCTCCGTTTCGCTGTTCGGCGGCTTCGCCCCCGCGCTGCTCGCCAGCCTCGGGCTGGCCTGGCACGGCCTGCCCAGCCCGGCCGTTTATGTCGCGCTCGCCGGGCTTCCGGCCCTGGCGGCGCTGCTGTCACCGCCCTTCGCCCCCGCCCGCGCGGCCCAGATTGCAGAAAATTCTATAGGCCTTGCACAAAAAAGCATAACCGCGCCGATGCCCCGGAATGGGAGACTGGCTTCGGCAACCAGGGACGAAACGCTGTCGTGACCCCCCTCTCCCTTTCCGGCGAAACGCTGCCGCTGACCCGGCTCACCGCCATCGCCGATGGCGCGCCGGTCGTGCTCGGCCCGAACGGCATCGCCCGCCTGCGCGCGGGCGAACGGGCACTGCACGAGGCCCTGGCCCGGGGCGACGGCATCTACGGCACCACCAGCATGGTGGGCGCCTTCAAGGATAACGGCGTCACGGATGACGACCGGCCGAAATACGCCCTGCGCCTCCTGCGCTCCCACCTGCTCGGCACCGGGTCCTACCTGCCGCGACGGGTGGTCCGGGCCGCGATGGCGATCCGCCTCAACACGCTGCTGACCGGTCACGCCGGGGCCAGCCTCTATCTGGCCACGGCCCTGGCGGACCTGCTGAATGCCGGGATCACCCCCGCCGTGCCCGAATACGGCTCGATCGGCTGCGCGGATGTCGGTCTCATGAGCCATATCGGCGCAACGCTGCTGGGCGAGGGCCTGGCCTTCGGCCCCGAGGACGGCCCGGCGCTGCCCTCCGCAACCCTGCTGGCACGGTTCGGGCTCAAGCCCATGGTGCCCGGCCCGAAGGATGTCATGTCGGTCCTGTCCAGCAACGCGCTGGGGGTCGCCGGGGTGGCGCTGGCAACGGCCGACCTGCGGGGCCGCATGCCGCTGCTGCTGCACGTCTTCGTCCTGGCCGCCGCGGGTTTCGGCGCCTTCGGCATCCCGTGGGAAACCGCCCGCCTGGACGGGTTGCGGGACGAAGCCCGCATCGCCCGCTACCTGCAAGGGCTGACAAGTCCCGGCGACTGGACGCCCCGCCGCAATCTTCAGGACCCGTTGAGTTTCCGCTGCATGCCGCAGATCGCGGGCGCCCTGGTCACGGCGCTCGATCGTGTCGAGGCCACGCTGGCCCACAACATCGCCCACGCCGACGACAACCCGATCCTGTTCGACGGACGGGCCATGACCTCCGGCGCCTCCCTGCCGCTCGCCCTGGCGCTGGACGCACAGGCCCTGGTGATCGCGCTGTGCCATTACGCCCGCAGCACGCTCAGCCGTATCCTCGCCTCCTGCCGCGAGGACCTGTCCGGCCTGCCGCGCAACCTCACGCTCGACCCCGGCCGGCAGGTCGCCTTCGGCGCCGCGACCAAGCTGGCCGCCGACCTCACGACGGCGATCCTGCGCGAATCCACCCCGGCCTCGCTCTACCAGATCCCCGTCGCCAACGGGTTCGAGGACGAGGCCAGCTACCTGCCCTCAGTCGCCCGCGCGCTGGGCCTGCAAGCCAATCTGCTGTCCCCCCTGATCGCGCTGGAAGCCCTGGCCGCCCGGCAGGCCATCCGCCTGTCGGACGCAAGGCCGACCGGCAGCCCCGGCACATTGCTGGCTGAACTCGACCGTCATGTGCCGCTTCTGGACGATAGCGGCGCCGTGTCCGACGCCGTGCACCGGACGGAAGACATCCTGGTCCGCTTCGCCGCCCGCCTTGCCGACCCGCTCCCGGCGGATCTCGCCTTTCCGCCACCCCCGTTTCAGGAGAATGCCCGTGCATGACCTGCTATTCAAAGGCCATGTCGTCACCGCGAATACGGTGCTCGAAAATGGCTGGGTGGCCGTCGATGCCGGCCGCATCAGCCGCGTCGGCCAGGGCCTTCCCCCCACCGCCCGCCATGTCGAGGATCACGGCGACGCCCTGATCCTGCCCGGCGCCATCGATGCGCAGGTCCATTCCCGCTCGCAGAAAGGGCAGGAAGATTTCGTGTGGAGCACCCGCGCCGCCGCCGCCGGCGGCGTCACGACGATTGCCGACATGCCCTATGATGACGGGTTCCTGGTCTGCACGGCCGACAATCTGCGCCAGAAGGCACGGGAAGCCGGCGAACAGGCCCGCGTCGATTTCGCGCTGTGGGGCACCATCGCCCCCGATGACGGCCCGCAACACATCCCCGAAATGGCACGGGCCGGCGCCTGCGGCTTCAAATTCTCGACCTTCGGCACCGATCCCGTCCGCTTCCCCCGCATCCCGCCGGACCTGCTGGCCGCCTGTTTCGAAGCCGTGGCGCAAACCGGGCTGATCGCCGGCGTCCATAACGAGGATGACGAGATGGTCCGCGCCCGGATCGCGGCGGTCACCCGGTCGGGCATCACCGACTGGCGCGCCCACGGCCTGTCCCGCCCGGCGCTGGCCGAAACGCTGGCCATGGCCCAGATCTACGAAACGGCAGCCGCCACCGGCTGTTCGGGACACGTCGTCCATTGCTCGGTCGCACGCGGCTATGCGCTGTGCGAGGCCTATCGCCGCCAGGGGTTCGACACCACTGTGGAGGCCTGCATCCACTATCTGGTGCTGGACGAGGAGCATGACGTCGCCCGGCTGGGCGGCCGTGCCAAGATCAATCCCCCCGTCCGCCCCCGCGCCGAGGTCGAAGGGATCTGGGCTCACCTGGCCGCCGGCAACGTCACGATCGTCTCGACCGACCATGTCTCCTGGTCGCTGACCCGCAAATCCGATCCCGACATGCTGAAGAACGCGTCCGGCGTGCCGGGGCTGGACGTACTCTACCCGCTCCTGCTGACCGAACTGTCCCGCCGCAACCTGTCCCTCACCCACGCCAGCCGCCTCCTGTCCGAGAACCCGGCCCGCCTGTTCCGCCTCACCGCCGGCAAGGGCGGGTTGGTTCCGGGCCGGGACGCCGACATCACCATCGCTCGGGGCGAGACCTGGCGCTACGACCCCGCCGCCAGCGACAATGTCCTGACGGACTGGAGCCCCTATGCGGGCCGCGAACTGAACTGGCGCATCGCCGGAACATGGCTGCGCGGCCAGCAGATCTTCGATGGGCAGACCGTCCTCACCACCCCGGGCACCGGCCGCTTCGTCACGCCCGAGCAACCCTCCGGCCTGCAATGAGCATCGCCGCGCACGTCCGGCCCGACCGGCTCCAGGCCGATCTCGACGCCCTGGCCGCCATCACCGATCCCGGCCGCCCCCACACACGCCGCTCCTTCTCGCCCCGCTTTCTCGAAGGCCGCGCATGGCTCACGGCGCGCTTCCAGCAGGCCGGCCTGACCACCCACATCGACGAGTCCGGAAACCTGATCGGCCGCCGCGCCGGCACCACGCCCGGCCTCGGCACGCTCATGAGCGGCTCGCATTCCGACACGGTCCCCGATGGCGGCCGTTTCGACGGCATCCTGGGCGTGCTGGCGGCGCTGGAGGCCGCACGCGCCTTCGCCGATGCCGGGATCGCCCTGCGCCACGATCTCGAAATCGTCGATTTCCTGGCCGAGGAACCCAGCGATTTCGGCCTGTCCTGCATCGGCAGCCGTGGCATGGCCGGCGCCTTGTCGGCCGAGCATCGCACCCTGCGCGCACCGTGGGACGAAAGCCTGGCCGACGCCCTGGCCCGCATGGGCGGCGATCCCGGCCAACTGGACACACCACGCCGCACCGATATCCGGGCCTTTTTCGAACTGCATATCGAACAGGGCATCGTCCTGGAGCAGGCACAGGTCCAGATCGGCGTGGTCGACGCCATCGCCGGCGTCACCCGGCTGGAAATCGTCTTCTCCGGCCGCGCCGACCACGCCGGCACCACACCCATGGACCTGCGGCAGGATGCCGCCGTGCCCGCCGCCGTGATCATCTTCTTCGTCCACCAACGGGCCAGCGCGCTGGCCCGTTCCGGCGCCGGCCATGTCACAGCCACCTGCGGCGTGCTCGACCTCTCCCCCGGCGCCTCCAACGTCATCCCACGCTCCGCCCGGCTGATCGTCGATATCCGCGTCTCCGAACGCCCGGTTGCGGAAGAACTGGTCGCATCGATCCACGCCGCCTGCACCGACGCCGCCCGGGCCAGCCGCACCACCCTCGCCCGCTTCGCGATCCAGTCCGACACGCACCCCACGCCATGCGACCCGGCACTGGCCGCACTGGTCGAGGCCGCAGCCCACGCGCAGGGCTTCACCACCCGCCACATGGTCTCCGGCGCCGGGCACGACGCCGCCTTCGTCGCACGGCTGGCGCCGATGGCCATGCTCTTCGTCCCCTGCCGCGACGGCCGCAGCCATGACCCGGAAGAATGGTGCGCGCCCGAAGACGCCACACGCGGAACGATGGTCCTGGCCGAAGCCATGGCCATGCGCGACCGCACGGACTGAACCAGGAACACACAGGAAAGAACCAAGATGGGCCGTATACTGGTTGAAAAGGA
This sequence comes from Gluconacetobacter asukensis, assembly GCF_014174375.1. Taxonomy (GTDB): domain Bacteria; phylum Pseudomonadota; class Alphaproteobacteria; order Acetobacterales; family Acetobacteraceae; genus Gluconacetobacter; species Gluconacetobacter asukensis. Next base: position 78,458 of record NZ_JABEQE010000001.1, read on the forward strand.
TGTCGAATCCGCCATCGCGGGCGGTTCCATCTTCGCCTGCGGCGGCGGCGGCTGGGTCGAGCATGGCCGCATGCTGGGCACGGCCGCAGTCAATGCGGGCCAGCCCGAACTGGTCGGCGCCGACGAGATCGCCGATGACGCCATCATCGCCACCGCCGCCGCCATCGGCGCCCCCGCCAGCACCACCGAATGGCAGATGCTGGGCGTCGATTACGTCAACGCCGTCCGCCTGGTGGAAAAAGAACTGGGCCGCTCCATCTACGGGCTGATGATCGGCCAGAACGGCAAGTCCAGCACGCTGAACGCCTGGCTGCCGGGCGCCATCCTGGGCACCAAGGTCATCGACGCGGTCGGCGACATGCGCGCGCACCCGACAGGCGACATGGGCTCGATCGGCATGGCGGGCTCGCCCGAACCCATGATCCAGGCCGTGGTAGGCGGCAACCGCGCGAACGGCGCCTATCTGGAAGTCGTCGCCAAGGGCGCGACCGCCCGCGTCTCGCCCATCCTGCGCACGGCCTCCGACATGTCCGGCGGCTTCATCGCCTCCTGCCGCAACCCGCTGCCGGCCGCCTACGTCAAACGCCATGCCGCATGGGGCGGCATCTCGCGCGCCCTGGCATTGGGCGAGGCCGTGCTGGCCGCCCGCCCCAAGGGCGGCAGCGCGGTCATCGATACCATCACCCGCGCGCTGGACGGCGCCATCGTGGCCCAGGGCAAGGTCTCGCGGAAATCGGTGGTCTACACGCCGGAAGCCTTCGATATCGGCACCATCACCGTCGGCACCGGCGAGAAGTCCGTCACGCTGCACGTGATGAACGAATACATGGCCCTGGACGATGCGGGCGGGCGGCGGATCGCCTCCTTCCCCGACATCATCACCACGCTGTCGCCCGACGGGCATCCGCTCAGCGTCGGCGAAATCGTCGAAGGCATGGAAATCCTTGTCCTGCACGTGGAAAAGACCAAATTCCCGCTCTCGTCCAGCGTGCTCGACCCCGCGGTTTATCCCCCCGTCGAACGCGCGCTCGGGATCGACCTGACCAGTTACGCCCTCAACGGCATCAGCGACAGGGGCTAGACCATGACGAAGCAACAGTTCGGCGTCACCTCGGGCAGCAATCTGCGATGTCGCGGCTGGCGGCAGGAAGGGCTGCTGCGCCTGCTGGAAAACGTGCTGTCAGTCGGCGAAGATCCCGCCAACCTGGTCGTCTACGCAGCCCTGGGCAAGGCCGCCCGTGACTGGCCATCGCACGACGCCATCGTCCGCGCCCTGACCACCATGGGCGATGATGAGACCCTGATCGTCCAGTCCGGCAAGCCGATCGGCGTGGTGAAAACGCACGAGCGCGCGCCCATCGTCGTCATGGCCAACTGCAACATCGTCGGCCAGTGGGCCCGCGCCGAGGAATTCTACCGGCTGGAAAAACAGGGGCTGATCTGCTGGGGCGGGCTGACGGCGGGCGACTGGCAATATATCGGCTCGCAGGGCGTCATCCAGGGCACCTACGAGATCTTCCGCCGCATCGCCGAACGGCATTTCGCCGGCGACCTGACCGGGCGGCTGATCCTCACCTCCGGCCTCGGCGGCATGGGCGGCGCCCAGCCCCTGGCCGGGCACCTGGCCGGCGCGATCATCCTGTGCGTCGAGGTCGATGACGCCCGCATCGGCCGCCGCATCGAAAGCGGCTACCTGCAACATCGCGCAACCTCTCTGGACGACGCCCTACGTCTGGTCGAGGAGGCCCGCGCGGCGGGCGATGCCCGTTCCATCGGCCTGTGCGGCAATGCGGCGGATATCTTCCCCGAGTTGCTGGCGCGCGGCATCATCCCGGACATCGTCACCGACCAGACCTCGGCCCATGACCTGGTCTACGGCTACGTGCCGGCCTCCCTCACCCTCGACCAGACAAAGGCCCTGCGCCAGAGCGACCCGGAATCCCTGTCCCGCCTGGCCCTGCAATCGATCGCCCGCCATGTGCAGGCGATGCTCGATTTCCGCGCCGCCGGCGCGGTCGTCTTCGACAATGGCAACCTGATCCGCACCCAGGCCAAAAAGGCCGGGATCGCCCACGCCTTCGACATCCCGATCTTCACCGAAGCCTATCTCCGCCCGCTCTTCGCGCGCGGCATCGGCCCCTTCCGCTGGATCGCGCTCTCCAATGACGAAGCGGATCTGCGGAAAATCGACGAATACCTGCTGGAAACATTCGCCGACAATCCATCAATCGTAAACTGGATCACGCTCGCCCGCCGCTTCATCCCCATCGAAGGCATGCCCGCCCGCATCGCATGGCTGGGCCATGGCGACCGGACGAAAGTGGGGCTGGCCGTCAACCGCATGGTGCGCGAGGGCATCCTCTCCGGCCCGGTAGCCTTCACCCGCGACCATCTGGACGCGGGCGCGATGGCCCACCCCAACATCATGACCGAAAACCTCAAGGACGGCTCGGACGCCATTGCCGACTGGCCGCTGCTGAACGCCATGCTCGCCTGCTCGTCACAGGCCGACCTGGTGGCCATCCATTCCGGCGGCGGCGGCTATGCCGGCTACATGACAAGCGCCGGTGTCACCACAATCGCCGACGGCTCGTCGGAAGCCGACGAACGCCTGCGCCTGACCCTGACCAACGACACCAGCCTGGGCGTCATGCGCTACGCCGACGCCGGCTATCAGGAAGCATTCGAAGAAATCAACCGCCAGCACATCCCCTATATCAACCTCGCCACGCCGTCCCCCGAGAAAGCCTGACCGGAAATGCGCGCTGGCGGCGATCCGACGCGCGTTTTCTGCGCTTCGGTGCTCACGGCCATCAAGGCCGCTCCGCTCCGATGCTCGGAAACCCACGCCGGGCGCGGCCCTCTGGGCCGCTCTCGCTCGCCAGCCCACCGGTCAGGCTCTGAGAGGAACGCTGGACCGTCGGCTCCAGCCCAGGTGTCAGATCCCCGGCAGATCCCGATGCCCCTCATCCTGCCGGGATATTTCTTCCTCGCCATGCGCCCGCAGCAGGGCCAGAAGCCGCTGGCGCATGATCAGCCCCGGACGATCCGACGCCATGTGCATCTCGACCCGGCGGGAGACATCCAGGATCGCATCGCAATCGGTCGCCTCCAGGATCTCGCGATCCTCCTCGATGATCGCCCTGTCCCAGGCGATCAGTTTTTCCGTGCTGCACTCGGCCTCGGTATCGTTGCGATAAAGAAGCTGGATGAGTTGGATCTTCCCATCTTCCACCGGGGTCGCGCAATTGATGATGATGTGCCGAATCCCCGAGGGATACAGCATGTCCATCCGGCGCGCGAAGGGCAGGTACCAGTGATTATGCATCGTGCGCGTCGTCGTGGGATTCGGATCGCCCGTAATCGCCACCGCATGCGGCGGATTGACGACATCGACAATGGTCGTCGCCTGGAATCCGTAATCGGTTTCCTCGATCTTGTAGACGCGCGGCCGGGGTTGCGCCATGTCGCCGAACGTGCCGCGATGGACGAAGGCGAAATGCGCGTTATCGAATGAATTTTCCATCAGACGCAGCGGCGCCGTATTCCACTGGTCGTAAAACTGGAAAATGCGCCGGAATCCCGGGTCGCGATCCTCGGGAATATCGAACAGTTCGACCAGCGGCTCATCCAGCGCGACCCAGGCATAGCCATAGCGCGCCTGGCATCCATACGCCCGCGCGCAAAAATCCGGCAGTGCCGCGCCGGGCGCCTGCTGCGGAATCGCCACCACCGCGCCCGTCCCGTCATAGCGCCAGCCGTGATAGCCGCAGACCAGATCACCCTTGTCGCACCACCCTTTGGACAGTTTCGCGGTGCGATGGCAACAGCGATCCTGCAAGGCCCTCGGCGCGCCTTCGGCGTCGAGGAACAGCACGATATCCTCGCCCATCAGCCGAAAGGGTTTCGGACCGTCCGACAGATCCGCCAGCGGAACCGTCGCATACCAGAACCGGCGCAGGACTTTCTGTCGGGTCGTCAGCATCGCGCTCTCCTATCCTGCAAGGGACATCAACCGTGCGACCACGGCGCGGGCACGCGCCATCAGGCGCGGCAGGTCCAGACCGGGAATGGCACCGTCCACCACCACGGGCCGCCCCGCGCACAGCACATGCCGCACCGATGACGGGCCGCAGATGACGGGGGCAAGCAGCGGATCATGCAGCCCCGCATGGCGCGGCGCGTCCAGCGCATGGATCGCCAGGTCCGCGATCTGTCCGACCGCGACCGTCCCCAGTTCCGCAAAGCCCAGCATGGCGGCGCCGGATGCGCTAGACCAGCGCAGCACGTCCTCGACCCGCGCCGCACCGGGGCCACCTACGGCCCGCTGGATCAGCCAGGCATTGTGCATCTCGCTGGCCATGTCGCACGCCTCGTTCGACGCGGCCCCATCCACGCCGATCGCCACCCGCCCGCCGGCACGCTCCAGCGCGCTCGCCGGCGCCACGCCGGAGCCGAGGCGCCCATTGCTCTGCGGACAATGGACCATGAAGGTGCCGGTGGCCGCCAGCAGCGCGATCTCATCGGCATCGATATGCACCAGATGCGCGAAGGACACATCGGGCCCCACCCAGTCGCAGCCGGCGACGAACGCGACCGGACGGCAGCCATGGGTTTCGGCGCAGAACGTCACGTAATTGGTGGTTTCCGACAGATGGGAATGCAGCCCGATCCCCAGGCGGCGGCCGGCGGCCGCCATCTCCTTCAGCTCGGCCGGCGTCGCCCCCCAGGTCGGCGTGTTCGGCGCCAGCAACACGCGACGCATGCTGTTCGGGCCGCTGTCGTGATAGCGCGCGGCCAGCCCCTCGACATGGCGCAGCATGCCGTCCAGCGTCTCGACGGGCATCGGCACGACATCGTCATTGTCATAGACCCGGTCGCGGGTGGTGCCGCCGCGCGACAGGCACAGGCGGATGCCCATCCGCTCCGCCGTCTCGAACAGGATCGCCGCCGGGTCGTATCCGCTTCCCCCGGCGGGCGAAAAGGATGCGAAAGGATAATGATGGTCGTTGACCATCGTGCAGCCGGACAGCAGCAATTCCGCCATCCCGACCTCGGCGGCGGTGCGCAGCGCCTCCTCGTCGAAACGGTGCCAGTAGCGCACGGGCACCAGCCGCAGCCAGGTTTCCAGCCGGGCGTCGATCGCGGCGGGCACGGCCTTGAGCATGCTCTGGAACAGATGATGATGGGCACTGACCAGCCCCGGCGTCACCACCCCGCCGGCGGCATCCAGCACACGGTCTCCCGGCCGGGCCGCAACCGCCCCGATCTCGGCAATGCGCCCGTCATGGATGCGGATATCGCCCCGGCACCGCTCCCCGGGGCCGCGCAGCCCGGTCAGGATGCCGACGGCATTGCGAATGACCAGATCGGCGCCCGTCATGCCGGCACCACCTGCGCCGCGTCGGCAAAACGCGTATCGAATGCCGCGCGCCAGTCCACCCCCGGCGCGATCAGCCCGTTGCCGACCATGAACTCATATGTCGCCCGCCAGCGCGCCTCGGTCATCGACCCCAGGGCCCGCAATCCAGCCTGCCCGCCCGTCAGCACACTGGCGGCACGCATGGTCGCGATGCCATAGGCCAGCCGCGCCTCGTCCTCGCGCGCCGAAGCCTGCCGGATCAGCGCATTGCCCGGTGCCGGATCGCCATGCAGATAATCCCGCCAGCCCATCATCGACGCCCGGACAAACCCCGTCACCGAAGCCGGATCACCACCCGCCAGCGCGCGGGTGGTCACGATGGTCGTGCCATAGGGCGGATAGCCCTCATCGGAAAAAGCAAAGAAGCGCGCGGCAACGCCCGCCTGTCGGATATCGAACATTTCGGAACTAGCATAACCCTGCACCGCGACGTCAGGAGAAACCAAAAAAGGCTGAAGATTGAACGTATAGGGCGCCGCCTGCGCAGCACTGAGCCCATAGCGCCGGCTGAGCCACGGCCAGAATGTCTGGCGCGACGAACTGGCGATCAGGACCCGCCGCCCCTTCAGGTCGGCCAGCGACCGGGCGGGCTCATGCAAAATCATGCCCTGAAGATCGTGCTGGAACGACGCACCCACCGTCACCAGCGGCATGCCGGCGGCAACGCCATGCAGCGTCTGGAAATCATAACCGGTGATCAGGTCGCATTGCCCGGCCAGCAGAAGCTGGACCGCATTCACCTGCGGCCCACCGTTCGAGATCGTCACGTCCAGCCCGGCATCGCGATAGAATCCCCGCGCCAGCGCCTGGAAGAATCCCCCGACCGGGGCCTGGGCATACCATGCCAGGTTCAGGTGCAGCGGCTTCAGCCCCTGCGCGCGCGACGGGCGGGCACGCCCCATGCCGGTCAGCAGCATGGCGCCGAGCACCGCGCGACGCCCGGTCTCCGACGCACTCACGCCACCACCGAAGTCAATGCGTCGGCGAACGAGAAATCGCAGGCATCCTGCCACCGCGCATCGGCGGGCAACTGCCGCGTCGCCACCAGAAAATCGCGGATCGCCTGGCAGCGCGGGGCCGTGATCGTGCCGTAGCGGGCGCCGGCCGGCCCGAACACCCCCATGGCGCGGAAACGCTGGCGCGACCACATGATCTGGTCCAGCCCCATCTGCGGATTGGCCGCCCGGATGGAATCATTGCCCGACGTGGGGTCGCCGCTCATCCAATCCGCCCAACCGCGCATGCTGGCCTGGAGAAACCGCGCGACATCCTCGCGACGGCGCGTCAGCACATCGCGCGTCGTCACCAGCGGATTGCCGTAATCATGATAGGTGGCATCATCCAGAGGAAAAAACCGGCAGGGCACGCCCGCCTTCTGCAACGCATAAGGCTCCGACGTCGCATAGGACTGGATGACCAGCCCGGGATCGAGGATGAAGGGCTGGATATTGAAACTGTAAGGCCGGACCTGGCTCTCATCGAACCCGTAATGATCGCGCAGCCACGGCCAGAACGCGGCACGGATCTCGGTACTCAGCAGGATCGTATGCCCCTTGAGGTCCGCCAGCCGCGTAATGTCGGGATGGGTCAGCAGCCCCACCAGCGAACTCTGGAAACTGGTCGCGACCGCAACCGTCGGCATCCCCCGCGCCGCCGCCATCATCGTCGCACCGATCGACCCGATGACGACATCATAGCGCCCGGCGACCAGAAGCTGCGTATTGTTGCTCTGCGGCGCACCGTGCTCGATCACCACGTCCAGCCCGACGTCACGATAGAACCCGCGTGCCAGCGCCTGATAGAACCCCGCATGCTCGGCCTGGGCATACCAGTTGGTCAGGAAGCGAAACGGGGCGGGTGCCGCACGCGCAAACCGGCTCCCGCCGACGGCCGCCAACGGCGCCGCCGCCAGCAAGGCGCGACGAGACAGGAGGGCGCGCGACAGCACAGGCCGGGTCATGCCCCCTCCTCCGGCGCATCCAGCGGAAACGCATCGGCACGCGCGGTAAAACCGAAACATTGCCGGACATTGTATAGCGTCGCCTCGGCGCAGAAGCCGGGCGATGTCGTCGCCACGCAATCCTCCAGCAGCACGACGTCATATCCCAGCCCGTTGGCGTCCATCAGCGTGCCCAGCACGCACTGGTCGCTGTTCACCCCGGCGAAAAGCAGCGTATCGACGCGCAGATTCCGCAGGATCGAATCCAGCGGCGTATCCCAGAACCCGCTCATCCGATGCTTGGCGATCCGGATATCCTCCGGCAGCGGGGCCAGTTCGTCCACCACCTCCGCATTCCAGCTTCCATATTGCAGGACGGCACCGCTGCCCCCCGGCAGCGTGTCGCCAATCCCGCCCCCCGCGCCGGCGGGATCGTAGACATGCAGCACCGACGGGCTCAGGTTCAGCCGGTCGGGCCGCGCCCCCCAGTTCACCCACAGGACCGGCACCCCGGCCTGGCGCAGGCGCGGCAGAAAGGCGCGCAGGGGTGCGATCGGCGCGCGAAGGGGCGCGATATCGGCGCCGATGCCGGCCAGCCAGCCATCGGGGTGGCAAAAATCGTTCTGCATATCGATCACGATCATCGCCGTGCGGGCAAGGTCGATCGTCAGCGCCTGCGGCAGCGCCGGAACCGCCACCGGCCGCGCGCCGCGCGCCGGGCGCACCAGGCTGACCGCGTCCTGCGACACCTGCCAGCGATTGGCCGCCGTCGGGCCCAGGCTCTTCATGCGCACAGCACCCGCCGATCCTCGTCATCCAGCACCACCGGCGTTCCGCTGCGGATCAGCGCCCCGAACGCCTCGTCGGGCATCATCACCGTCAGCGTATAGAGCTTTCCCGCCCCCGTATTCTCCACCACATGCTCGCTGCCGGGCTTGACCAGCAGCGCATCGCCTTTCTTCAGCGTAGTCCGCTCGCCATCGCACCAGGCCACCCCCTCCCCGCTGAGGACGAAGAACAGCTCGTCCGCCGCCTGATGGGTATTGGGCGGCGTCCTGCCACCAACGGCGAAGATCTCGACCACGGCGACCGACGCGCAATCCCCCGCCTGCCGGTCGGCCAGGATCGCGAAATAATTGCTGTCGGACGGCGAGATGCGAAAGGCTTCGATCTGGTCGATCGATCTCTTGAAGAACGGCATGGGGCTACTCCTGGTCGGATCGGCGCAATGGCGCGTGCAGGCGCGATCCCGCGCGCCGGATGGTCAGGATCAGGACCTGCTGGTCGGCCAGCGCCGCCATCCATGGCGCGGCGCCGGTGCCGGGATTGACGGGAAAGGCAGGAAAACAGGCCGGCGACAGAGACAGCCGCAGCCGTTCGCCCACATCCAGCGTGCAGCATGTCGCGCGCATCGCCACGCACCCGCGCCCGGGCGCCAACGTCGCGTAACCCTCGGCCAGCGGATAGGCGGCGCCCGACGGCGTAACGCGCGACAGCGTGGCCAGCAGGTCGAAGGACAATGCGTCGGTCTCGACCTCCACCGTCACCGAAACTGGCCCGGCCAGAAGCGCGGGCCGTTCGAACGGCGCCGAGGTGAAGGTCAGCACATCCGACCGCGCATCCACCTGCGCCCGGTCCACCGGCCCCGGCGGCTGGCCGAACGCACCGCCGCACGGGCCCACCGGGCGCCAGGGGTCCAGCGTCAGGCGCTCGGTCGCGGTTACCGCTTCTGTCTCCACCGCCATTTCGTCCAGTTCCAGGCCGCCATCGCGCATGTCGATCGCCGCCCGGCCCGTGCCACTGAGCGGCAGCGCAATCGTATCCTCGGGAAAGGACGGGAAATCGCGCCAGACCGCCGCACCCATGTCGAACAGGCACACACCGCCATCGGGACCGGATGGCTGGTCCTTCAGCCAGCGATCGAACCAGGCGACCTGCTGCCGGTCGATATCGGTAACGGCGGCATCGCCGAAATCCAGGGCGCCGATCTTGCGATCCCACGGAAAATGCGCCCACGGCCCCACGACCAGGCGCGACGGCACTGCGCCCTCCAGCGCGCGATAGGCGGCCAGCGTCCCGGGCAGGTGGCTGTCATACCAGCCACCGACAAACAGGATCGCCGGCCTCGCCGCGACGATCCGTTCCAGCCGCGCGGCGGGCGAAATCAACCGCCAATAAGGATCGTCCAGCGGCGTATCGCGCCAGCGCGCATAATGGCTGTAACGGGCCAGCAAGTCCTCATGCGCGGGAAAAGCCGGCCGCGCGCCGGAAAAGGACAGCGCCCGGCTGGCCGCGAACAAGGCGGCCTGCACGTCATGGTCGCCCGCCAGCCGCGCGGTCTCGGCGGCAAGCTGCGTCGCCCAGCCGACATTCCCCCGCAACCCGAAGGCGCCGCCTTCATAGGCCCAATCTTCCGCCAGATCCCAACCGATCATGGCCGGCGCCAGCGCCCGCAGCGCAGGGCACCCCTCGCCCGCCGCCAGAAGCTGGTTGCTGCCCTGGAACGAGAAGCCGAACATGCCCACGCGGCCATTGCTGCCCGGCAGCGCCGCCGCCCAGGCCACGCTGTCGGCCCCATCCTCGGCCTCATGCACGAACAGGTCGAACCTGCCCTCGGACGCACCCCGGCCGCGCACGTCCTGAATCACGACGATATAGCCCTGCGCGGCATACCATTCGGGCGGCGCATAGCACAGCGAGGTGCCGATCCGCCGTCCATAGGCCTGGCGCATCAGCAGCACGGGAAACGGCCCCGGCGCATCGGGCTGCCAGATATCGGCCACCAGACGGGTCCCGTCGCGCGTGCGCATCGCCTCCGTGCGCGGCTTCAATACCGAAAAGCCCGTCATCCCTGCGCCTGCCAGCGACGCAGGACCAGCCGTTGCAGGGCCGCCGTCGCGCCATACAGGACCAGCCCGGCGACGGTAATCAGTGCAAGTGCCGCGAACATGCGAGGAATATCCATCTGGAAACCGGATTGCAGGATCTCGTACGCCAGCCCGGCACTGCTGCCGCCGGTGCCGGCGACGAATTCCGCCACCACCGCGCCGACCAGGGCCAGCCCGCTGGAAATCCGCAGCCCGGCCATGAACATCGGCAGCGCACTGGGAATGCGCAGGCGCAGCAGCATCTGCAACCGCGACGCCTTGTGCATGCGAAAGAACGATTCCAGCCCCGGATCGACGCTGCGCAATCCCTGAAGCGTGTTGGAGATGATGGGAAAGATCGCAATCAGCGTAGCACAGACCACCAGGGCGGGCATCGTGGCCTTGACCAGGATGATGATCAGCGGCGCAATCGCCACGATCGGCGTCACCTGCATGATGATCACGTACGGCATCAGGCTGGTTTCGATCAGCCGGCTCTGCACCAGCAGAAACGCCGACAGCACCCCACCAGCCACCGAAATCGCCAGCGCCGCCATCGTCACCGCCAGCGTGCTGCGCAGCGCATGCAGCAGCGCCGGCCCGTTGGCGGCCAGCGACGCACCGATATCGGTCGGCGCCGGCATCAGATAGGGCGGAATATGCCACAGGCGGCACGCCGCCTGCCACGCCAGCAGGACCAGCACCCCAACGGCAATGGGCGCGGCAACGGCAATCGCACGCGGTGACACTGTCATAGTCCATCCTCCCCGGCGCGGTGAGGCGAAACCTCGCTCAACAGCGCCGTCAGGTCGCGGCAGATCCGCGCAAAGGCATCGCTCATACGAAAGGCCTCGTCACGCGGCATGCCGGGATCAATGACGTATTCAGCATGAATCCGCCCCGGATCGGCCGCCATGACGATAACGCGCGAGGACAGGAACGCAGCCTCGTAGAGCGAATGGGTGACGAAGATCGTGGTCAGCCCGTCGCGGGCGCACAGCCGCGCCATATCCTCGTCCAGGCGGTTGCGGGTAAACTCGTCCAGCGCGCCGAACGGCTCGTCCATCAGCAGCAGGTCCGGCCGCGTCACCAGCGCCCGCGCGATCGAGACACGCATGCGCATCCCCCCCGAAAGCTGGGCGGGATAGCGCTTCGCCGCATGCTCCAGCCCCACCTGCCGCAGCGCCGGCATGATTCGTGCCTCGGCCTGGGCACGCGGCACGCCGTCCAGGTCCAGCGGCAGGCGCACATTCGTCGCGACGTTCGACCACGGCATCAGGGTCGGGTCCTGAAAGACGAAGGACAGGCGCCGCCCCTCCCGCCCGATCGCCGAGAAATCCTCGCCCCACCAGCGGACGGCGCCGCCGCTGGGCTGGTGCAGATTGGCGATCAGCTTCAGCAGCGTGCTCTTGCCGCAGCCGGACGGCCCAATCAGGCTGACCAGCTCGCCCTGCCCCACGGCCAGGTCCAGCGGCGCCAGCCCGCGCACGCCATTGGGAAAAACCTTTTCCACGGACTGAAGATGTATAGTCGGTGCGGGTGCGAGCATGGAAAGCAATTCCTCTCCGGCGCGTTTCATGCGGGCAGCGTGGCGGTCAGTTGCCTGACCAGGTCCAGCGTATAGGCCCCCTTCCAACGGCCGGTATCGGCGATGCCGGCCGTCTGGCAGACCATGGCACCAATCCGCCCCCATTGATGGTCGTCCATCGCCATCGCCAGCCCGCCCGCCGGCCCCATGCCATGGACGGCCCGCAACCGCGCCCGCGACCAGGCCAGATGATCGGCGGTGACATTCGGATTATCGGCATGGATCGCCGCATCCCCCGGCCGGGCGTCACCATGCAGATAGTCGATCCACCCCGCGGCCGACGCCCGCAGAAAACGCAGCAGCATGTCGGGCCGCTGCTCCAGCAGCCGGCGCGAGACCACGACCGCATTCGAATAGGACGGATAGCCGGCGTCGTCGAACAGCAGAAAACGGAAGGGAATGCCCTGGCGCTCCGCCGCATAGGGCTCCGAGGAAATAAAGGACTGGATCGCCATCGCCGGATCATGGACGAAAGGCTGCATATTGAACGTATAGACGCCCGCCTGCGCATCGCTGTAGCCGAACGTCCGGCGCAGCCATGGCCAGTAGGTCGCCCGCGCCTCGGTACTGATCAGGATCGGATGCCCCTTCAGCGCCGCCAGATCCGCAATGTCGGGATGGACCAGAAATCCCGTCATGCATTTCTGAAAGGTGGCGCCGATCGTCACTACCGGCAGGCCATTCAGCACCGCCGTCACCACCGCCTCGGGCTGGGCAATGATCAGGTCGCATTGCCCACCCAGCAGAAGCTGCATGGCATTGACCTGCGGCCCTCCCGACCGGATGGTCACGGCCAGCCCCTGCCTCTGGTAGCACCCGGTGGCGACGGCACTGTAGAACCCGCCCAGCTCGGCCTGCGCATACCAGTTGGTGGCCAGCGTCAGCGGCTCGGCGGCCTCAGCGCGGCGCGCACCCGCCACGCCCATCGCGGCCATCCCGGCCAGCAGCGAACGCCGACCGATGAACCGTCCCCCCGGGGAATGCGATACGACAGAAGCCATAGACGCTCCACACTCCGTGACCATATTGGCAGCGTAACGGAAGCGCGTGGAATTTTTACAGAGGCATTTTCAGGGCGCGCCGCTGCCTTTTCGGCAGCACTGCACGCAGTGCCCAGGAGCCTGTTTGGAAATGTGGGCTGGTGAGCGAGAGCGGCCCAAAGGGCCGCGCCAGCGCACACTTCCAAACAGCCTCCTACTCCTCCTGCATCACATAGATGCAGACCGCCAGCATGGTAATGAAGAAACGAAAGGCCGGCTGCTGGCCGTTCCAGGTCGGGGACTGCCACATCACGAACCACTCGCCACCAACCACCGAAAAACCGAAGAACCAGACCAGAAAGCCCAGCGCCGTGCCCAGCGGAACAAACCGCTTCGCCCGCGCGAAGGCAGCACCATCGCCCCGGAAGGCCCGCACCATCGCATAGGCAGCCACCGCAAACGCCACGCCAGTCGCAGCCTCGCCCACGATGATCAGCGCATAAAGCGCATGCCAGGCCCATTCGGCAGAAATCGCCCGCCACATCAGCCGATTGCCGGAAAAAGTCGTGTCCATGCTCAGAACATGCCGAACGAACAGGAAATTGGACCGATAGTCGGTCACGTTGTTGAACGCGACCAGCAGGCCGAAGACGGACAAGGCCGCAACCATGACGAGCTTCGCCGCCCGCGCCGGCCACGCATCTTCACGGGAATCGATCGGACGGGTCATTTTCATTCCATGACGATCAGGGCGGAAACCCGCATTTACCGCGCGGAGGCGGCGATCGAGCAAGCGTCGTCGCGCGGCAAAAAAGGCAGCGCACGAGGCGCAATTTGATGCTTCATGTGCTGCACGGCCTGCCCCATCATAACGGATAGGAAAAGAAACGGTATCGACCCGACCAGGCGCGTCCCGCATTCATCCGGGGCCCGTCCGGGGATATGGAAGGACCATGGGAATGACCGACACCCTGCCCCGCCACCGGTGGGAAGACATGGCTTCGCGCGATTTCCGCACGCTGACGCCGGCAACGGTCGCCGTGCTGCCGGTCGGCGCGATCGAACAGCACGGGCCGCATCTTCCCGTCTGCGTCGATAGCTGCATCAATGCCGGCCTGCTGTCCCTGGCGCTGGAACGCGCGCCCGCCAACCTGCCCATCACCGCACTACCGATCCAGACGGTCGGCAAGAGCGACGAGCACATCGCCTATCCCGGCACGCTGACCCTCTCGGCCGCCACGCTGACCGCGATCCTGCTGGAACTGGGCGCCAGCGTGCACCGCGCCGGCATCCGGCGGCTGATCCTGCTCAACTCGCATGGCGGACAGCCGCAGATCCTCGAAATCGTCGCGCGCGAACTGCGCCGCACGCACCAGATGTTCGTGGTCACCACAGCCTGGTGGGCCTTCGGCACGCCCGAGGGCATGTTCACGCCCGAGGAACGCCGTTTCGGCATCCATGGGGGCGATGCCGAAACCTCGATGATGCTGTTCCTGCGCCCCGACCTGGTCCATATGGACCGCGCGGCCCATTTCCGCCCGTGGTCGCAGGACATGACCGAGCAGTTCCGCTGGCTGGAACCGGAGGGCCGCATCGGCTTCGGCTGGCATGCGCAGGATCTGCATCCCGCCGGTGCGGCCGGCAATGCCGCCAACGCCACGGCGGAAAAGGGCCGGCAGATCGCGGACAAGCTGGTCGCCGGCTTCCTGGAACTGGTCGACGAAGTGTCGCGCTACCCGCTGGACCGGCTGCGCCCCGCCTCGGCCGATCTCGGCTGACCCGGCCAGGGATCGATCGTGCCCGCCGCCAATATGGGATTTCCCGACATGACGCAGCCCTTCCTTTCGCTTCTCGGCGATATCCCCACGGTCACCGATCCCGCGATCGTCCGGCGCAAAAGCCGCGATTTCTACTGGTACAGCCCCCTGCTGAAGACCCTGCTGGACGGGCTGCATGCCGACTGCCTGGTCGTCCCGCGCGACGAAGCCGACGTGCTGGCCGTCGCGCGCGCGGCCCGGCAGACCAGCACCTACCTGACGGCGCGCGGCGGCGGCACCGGCAATTACGGCCAGGCCGTGCCATTGCATGGCGGCGCGGTGGTGGACATGTCGGCCCTGGACCGGATCCTGTGGGTCCGCGACGGGGTGGTGCGGGTCCAGGCCGGGATGAACATGCTGGCGATGGACCGCGCCCTGCGGGAGCAGGGTTATGAGCTGCGCATGTTTCCCTCCACCAAGCGCACGGCGACCATCGGCGGCTTCATCGCCGGCGGCTCGGGCGGCATCGGCTCGTTGGTCTGGGGCGGATTGCGCAATATCGGCAACGTGCTGGGCGCCCGGGTCGTGACGCTGGAGGCCGAGCCCCGCGCCGTCGAACTGCGCGGCGAGGAAACACGCGCGATCAACCACGCCTACGGCACCACCGGCCTGATCACCGAACTGGAACTGCCGGTGGCGCCCTTCACCGACTGGCAGGACCTGGCCTTTTCATTCCCCACCCTGGCGATGGCCGCACGCTTCGCCCGCACCCTGGCCATGCAGAACGGCATCGACAGGAAACTGGTCTCGCTGTCCGACGGCGGCCTGCTGGCCTATTTCGCCCCCCTGCGCGACATGGCCCCGGCGGGCCATTCCGTCGTCATCGCGATGATCGCGCCATCGGGGCTGGAAGCCACGCGCGCGCTGGCCGATGCCCATGGCGGCGCCCTGGCCTATCACGCCAGCACCCGCGAGGCCGAGGACGATCCGGGACGCATTCCGCTCTACGAACTGACGTGGAACCACACGACCCTGCAGGTCCTGAAGAAGGACCGCACCTACACCTATCTCCAGGCCGCCTTCCCCCCGCGCGACACGCTGGCGCTGGTCGAGGAGATGGCCCGCCTGCTGCCCGACGAGATGATGACCCACCTGGAATTCATGCCGATGGACGGCGAAATCTCCTGCGCGGGCCTGCCGGTGATCCGCTTCACCTCGACCGAGCGGCTGAAGGAGATCATCGCCCTGTATGAACAGAACGGCATCCTGATTGCCAATCCCCATGTCTATACCATCGAGGATGGCGGCACCCACCGCGTCGTCTCGCCGGCGCTGGCGGCGGACAAATGGCGCTTCGACCCCGCCGGACTGCTCAATCCCGGCAAGATGCGCAGCTTCGCCCAGGGCTAGCCGATGGGCGAAACTCCCTCCCTGATCCGAGACGTGCGGATTCCGGACGACCTGCTGGCGGCGGCGCCCGACGGAGCGCAGCCGACAAACGGGCTGACGCGCTGCGACCTGCTGGTCGAACAGGGCCGTATCGGCGCCATCTTCGGCCACGGCACCGCGCCGGAGGGCCTGCCGGTCGCGCACGACCATGGCGGCCGCATCGTCCTGCCGCTGTTCGCCGACATCCACACCCATCTGGACAAGAGCTTCATCTGGGACCGCACCGCCAATCCCGACGGCACCTTCGCCGGCGCCATCGCCGCCGTCACGCATGACCGGGAAGGGTTCTGGACCCCGGACGATGTCCGCCGGCGCATGATGTTCGCCCTGGAATGCGCCTGGGCCCACGGAACCGGCCTGCTGCGGACCCATCTCGATACGATCGGCAGCCATGGCGAGGCCGTCTGGCCCCTCTTTCGCGAGATCGCGGCCCAATGGCAGGGCCGGATCGCCTTGCAGGCGGTCGCATTGGTCATGGTCGAACGCTATCTCGAACCCGGAGCCGACGCCCTGGCCCGCACGGTCGCCGACACGCCGGGCGGCATGCTGGGCGCCGTCATCATGCAGGACAACGCAACCGACGAACGGCTGGACGCGCTGATCGGCCTGGCCGCCGACCATGGCTGCGACCTCGATCTGCATGTGGACGAAAACGGCATCGCCCCCGGCACGGCGCTGGAACGGGTCGCCGACCGGGTAATGGCCGCGCGCTTTTCCGGCCGCGTCCTCTGCGGCCATTGCTGCAGCCTGGCGCGGCAGGATGACGCGGACCAGAAGCGGATCGTCGCGAAGGTCCGCGATGCCGGCATGGGAATCGTCAGCCTTCCCACCTGCAATCTCTATCTGCAGGATCGCGGTGCGGGAAAGACCCCCCTGTGGCGCGGGGTCACGCTGGTGCAGGAACTGGCGGCCGCCGGCGTACCCGTCATGTTCGCCAGCGACAATGTGCGCGATCCGTTCTTTCCCTATGGCGACTACGATATGCTGGACGTCTTCGCGCAGAGCGTCCGCATCGCCCAACTCGACGCCCCGCCCGGCGACTGGCTGACCGCGGTGACCACCCGTCCGGCGGCCTGGATGGGCCACGACCTCACGATCCGCGCGAACGGACCGGCCGACCTGGTGCTGACCGACGCCCGAACCCTCAACGAACTTCTCAGCCGCCCGAAATCGCCGCGCCGCGTGCTGCGCAATGGCGTCATGACCATGCCGACACCCCCGCCCTACGAAAAGATGGACGAACTTCCCGGCATGCATCCCGTTTCGGTCATTTCATAGAAAGCCAGACCGACGAAGGCCGGCGGCACGGCTCCCCCCACATTAATTGTATCGTTATCGAAACATTAAACCCCAGCCGTCTGGCCTCCAGGGCGGATTATCCGCGTCCGTGTCACGCATACCCGGCCCCATCACCGGGCCAGCCCCATTCTCCTCGCCGGACGGACAGCGGGCGCATAACGATTGACATCGTTTCAATAGATACAAAGCATCTCTTCACGTCACGGGGCACGATCTGGGCACGCTGGACAACGCCCCACCCGGCGCGCGCACCCCATCTCCCTCCCGGACCGACCGCCCGCCCTCCCCCCACGCCGGTTCGCGACAGGAGCGGATTTCTGTCCATACGATCAGAATCATGTTGCGGGTTCGAACAGACATGTCTACGGTTCGTAATGAATTCGGATGCGGGATCGACACAAGATTTCACGTCCGTCCGGCCAGGCCAGATGCCAGGCCCGCGATGTTACGATTAGGAGACCTTCGTGAGGTTCCATACACAGATATTGCTGGTCGGCACGATCCTCGCCTCATGTTCCGGGGGGCATATGGTCTGGGCCGCGACAGCCGCACACCACTCCACCCCGCTGGCAAACGCCACCAAGAAAAGCCCGGCACCGGCCAGGGCGCCCGCGGCCCGCAAGCCGGCCGCGGTCCAGTCCGACCCCGAAGCCATCACGGTGCAGGGCAGCCAGGCCGCCCGCGATGGCGGCGGCGGCATGATGCGGATGGAAACCGCCGCCCACGCGGTGCAGAGCGTCGGCCGCCAATATATCGAGATGCGCAGCCCGACTTCGACGGGCCTGGACCTGGTGCAGAACCTCCCCAGCGTCAGCGTCGCGATGCCCGACACCAGCGGCTTCAAGGGCGGCGCGATCTATCTGCGCGGCCTGAACGATTCCGACATGGCGCTGCTGCTCGACGGCGCGCCGGACTCGCTCGCCGCCTACCTGCAGCAGAATGTCGATCCCGAAAATATCGAAAGCGTCAACATCACGCCGGGCAGTTCGCCGGTCGACGCGCCGGCATCCAACGCAGCAGCGGGTACGCTGGAGGAACGCACCATCACACCCAGCCAGAAAATGGGCGGAATGGTCGATTTCTCATACGGCACGAACAATCTGTCGCGTGAATTCATCCGCCTGGAATCTGGTCAGATCGGCAATTCGGGTGTGCGGGCCTATATTTCCTTCTCCAACGCGCATGCGCGGCAATGGATGGGCGCCGGGACCAACGAACGCAAGCATGTCGATGTCGGAATCCAGAAGGATTTCGCCAACGGCTCGTATCTCAAATTCTTCGGCTCATGGCACAATTCGCTGTTCACGATCGACGCCTATCCGACCGAAAGCCAGTTCTTCGCCTACAAGCATACGGGGCAAGGCTATAACCGCACCAATGTCTGGGACCCGACATCGCCGACCGCCGGAAATTACTGGAAATCCAACCTCGATTCCTGGAACCAGTTCTTCCTGACCGCGCCGATGCATTTCGTCGTGAACCGCTCGCTCGATTTCGACCTCACGCCCTATTTCACCACCGGGTTCGGCTGGGACGGGTCCACGGGGGGCACCGTCGGCACGTTCGGCGCATGCACGGGCGGATGTTTCTACGGCAACGGCACCCAGGCCTCCGCCGGCCAGCAGCTCAGCACCTACTGGTCGCAGGGCTGGTCCCCGGATGTCGGCCTGACCGCCAAGGTGAACTACCGGATCGACCGTCACAACCAGCTGACATTCGGCTACTGGTACGAAAACAACGCCATCGATTACGCCTTCCCCTACCAGGCCACCATGCCGGACGGCCGCAATCCGACATCCAACAACAACGCCTACAAGCTCTATACCGCCGACGGCGTGCGGACGACTTTCCAATATAATGCCGGCTATGAACTGAATTCCTTCTTCATCGAGGATACGGCCAAATATCTCGACGACCGCCTGACCATCAATGGCGGCTTCAAATATGTGATGTCGAACTACTGGGACCGCGCATCCGGGCTCAGCAACTATACGATCGGCGCCAACAGCACCGCCCCGCTGCCGCATCTGTCGATCAGCTATCGCTTCAACGAACACCACCAGATCTATATCAACGCGGAAGGCGATTTCCGCCAGCCCTCGCCTTCGGCCCTGTCGAACGCGACCACGATGCCCAAGAACCAGTATTCGATCACCGAACAGATCGGCTACCGCTACAACAACAAATGGTTCCTGTTCGATATCGCCGCCTTCAACGCCAGCATCACCAACCGCCTCCTCAGCATCTATCTGCCCAACACGGCCTACGCGACCACCAATGCGGGCAACCAGACGATCCGCGGTTTCGACGCCATGATCGCAGGGCGCGAATTCCACCATTTCAGCCCGTACGCGTCCGTCGAATATCTCCACGGCACATTCGACAGCAACATCCCGTACGGCGACACCTACCTGCCGACGAAAGGCAAGGAATCGATCCTGACGCCCCGGGTGATGGCGAATTTCGGCCTGACCTATAACAGCAGCGGCTTCTTCGGCAATTTCAGCCTGCATTATACCGGCCCGCAATCGGTCACCCTGGTCGATGACCAGCGGATGCCCGGCTTCGTCACCAATACCCTCGCCGTCGGCTATCATTTCAAGCCCTTCATGTTCCTGAAATCGCCGACATTCCGCCTGAATTTCTCGAACATCACCGGTTCGATCATCCGGGTGGGCACCACCGGACCGGCCAACAATTACCGGCCCGTCACGCTTCTGGACGGGTCCACCCTGGCCGCCGGCAGCGGCGCGCAGTTCTACGTCCTGCCGCGTTTCTCGATGACGGGCACCATCTCGACCTCTTTCTGACCCCGCCCGCCGTCAAGGCGCTTCGATCCCGGAAAGCCGGATGCGTGACAAACGCATCCGGCTTTCCTTTATCCTGGCAAGCTCGGCCCTGAACCTCCGGGCAGACATATATTGCGGTTCCGGACGGAAAAAACCGGGTGCAACCGCGCAGGGTTGCCGAACAGCGTGCCGTCTGTCACAAAACTCGGACCACATGCAGGCAGGTGAGGTGTGAGCCCAGAACGAAACGCGAGAACGCCGCGACAGAACAAGGACTCGGAACGCGTGGGCGTGCGCCGGCGCAATATCGTGCCGCAGATTCTCGACGCCGCCGAACAGATCTTCGCCGCGCGCGGCCTGACCGGCACCCGGGTCGAGGACATCGCCCGCATCTGCGACATCCCCAAGGCCAACATCCTGTATTATTTCGGCACCAAGGAAGACCTCTATCGCGCGACCCTGTTCCGGGTCCTCGAACTCTGGCTGGCCGATGCCGATGACTGGCTGCTGGCGGACAAGGCACCCCTGGACGCCATCGAAGGGTATGTGCGGGCCAAGATCGGGTTTTCGGCCTCCCGCCCCGACGCATCATCCCTGTTCTCGCAGGAATTGCTGTCAGGCGCGCAGATCATCCGGCCGTTCCTGGAAAACGAACTCCGCGCCCATGTCGACCGGCGCGCCGAGATCTTCCTCGGCTGGCAGCGGGCCGGCCTGATGGTCGAAATCGATCCCCGCCATTTCCTGGTCCTGCTGTGGTCGATGACGCAGGCCTATGCCGACATGCGCGTCCAGTTCCAGGCCGTACTCGGCAAGGCTCATCTGGCACGCCCGCAATATGAAACGGGCGTCCGCACGGTCATGACAATGGTCTCTTCCCTGTTCCCCCGCCCATCGGCAGCCGGCACGGACGAGACACCGCCGCCACGGAAATCCCGGCGAACCGCGAAAAACCCCACGCCCCTCGTCAGGCGGCCGGAACCCCCTCGTCCCGCCGCCGCGATTGACGACATCCCCTGACTGTTCTTACCTGAACCGCCGATCGTCGCGGCGCCCTGATGCAGGAAAAATGAGGGAAAGCCCCGTTGCATAGTCGCATCCTGCTCTACCTCGACACCGTGGCCCGCTGCGGCTCGATCCGCAAGGCGGGCGAACAGCTCAATGTCGCGTCGACGGCCATCAACCGCCGCATTCTGGCCCTCGAGGAAGAACTGGGGACGCAGCTCTTCCAGAGACTGCCGCGCAAGCTGGTCCTGACGGCGGCCGGCGAACTTCTCGTCGCCCATGCGCGCGAAACCATGAAAGCCATGACGCATACCAGGCGCCTGATCGAGGAAACGCGCGGGCTGCATCGTGGCGAACTGACCATCGCCGCGATGGCCGGCCCCACCTCGGCGCTGCTGCCGATGGCGCTGGCCGATCTGCGCCGCACCCACGGCAATGTCCGCGTACACGTCAAGATGCTGGGTCTGCACGAACTGATGCGCGCGGTTCACGAGGGCGATGCCGATCTGGGCATCGGTTTCGACCTGCCGCGCGAAACCGGCCTGAACGTCCTGGCCTCGCGCGCCGCCCAACTGGGCGCGGTGATGAGCATCAATCATCCGCTCGCCTACCAGGAATCGGTGGGGCTCAAGGATTGTGACGCCTGGCCGCTGGTCGTCGGCGACAGCACAATGGCCATCCGCCCGCATCTCGAAGCACTCTATGCCCGCCTCGGCGCCACACTGCTGCCGACGATCGAGACGAATTCCATCGAACTGATGTGCAAGATGGCCATGAGCGACGAGGCCATCACCTTCCTGACGCCGCTGGACATCATCACCGAACTGCACACGCGAAAATTGAAATACCTGCCGTTCCGCGACACGGGCCTGCGCCCCCAGCATCTGGCGCTGGTCGCCCACGCCCGCAACACCAATCCCCTCGTCCCGCTCCTGGTCGACCGGATCGAATCCCTGCTGTCCGATCTCGGCTGACCTTCAGATCGCCGCTGTGTCAGGCGCTGGATGACGTCCTCGACACCGGCGTGAAGGCCGGACGTTCCACATACCGCCCCGCTCCCCTCTCGGCGCGCAGGATGCCCTGATCCCAAACGACTTTACCCTGGCTGATGGTCTTCTGCGCGACGCCGCTGACCGTCAGCCCTTCATAGATATTGTAATCGACATTCTGATGATGGGTGCCGGCCGAGATCGTCCGGGTCGCCTGCGGGTCCCACAGCACGATATCCGCATCCGCCCCGGGCACGATCGTGCCCTTGCGCGGGTGAAGATTGAAGATCTTGGCCGTGTTGGTCGACGTCACGGCGACAAACAGCTCCGGGGTCAAACGACCGGTCGCCACGCCGTAATGCCACAGCACGCTCATCCGGTCCTCGATGCCGGGCGTGCCATTGGGGATGCGCGTGAAATCGGCCACGCCCTGTTCCTTCTGCTCCTTGCAGAAACAGCAATGATCGGTCGCCGTCGTCTGCAACTGGCCCGAGACCAGACCGCCCCACAGGGCCTCCTGATGCGATTTCTCGCGAAAGGGCGGGCTCATCACATGGCGCGCGGCGGTCAGCCAGTCAGGGTCCCGATAGACGGTTTCGTCGATGATCAGATGCTGGGGCAGCACCTCGCCATAGACATGCTGCCCGCGCAGTCGCGCCTCGGCAATCGCCCGCGTGGCCTCCCGGGTCGAGACATGGACCACATAGAGCGGCGTCCCGGACAGCGAGGCCAGGGCAATGGCGCGCGACGCCGCCTCCCCCTCGACCGAGGCCGGACGCGACAGCGGATGCGCGGCCGGGCCGGTCTGCCCCTCGGCCAGCAGCATCTGCTGCAGATAGGCCACGGCATCGCCATTCTCGGCATGGACGGTGCAGAGCGCGCCCAGCTCCCCCGCGCGGCGCATGGACAGCAGGAACGCCTCGTCCTGCACCATCAGCGCATTCTTGTACGCCATGAAATGCTTGAAGGAGTTGACCCCGCAGTCGTGCACCAGCGTCGCCATGTCCGCATGCACCTGCTCGTCCCAATGCGTCACCGCGACATGGAACCCATAATCCGCCGCCGCCTTCTCGGCCTTGGCGCGCCAGTCCTTCCAGGCATCCAGCAACGAGCCACCACGGTCGGGAATGACGAAATCGATGATGCTGGTGGTGCCGCCAGCGAGGCCCGCAGCAGTGCCGGTATAGAAATCGTCGCTGGCGGTCGCGCCCATGAAGGGCATTTCCATATGCGTATGCGGGTCGATGCCGCCCGGCATGACCAGCAGCCCCGCCGCATCGACGATCTCACAACCGGTCGGGGCCTCCAGCGCCGGACCGACCTGGGCAATCAGCCCATTGTCATCGCACAGCACATCGGCCCGAACGCTGCGTTCCGCCGTTACAACCGTTCCACCCTTGATCAGCAGCATCACAACCCCGCACTCAGGACGCGTGCTCGCGCCACCCGTTCCGATCTCGCAATCGTATTTTTATTTTGACCATCCGGTCAATCTATCGTCGGCCCTGAAAACCGAAATTCCCTGGTAAAACACGGCCAGGACAAAACAGGCCAATCTTTCAGCCCCTTCGCGCACCCCATCCAGCCCCCCCGCGGAAACACCGGGGAGACGAAAACCATGCCGCTCGCCACCCCGGCTTCGGCCCGGGGGTCAGAACGCGGCGTCAGCCCGCAGGATCGCACCCAGCAGCACATTCGCACCCGCCTGGGCATCCGCCTGGGTAATGCTTTCCTCTTCGTTATGGCTCAGCCCGTCCTTGCACGGCACGAAGATCATGGCGGTGGGGGCAACGCGCGCGACATAGGCCGCATCATGCCCGGGCCCCGAGACGATCGAACGCGGCGCGAAGCCCGCCTCGCGCGCGGCGTCCGTCACCATGGCCACGCAGGCAGGGTCGAAATGCACCGCCGGCGCATCCCAGATCGGCACGATCTCCACATCCACGCCACCGGTTTCGGCAATCGCGCGGAAACGCTCCTGGAACGCGGCCTCCATGGCCGCCACCACATGATCCTCGGGATGGCGGATATCGACCGTAAAGAAGGTCTCGCCCGGCACGACATTGTTGCTGTTGGGACGGTTCTCGATCAGCCCCACGGTGCCGACCGCCGGCGCGTGGGCGCGCGCCACCTCGGCCAGGGCCGCGATCATGTGGGCGGATGCCAGCAGCGCGTCATGGCGCAGGGGCATCGGTGTGGAGCCCGCATGCGCGTCGCGGCCGCGCACCGTCACCTCATACCAGCGCATGCCCTGCACGCCCGCCACCGCGCCGATGGTCAGCTCCTCGGCCTCCAGGATCGGCCCCTGCTCGATATGCAGCTCGAAATAGGCGGCAATCGGATGCTGGCCGCAGACTTCCCCGCCCCGGTAGCCGATGGCCTCCAGCTCGTCGCCGAAGCGCAGGCCCGCGCGGTCGCGCTTGTCCAGCACCTCCTGCTCGGTGAAAATCCCGGCGAACACGCCCGAACACATCATCGGCGGGGTAAAGCGCGAGCCCTCTTCGTTGGTCCAGTTGATCAGCTCGATCGGATGCCGGGTCACATGGCCCGCCTCGCGCAACGCCCGCAGCACCGCCAGGCCACCCAGCACGCCCAGAATGCCGTCGAACTTGCCGCCCGTGGGCTGGGTGTCCAGATGGCTGCCCATGGTGATGGGCGGCAGGCTGTCATCCAGGCCGGGACGGCGCGCGAACAGATTGCCCATGGAGTCGCAGGACACGGTGCAGCCAAGCTCTTCGCAGGTCTTCACGAACCAGTCGCGCACCTGCCTGTCTTCCGCCGTCAGCGTCAGCCGCTTCACGCCGCCCTTCGGCGTGCCGCCGAAGCGGGCCGTCTCCATCAGGTCGGCCCACAGCGCCTCGCCATCCACACGCAGGTTGCTGCCGCTCGTCTTAAGCCCCATGTCGCTCCCTTTCCAAAATACCGCCGTGACCGGGGAAGCTGCCGCCGTCAGGCAGTGACCCGGCTGGGATTGTTGGGATGGTCCCGCCAGGTCTGCACGCCGTCAACCGGCTGCGGCTCCATCGTGATGCATCCATCCACCGGGCAGACATGCGCGCAGAGATTGCACCCCACACATTCCTCGTCGATCACCTCGTACCGCCGGGCCTCGCCGTCCCGCAGCCGGGCGATCGCCTGATGCGAGGTGTCTTCGCAGGCAATATGGCACAGGCCGCATTTGATGCAGGCATCCTGGTCGATCCGCGCGAGGGTCCGGAATTTGAGGTTCAGATCGTTCCAGTGCACGTAACGCGGAATGGCGCGCCCCGTCACATCGTCGATCCCGGCATAGCCCTTGCCGTCCATCCAGCTCGACAGCCCCTCGATCATGTCCTCGACGATGCGGAAGCCATAATGCATCGCCGCCGTGCAGACCTGCAGCGTCGTCGACCCCATGGCCAGGAATTCCGCCGCGTCGCGCCAGTTGCTGATCCCGCCGATACCCGAGATCGGCAGGGCCGACAGCTCCGGATCGCGGGCAATGTCCCCGATCATGCGCAGGGCGATGGGCTTGACGGCGGGCCCGCAATAGCCGCCATGCGTGCCCTGCCCGCCCACCACCGGCATCGGCGCCATGGCGTCCAGATCGACCCCGATCACCGACTGGATGGTGTTGATCAGCGACACCGCATCCGCCCCCCCCGCCAGCGCGGCCCGCGCGGGAGCCAGGATATTGGTGATGTTGGGTGTCAGTTTCACGATCACCGGCATGCGCGTGTACTGCTTGCACCAGCGCGTGACCATCTCGACATATTCGGGCACCTGGCCCACCGCCGCGCCCATGTTCCGCTCGGACATGCCATGGGGGCAGCCGAAATTCAGCTCGATCCCGTCGGCCCCGGTCTCCTCGACGATCGGCAGGATGGACTTCCAACTGTCCTCCTGGCACGGCACCATCAGGCTGACCACCAGGGCACGATCCGGAAAATCCCTTTTCACGCTCTTGATTTCAGCGATATTCGTCGCCAGGGGCCGGTCCGAGATCAGCTCGATATTATTCAGCCCCGCCATGCGCCGCCCCTCATAGGCCAGCGCACCATAGCGGGAACTGACATTGACCACCGGCGGGTCTTCTCCCAGCGTCTTCCACACCACACCGCCCCACCCGGCCTGGAAGGCACGGCGGACGTTATATTCCTTGTCCGTCGGCGGGGCGGACGCCAGCCAGAACGGATTCGGCGAAGAAATTCCGGCAAAAACCGTGCGCAGATCAGCCATTATCCGTTCTCCTGCTCCACGCCGCGTCCTCGCCCGTCCCCGGCGCGCAACGCCTTGTCAATCGCCTCGGCCGCGTCGCGCCCGTCACGCACGGCAGCCACGGTCAGGTCTTCGCCCACAATGCAGTCGCCGCCGGCATAGACGCCGGGCATCGAGGTCCGGTACTGCGCATCCACCACGATCCGCCCGCCTTCGACGGCGATATGCTCGCCCTCGGCATGCGCGGGCAGGAAAACCTGGCCGATGGCCTTCAGCACCATATCCGCCGCCAGCGTAAAACTATCCTCGGGGTCGTAGACAACCCGCCCGTCCGCACCGGCCCGGCCACGCGCGAAGGCAATCCCCGTCAGCGCCCCATCCTCGGACAGCAGGCCCTGCGGCGCGGCCCACAGCCGCACGGTCACACCGTTGGTCTGCGCCCACTCGCGCTCCACCGAGGTGGCGGACATATGCTCCACCCCCCGACGATAGACCAGCGTCACCTCGTCGGCACCCAGGCGCCTGGCCTGCACCGCCGCATCCACCGCCGTGTTGCCGCCGCCGATCACCACGACCCGGCGCCCCACGGGCACGTCCTTCTTGTCGTTCGACCGCAACGTTTCAATGAACGACACCGCATCCATCACGCCGTCCAGCGTCTCGCCCGCCAGCCCCAGCGCACGCACACCCGCCAGTCCCATCGCCAGGAAAACCGCGTCATATTCCACAGCGAGAGCGGAGACGGTGACATCGCGCCCCACCGTCACCCCGCCCTGGAAGGTAATGCCGCCGATCTCCATCAGGAACGCGACCTCGCGCTGGGCGAAATCGTCCGCCAGCTTGTAGGCGGCCACACCATAACTGTTCAGCCCGCCCGGCTGCGTATGCCGATCGAACAGCACCACATCATGCCCATGCATCGCCAGGCGATGCGCGCAGGCCAGCCCCGCCGGCCCGGCACCCACCACGGCGACACGCCGCCCCGTCAGCGGCGCGCGGGTAAAGGGCTGGCCGCCATGGTCCATCTGCCAGTCGGTCGCAAAACGCTGCAGCGCCCCGATCCGCACCGGCTTGCCCGCCTCCAGGCTGTTATGCACGCAGACCTGCTCGCACAGGATTTCGGTCGGGCAGACACGCGCACACGACCCGCCGAGAATATTGGATTCCAGGATCGTACGGGCCGAGCCGGCCAGATTGCCCGAAGCAATAGCCTTGATGAATTTCGGAATATCGATGCTGGTGGGGCAGGCTTCCATGCACGGCGCGTCGAAGCAGTAGAGGCACCGGTCGGCTTCCAGTGCCGCCTGCGGTGCCGTCAGCGTCGGATGCGCGTCCGCGAAATTCTGTGAAAGCTCCAACGCACTCAGGCGGCCACAGGCGATGTCTGGTGTCGCGTTCATGGAAGTCTCCGCCATTCAATCCATGTCCGGCACGATAAAGCCACTCTGTCCGGAACCGCAACTTTTTTCTGACCAAATGTTCAAATTCCGGCGTAACTGCCTTGCACCCTATGGCGTCACGCCGAACAATACGTTCTAGTGTCACAATGATTCGCCTTCGGCCTGTCGCGCAGCGCTTCCCGGACCCGATGGCGAATCCTTCCAGCGGGAGGGACCATGCCACGCAAGATCATCATCGACACCGATCCGGGACAGGACGACGCCGTCGCGATTTTCCTGGCCCTGGCATCGCCCGAGCTGGATGTGCGCGCGATCGTCGCCGTGGCGGGCAACGTGCCCCTGCCCCGCACCAGCGAGAACGCACGCCGCGTCCTGGAACTGGCCGGGCGGACCGATATCCCGGTCTATGAGGGCGCCAGCCGCCCGCTGGCGGCCGCCCAGACCACGGCGGAACATGTCCATGGCCCCACCGGGCTCGACGGGCTGGACTTCACCGCACCCCCCGCCATCGCGGCCCAACCCGAAAGCGGCATCACTTATCTGATCGACACGATCCGCGCCGGCACGCCGGGGGAGTATACGCTGGTGGCGCTGGGCCCGCTGACCAACCTGGCGATCGCGCTGACCCTGGCCCCCGACATCGCCCCCCTGGTGCGCGAGATCGTGCTGATGGGCGGCGCCTGGTCCGAGCTGGGCAACATCACCCCCGCCGCCGAATTCAACATCTACGCCGATCCCAAGGCCGCCGAGATCGTGTTCGGCGCCGGCATCCCGCTGGTGGTCCTGCCGCTGGACGTGACCCATCGCTGCCTGGCGACGCCCGCGCGCCTCGCCGCCTTCCGCGCTGGCGGCAATCGCTGTTCGCTGGCCGCCGCGGACATGCTGTCCTTTTCGGAGCGTTTCGACCTCGCGAAATATGGCTGGGACGGCGCGCCCCTGCACGACCCATGCACCATCGCCTGGCTGCTCCAGCCGGAAATCTTCGGCGGCCGGTCGGTCAATGTCCGCATCGAGACCGAAAGCCCCCTCTCGCGCGGCATGACGGTGGTGGACTGGTGGAAGGTCACCGACAGGCAAGCCAACGCCCTGTTCCTGCGCGATGTGGACGACACCGCCTTCTACGACCTGCTGACCACACGCCTGGCGCGCCTGCCGTGAGCCGGGACCCGGGCCATGACGCGCCGCCACCGCGCGTGGCGTGCGTCGGCGCCGCCGCGATCGACCGCAAATTCTGCCTGCTGGGCCGTCGTCGCGCTGGAATCCACCATCATCACCCACGGCATGCCGTGGCCCAGCAATGTCGAGACGGCAAAGAAGGTCGAACAGGCCGTGCGCGACGCCGGCGGCGTACCCGCCACCATCGCGCTGCTGGACGGCAAGATCCGCGTGGGGCTCGATGACGACACGCTGCTGTGGCTCGGCCAGGCCCGATCGGTGCTGAAGGTCAGCCGGGCGGATCTGGGCTTCGCGCTCGCCTCGGGCGCCGCTGGGTCCACCACGGTCGCGGCCACCATGATCTGCGCCCATCTGGCGGGCATCGACGTCTTTGCCACCGGCGGCATCGGCGGCGTGCATCGGGGCGTGGAACATACGATGGACATTTCCGCCGACCTGACGGAATTCGTCCAGACCCCCGTCACCGTCGTCTGCGCCGGGGCCAAGGCGCTGCTGGATCTGCCCCGCACGCTGGAATATCTGGAAACGATGGGCGTGCCGGTCGTGGGCTACGGCACCGACCAGTTTCCCGCCTTCTGGAGCCGCTCCAGCGGCCTGACCCTGCCGCTGCGCGCCGACGGCGCGGCCGATATCGCCTCCATGATCGCAATGCGCGGCAGGCTGGGGCTGGCGGGCGGCGTCGTGGTGGCCAACCCGGTCCCCGCCGCGCACGAAATCCCCCGCGAGGAAATGGAATCCCTCATCCTCCAGGGCGTGGCCGACGCCACGCGCGAGGGGGTGAGCGGCAAGAGCGTGACCCCCTACCTGCTCGGCCGCATGCTGGAACTGACGGGCGGCCGCAGCCTGGCGACGAATATCGAACTGGTGCTCAACAACGCCCGCGTCGCCACCGAAATCGCCCTCGCCCTGCGCAGTCTCTCCCGCTAGCGCCGGACAGGTTCAGGAGGGCCGCCGCCCATGCCGTCTCATCTGCGCCCGCTCCTGGGTATCGCGGCGCTGCTGGCCATCGGCGTGCTCTGCTCGGCCAATCGGCGCCAGATCCGTCCGCGCGTGGTGCTGCCCGCATTGGCCTGCCAGGTGCTGGCGGGGCTGCTGATGCTGGGCGTCGCCCAGGGGCGCGATGCCCTGGCCGCCGTCGCACGGGGCGTCTCCTGGATCATTTCCTTCGGCCATGCCGGGATCGATTTCGTGTTCGGGGCGCTGGCGGGGCCGGACCTGGCGCGGGTGGTACCGTCGGCCGCCTTCATCTTCGCCCTGCATGTCCTGCCCCAGATCATCTATCTCAGCGCGCTGATCTCGGTCCTGTATCACTACAAGGTCATGCAGTTGATCGCCCGCATGCTGGGCGGCCTGCTGACGCGGACGATCGGCGTCAGCTCGGTGGAGGGGTTTTCCGCCGTCATGGCCATGTTCCTGGGCCAGACCGAGGTGCCGATCGCCATCCGCCCCTACCTGGCCGGCCTCAGCCAGGCCGAGCTGTTTTCGGCCCTCAGCAGCGGCACCGCCTCCATTTCCATGTCCATGCTCGGAGCCTATGCCGGGCTGGGCGTCCCGATGGACGATCTGCTGGCCGCCTCCTTCATGGCGATACCGGGCGGCCTGCTCTACGCCAAGATCCTGATGCCCGCATCGCAGGTCCACCAGCACATCCCGCCGGCGGGAGAACAGGACGAAATCCGCTCGGCAAACCTGTTCGACGCGCTGGCGGTGGGCGCCGCCAACGGGCTCAAGGTCGCCCTGTCGGTCACGGCGATGCTGATCGCCTTCATCAGCGCCATCGCCCTGCTGAACGCCCTGCTCGGCCAGTTCGGGCAGCAGATCGGCCTGTCCGGCCTCAGCCTCAGCGGGGCCATCGGCTTCCTGCTGAAACCGCTGGTCTGGCTTCTAGGCACACCGTGGGACCAATGCCAGGCATTGGCAGGCATCATCGGCACCAAGATCGTGGTCAACGAATTCGTGGCCTATGGCAGCCTCTCGCCCCTCATCCACGCCCACGCGCTGGACGCGCGCGTGCTGGCCATCGCATCCTTCGCGGTGTGCCGGTTCGCCAACCTCTCCTCCATCGGCATCCTGATCGGCGCCTTCGGCAGCCAGTGCCCCGAGCGCAGGCAGGATGTCGCGATCCTGGGCGGACGGGCAGTGCTGGCCGGCACGCTCTCCAACCTGACGAGTGCCGCCATCGCCGGGCTCGTCATGTCCTGAAAGCCCCCGCCTCCCAGCCCGGAGATGACGAACATGGCCCAGAATATCTACGACAATCCCGCTTTCTTCGCAGGCTACAGCCAGCTTCCCCGGCAGGTGCACGGGCTGGCCGGCGCGCCCGAATGGCCCGCCATCCGCAGCATGCTGCCGGACGTCACGGGCAAGCGCGTGGCCGATCTGGGCTGCGGCTTCGGCTGGGCCGCGCGCTGGTTCCGCGAACAGGGCGCGTCCTCAGTCCTCGGCTTCGACCTCTCGCAGAACATGATCGCCCGTGCCCGCACCGATACGGACGATCCCGCCATCACATACCAGATCGCCGACCTGGAAACGCTGGACCTGCCCACGGCCGCATGCGAACTCGTCTACAGCGCCCTGGCCTTCCACTATGTGCGCGACTTCGGGCGGCTGATCCGCATGATCCACGCGGCACTGGTCCCAGCGGGCGAACTGGTCTTCACCATCGAACACCCGATCTTCATGGCGGCGGCCCACCCGCACTGGGTGCTGGACGAGGACGGCCGCAAGACCTGGCCCGTCAACGGCTACGCGACCGAGGGCGAACGCCGCACCGACTGGTTCGCCAAAGGCGTCCTGAAATATCACCGCCGGCTGGCCACCACGCTCAACACCCTGACCGACACAGGCTTCACCCTGCGCCGGATCGACGAATTCGCACCGACACAGGAACAGATCGCACAGATGCCGACCCTGGCGGAGGAAATCGAACGGCCCATGATGCTGCTGGTGTCAGCGACCCGAACATGACCCGACCATGATCCTGCCCCGACGCAAGGCCGATCACCCGGCCGTCGGTCCGCTCAACGATCCATCGACGCGGCCGCCTGTCGGCGCCGCCGGCTCGTTCACCGTGATGGTGGCTTCATTGGCAAAGGCGATGACATCCGCCGGCCGGTCCTTGTTCTCCTGCTCGGTCCGGGCAATGCCGGCGGTGAAGGCACGCAATTGCGCCAGTTCCTCGCGCACATCGTTCAGGATCTCGACGAGCGCCGTATGGTCCTCGATCGCCCGCTGGTCGGTGCCACGCGCAATGACCGCATTGCCGACCATCAGCGCGGGCAGCGCGACGAGCTGAATGCAGTTGCTGATATACAGCAGCGGCCCCTGCCACGACGCATGGAGCACCGGCAGCAACGAAAAGACCGTGAACATATAAACACACCAGATACTACCGAACATCACCGTCATCTTGACGGCCAGCCGATCGTTGAACGTGTCGATCCATCGCGGAGCACTGGGCGGCCGATCCGCCCGATGGCGATCGCGGTAGAACCAGTTGAGCGGCTTCCAAGCATGGGGCGGCTTCAGGGGCATGTCCATCGTCCTCTATACAACCGGCGGCCCACCGGCACGCCGATCGTTCCCAGCCATTCCCACACAGTCAACTGCCAGCGCCCCACTTGCGGCGACTACCAGCCCCTCAATGCGCGCAGCCCGGAATGGGGCCGGGCCTCTGGGCGGGAAACCGCACTGCACCAGCCGGGTGGGATACCCCGCTCCGCAGGGGTGTGGACCTGTCCTGCGCGCGGATTCATGTGACGTGATCGGAGAGGGGGCGCCCGGCGTCATGTGTCGTGTGGATCGATACTTTTGAAACCATAAGTCTCGTAACGCGTGCTTACGCGGCCATTGGCCACATCGACGACCAGAAAGCCTTCCCGGGTGCCCAAACGTGTGCCATGCCACCAATTGCCGCTTACCGCGCCACCGGTAATATAGGGCACGCCGTGCCAGTCGACCCGTTCGAGCACATGCGTGTGTCCCTGCAGCACCGCGATGACATTCACAGTGTCGAACAGGTCGAGGATCTCGCCCGAATTGACGACCCGCAAGGATTGATGGCGTGGCGGAATCTCTGGTGCAGGCAGATACACATCCAGTGCGGTGACGAGAGGAATGTGAACGGATACGACGACCGGCATGCCAGCGGGAATGGTCGCAAGATCATGACGAAGCCAATCTATCTGTTCCGCGTCGATCCGACCTTCATATGCGCGGTCGCCGGTGATCCCAATCGAATCCAGGACGACGAAATGCACGCCCTTATGGTCGAATGAGTAATGCAGAGAACCGAAACAGTCCTGAAAATACTTCTTTCCGTATAGTACATCTTTTGGCGATACGCCACTTTTTGTATAGATGCCCAGGCAATCGTGATTGCCGATCGTATGATGAACCGGAAGACCTAGATCCAGTTCGGTCTTCAGGTAAAGTTTCATCAGATCCATTGCACGCGGACGACCTACGCCGAGCGCGTCGAAGACATGATCGCCACCCTGCATGACGAAATCGGCCGGAATCATATGCGCATGCCGGAAGCAGTCGTGACAACCGCGCGCTGCCGCCAGTTCAGGCTGGATATGCGCATCGGTGATGAACAGGAACGTGAACGGTTCATGGGGTAACAGCGGAGGACGGTCAGGAACCGCCCCCAGGGAACGCGGCGGTCGTGACAGGCTGGCAAGGCCAGTCATCCCGGCGAGCTTCATAAGCTGTCGCCGATCAAGATCCATCATGCAGGTGCCTTTCGTGCGAAACGTCTCGGGTCAACGGGCAATGCGGGTTCGCCCCTAATCATCGCCGTCGATATCGGCGATATCGACGATCGGCCGAAAGCGATGCGCCGGCAGGGGCATGACGGAATCCATGCCTCTGATATCTTTCCAGATCACTTCGCTCAGGGCATGCATGGGGGCCTTGTCGAGACCGGAAAAATCCATCCGAAGGCTCTGTCCCGCGCCATAGGCATGGGCGGTGTTGATCGCGTTCACATCGACTCTCGGTGCGATAACCGTAAAAGGCGTCGGGTCGCTGTCGACGCCGAAGGCCGCATACATCGGCATGGCCGCGGCATCATACTGGCTCATCGGCGGCAGGCCCAGCAGCAGCTCCATGGACCGGATCATGGAGCTGGTGGTATAGAGCGTGCTGTCGACGCGACTGCGCCGCGTATAGGGGCTGATGACCAAACCCATCGTGCGGCGCGCGTCGATATGGTCGGGACCGCCACCCGGATCGTCCTCGATGATGAAGATCGCCGTCTGTGGCCAGTATGGGCTGTGACTGACCGCATCCACAACCTGCCCGATCGCGTAGTCGCTGTTGGCGACCATGGCAATGGGGGTATTGGCACCCGGCCGCGTCCCCATCGTGTGGTCCTCGGGCATGCTCATGATCACGAAATTGGGCAGACGTTGTTCCGGATCCGGACTGCGATAGTTTCTGTCATAGACATGGAGATCGCGGATGAAAATTCGGGCCCGGTCGGTATCCCGGTCCGGGAACCAGTTGAAATAGTCGCGAGCGACATGGCCCTTCAGATTTTCCGCCCCCGGAGCAGCCTCCATCACGGTCGGTCCCGTACTGACGCGGGTGGCGAATTCGCCGTAGGAACGATATGTCAGTCCCTTTTTCCTGGCCAGGTCCCAGATATGCCCAGCCGAAGGGACCATCGCCTTGACGTTGTAATCGCCCACACTGTAGCCGCCATAGAGCGGTGGCCATTGTTTTTCATTGAAGTCGGTCGCATAGGCTGAATCGGACCAGGAATGGCCATCGACGCTGACCTCGCCGTCGCAATAGAGATTGTCGAAAATCATGTAAGTACTGGCCAGCCTGTGCTGGTTCGGCGTCACATCCCAGCCGAACAATGTCAGGCTGGGGTCCCCGTCCGCCTGACGCAGATCGCCGAACAGATTATCGTAACTATGATTTTCCTTGATAATATAAATGACATGCTGGATCGGCGACGGCGCGCCTACCCGCTGGGGCAGGATGCTGGGTTCGCGCGGAGGGCGTGCCTCGGACAGCAGGGAGTCACGATAGGGCGTATTCTCCACGACCTGCCGCGTCCAGGCAGGCAGCCGGCGTTTCAGGTCGGTCAGGGACAGCGAGGCGATGGTACTCAGTTGCAGCGCCATCGTGCTGGTCTGTTTCTCCAACTCATCCATCCTCGCGCCGTCGCGTAACGGGCTGAAGGAACCGTAGGGATTGGGACCGCGTCCGCGTTCGCCTTTCGCGTCGGCGATGTAGAGGACGCGTCCGTTATCGCCCAGGGCCAGCGCGGACGGGTACCAGCCGGTCGGAATGAAGCCCAGGACAGCACTATTATCCGGACGCGCGATATCGACGACCGCGATCGCGTTGTTCCCAGCATTGGCGATATAGAGCAGATGCCGTTCCCCGTCGATCGCCAGCGCATCGGGCGTGGCCCCTTCCGGCGCCTGGGGCGTCTGCGTGGTCAGGATTCTGTCCATGACCTTCAATGTCCGCCCATCGATCACAAAAACCGAATTGTCATTCGAACAGGCCACGAACAGCCGATCATCCGACGACATGACCATCGCATTGGGATTGGCCCCGACGCGCAGCGTCTGGAGCACGCTGCTGGTCCGGGTATCGATGACGCTGACCGTGCCGTCGGACCAGTTCGAGACAAAGAGCCGCCTTCCGTCCCGGCTGGATACGATCTGATAGGGGGTTATCCCCACCCCGACACGCGCCACGGGCTTTCGGGTCGCCAAGTCGAACGCATAGACGCTGCCCGGCTCATGCCCGGTCGTGCGGTCCACGGCGTAAAGCCGATGACTGGACGCATCTTCGACCATGTCCGACCACCAGGTCCTGGCCGGATCGTCATCCCGGGCGAAATGCATCATCCGGTCAGCATCCAGCCGACCGCCCCGATAATCGAAGACATAGATCGATGCCTGGTGGTTTCTCCTGTTCTTCGGCCCCGTCGCGTTGCCTCCCGCGACATAGAGCCGCTTGCCGTCGGCCGACCAATGCAGCCCCTGCCCCACGGCAGGCAGCGTGATCGACTGGATTTTCTCCTGTGTCTTCGTGTCGATGACGTCGATGCCTTCCTTCAGCCATCCAGGATGACTGGCGACCATGATCTTTCCATCCGGTGACAGGGAGAGGTTCGAGACCATGTCCGACAATTCGACAAAGGCCGTGCCGGCCGGACTGATCTTCCAGCCATTGGGCAGGAGCATGCCACCGGAAATGGCACCCGGCTTCGGACCATCACCAATGGCCGTCCTCGCCCTGCCGTCGCCATGCCCCATCACGATGGCGGAGGAAATGCAGAACGCGCATAGTGATGCCCTGATGGCAGGCCGACGGGCCGGACGCCCTGCCGCCCTGCATTTTTCGGCAGATGGCGTGCGGTATGACATGACGAGGCAATTCCTTCCTGCGATGCGTTTCGGGAAAGCGAACGGTCGTCCGCAAAGACTTCAATCGAAGATCACATGGAAATAGGCGCCCCGACCGTAGTACTGGTACTGGTTGATAAAGCTGACATGGCCTTCATACCCGTAAGTATTATATGGCTGCTGGTCGGCGACATTCATCAGTTCGTATTTGAACATCAGATGCGGAATAACCCGGTGCCAGAAGGCCAGGTTCATCGTGAAGAGCGAGCCGAATCCGTAATACAGGCCCGGCGTGGCGCCGAAACTCGTGACATAGCCGCCAGAATAATTAGCCGTTACGCGAAGACCGCCATCTATCTGGGGAATCTTCCATGTCACCGCGCCATTTGCCAGGACGGTCGGCTGGTTGATCAGACTGTGGGTGGTGGCCATCTGCGTCCCGAACATGTACTGCATGCTGCCGTTCATCCACGTCGCATTGGCGGACAGGTCGAAAACCTGATGCAGGAAGCGGATATTTCGCTCCGTCGCACTGAATTCCAGCCCCATGATCGTCGATCCGTTGGCATTTTCTGGCCGATTGACCGTATAAAGCTGGTTGTTGATAGTTTGGAATGAACTAAGAGTATAGATATCGTCTTTAATCTATTTGTCAAAAAACGCCAGGCTGACAAATCCGTTATTGTTGTTGAAATATTTATCGACTGAAATGTCGAAATTCTTGGCTCGACGCGGTCGCAGGTTGGGATTGCCCATCGAGATCGAGCAGTCGGTGATGCTGCCCGGCGTGCTGGTGTTCCCGCAGCTGATATATTCGGCGGCGGCCAGCTGGCTTGGGTTGGGGCGGCCCACCGTCATGCTGAAGGATGCATGAAGATTGACCGCGTAGGGAAAGTGATGGATGACATCGACGGACGGTAGCGGATTGAGATACCCGCCATGCGTGACCGTCGTCGCTCCCGTCAGCATGCTGTTGCTGATCTGCGGCGTCCAACCGGTATAATTCACCGCGTCCGTCCTGACGCCGGCGATGATCACCGTACGCGGCAGACGATAGCGCAGCGAGACATAGCCATCATACAGATCTTCCTGATAGGCATAATCCGACGTGCCGGAATAATATGCCGTCTGCGCGGCATTGAGGGGCAGAGTCGAGAACGGAAAACCGGACACGTTAATGACCGGCAGGGGTTTCGCGAAACCGACCAGCGTGTAGTCAGGATGCAGGAAGTATTTCGGGTCCAGAACCTGCCCTGTATTGAACATGTCCTCGCTGGCATTGCGGGAGATCGACATTTCACGCCATTCGAATCCGGCCGCCACGCCGAAGCCGCGATCGCTCTTTCCGGTGTTCCACGAATAATCCAGCCGCGCGGTCGGCAGCTTCTCAATCGCGCGTTCCGCGTAAATGTCAGCGGAGTCGATCTTGAAGACGGCGTTGTTCCAGAAGCCGGGCTGATCATAACCGGTGATATAGGTCATATTATTATTCGGACCACCGCCGCCATAGGTCAGGGACTGATTGGTCGGGTAGGTCCGGGCTTCGAGGTAGCGTTCGCCATTGGCATAGGTCTCCCATGTGTAGCCAGCCTTCAGCGACAGCAGTGATTGCCTGCTGCGCCACTCCAGATGGCCGAGTACACCATAGCTGTCGCGCTGCCACGTATCACCGGTGCGTTGGCTGAGATACACACTGCC
The DNA here is from genome assembly GCF_014174375.1 of Gluconacetobacter asukensis. Taxonomy (GTDB): domain Bacteria; phylum Pseudomonadota; class Alphaproteobacteria; order Acetobacterales; family Acetobacteraceae; genus Gluconacetobacter; species Gluconacetobacter asukensis. The sequence goes on from NZ_JABEQE010000001.1 coordinate 116,389, forward strand.
GATCTTCTCGCGTCCGCCGGCTCCCGTCTGATTAGTCACGCTGTTGGTGTACATCGTGTCGTAAGAGCCGGTATTGCCCTCACCACGGCGATAGGCCCATCCCATGACGGAGGCTTGCAGGTTGCTTCTGGTGGGCCTCCACTCGAATCGACCCGAACCGCCGACATTGGTGATTGCATCGGAATAGTCGGCACTTTGAAATCTGCTCGGCGTCAAAAGGCCATTCCAGCCAGGCAGGGTAGGTGAATTGATGACTTGCCCGGCGGTATTATAATATTGCGAATAGCCAAAGGTCTTGCTGGAGTTTCTAACCCGATACTGATAGCGACCCGACAGCACGAAGCCGAATTCGTTGTTCTTGCCGAACTGGTCCGAGATGATTCCCTTGACGCCCTGGCCCCAGTGCGGTGTGCCGCCTTTGGCGCCATCCTTGCCCGCGATGCCCGCCAGGGTGGAATAGATCGCGTCCGCATCGATGAATTTATAGAATCCCTTATGGTCGTAGGCACTCATTGGAATCAGGTCCACGACGCCGCCGATGGCGCCGGCATCCTGCTCTGCCGTGAACGATTTATAGATATCCGTCCGCGCCGTCATGTCGCTCGGGATGTTCTGCAAGTTCACACGTCGTGCCCCAGTTCCGTTTTCTCCCACGGTTGCCAGTGCGATACCGTCGATACTGGTATGATTAAGGTCAGGAGAAATACCGCGCAGGCTGACATAACGCGGCTCGTCGCCGTCGGTAATCGCCGTGACGCCAGGCAAAAGGACCAGGGATTGCGCGATGGACGATGCACCGCCCAGCGTCTGGATGGGGTCGTAGGCAATACTGTCCACCACGACGTCAGACGCCCTTTTATGCGAGAGAGCGTTGTGATAGCCGATCGCGAAGACGTCCTCCGTTCCCTTGACTTTCTGTACAACGGTCTCTCTTTTCGGAGATTTCCTGACAATAACGACGAATTTTCCGTCGAATCGTTCTATGGACAAGGGATTACCCTGCATCATCATGCGAAGGGCCGCCTGGTCGTCCATGCTCCCCCGCACGGCGTGAAACCTCAGGCCTTCGACATCGGCGCCCTTTGCCAGAACGCCGATTCCGCATTGCTTCTGCCACCTGGACAGGGCATCCGGCGCGTTTTCGGCCGGAATGTCGAACTGATGCGTTGCCGCCCTGGCCGCATCTGAAAAATAGAGGCTTGTCCCCAAAAGAATTGCGGAAAAAGGACAAATGAACCGACGCATCACGCTCGAACCTCAGGGTTGGTGAAAAGCACAGCTAAGACGAGCGGCGATGTCGTTTTTCCCTCCCTCGATGACCATAATTATTGTGAAAATTATATGACGGAAATATTGAGGATAATTTCTGTCTCGACGAGTTCGCCTCTAAAGCATGGAAAAGACTTTGTTTCATGAGGGCGACTTTTAACAGAACGCGGCGGCGGCCGATCGTCAGCGGCCCGTGCCTGGCTTTAAGGGCGGAAGCGAGGCGTGATACGTAGCCACCGAGATCTGGCAGGGGATGCCGCAAGGCCGTGGAAGAAACCAGCAGGACAGAACACGGGGAGAGGCCTTCGAAGCCTCTCGATGAGTCCCGACTGGCATGGATCATTGACCATGTGTTGCCGCATGAGCGTGAGGTGAGGCAGTGGCTCAGGCGGTTCACGCTGGTCGATCCCGACGACGTCATCCAGGAATGTTATGCCCGTCTTTGCGCGGGGCCGGAGCGAGAAATCCTGAACGGGAGGGCGCTTTTCTTTCGCTGCGCCCATAATCTGGTCATCGAGGAGGCGCGCAAGGCGAACGTCCGCTATGTTGGCCAGGCCCTCGCATTCGATGACGGGCGCGAGCCCATGACCCAGCTTACCCCGGAAAGGCATGCCGCATCGCGACAGGAGATGGCGCGTATCAGGGGACGCGTGCTGAGTCTGCCGAAGGAATATCGCGACGCTTTTCTGCTGCGTAAGATCTATTGCATGACCTACAATCAGATCGCGAAAAAACTCGGCATCACAAGACGCACGGTCGAGCGCCGCGTTCTGCGCGGGCTCAAGCTGATTTCGGATGATCTTGAAATCACAACGATGTCAGTGTCGTCCGAAGAAATGGCGGGAGATGATACGTTCGATCATGTACGGAAACCCGAGAAGATAAAGAAATAGCGACCGATATATGATGGACTTCTATATGCGGGGCAGGAAAATGACACATATGATGCATCTCCCGGAGATCGCGTGACAGCTGCCGTGCGGAAGATCGGAACACAGCGCGCGAGACAGGCGGAAGAATGGATTATCCGCCAGGACGGCGAGCCGTTGCCCGCAGCCGATTCCGCGCGTTTGGACGCCTGGCTGGAGGAAGACAGCCGCAATTTTGGCGCATATGTACGGGCTGCCGCGCTTTACCGCGCGCTGGACTATGCCGCCGCGCCGCAGAGCATGCCGGTCAATGCGCGGTCTCCTGTCTCGCGGCGAATGGCGATCGCCGGGGCCGCCGCCGCGTGCGGGGCCCTCTTCGTCACGAAGCGCGTGCCGCCGGACCCGCTCTTTTTTGTGCGCCATGCCCATGAAGCGCCCCGGCGCTATGCGTGGCAGGGGAATGTTCTTATCCTCGACGCGCTGTCGGACATGGATGTACCCCAGAGTTCCAGGGGGACCCTCCAAGTGTTGAGCGGCCGTATCGGGGTGGAAGGAACGGGAAGCGGGTGCCGCCTGTCCGCCGGCGGTTTCAACGTGCAGACACGTCATGCGGATTTCGATCTGTCGGTACATCGCGACGGGATTGAACTGGTGAATTATGGCGGAGACGTCCGGGTGTCCTCCCATGGCTCCGTCATGCGCCTGGACGCACCAGCCGTTTACCGGTTGTCGCTGCCTGCCGAAGGCACGCCGGCCGTCGCCCGCCATGACAGCATGAAGGATGCCGAATCCCTGACCAGGCGGGCCTGGCGCGGCGGGCAGATCGTGCTACGAAACACGTCCCTTGTCGCTGCTGCGTCGCAGTTTATGAAATATTCGCCGATCGTCATTTCCATCGACAATCCCGTTCTTGCCGACCAGCTTGTGACTGGCCGCTTCAGCCTGCTTCAACCCTACGATTTCGCTCGCGCTGTGCAGAAACTGTTTCGGTGCGGCCTTCAGGCGACGAAGGACCGGATTGTCCTGACGTGACCGAAGGCTGCGTGTGGCAAATCGCCACATATCGGCTGTTGCGGATGCGCGTCTACCTGTCGAACGGCGATACGCCCCGTCGATTCAACGACTACACGCAGACAATTGCGCCGTCATCCACTATACGGAGTGCCTGCCCCCGGCCGGGATCGGGCCGACGCCATGCTCGACAACGCCGGTCACAAGGCGCCCAGCCCGGCCATGATCCGACGGTTTTCGCAGGCCATACGCGAGCGCACCCGGCTCGAAGGGGGCGGCTATCGGCGGGATCACCTGCGCGCTGGCGCAACGTGTCGAAGTTGCCGACTGCGAGATTCGCATCATGGAATCAAAGACCGACCTGCTGAGCGCGCGTTCTACTGTCCCAGGAAGGAAATCGGCGCCTATTGGCATGCCCAGAGACGAACTGAAATGGCGGAGAGGGTGGGATTCGAACCCACGGTACGCTTGCACGCACAACGGTTTTCGAGACCGCCCCGATCGACCGCTCCGGCACCTCTCCGTCTTCGCTAGCGGCGATGGATCGGGCTTATAGGGTGGCGCGGCAGGGCGTGCAAGAGACCTTGATGCGTTTTTCCGACATAATATTCCCCCCTCTCCCGCCCAGCCCATCAATCGGCGGTTGACGGCGCGCGGCAGCCGGCAGTAAAAGCCGCACCTCGCCCCCGCGCTGACGAGGGGTAGCCGTGTCCGCACGGCCAATAAAAAAAAGCGACTGGGTCGCGTCGCCTGTCCCGCCACGGGGCCGCACGCGCCAAGAGATCGGAAAGACAGGTTAGAACATGTTTGCAGTCATTCGTACCGGCGGAAAGCAGTATCGCGTTTCCCCCAACACCGTCCTGAAGGTCGAGAAGCTGGAAGCCGAAGCCGGCTCCACCATCACCTTCACCGACGTCCTCGCCGTCGGCGGCGAGAGCGGCACGACGATCGGCGCCCCGCTGGTCCCCGGCGCCACCGTGACCGCCACGGTCATCGCGCAGGATCGTCTGGACACGGTCATCATCTTCAAGAAGCGCCGCCGGCAGAACAGCCGCCGCAAGAACGGCCATCGCCAGCCCGTCACCGTGCTGCGCATCGCCGAGATCAACGCCGCCTGAACCCGTCAGGCGGCCTAACAGCGCCGCCGACAGGCTTATCAGGTCAGTTCAGAGTCAGGAGTTCAGGCAATGGCACAAAAAAAGGCAGGCGGTTCATCCCGCAACGGGCGCGATAGCGCCGGACGTCGTCTCGGCGTCAAGAAGTTCGGCGGCGAGAGCGTGATCGCCGGCAACATCATCCTCCGTCAGCGCGGCACCAAGATGAAGCCGGGCACCAATGTCGGCCTCGGCCGCGACCACACGATCTTCGCACTGGTCGATGGCCACGTGAAGTTCGAGCGCCGCGCCGAAGGCCGCGTGCACGTGTCGGTCGAGGCGCTGCCGATCGCGGCCGAGTAAGCACCCCGCTTCTCGGGACCGTTTTCGACCCGCGAAGGGCCGGTCCTCGGGACCGGCCCTTTTTGCGTCATGGCGGGGTATTATCTCCAGCCAGGACCACAAGCTGCCACCGGACCAGTACGATGAAATTCCTCGACCAAGCCAAGATCTACGTAAAGTCCGGTGACGGCGGCGACGGCGTCGTGGCCTTCCGGCGCGAGAAATACATCGAATTCGGCGGTCCGGACGGCGGCAAGGGCGGGCGCGGCGGCGACATCGTGTTCGTCGCCGCGAGCAACCTGAACACACTGATCGATTTCCGCTACACCCAGCATTTCCGCGCCCGCAAGGGCGGCAACGGCGCAGGCTCGGACCGTACGGGTGCTGCCGCCCCCCCGGTCGTGATCCAGGTGCCGATCGGCACCCAGATCTTCGATGAAGACCGCGAGACGATGCTCGCCGACCTCGACGAACCCGGCAAGCGCATCGTGCTGTGCCATGGCGGCGATGGCGGCCACGGCAACGCGCATTACAAGACCAGCACCAACCGCGCCCCCCGCCGCGCCGACAAGGGCTGGCCGGGCGAGGAACGCTGGATCTGGCTGCGCCTGAAGCTGATCGCCGATGTCGGGCTGGTCGGCCTGCCGAACGCCGGCAAATCCACCTTCCTCTCCGTCGTCTCGGCCGCACGGCCCAAGATCGCGGACTATCCCTTCACCACCCTGCATCCGCAGCTCGGCGTCGTCCGCCTGTCGGTGTCCGAGGAATTCGTCATCGCCGACATCCCCGGCCTGATCGCCGGCGCGCATGAGGGCGCGGGCCTGGGCGACCGCTTCCTGGGCCATGTCGAGCGTTGCGCGGTGCTGCTGCACCTGATCGACGGCGCCGCCGGCGACGTGGTCAAGGCATGGCGCACCATCCGCCACGAGCTGGAAGCCTACGATCCCGGCCTGGCCGCCAAGCCCGAGATCATCGCGCTCAACAAGATCGACGCCATGACCCCGCAGCAGATTTCCAGCCGCCGCCGCGCGCTGGAAAAGGCCAGCGGCGCCAGGGTCGTCACCCTATCCGGCGTCACCCGCCAAGGGCTGGACGACGTGCTGCGCCTGCTGCAGGACGAGGTCACCGCGATTCGCGAGGCCGAACGCAACGAGGCTCCGCCGGCCGCCACCCAATGGCCCGAGCCCACGCCGTGACCGGCGCGGAACTGCCCAGCCTGGCCACGGCCCGCCGCGTGGTCGTCAAGATCGGCAGCGCGCTGGTGGTGGATTCGCACAACGCCGCCCCGCGCACCGACTGGCTGGACAGCGTGGCGCAGGACGTCGCGGCGTTACGCGGCGCGGGCATCGAGGTCATCCTCGTCTCCTCCGGCGCCATCGCGCTGGCACGCCACAGCCTGGGCCTCACCCGTCGCACCCTGCGGCTGGAGGAAAAACAGGCCGCCGCCTCGGTCGGGCAGATCCGCCTGGCCCAGGCCTGGACCGACGCGCTATCCGCGCACGGGCTGGTCGCCGCACAATTGCTGCTGACCCCCGGCGACACCGAAGACCGGCGCCGCTACCTCAACGCCCGCGCCACGCTCGACACGCTGCTGGGCCTGGGCTGCGTCCCCGTGATCAACGAAAACGACGCCATCGCCACCACCGAGATCCGCTTCGGCGACAATGACCGCCTGGCGGCACGGGTGGCGGAAATGACCGGCGCCGACCAGCTCGTGCTGCTGTCGGATATCGATGGGCTGTATACGGCCGACCCCAGAATCGACCCCACCGCCCGCCACCTGCCCGTCATCGCCACCCTGACGGCGGATATCGAGGCCATGGGCGGCGCGCCTCCGCCCGGCTATTCCTCCGGCGGCATGCGCACCAAGCTGATGGCAGCCCGCATCGCCACCCAGGCCGGCTGCGCCATGGCGATCACGCTGGGCAAGGACCCGCACCCGCTGGCGCGCCTGCGCGACGGGGCGCGCTGCTCGTGGTTCCTGCCGCTGCCCGACGGGCGGTCGGCCCGCAAGCGCTGGATCGCCGGCGGCCTCGCGCCGGCCGGCCAACTGGCCATCGACGACGGCGCCCGGCAGGCCCTGGCGGCTGGGTCGTCCCTGCTGCCGGCCGGCGTGCGCGCGGTCCACGGCACGTTCGAACGCGGCGACCTGGTCCTGGTCACCGACCTGGACGGCAACGAAATCGCCCGCGGCCTGTCAGCCTACGGCGCAACCGACGCCCGCCAGATCGCCGGCCACCGCTCGGACGATATCGAGGCCCTGCTGGGCTGGCGCGGACGCGACGAAATCATCCACCGCGACGACCTCGTCCTCACAGCCTGAGCGGAAATGCGCGCTGGTGGCGATCCGACGCGCGTTTCCTGTGCTCCGATGCTCACTTCCATCAAGGCCGCTCCGCTTCGGTGCTCGGAAACACACGCCGTCCGCGCCGCTTCGCGGCGCTTTCGCTCACCAGCCCACATTTCCGCCCAGGCTGTGGCGGCCTAACGGGAATGGCCGCCCTCAGGTTCGGGGTGGCCAACGCAAGGTGGGCTCCGACCTAGGCCTCTCATCCCATTCATCGTCGCGCTGCGGCCGGACCGCACGCTCGTCAGGCACGCGATAGGCCGGCCGAAACGGCGTCTCTTCGGCTGCCGTTGGCGCGTCGGGGACGGTCGGCGGCGGCATATGAGGCGGCCGCGCCTCTTCCGGCGGCACGAAAAAAATCGGATCGCGCGGGGCTGCGGCCGGCCGGTCATGCCAGGGCATGGGCCGGCTGGCGTCATGCGAAGCGGGCGCACTCGAACGCGGAGCATAGGCCGGCGGCTCGACCGGCGGCGCGGCACGCACGCCGGCCGGCGCGGAAGGCGGCGGATCGAAACGGGTCGGACGTGCCGAAACCGGCCGTTCGGGCCGCGCCACATAGGCATCGCTGGCCGAAACGGGCCCGGGCGACCGCACGGGCGGCGGCGCGGGGGCCACAGGCTCCACCACCGGCGCGGCAGCCGCCGCCGGGCGCGGAGCCGGCGCCGAAACCGGCACCCGCTCCTCAGGCCGAAGGGCCAGCACGCGCAATTCGGCCTGCAGATCCTCGATCTGCAACGCCAGGGCATCCAGCCGCCCCTTCACGCCGAACACCGCGAACGGCACCAGCATCCAGAGGAAGATGAACAACATCCCCAAGATCAGCAGCACAAGCTGCAGCCACCAGGGCATCCAGTCGGAAAATGGAAACGGCATCTGCGCACGACCACGGAAAAAACGAACCCCGCCGCGCATGTGACCAGATCAGCCACCACCAGCGCAAGGATCGCGTGAACGCCTAGAGACTGCTTCAACAGCCCTGCTGGCGGCTGCCTGACGGCGCTTTTCTGCGCTTCGGTGCTCACGGCCCATAAGGCCGCTCCGCTCCGATGCTCAAAAACCACCGCCAGACGCGCGGCTGACGCCGCGCTTCCACTCACCATCAGGGCTTTTGAAGCAATCTCTCAATACCCGAGACAAACATCCCTTGAAACGTAAAGTCTGCCTTGAAAGCTGGCCTGCTGAGCGAGAGCGCCGCGCAGCGGCGCGCCCGGCGTGTATTTTCGAGCATCGGAGCGGAGCGGCCTTAAGGGCCGTGAGCACCGAAGCGCAGAAAATGCGCGTCGGATCGCCAGCAGGGCGGCTTTCAAGGCAGACTTTTTTTACATGCCGAGGGCGCGGCGATAGATATCGAGCAGCGTCTCCTGCTCTTCCACCTCGGCCGGCTCCTGCTTGCGCAGGCGGATGATCTGGCGGATGACCTTCACGTCGAAGCCGGCCGATTTCGCCTCGGTGAAAATGTCCTTGATGTCGCCGGCCAGGGCCTTGCGCTCTTCTTCCAGGCGCTCGACACGCTCGATAATGCTGCGCAGCCGGTCCGCCGCAATCCCGCCGACCGCCGCCGCCTTGTCGTCATCACCGAAATTTTCCGCGTCCATGGAACGGCCTGCCTCCAGCATGGGAATGGAATCTGGCCCCTCCGATCCGCCCCGGATCGAGGATCGGGCCGCAACCGGTCAGGGAACGGGGGGCTTATCGTGACGGTGGCGGCCGGTCAATGGCAACTTGACAGGGTGCGGGGCCTCGGCCCAAACCCGTGCAGGCAGGTCATCCCCCCTATGACAACGGTGCCGGTCTCGACAAAGGCCATGGGCGCCCCCCTAACGCTCCGACCCGATGCAAGGAGGCCTTATTCGATGCCCCAGCTCCCTCCCGTTGATGTTTTCGACTATATCGTCTTCGGCGCCACCGGCGACCTGACGATGCGCAAGCTGCTGCCGGCGCTGTATTATCGCTACCGCGACGGGCAGATCCCCGATCAGTCCCGGATCATCGGCACCGCACGCTCCTCCCTCTCGCGCGCCGACTATCAGGAGCGTGCCGAAAAGGCCCTGACCGAGTTCGTCAAGCCGGCGGACCTCGACGATGCCACCGTGCGCCGTTTCCTGGACCTGCTGCATTATGTCAGCCTGAACGGCGCCGAAGCCAACAGCACCTGGCCCGCGCTGAAGGACCTGCTGGAACAGGCGCCCAAGGACCGTATCCGCGTCTACTACCTGGCCACCGCCCCCGGCCTGTACGGCCAGATCTGCGAGAATCTCAGCACCCAGGGGCTGGTGACCGAGCAGTCGCGCGTCGTGCTGGAAAAGCCGATCGGCACCGACCTGCAAAGCGCCGACGCGATCAACGACCATGTCGGCCGGCATTTCCCCGAGAACCACATCTTCCGCATCGACCATTACCTGGGCAAGGAAACGGTCCAGAACCTGATCGCGCTGCGCTTCGCCAACCCGGTGTTCGAGCGGCTGTGGTCCAGCGACGCGATCGACTATGTCCAGATCACGGCGGCCGAGACGGTGGGCGTGGAAAGCCGCGGTCCGTACTACGACAAGTCCGGCGCGCTGCGCGACATGATCCAGAACCACCTGCTGCAGGTGCTGTGCCTGGTGGCGATGGACCCGCCCGGCTCGCTGGAAGCCGACAGCCTGCGCAACGAGAAGCTGAAGGTGCTGCGCGCCCTGCGCCCCATCGCACCCGACGACGTGGCGGCCTTTACGGTGCGCGGCCAGTACGCGCGCGGCCGCAGCGGCGACAACACTCTGCCCAGCTACCTGGAAGATCTGGGCGAGGACGCCACCAGCAGCACCGAAACCTACGTCGCCATCCGGGCCGAGATCCATTCCTGGCGCTGGGGCAACGTGCCGTTCTACCTGCGCTCGGGCAAGCGCCTGGCCGAGAAGTGCAGCGAGATCGTCATCCAGTTCAAGGCCGCCCCCTGGTCGATCTTCCCCGGCACCCCGCGCGCCAACCGGCTGGTGATCCGCATCCAGCCCGACGAGGGCGTCACCCTGTCGGTCTCGACCAAGGACCCGACGCCCACCGACAGCCTGACCCTGCGCCAGGCCGACATCAACATCGCCTTCGAGAAGGCCTTCGGCACCCGCTACCCCGACGCCTACGAACGCCTGCTGCTCGACGTGGTGCGCGGCGACCCGATCCTGTTCATCCGCCGCGACGAGGTCGAGGCCGCATGGCGCTGGGTCGACCCGATCCTGCGCGGCTGGGCCGAGAACAAGGCCCCCCTCCAGACCTATCCGGCCGGAAGCTGGGGCCCCGAAGCCGCCCGCGCCCTGCTGGCCGAGGACGGCCATGCGTGGCATGAGGACATGACATGAAGTCACCCGCCGGCATGGCAGCCACACCGTCCGGAACGCCACGCCGCCCCCGGCGGACGATGCGCCAGCGCATCGTCCGCCGGGTGGTGATGGTGGTGCCGCTGGTGCTGCTGGCGACGGTCGCCGCCCGCATGGGCTGGCTGGACCAGGCGGCGGACCAGATCACCTTCCGCCACGCGAACTGGTTCGACGACACCGCCCTGGTCGAGCATTTCCGGACGGTGGTGACGCATGACGGCATGACCGACACCCCCGGCCGCTGCCTGCTGTTCATCGTCAACGGCAACGACCCGCCGGATGCCGCCCGCTTCGACGTGATGGAAAAACATTCCGGCTCCTGCCCCGGCGACAGCAAGACATTGCCCAAGCTGTTCACGCTCAAGGTCAACCGCATCGACCAGACAGTGCAGACCGACTGGGGCTCGCCCAACACCTTCCACCCCATGCCCCACTAAACCTGCTGGGGAATGCGCGCTGGCGGCGGTCCGACGCGCGTTTCCTGCGCTCCGATGCTCACGGCCATCAAGGCCGCTCTGCTTCGGTGCTCGGAAACACACGACGGCCGTGCCGCTGCGCGGCACTCTCGCTCACCTGCCCACATTTCCCGGCAGGCTCTCACGTTCCAAATGCCCGAGACCCGGCAGAGCGCATGACAACGACCGGCCCAACCGAAACCGACAGCCCCGCGACCGATACCCCGCCCACCGGCAACCGGCGCGATTTCCTGACCCTGCTGACGCTGGCGGCCGGTGGTGCGGGGGTGGCGGCCTTCTCCTGGCCGTTCCTGGACAGCCTGCGCCCCGGCGATGCGGGCTCGGCCCGGCCGCCGATCGATGTCGACGTATCGAAACTGCCCCCGGGCCAGCAGATCACCGTGGTCTGGCACGGCAGCCCGGTCTTCATCACCCATCGCACACCCCAGGCGCTGGAGCGGCTGCAACAGGCGTCGCTGGCGGCCCGTCTGCGCGACCCGTCCTCGGGCGCGCTGCAGCAGCCCCCCTATGCCGCCAACTGGCACCGCTCGATCGTGCCCGCCTATGGGGTGGTGGTCGGGATCTGCACCCATCTGGGCTGCGTGCCCACTTATTCCCCGGCGCCAGACCCCACCACGCCGGTCGCCAACTGGCCGGGCGGCTATGCCTGCCCCTGCCACGGCTCCAAGTTCGATCTCGCCGGCCGGGTCTTCATCGGCGCACCGGCCCCCTACAACCTGCCGGTCCCCCCCTACGCCATGCCCACCCCGACCACGATCCGCATCGGCGAAAACCCGCCGGGCGTGGATTTCGACTTCTCGTCTATCCAGCAGATCTGACCGCCCGACCGGCCGCCCCGGCAAAGGCCGCGCGCAGCCGCCGCCCGCCAAAGCGGATCGCCGCCTTCCCCCACGGCATGAACGAATACATGTTCAGATAGCCATGGATGGTCCCGGGAAAGCAGCGGATTTCCGCCTGCCCCCCAGCCTCCCGCAGCACCTCGGCATAGCCCGTGGCCTCGTCATACAGCGGGTCGAACTGCGCAGGCACGATCACCGCCGGCGGCAGCCCGGCCAGCGAATCGGCAAAGATCGGCGCCAGCAGCGGATGGCTCAGGTCCTCGGGCGTGCGGGCATATTGCTGGCCGTACCACTCCATCAGCCGGGCCGTCAGCATATAGCCCTCGGCATAGCGATGCCGCGACGGCACATCCCGCGCGCCATACAATGACGGGTAATAGAGCAACTGCATCGCCAGCTCCGGCCCGCCCCGGTCCCGCGCCAGCAGCGACAGTACCGCCGCCAGGTTGCCGCCCGCGCTATCGCCCGCCACGGCAAGCGGCCCACCCCAGCGCCAGGCCTCGCCCGCCAGCCAGTCCAGCGCCGCCAGGCAATCTTCGACCGCGGCGGGAAAGCGATGTTCCGGCGCCAGACGATAATCGTAGGACAGCACCGCCGCCCCCGATTCCCGCGCCAGCCGGCAGCAGATCCCATGATGCGAATTCAGCCCGCAATGCACGAACCCGCCTCCATGCAGGAACAGCACCGCGCCCCACACCCGGCCATGGGGCACATACAGCCGCGCCGGCCGCAACTCCTCCGCCCCCGGCACCCGTAGCGCCAGAACCCGCCGCAAGGGCAGGCCGGACAGCACCTGCGGAAAACAGGGCTGGTCCAGTGCGCGACGCAACGTATCGAGCGTACGCGGCCGCCCCGCCGCCCGCCCGCTCCGTCCGCGACCGGCCAGATGCCGCATCAGCAGGCGCGCCATCACCCCGGGCTGCTCCCGTCGTGCCACCGACTGATCCATGCGCCATCTCTCCCGCCCACTCTCTATATATTTTTGATGCGGCGCATTCCCCCTTGACGCAACCCGGGGTGGCGGTCAGTTTCCGCCAGCCAGACGGTCGGGCGACCGCTGTTGCATGGATTTCCATGCGATGGAGGAAAGTCCGGGCTCCACGGAGGAACGGTGCCGGCTAACGGCCGGCGGGGGCGACCCCAGGGAAAGTGCCACAGAAAACAGACCGCCCCCACGGCATTCCGGTTCGCCGGAGATGGTGCGGGTAAGGGTGAAACGGTGCGGTAAGAGCGCACCGCGCCCGCGGCAACGCGGGCGGCAGGGCAAACCCCACCGGGAGCAAGACCGAATAGGAACGGCAGACGGGTCGCTTGCGGCACCGTCGGGGGCTCCTCCGCCCCGTCGTTCGGGTTGGTCGCGTGAGGCGTGCCGCAAGGCGCGTCCCAGAGGAATGGTCGCCCATCCTTCTTCGGAAGGTGGACAGAACCCGGCTTACAGACCGTCTGGCCTCGTTTCCCTCTTGTATCCATCGCCGCACCCGCCGGGCCGCCCATCGGCGCGGCAGTCATGCGAACAATATCTGTTCTCGTTTTGATCTCATCAAAACTAGAACATAACATAAACATCCGTCATCCAGCCTCATTGCTCTCCCGAGCTGGGACGAAGACTGGCCGCCCGCAATGCCACGACTGCACGAATTCTCGAAAAACAGCGGTTTTCCGCCAGAATTTCCGCGCGTTTAATTTGACGTCCCATAAAATCCCATGATATCCCATGCAGACCCAGCATGGCACCATCCGGCGCCCGGCCACGCCTGCGTTCAGAACCATTCCACCCAAGGGAGCATCGCATAGCGTGAGTGTGTTCCTTGGCACCCACCAGAACCGTCTCGACGCCAAGGGCCGCGTCTCGATCCCGGCCGCCTTCCGCACCGCCCTGCGCACGCACGCCACCCCCGGCGAATCGCTGGTGATCCTGCGCCCCTCGCACCTGCACCCCTGCATCGAAGCCTGGCCGCCCGCCGCGTTCGCAGCCCTGAGCCAGCCGCTGGACCGCATGGACATCTTCTCCGACGACCATGACGACCTGGCCGCCGCCCTCTACGCCGACGCCTATCCCATCGACGCGGACCGCGAGGGCCGGATCATCCTGCCCGACCCGCTGAAGGAGCATGCCGGCCTGACGGAAACGGTGGCCTTCATGGGCGTGGGCAAGATCTTCCAGATCTGGGAACCCGCCGCCGCCGAACGCCGCCGCGCGGAAGCCCGGACCCGTTCGCGCGCCCTGTCCGGCGCCCGCCCCGCCGCCCCGCGCCCGGAAGCCGACGCATGAACGCCATGACCACTCCGCCCCTCAGCACCACGCCGCCGCCCGGCCATGTCCCCGTCATGCTGGCCGAAGTGCTGCAGATGCTGGCCCCCAGGGACGGCGCGACCTATCTCGACGGCACGTTCGGCGGCGGCGGCTATGCCCGCGCCATCCTGGCCGCCGCCCGCTGCACCCTGTGGGCCATCGACCGCGATCCCGCCGCCATCCGCCGCGGCGAGGCCCTGCAGGCCGAACTGCGCGCCGCCGAAGGCACCGGCAGCAGCCGCCTGCACATGGTCGAAGGCGGATTCGGCGACATGCGCGCCCTGCTCGAAGAGCGCGGCGCCCCGGCACTGGACGGCGTGGTGCTGGATCTCGGCGTCTCGTCCTTCCAGATCGACGAAGGCGCGCGCGGCTTCTCGTTCCGCCATGACGGGCCGCTGGACATGCGCATGGGCGATACCGGCCCGACGGCGGCGGATATCGTGAATCGGACCGACGAATCCGACCTCGCCGACATTCTCTATCAATATGGCGAGGAACGGCTCTCCCGCCGCGTGGCGCGCGCCATCGTCGCCGCCCGCGCCCAGGAACCGATCCTGACCACCTTCCGCCTGGCCGAGATCATCCGCTCGGTCGTGCCCGGCGACCGCTCGGGCATCGACCCCGCCACCCGGTCGTTCCAGGGCCTGCGCATCCACGTCAATGACGAGCTGGGGCAGATCCGCTCGGGGCTGGAGCAGGCGCTGGAGATGCTGGCCCCCGGCGGCCGGCTGGTCGTCGTGTCCTTCCATTCGCTGGAGGACCGGCTGGTCAAGCAGGCCATGCACCGCGCGGCCGGCCGCCTGCCCGGCCCGTCGCGCCACGACCCCCGCTCGATCCAGGCCCGGGACGAAGCCCCGGCCTTCCGGCTGCTGACCGGCCGCACGCTGCGCCCCGGCGACGCCGAATGCCGCGCCAATCCCCGCGCCCGCAGCGCCCGCCTGCGCGCGATCGAACGCCTCCCCGTCGCGGACACATCAGACACCAGCCCCACGGAGCGCCGCCCATGATGCGATCCTTCACCGTCCTCTGCGCCATGATGGCCGGCCTGTCCGGATTGTTCCTCTATTCCAAGAAGCACCAGACGACGCTCCTCGACCATCAGATCGCGCAGATCGTCGGCGACACGCAGCATATCCGCGAGCAGACGGCGATGCTGCGTGCGGAATGGGCCCTGCTGAACCAGCCCGACCGCCTGGGCAGCCTGTCCGCGCGCTTCCTGCCCGACATGCACCCGATGGCCCCGGCCCAGTTCATCCAGATGGCCTCGCTGGCCGAGCGCCTGCCCGCGCCCGGATCGCGCCCGCTGGCGGCGGTCGATCCCCGCGCCCATCTCGATGACAGCCTGGCCTCCCACGCACCGGCCCCCGCCGACAGCCCCGCCGCGCCCCCCACCCCGATGGCGGCGGCGTCGGTCCCGCCGGCGCCGGCCCATGTCGCCCAGCCCCCGATGGTGGTCGCGGCGGCGGTGCAGCACCCGCTCGCGACGCACCACCTCTCCGTCGCCGATTCGACCCCGGCCGTGGCCCGCCCCGAGCGCCCGATCATGATGGCCCAGGCCGCGATCGAGCCGGTCGTGGCGCATGTGGCGGCCCCGAAGCCGCACCTCGCCCCGGTTTCGCCCGATTTGACACATAATGCCGACCGTCATGCCGCTCTCTCCGTTGCCCGCGCCGCGCGCCCCGTGCTACCGCCAGCGGCCGCATCCACGCCGCGCTTCGCAGCCGCCAGGCCGGTCCGTCCGCTGCCGGTCGCGGTCGCGGCCTGGAGGCCGGCAGCGCCCCCCACGCCGTATGAGGAGGCAAGGGGATACGGCAGGGGCTCTTCTCTCGGCTTCTCCCGTTCCGGCGCGCTTCCGCCCCCCGTTCCAGTCAGCAACTGACGACCCCCCACAGGTGACATGACCCACGGCCCGACCGACACACCGGACGATATGCGGGACGGGCCCTCCCGGCCCGCGCGAATGGATGTGCGGGTCACCGGCGACGATCTGCGCACGCGCACGGCACGCGAACGCACGCAATCCCGCCTGCTCGTCCTGTCGGCCGGCTTCTTCGGCCTGTTCGGCGCCGTAGCGCTCAAGCTGGCAACCGCCACGGTCATCATGCCGATGGCGCCCGAACAGCGGCAGATCGCCCCCCAGGTCCCCCCGATTCCGCGCAGCGATCCCAAGGGCATGCTGGCCGGCGATTTCGCGTTGCCGCAGGTCCACCGCGCCTCGGTCACCGACCGCAACGGGCAGGTGCTGGCCATCTCGCTGCCGGTGGCGCAGGTCTATGCCAACCCGCAGGAAATGATCGACGCCCAGGACACGGCCAGGAAGCTGCGCACCGTCCTGCCTGCGCTTGACGAAGCCGAACTCATCCGCCGCCTGTCGACCAAAAAACAGTTCGTCTACCTGGCCCGCGACATCTCGCCGATACAGGAAGTCGCCATCAACAATCTCGGCATCCCCGGCATCTATTTCGAACCCGGCGAGCGCCGCCACTACCCGCTGGGCCGGGTCGCCGCCCACATCCTCGGCGCGGTCGATATCGACGATCACGGCGTGGCCGGCATCGAACGCTCGATGGACAAGCGGCTGGACCGCGACCGCACGCCCCTGCGCCTGTCGCTCGACGTCCGCATCCAGGCCGTGGTGCGCGACGAACTGGCGGCGGCCAAGGACCTGTTCCAGGCCATCGGCGCCTGCGCCATCGTCATGGACGTCAATACCGGCGAGATCATCGCCATGGTCAGCCTGCCCGATTACGACGCCAACGATTTCGGCCGCGCCGACCCCGACGCCCGCTTCAACCGCGCCGTCACCGGCATGTACGAACCCGGATCGACCTTCAAGCTCCAGACGGCGGCCATGGCGCTGCAACTGGGCGTGGCCCATCCGTGGGACCGGTTTTCCTCCATCCCCATCCATATCGGCCGCTTCACCATCGCGGACATGAAGAGCGATCATTTCGCCCCATGGCTGACGCTGAACGAGGTGATGGCCTATTCATCCAACCCCGCCGCGGCCCATATGGCGCTCGATGTCGGCGCCCAGCGCCAGCAGGAGTGGCTGCGCGGCATGGGCTTCTTCGCCCCGGTGCCGATCGAACTGCCCGAGGCCGGGCGTCCCATCGTGCCGCAGATGCGCAACTGGGGCATTTCCACGGTCATGACCGTCGGCTTCGGCCACGGCGTCGCCGAACCCCCGCTGGCCATCGTGCGCGGCACCGCCGCCACCGTGAATGGCGGCATCCTGCTCCACCCGACCCTGATGGCCCGCGACGGCGAACAGCCGGACGACACCGCCCCGCTCACCCCGGCTGTCGCGGACGGGGCCGCCCCCACCCTCACCCCGGCAGTCCTCACCACACCCGAGACCACAGAAACCACGAACGCCGCCAGCATGCCGGGCGCCACGCGCGTCATCTCGCCCGAGATCTCGGCCCTGCTGCGCCGCATCCTGCGCCTGGACGTCACCAAGGGCACCGGCAAGACGGCCGAATCACCCGGCTATTTCGTCGGCGGCAAGACCGGCACCGCCGAGAAGATCGGCCCGCATGGCGGCTACCTGAAGCATGTCAACATCGCCGCCTTCACCAGCATCTTTCCGATGAACGCCCCACATTACGCCGTCTACGTCATGCTCGACAGCC
The DNA here is from genome assembly GCF_014174375.1 of Gluconacetobacter asukensis. GTDB lineage: Bacteria > Pseudomonadota > Alphaproteobacteria > Acetobacterales > Acetobacteraceae > Gluconacetobacter > Gluconacetobacter asukensis. The sequence goes on from NZ_JABEQE010000001.1 coordinate 133,914, forward strand.
CCAAGGCGACCCCGCAGACCCACGGCTGGACCACGGCCGCGTGGAACGCCGCGCCCACCGTGTCGAAGATCGTGACCCGCGTCGGCCCGATGCTCGGCCTGTTCCCCAACACGGCCAATCCGCAGGCGGTCGAAGACGCGCTGGCGATCCCGCTGGAACCCGCCGTGCCGCATGGCTATCGCCCGCTGGGCCCCGGCAACGACCCGGGCGACCCACGCAACCTGCCGAAAGCCACCGCCCACGAGGCCGCACACACCGCCTCCGCCACCCAGACGCCCCGCGCGCGGCTGCACGCCGCGCGGGCCGAACAGGCCTCGTCAGGGCGCCCCACGCATCCGGAGGTCCGGGGATGACGCACATCCTGTCCCACCTGCTGGCCGCCGCCGGCGTGCCCGCCCCCGAAATGGCGGACCCCGCGATCAGCCTGGTGACCGCCGACAGCCGCAAGGTGCGCCCGGGCACGCTGTTCGTCGCCATCCCCGGCACAAGGGCCGACGGCCGCGCCTTCATCCCCGCCGCCCTCGCGGCGGGTGCCGCCGCCATCGTCGCCCCGTCCGACGTCTCGCCCGACACGGCACCCGGCATCCCCCTGATCCACACTCAGGAACCGAGGCGGGCGCTGGCCCTGCTGGCCGCCGTTTTCGCAGGCGCGCAGCCGGGCCGGATCGCCGCCGTCACCGGCACCAACGGCAAGACCAGCACCGTCGATTTCCTGCGCCAGCTCTGGACGCGCCAGGGCCGCCAGGCCGCCAGCATCGGCACGCTGGGCGTCATCGCGCCGGTGCCCCTTCCCCCCACCGGCCCGGTCCTGACCACGCCCGACAGTGTCGTGCTGGCCGACACGCTGGCCGCCATGGCACAGGGCGGCGTGACCGAATTGGCGATCGAGGCCTCGTCCCACGGGCTGGAACAGCACCGGCTGGACGGGCTGCACCTCACGGCGGCCGGCTTCACCAACCTCACCCGCGACCATCTGGACTATCACGGCACGCTGGATGCCTACCGCACCGCCAAACTGGCCCTGTTCGACCGGCTGCTGCCGGAAGGCGCGCTGGCGGCCGCCAATGCCGACATGGAGCCCGAAACCCTGGCCGCGCTCCGCGCCATCGCGGCCCGGCGACGCTTCGACCTGCGGCTGGTCGGCATGGCAGGCGACGCGATCCGCCTGATCGACAGCGCCCCCCTGCCCGAAGGCCAGCGCCTGCGGCTGGAGGCTGGCGGCACGATCCACGAGATCACCCTGGCGCTGCCCGGCCGCTTCCAGGCCGACAACGCCCTGCTGGCCGCCGCCCTGGCCGCACCGGGCGCCGACGGGCTGGCCCAGGCCATCGCCCTCCTGCCCACCCTGACAGGGGTGCGCGGCCGCATGGAGCGCGCCGCCCTGCTGCCCAACGGTGCCGCGGCCTATGTCGATTACGCCCACACGCCCGACGCCCTGGCCCGCCTGCTGGACGCGCTGCGCCCCCACGCCACCGGCCGGCTGATCGCCGTGTTCGGCGCCGGCGGCGACCGCGATCGCGGCAAACGGCCCCTGATGGGGCAGGAGGCCGCCAACCGCGCCGATATCGCCATCGTCACCGACGACAATCCCCGCACCGAGGCCCCGGAAGCCATCCGCCGCGACGTGCTGGCCGGCGCGCCGAACGCGATCGAAATCGGCGACCGCGCCCGCGCGATTGCCGAGGCCCTGTCGATGCTGCGCTCCGGCGACGTGCTGGTGGTGGCCGGCAAGGGCCATGAACAGGGTCAGACCATCGGCACCACCACCCTGCCCTTCGACGACGCATCCGTCATCCGCCAGACGGCCGGGGTGGCGGCATGACGGTCTTGTGGACCCGCGACGCGCTGGAAGCGGCCACCGGCGGCCATTTCGCCGGCAACGCACCGGTCAGCGTGACCGGCATCTCCATCGACACCCGCACGCTGGCCCCCGGCGACCTGTTCATCGCCCTGGTCGGCGACAGCAGCGACGGCCACGCCCATGTCCGCACGGCGCTGGAGCGCGGCGCCTCGGTGGTGCTGATCCATGACCGCGCGGCCGCCGGCACCGACGCCGCCGATCCGCGCGTCCTGCTGGTGCCCGACACGATGGCGGCGCTGAACGATCTTGCCCGCCATGCACGCTCTCGCTTCAGGGGCCGCATGCTCGCCGTCACCGGCAGCGTGGGCAAGACGACGACCAAGGACATGCTGGGCCTGGCACTGGGCGCCATCGGGCCCACCCATGTCGCCGCCGCGTCCTACAACAACCATTGGGGCGTGCCGCTGACACTCGCCCGCCTGCCCGCCGACGCCGCGTTCTGCGTGTGCGAAGTGGGCATGAACCACCCCGGCGAGATCGCCCCGCTGGCCGCCCTGGTCCGCCCCGAGGTCGCGATCATCACCACCATCGCCGGCGCCCATCTGGGCCATATGGGCAGCCTGGACGCCATCGCGCGCGAAAAATCGGACCTGATCGCCGCCCTGCCGCCCGGCGGCACCGCCATCGTCCCCGACGATGCCGAGGGCCAGCCGATCTTCGCCGAACAGGCTGCCCGCGCCGACGCGCAATTATGGCGGGTCGGACAGGCCCCCGACAGCATGGCCATCCTTTCGGACCTCACCCTCGCCGCCGACGGCAGCGACGCCGTCGTCACCATCGCCGGCCGGCCCTACCCGCTGCGCCTCAACGCCCCCGGCCGCCACCTGGCGCGCAACGCCACCACCGTGCTCGCGGCGGTGGCGGCCCTGGGGGCCGATATCGCGACGGCGGCGTCCGCCCTCGCCGCCTTCCGCCCCGGCGCCGGGCGCGGCCAGCTGGCGCCGATCCTGGGCGGAAGGGCAGCACTGCTCGACGAAAGCTACAACGCCTCGACCCTGTCCATCCGCTCCTCGCTTGCGGTGCTCGACCTGCTGGCCACCGCCCGCCGCATCGCCGTGCTGGGCGACATCCGCGAACTCGGCGCCTTCGCGCGCGCCGAACATGAATCCCTCCTGTCCGCCGCCCTGGCACATGCGGACCTCGTCTTCTGCTCCGGCCCGAACATGCAATATCTCTTCGACCTGCTTCCTCCTTCCCGACGCGGCGCATGGGCGCCCGATGCGGCCAGCCTGGCGCCGACGGTCCTGGCCGCCATTGCCCCCGGCGACACCATCCTGGTCAAGGGCAGCCTGGGCAGCCGCATGCGCGATGTCGTCTCGGTCCTGACCACCACCGGGACGGATACGCACTGATGCTCTATGATCTCGTCCAGCATCACGCCGGCGCCCATATCACGGCGCTCAACCTGTTCCGCTACATCACCTTCCGCGCCGGGGCGGCCTGCCTGACGGCGCTGGTCATCTCGCTGCTGCTGGGCCAGCCGCTGATCGCGCAACTGCGCCGCATCCAGCGCGGCGGCCAGCCGATCCGCGCCCTGGGCCCGGAACGCCATATCCTGGAGAAGGCCGGCACCCCCACCATGGGCGGCGTGCTGATCCTGATCGCCCTGTTCGCATCCACCCTGCTGTGGGCGGACCTGACCAACGGCTTCGTCTGGGCGGTGCTGCTGATCACGCTCGGCTTCGGCGCGGTTGGCTTCGCCGACGATTATCTCAAACTGTCACGCCGCAACACGGCGGGCGTGTCCAAGCGCGCCCGGCTGGGCAGCGAATTCGCCGTCTCGCTGATCGGCGGCTACTGGCTGCAAAGCCTGATGCCGGCCGACCTGGCCAATCACCTGGCCTTTCCCTTCATGAAGGACTGGCTGCTGCCGCTGGGCTTCGCCTTCCCGCTCTTCGCCATGATCACGATCACCGGCTTCGGCAACGCGGTCAATTTCACCGACGGGCTGGACGGTCTGGCCATCGTGCCGGTGATCATCGCCGCCCTGGTCTTCGGGCTGATCGCCTATCTGGTCGGCAACCACGTCTTCGCGGACTATCTGCAACTGCACGCGGTGCCGGGCACGGGCGAACTCTGCGTCTTCTGCTCGGCCCTGGTCGGCGCAGGCCTGGGCTTCCTGTGGTTCAACGCCCCCCCGGCGGCGGTGTTCATGGGCGATACCGGCTCGCTCTCGCTGGGCGGCGCGCTGGGCGCGGTCGCGGTCGCGGTCAAGCATGAGCTGGTGCTGTGCATCGTCGGCGGCCTGTTCGTGGTCGAAACCCTGTCGGTGATCATCCAGGTCTTCTGGTTCCGCCGCACCGGCCGGCGGGTGTTCCTGATGGCCCCCCTGCACCATCATTTCGAAAAGAAAGGCTGGCAGGAGCCCAAGATCGTGATCCGCTTCTGGATCGTCTCCATCGTGCTGGGACTGTGTGGCCTCGCCACGCTGAAACTGCGATGAGCCGCTTTCCCACCCTCCTCTTCGCCGGGCGGCGCTACGCCGTGCTGGGCCTGGGCAATAACGGCGCCCCGGTGGTCCGCGCCCTGGCCGCCATGGGCGCCTCGGTCCGCACATGGGACGACAATGCGGGCGCCCGCCAGGCGCTGGGCGACATCCCCGGCGTCACCGTGGCCCCCTTCGAATCCCTCGAAGGCCTGGACGCGCTGATCCTGTCACCGGGCATCCCGCATGTGCTGCCCAAACCGCATCCGGTGGCGCTGATGGCGCGCGAGGCCGGCATCCCCATCCTGTCCGACGCCGACCTGCTGTTCCAGGCGGTGCGCCGCGCGGGTTCGCGGGCCCGCTTCGCCGGCATCACCGGCACCAACGGCAAATCGACCACCACGTCCCTGCTGACGCACATGCTGGCCACGGCCGGCATCCCGGCGGTGGCGGGCGGCAATCTGGGGCCGGCATCGCTGTCCCTGCCGCTGCTGCCCGACAATGGCGTCTACGTGCTGGAAATGTCGTCCTACATGCTGGAACGCCTGCAGGACCTGCATTTCACCGTCGCCTGCCTGCTGAACCTGACGCCCGACCATCTGGACCGCCATGGCGACATGCAGGGCTATCTGCGTGCCAAATGGCATATCTTCGACAGCCAGCGCATGGGCGACCTGGCCGTGCTGGGCTTCGGCGACGCGCCGGGGGACAGCGTTCCCCGCATGGTCGACAGGCTGGCCGCCAGCGGCGACCGGGTCCTGACCATCTCGGGCACCTCCCCCAACGCCGACCTCTCCGGCGCCGGCGGCATCCTGCGTGACGAGGAAGGCGAGATCGCGGACCTGGCCGAGGCCCCCGCCCTGCCGGGCGCGCACAATGCCGAAAACGCGGCGGCGGCCACGGCCATGGCCCTGGCGCTGGGCGTGCCGCGCGCCGCTATCGCCCCCGCGCTGCGCAGCTTCGCCGGCCTGCCCCACCGACAGAAACCGGTCGCCACGGTGGCGGGCATCCTCTTCATCGACGACAGCAAGGCCACCAACGCCGATTCCGCGTCCCGCGCCCTGGGCTGCTACGACCGGCTGGTCTGGATCGCGGGCGGGGTCGCCAAGGCCGGTGGAATCGACGACCTCGCGCCGCTTTTCCCCCGCATCGCCCATGCCGTGCTGATCGGGCAGGACGCCCCGGCCCTGGCCGAGACACTGGCCGCGCACAACGTCCCCCATACGCTGGCGGGCACGATGGAAGCAGCCGTTCCCCTGGCCTTCGACCTGGCACGCCAGACCGGCGCCGGCACCGTCCTGCTGTCCCCCGCCTGCGCCAGCTTCGACCAGTACAAGAGCTTCGAACATCGCGGCCGGCATTTCGCCGAACGCGTCCACGAACTGGCCGGCACGAAGGGAGAAGGCTGATGGCCGCGTCACGCGTCGATACCTCGTTCCTTGCCCGCTGGTGGCGCAATGTCGACCGCGTGACGCTCTCCTGCGTCTGCATCCTGATCGGCTTCGGCTATGTGCTGATGCTGGCCGCCAGCCCGGCCGTGGCCACGCGCATCGGCGCCTCGCGCGACATGTTCATCCTCAAGCAGGTGGTCTTCCTGTCCCTGGCCGGCCTGATCGTGGTGGCCACCTCCCTGCTCTCGCCGCGCGGCATCCGGCGGCTGGCGCTGGCAGGCTTCGTCCTGGCCACCGCCGCCACGGCCCTCACCCTGGTCCACGGTATCGAAATCAAGGGCGCACGGCGCTGGATCGCCCTGCCGATGATGTCGGTCCAGCCCTCGGAATTCCTCAAACCCTGCTTCGCCGTCGTCACCGCCTGGCTGCTGACCGAACGCCGCCACCGCCGCCTGCTGCCGGGCATGCCCATCGCGCTGGGCCTGTTCGCAATCATCCTGCTGCTGCTGAAATCGCAGCCCGATATCGGCATGCTCAGCGTCATCACCACGGTCTTCATGGCCCAGCTCTTCATCGACGGGCTGAACATCTTCTTCGTCGGCGCCGGCGCCGGCTGCATGATCGCGGCCTTCCTGGGCGCCTATGTGGCCTTTCCCCATGTCCGCTCGCGCGTCGAACGCTTCCTGCACCCCAATGTCGGCGACCATTACCAGATCGACACCGCTTTGCGCGCCTTCGGCAATGGCGGCCTGATGGGGCGCGGCCCCGGCGAGGGACGGGTGAAGGACCTGCTGCCCGACGCCCATGCCGATTTCGTCTTCGCCGTCGCGGGCGAGGAATTCGGCATGCTGGTCTGCCTGTTCATCATCGGCGTGTTCTGCCTGATCGTGGTGCGGACGCTGCTGAAACTGCTGCGCGAGGACGACCCGTTCATCGTCGTGGCAACCGTGGGGCTGGTCACGGGTTTCGGCCTCCAGGCCTTCGTCAACATGGGCTCGACCCTGCATCTGATCCCGACCAAGGGCATGACCCTGCCCTTCATCTCCTATGGCGGCTCGTCGGCCATGTCGGTGGCGCTGACCATCGGCATGGTGCTGGCCCTGACACGGCACCGCGTGGGCGAAAGCCGGATTCCGCGCGGGCGCCCCGCCTTCCGGGCACGAAAGGCCACCGCATGAGCACGCTGCCCCCCTCCGGCGCGCCCCGCCCGATCGTCATCGCCGCCGGTGGAACCGGCGGCCATTTCATTCCGGCCGAGGCCCTGGCCCACGCGCTGGCGGCGCGCGGACACACGATCGCCCTGATGACCGACCAGCGCGCGGGCGCGCGCGACCACGGCATCTTCGCCCAGGGGCAGCAATTCGTCCTCCCCGGCGCCGGCATCGCCGGACACGGGCTGGCCCGCGCCGCCCGCGCGGCCGTGGCCCTGGCGCGCGGCACGCTCCAGGCCCGCACCATCCTGCGCCGGCTGGACGCGGCAGCGGTGGTGGGCTTCGGCGGCTACCCGTCCGTGCCCCCGCTGCTGGGCGCGCGCCTGCTCGGCCGCCACCGGCCGCTGATCATCCTGCACGAGGGCAATGCCGTGCTGGGCCAGGCCAACGCCCAGCTCGCACGCTTCGCCGACGGCATCGCCACCTCCTTCTCCCAGGTCGCCCGCCTGCCGACAGGGGCCCGTACCACCCTGACCGGCATGCCGGTGCGCGACGCCATCGCCGCCCTGCACGACCAGCCCTACACCCCGCCGGGGAACGAGATCCGCCTTCTGGTCTGGGGCGGATCGCTCGGTGCCCGCGTGTTCAGCGACGTGGTGCCGGACGCCATCACCCGCCTGCCCGCCGCCCTGCGCGCGCGCCTGCGCATCACCCAGCAGGCCCGCGCCGAGGATGCCGAGCGCGTACGCGCCACCTACGCCACGCTGGGCATCCCGGCCGAGATCTCCCCCTTCTTCGCCAACGTCGCCGACCTGCTGGGCGCAGCCCATCTGGTCATCGGGCGCGCCGGCGGCTCTTCGGTCGCGGAACTGACCGATGCCGGGCGGCCGGCAATCCTGGTCCCGCTGCCCATCGCCGCCAGCGACGAACAGGGCGCCAACGCGGCTTCCATGGTCACGGCCGGCGCCGGCTGGATGATCCGCCAGCCCGATTTCACCGCCCCGTCCCTGGCGGCGCGGCTGGAGTCCCTGCTCTCCGACCCCGCCACCCTGGCCGGCGCGGCAGCAGCCGCACGCAGCCTCGGCCGGCCCGACGCCGCGGAACGTCTGGCCGATCTGGTCGAAGGACTCTTGCATCACCGCCCCGACCCCGCCTATCCGACAGCCGCCGCCACGCTGACAGCCGCCACCACGGAGACCACCTCATGAGAGCCCTGCCCCTTTCCATCGGCACCATTCATTTCGTCGGGATCGGCGGCATCGGCATGTCCGGCATCGCCGAGGTGCTGCACATGCTGGGCTATGCCGTGCAGGGTTCGGATATCGCCGAGAGCGCCAACGTGCTGCGCCTGCGCGCGGCGGGCATCCCGGTCGCGATCGGCCATGACGCCGCCAATCTCGGCCAGGCCCAGGTCGTCGTCACCTCCACCGCCGTCAAGCGCGACAATCCCGAGGTCGTGGCCGCACGCGCCCGCCTCATCCCCGTCGTGCGCCGGGCCGAGATGCTGGCCGAACTGATGCGCCTGCGCTGGTCCGTCGCGGTGGGCGGCACCCACGGCAAGACCACCACCACCAGCCTGGTCGCGGCGGTGCTGGAAGCCGCCCGGCTCGACCCCACCGTCATCAATGGCGGCATCATCGAGGCCTACGGCACCAACACCCGCATGGGCTCGGGCGACTGGATGGTGGTCGAGGCCGATGAGAGCGACGGCTCGTTCCTGCGCCTCCCCTCGGTCATCACCGTGGTCACCAACATGGACCCGGAACATCTGGACCATTGGGGCACGCCGGAGGCGATGCAGGCGGCCTACGACCAGTTCGTCTCCAACATCCCCTTCTACGGCTTCGCGGTCCTGTGCATCGACCACCCGGCGGTGCAGCAGATGATCCCCCGCCTCTCCGACCACCGCATCGTCACCTACGGCTTCTCCCCCCAGGCCGACATCCGCGCCGAGAAGGTGATCACCGACAAGCTGGGCGCGACGTTCGAGGTCGTGGTCACCAACCGCAACCGCAACCGCACCCGCCGCGCGGGGCCGTTCCGCCTGCCCATGCTGGGCCACCACAATGTGCAGAACGCGCTGGCCGCGATCGCCGTGGCGGTGGAGATGGATATCGACGACGCCACCATCCGCTCGGCCTTCGCCGGCTTCAGGGGCGTCAAGCGCCGCTTCACCCGCACGGGCGAGACCGGCGGCATCACCGTGATCGACGATTACGGCCACCACCCGGTGGAAATCGCCGCCGTGCTCAAGGCCGCCCGCCAGGCCGGCGCGCGCGACGTCATCGCCGTGGTGCAGCCTCACCGCTATTCGCGCCTGCAAAGCCTGTTCGGCGAATTCTGCACCTGCATGAACGACGCCGGCACCGTGATCGTCGCCGATGTCTACGCGGCCGGCGAGGCCCCGATCGACGGCATCAACCGCGACACGCTGGTCGACGGCCTGCGCGAGCGCGGCCACCGTTCGGTGGTACCGCTGCCCGATCCGGAACATCTGGCCGAAATGGTCCATGCCATCGCCAAACCGGGCGATTTCGTCGTCTGCCTGGGTGCCGGCAACATCACCGGCTGGGCGCAGGCCCTCCCCGCCCAGCTCGCCGCCCTGCAGAACCCCAATGCCCGCAAGGGCGACTGCGCGGCATGACCATGCCGGCCGCCACCACGGACCAGAACTGGACCGACACGGTCCGCGCGGCCCTCGCCGGCCTGCGCGGCCGGCTGAGCGCCGACGCGCCGCTGGGCGCGCGCACCTGGTTCCGCGTCGGCGGCCCGGCGGACCTGCTGCTGCAACCGGCCGACGCCGACGATCTCGCGCACGCGCTGCGCCACCTGCCGCCGGACCTGCCGGTCACGGTGCTGGGCGCCTGCTCCAACGTCATCGTGCGCGACGGCGGCATCGACGGGCTGGTCATCCGCCTCGGCGGCGGCTTCGCCGACATCACGGTCGAGCCTGACGGGCTGGTCGTCGGCGCCGCATGCCTCGACATGGTGGTGGCCGAACACGCAGCCGGCGCCGGCCTCAAGGGGCTGGAATTCCTCGCCGGCATCCCCGGCTCGATCGGCGGCGCGGTGGCCATGAATGCCGGCGCCTACGGCTCGGACATCGCGACCGTCCTCGACTGGGCGGACATCGTGACCCGCGACGGCAACACCGTCCGCCTGTCCGGCCCGGCGCTGGGCTTCGGCTATCGCCGCTCGCGCCTGCCGGCCGGCGCCGTGGTCACCCGCGCCCGCCTGCGCGCCACCCCGGCCGACCCGGCCGAGATCCGCCAGGCCATCGCCACCATCCGCCAGTCGCGCGAAGAGTCGCAGCCCACGCGGGCCCGCACCGGCGGCTCGACCTTCCGCAATCCCGAACACGGCAAGGCGTGGGAACTGATCGACGCCGCCGGCTGCCGGGGCCTCACGCTGCACGACGCGCAGATCAGCGAAAAACACTGCAACTTCATGCTCAACACCGGCCACGCCAGCGCCGCCGACCTGGAAGAACTGGGCGAGACGGTCCGCGCGCGGGTGCAGGCCCGCACCGGTATCCTGCTGGAGTGGGAAATCAAGCGCATCGGCCGCGCCACCCCGCCAGTCGATGCCACGCCCACCGACGCCGAGACAGGAGAAACGCCATGACCACCCGCACCCCGGCGCGGCGCGTCACCGTCCTGATGGGCGGCATCTCCGCCGAACGCAGGGTCAGCCTCTCCAGCGGCGCGGGCATCAGCGCCGCCCTGCGCGAGGAAGGGTACGAGGTCCACGTGCTCGATGCCGGCCCCGACCTGGGCGCGATCGTGGCCGACCTCACCACCCACCGCCCCGACGTGGTGTTCAACGCCCTGCATGGCCGCCTGGGCGAGGACGGCGCGATCCAGGGCGTGCTGGACTGGATGGACATCCCCTACACCCATTCCGGCGTCCGCGCCTCGGCCACGGCGATGGACAAGGCAGCGGCCCGCGCCGTCTTCCTCGCCGCCGGCCTGCCGGTGGCCGCAGGCGCCGTCATCGACATCGCCGTTTTCCCGGCCGCCGACCCGCTGCCCGCCCCCTATGTCATCAAGCCGCTGAACGAGGGCTCGTCGGTGGGGGTCGAGATCGTCCGCACCGGCTCCAACCGCCGCGCCGCCATCACCGCCGCCTGGACCTACGGCCCCCACGCCCTGGTCGAGGAATTCATCCCCGGCCGCGAACTGACGGTGGGCGTGATGGGCGACCGCGCCCTGACCGTCACCGACATCACCCCCAATCCCGCCACGGGGCACGAATTCTACGATTACGCTGCCAAATACCAGGCCGGCGGATCGCAGCACGTCCTGCCCGCGCGGATCCATCCGGACGCCTTCGCCCAGGCGCTGGACCTCGCCGCCGCCGCCCACCGTGCGCTCGGCTGCACCAGCGCCACCCGCACCGATTTCCGCTATGACGACACGCAGTGCGGCGACGGCCCCGGCCGCCTCGTCATCCTGGAGGTCAACACCCAGCCCGGCATGACCCCGACCTCCCTGCTGCCCGAACAGGCCCAGACGCAGGGGATCGGCTATGGCGCGCTCTGCCGCTGGATGGTCGAGCACGCCGCATGCCGCACATGACGATACGCACGGGCGGCTGACGATCCCATGAGCCCTCCCCCATGAGCCTTCCATGAGACGGACAGGAGACAATCGCGACGACCGCCCCTCACGGCTGTCGATCTTCCTGCGGCGGCGACGCCGCATGGTGCGGCCGCTCGGGCTGGCGATCGTCCTTCTGGCCGCCGGGGCCGGCGGCGCGGTGGTGGTGCGCGACATGAAGTCCGAGGAACAATTCGCCCCGATCCGCGCCCGGCTGGTCAGCATGCTGCCGCTGCGCATCACCGACATCCAGGTCAGCGGCCGCGTGCTGACCAACGAGGCCGCATTGCGCGACGCGCTGGGCGTGCATGTGGGCGATCCGGTCCTGGGCTTCTCGGTCGAGGGCGCGCGCGAACGGATCGACGCCCTGCCCTTCGTCGATCATTCGGTGGTCGAACGCCACCTGCCCGGCACCATCGTCGTGCGCCTGACCGAGCGCAGCCCCTTCGCCGTCTGGCAGAACCAGGGGCGCTTCATGCTGATCGACCGCGCCGGCAACCAGGTGCGCGACCAGGGCATGACCGGCAAGGACGCCCAGGCCTTCATGCAATTGCCGCTGGTGGTCGGGCTGGGCGCCAACGAAGCCGCCGCACCGCTGATCGACGCGCTGGCGGGCCAGCCCGTGGTGCGCGACCATGTGGCCGCCGCCGTCCGCGTCGGCCTGCGCCGCTGGAACCTGGTCCTGCGCGACGGCACCACAGTGCTTCTGCCCGAAGGCGAGGAAATCCCGGCCCTGAAACGGCTGGCCGATCTCCAGGCCGCGATGAAGCTGCTGGACCGCCCGGTGATCAGCATCGATTTGCGCCTGCCCGACCGGATGGTGGTGGAACAGCCACCCCCGGCCGATCCCGCCGCCGACGGCCAGCCCGCGGCAAACCCGCAAGCCCCGGGCGCACCGAAGCCCGCCGCTACTCCCCATGACGGCACCGCACCCGCCGGCAACGGCAACGCCCCGCCGCCCAGGGCCGCCCCCCGGGTGCCGCCCGCCGACCAACGGGCGCCCACCCACGCGCCCGCCGCCGCGCCGCACGGCCTCCCGCCGCCGGTTTCGGCGCTGGCACCGCCAGCCGCCTCCCCGTCCACCACCCCATCCGGGCAGGCCCAGCCCCGCAAGGCCCTGCCCCCACCGGTTCCCAACCTGCCGCCGAATGGCGAGCCCGAAGCGAGGAGGCGCGCATGAACGATCTGGTCGTGGTCCCGCAGGATAGCGAATCCGCTCCGCGCGCCCCGCGCCGCCGCCGTGCCCGGCGGCGCGACCAGTCCCTGGTGCCGGCCACGCAGTCCGGCCGCAGCGTGGCGCTGCCGCCGCCGGACGAACCCATGCCGCCGCGCGCCTGGCGGCCGGGCACGTTCGGGGTGCTGGATATCGGCTCGACCAAGATCATGTGCCTGATCGGACGGGGCGAAGCCGACGGCACGCTGCGCGTGCTGGGCCATGGCTGGCGCCGGTCGCACGGCGTGCGCTGCGGCGGCATCGTCAACCTGCACGATGCCGAGGCCGCCATCCGCGCCGCGGTCGGCCAGGCCGAAGACGCCGCCGAACGGCGGCTGGACCGCGTGTATGTCAACCTGTCCTGCGGCCATCCGGAAAGCCGGCTGTTCAATGTCCGCTGGCCCGTGGGCGGGCGCGAGATCACGGCCGCCGACGTCCGCCGCGTCGTGACCGAGGGCCAGATGCGCGCCCAGACCGAGGGCCGCTCGACCATCCACACCATCCCGCTGGATTTCTCGGTGGACGAAACCGCCGGCGTGCCCGATCCGCGCGGCCATCTGTGCGACCAGCTCACCTCGCGCCTGCATGTCATCGACTCATCGACCACCGCGCTGCGCAATCTGGAAACCGTGCTCTCGCGCGCCGAACTCAAGATCGAGGAACTGGTCTCCGCCCCCCTCGCCTCCGGCCTGTCGGTGCTGGACGAGGACGAGCGCGAACTGGGCGTCACGGTGGTCGACATGGGCGGCGGCACCACCTCCATCGCCATCTTCGGCGAGGGCCATCTGCTGCACACCGCCTGCCTGCCGGTCGGCGGCATGCATGTCACCCGCGACATCGCCCATGTTCTGTCCACCTCGATCGACAGCGCGGAATGGCTGAAGACGATGTACGGTTCGGCCGAACTGTCGGGCGATGACGATCTGGACGTACTGCCGGTCCAGCTCATCGGCGACAACGAACATCAATTCGTCAATATTTCCCGCTCCAAGGTGGTCTCCATCATCCGGCCACGGATCGAGGAAACGCTGGAGATGGTGCGCGACCGGCTGGAATCGGCGGGCGTCGGCCGGGCAACCGACGGCCGCGTGGTGCTGACGGGCGGCGCGTCCCTGCTGGACGGGGTGGGCAACATGGCCGCGCGCATCCTCAACCGCCAGGTGCGGCTGGGCCGGCCGAACAACATTCGCGGCCTGCCCGAGGATGCGGCGGCCTGGCCCTCCTTCGCCACCTCGGCCGGCCTGCTGGCCTGGGCGGCGGGCGGCGGCGGCGCGCTGGGCGACATGGATTTCTCCGAGCCCCGGCCGCGCGGTTTCCTTCGCCGCGTCGTGGAATTCATACGAGACAGGGTATAGGAAGATGATTCAGAATATCCCCTGAAAATCCGCATGCGAATCGGTACCCAAAAATCTAACGACTCGTCCTGGGAGACGTCGATGACCCTGAATCTCAGCATTCCGCAGCAGAACCACTCCGATTTCACGCCGCGGATTACCGTGATCGGCGTGGGCGGCGGCGGAACCAACGCTGTCGACAACATGATCCAGTCGCAGCTCCAGGGCGTGGAATTCGTCGTCGCCAACACCGACGCGCAGCAATTGTCCCACAGCAAGGCCGATCGCCGCGTCCAGCTCGGCCCGCATCTCACGCAGGGCCTGGGCGCCGGCGCCAAGCCGGAAATCGGCCGCGCCGCCGCCGAGGAAGCCGCCGACGAACTGGCGCGCCATCTCGAAGGCGCACACATGGTCTTCATCACCGCCGGCATGGGCGGCGGCACGGGTACGGGTGCGGCACCGGTCATCGCCCGCATGGCGCGCGAGCGCGGCATCCTCACCGTGGGCGTCGTCACCAAGCCCTTCACCTTCGAAGGCGGCCGCCGCACCAAATCGGCCGATGCCGGCATTGCCGAGCTTCAGCAATATGTCGACACGCTCATCGTCATCCCCAACCAGAACCTCTTCCGCCTCGCCACCGAGCGGACGAGCTGGAAGGACGCGTTCAAGATGGCCGACAACGTCCTGTATATGGGCGTGCGCGGCGTCACCGACCTGATGATGGCACCCGGCCTGGTCAATCTCGATTTCGCCGACATCCGCACCGTCATGGCCGAGATGGGCAAGGCGATGATGGGCACCGGCGAGGCCGAGGGCGACAACCGCGCCATTTCCGCCGCCGAGGACGCCATCTCCAACCCGCTGCTGGAAGATACCTCGATGGCCGGCGCACGCGGCCTGCTGATCAACATCACCGGCGGCGACGACATGACGCTGTACGAGGTCGATCAGGCCGCCAACCGCATCCGCGAGGAAGTGGCCGAGGACGCCAACATCATCTTCGGCTCGGCCATCGACGAATCGCTGACCGGCCGCATCCGCGTGTCCGTGGTCGCCACGGGCATCGACACACCCTCGGTCCGCGCGGCAGAGCCGCAACCCGCCGAAGCCGCACCGGCGCAGGGCAGCGACACCCAGCCGGCGGCGGCCACCGCCCAGCCGACGGCCGAAGCCCAGGCGCAGGCCGACGCCGCCGCACAGGCCGCCCGCCCCGCGCCCAATTTCATGAACACCCCGCCGGTCGCGGCCCCCTCGCCCCATTCCGCGCCGCAGCAGATGTTCCATCAGGGCGCCCGCCCCTCGCCGCGCTCGTCCCTGTTCTCCGAACAGCCGCGCGCGCCCGAACCGCAACCCGCGGCCCAGCGCGGCAGCCTGTTCAACATCGTCACCGGCGTCCTGCGCCGTGGCGCAACCCCGGCGCAGGAGACCCAGCGCGCCGAACCCGCCCTGCCGGAACAGGAACCCTCCGCCACAGTCCGCCAGGCCTCGGCCGACGAGGTGGGGTTGGATATCCCCGCCTTCCTCCGCCGCCAACCCTGAGACCCTGGCCGTAAATGCGCGCTGGTGGCGATCCGGCGCGCGTTCCCTGCGCTTCGCTGCTCACGGCCATCAAGGCCGCTCCGCTGCGATGCTCGGAAACACACGCCGGCCGCGGCCCTGACGGGCCGCTCTCGCTCACCAGCCCACATTTCCGGCCAGGGTCTCCCTTTTCCAGGCCCGGCCTCCCGCCGTCAGGGAAGCTCAGGCTGGTGGCGATCCGGCGCGCGTTCCCTGCGCTTCGGTGCTCTCGGCCATCAAGGCCGCTCCGCTCCGATGCTCGGAAACACACGCTGGGCGTGCCGCTGCGCGGCACTCTCGCTCGCCAGCCCACATTTCCGAGCAGGGTCTCCTTTTTCCGGGCCCGGCCTTCCGGTGCGTGTTATCAGGCGCGCTTCGGGAAGTTCCCCTGAAACAAACTTTGTGTCTTTATTTTGTCCTTATGTTTCAGTCTGTTAAGTCGTAATAGTCGGCAATAAACAGTGACTCGCACTCCCGCTTTCGGGTCATTACAGATCATGCTGTTCGTGCTGTCGGTTCTGTAACGGCCAGGCAAGAAGCAACGGTAACAACCGCGAGGGACTGTAATGGACGGTATGCTGACGATGTCGGGGCAGGATTCCTCATCCATCGGCGACACCGTTTCCGCCCGTCCCCTCCCCACGCGCATCGCCCGCCAGCAGACGCTGCGCCAGAGCATTTCCTGCGTCGGGGTCGGCCTGCATACGGGCCTGCGGATCAGGCTGGCGCTCCATCCGGCCGCCGAGAATACCGGAATCGTCTTCCGCCGGACCGATCTCGACGGCCTTACCATCCCCGGCCGTTTCGATCATGTCGTTGATACGCGGCTTTCCACCGTCATCGGCGATCCCGCGAATCCCGCCCTGCGGGTCGCGACCATCGAGCATCTGATGGCCGCGCTCTCGGCCACCGGAATCGACAATGTGCTGATCGACGTCGACGGGCCGGAACTGCCGGTGCTGGACGGTTCGGCGGCCGATTTCGTCTTCCTGCTGGATTGCGCCGGCGTGGCCGAACAGGCCGCTACCCGCGCTGCGATCGACATCCTGCGCCCCGTCCGCGTGACGGATGGCGACGCCTTCGCCGAACTGCGCCCGGCGCGCGAGCCCGGCCTGGCCCTGACCATGTCCATCGCCTTCCCCGCCGCCGCGATCGGCGAACAGAGCTTCACCACCCGGCTGGACCGCCAGAGCTTCCGCGACCAGATCGCCAATTGCCGTACATTCACCCTGCGGCAGGAAATCGAGGCCCTCCACGCCGCCGGCCTGGCGCGCGGAGGGTCGCTGGACAATGCCATCGTGGTCGACGGCGCCACCATCCTCAATCCGTCCGGCCTGCGCCGCCCCGACGAATTCGTGCGCCACAAGATCCTCGACGCGGTGGGTGACCTGTATCTGACCGGCCGTGCGATCAACGGCGTGTTCACCGGCCACAAATCGGGCCACGCGCTGAACAACCGTCTGCTGCGCACCCTGCTTGCCGACGCGGACGCCTGGCGGCCGCAAGGCCGCGCGCCGCGCACCCAACCTCTCCGCGCGGCGGCCTGACCGCACGCCCGACCGACCAAATTCAGGCCGGATCGCATTGAAAACGACGCCATGGCCTTCACCCCGGCCCGCCGCATGATATAAGGCAGACCGAACTGGAAGAGCCGGCATGTCCCTGCGCAGCATTCGAAACCATTCCGCTGACCGTTCGGCCGGCCGTCGTGCCGCCCGATACGCCTCGATCGCCGTCATTCTGTCGCTCGCAGCCTGCAGCGGCGACAAGAAGACGATCAACGACCTGGAATCGCATGTGCCTCCGGTCGATACGCTCTACAATAACGGCATCGACGCCCTGCGCGACCAGCGCTACGCCCTGTCGGCGGCGGAATTCGAGGTCCTGCAACAGAACTATCCCTATTCCGCCTATGTCGCGAACGCGCAGTTGATGGCGGGCTACGCCTACTACCTGCAGGATAAATATCCCGACGCGGTGCAGCAGCTCGACCGCTTCCTGGAACTGCACCCGACCAGCCCCGACGCCGCCTACGCCTTCTATCTGCGCGCGCTCTGCTATTACGAGCAGGTCGCCGAGGTCCAGCGCGACCAGCAGGGCACGATCGAGGCGATGAACGCGCTGGAAGAGGTCATCACCCGCTTCCCGCAATCGCCCTACGCGCGTGACGCCCAGCTCAAGGTCGATCTGTGCCGCGACCATCTGGCCGGCAAGGAAATGCTGGTCGGCCGCTATTACGAGCAGCAGCGCGCCTATCATTCCGCGGTCAACCGCTACCAGCGCGTGGTGCAGGATTTCCAGACGACCAACCACGTGCCGGAAGCCCTGGAACGGCTGGTCGAGGTCTATCTGGACCTGGGCCTGACCGACCAGGCCCGCCGCACCGCATCCGTGCTGTCCTACAATTATCCCGGCAGCAAATGGTACCGCTACGCCTACGACACGCTGCGCAGCAAGCACCTGCTGTCCGCCAGCACCCCGGTGCCGGGCCTGGTCACGGACAACGCCCCCGCCAGATCGGCTGACGCGGCCGACACGGCCAAGCCGCTGGCCAAGGCCCCGCCGCCGCCGTCCCAGGCCACGCATGCCCAGCGCGGCTTCTTCTCGCGCGTATGGCATTCCGTCTTCTGACGGGCGTGGAGCCCCTCCTTCCGCCATCCGGGGCAACCCGATGCTGACCCATCTGTCGATCCGCGACGTCGTCCTGATCGAACGGCTGGACCTGCCGTTCTCCCCCGGCCTCACCGTGCTGACGGGCGAGACCGGGGCCGGCAAGTCGATCCTGCTCGACAGTCTGGGCCTGACCCTGGGCGAACGCGCCAGTGCCGGCCTGGTGCGGGCCGGCGCCGAGCAGGCCAGCGTCACCGCCTGTTTCGACCTGCTGCCCGACCACCCGCTGCCCACCCTGCTGGCCGAACAGGGAATCGTCATCGACGACCCGCGCGAACCGCTGGTCCTGCGCCGGATCGTCACCGTGGACGGGCGGTCGCGCGCCTATATCAACGATCAGCCGGTGGGGGTGAGCCTGCTGCGCCGGGCAGCATCCCTGCTGGTCGAAATCCAGGGCCAGCACGAACAGATGGGCCTGGCCGACCAGGGCACCCATCTCGACCTCCTCGATTCCTTCGGCGTGGCACCCGCCCTGCGGGCCGACACCGCCACCGCCTATCGCGCCTGGATGGCGGCCACGGCCGAACTCGCCGCCGCCCGCGCCACGATGGAAAACGCGGCGCGCGAGGAGGAATGGCTGCGCCAGTCGGTCGAAGACCTGTCCACCCTCGCCCCGCAGGAGGATGAGGAAACGCATCTCGCCGGCATACGCCAGAGCCTGCAACAGGGCGAACGGCGCGGCGAGGCCATCGCCGCCGCCCTGGCGGAACTCTCGCCGCGCGACCGCCGCTCGTCCGGCCCCGCCGCCGCCCTGCGCGGCGCCAGCCGCACCCTGCAACGCCTGCTCCCCACGGCCGGCGACACCCCGACCGAAGGCGCCGACCGCCTGGCGCACGAGGCCCTGGCCGCCCTGGAACGCGCCGAAGAGGCACTGGGCGAGGCCGAAACCCTGCTCTCCCGCCTGGCCGCCGAAGCCGATTCCGACCCCCGCCTGCTGGAACAGACCGAGGAACGGCTGTTCGCGCTGCGCGCGGCCGCGCGCAAGCACGGCGTCTCGGTGCCGGAATTGCCGGGCCTGCTGGCGGCACTCAGCGACCGGCTGGCGGCGCTGGATTCGGGCAATATCCGCATCGGCGCGCTGGAGACCATGGTCCGCGAACGCCGCGCCCGGTTCGAGGACGCCGCCGGCCTGCTGTCGGCCGCGCGCGAAAAGACCGCCCGCCGGCTGGAATCCGCCGTCACGGCCGAGCTCAAGCCCCTGCGGCTGGAACGCGCCCGCTTCTTCGTCACCCTGCCGTCCCTGCCGCCCGAGGCATGGAACGCGCGGGGCCGCGAGCAGGCGGCCTTCCAGATCGCCGCCAATCCCGGCCAGCCGCCCGGCCCGCTGGCCAAGGTCGCCTCGGGCGGCGAATTGTCGCGCCTGATGCTGGCCTTGAAGGTCGTGCTGGCCGGCCGCTCCGCCGTGCCGACCCTGGTGTTCGACGAGGTCGATTCCGGCGTCGGCGGCGCGACCGCCTCGGCCATCGGCGAGCGCCTGTCCCGCGTGGGGCAGGATGTCCAGGTCCTGGTCGTCACCCACAGCCCGCAGGTCGCGGCACGCGGCAACGCCCATCTGCGCATCAGCAAATCGGTGGCCAAGGGCCGAACCGAAACGCGGGCCGAACCGTTATCGACCGAACAGCGGCGCGAGGAAATCGCCCGCATGCTGGCCGGCGACACCATCACCGAGGCCGCGCGGGCGGCGGCCGACAGCCTTCTGCAAGGGTAATTGCCCCCATGTCCCCCGCACCCGGTGCCGACACCCCCGATCCCGCCACGATCGACCCCACAGACCTGACCGAAGCCCAGGCCACTACCGAACTGGAGCGTCTGGCTCACCAGATCCGCACGCTGGACCGCGCCTATTACGAAAACGACGCCCCCGCCGTCACCGACGCCGAATATGACGCGCTGCGCCGCCGCAACCTGGCGATCGAGGCCCGCTTTCCCGCCCTGCGCCGCGCCGACAGCCCCTCGCTGCATGTCGGCGGCACGGCCGCCCCCACCTTCACCCGGCACCGCCACCTGGTGCCGATGCTGTCGCTGGACAATGCGTTCGACCGCGAGGAATTCGAATCCTTCGTGACCCGCGCAGCCCGTTTCCTGGGCCTGGACGAGGACAAAACCCGCGCCCTGCGCTTCGTCGCCGAACCCAAGATCGACGGTCTGTCGATCAGCCTCACCTACGAACACGGCCGCTTCGTGCGCGGCACCACCCGCGGCGACGGCACCGAGGGCGAGGACGTCACCGCCAACCTCCGCACGCTGCACGACCTCCCGCAGCACCTCAAAGGCCACGCCCCGGCCCTGATCGAAATCCGGGGCGAGGTCTTCCTCTCCAAACCCGCCTTCCTGGCCATCAACGCGGCCCAGGCCAGCGCCGGCCAGAAACTGTTCGCCAACCCCCGCAACGCGGCGGCCGGCTCCCTGCGCCAGCTCGACCCGTCGATCACCGCCCGCCGGCCGCTGTCGCTGTTCGCCTACGCGCAGGGCTTTTCGTCGGAGCACGTGGCCGATACCCACGCCCATTATCTCGACCGGCTCCGCGACTGGGGCTTCACGGTCAACCCGCTGTCAAAGATCGTCGAAAGCGCCACCGCAGCCGAATCCTTCATGGACGACATCGCGCGCGAACGCTCGGGCCTCGAATACGATATCGACGGCGTCGTCTATAAAATCGACGATCTCGCCTTGCAGGATCGCCTGGGCTTCGTCGGCCGCGCCCCCCGCTGGGCCATCGCCTGGAAATTCCCCGCTGAGCAGGCCATCACGCGCCTCACCCGCATCGACATCCAGGTCGGCCGCACCGGCGCGCTGACCCCGGTGGCGATCCTGGAGCCCGTCAATGTCGGCGGCGTCATCGTCACCCGCGCAACGCTGCACAATGAAGACGAAATCCAGCGCAAGGATGTCCGCGAAGGCGACCTGGTGCAGATCCAGCGCGCGGGCGACGTCATCCCGCAGATCCTGGGCGTGGTGCCACGCAAGGAAGGCGACCCGCCGCGCAAGGAGCCCTTCGCCTTCCCCCACACCTGCCCGATCTGCCACGCCCATGCCGAACGCCCGCCGGGCGAGGTCGTCTGGCGCTGCACCGGCGGCCTGACCTGCCCCGCGCAGGTAGTGGAACGGCTGATCCATTTCGTCTCGCGCGACGCCTTCGACATCGAGGGCCTGGGCGAACGCACGATCACCGAATTCCACACGGACGGCCTGCTGAAAACCCCCGCCGACATCTTCCGTCTTCCGAATCATGAAGAACAGATCGCCAAACGCGAAGGCTGGGGCGAACTCTCCGCCCGCAACCTCACGGCCGCGATCCGCGCCCGCCAGACCATCCCGCTGGCCCGCTTCATCTACGCGCTGGGCATCCGGCGCATCGGCTCCAGCAACGCCCGCCTGCTGGCCCGCCACTACGGATCGTACACCAACTGGCGCGAACAGATGCTGGCCGCCACCACCATCGGCTCCGACGCACGGCTGGCCCTGGGCTCGATCACCGGCATCGGCACCGCCATCGCCGACGAACTCGCCGCCTTCTTCCTGGAAGCCCACAACCTCACCACCCTCGACGACCTCACGGCGATGCTGACGACGATCGAGGACGAGGAACCCCAGACCGAAGGCACCCTGTCCGGCAAGACCATCGTCTTCACCGGCACGCTGACCACCATGACCCGCCCCGAAGCCAAGGCGATAGCCGAACGCCTCGGCGCCCGCGTCACCGACAGCGTCTCCAAAAAGACCGACCTGGTCGTCCTGGGCACCGACGCCGGCTCCAAAGCCCGCAAAGCCGCCGAACTCGGCCTCGACACACTGGACGAACCCGGCTGGCGCGAACTCGCGGGCCTGCCGGAAGCGTAAGTCGGCGTCCTCAACCCGGACTCAACGCTGGAACTGCTCCAGCCACGTCACCAGCCGCCCCGCCAGGGCAATCCGGGCATCGGAAAAACTATGGTCGGTCTCGACCATCTCGGCCTCCAGATGCCGGGCACCGGCCTTCCGCGCTGCCCGGGCCGCCGCCTCCGCCATCGTCCCGATACCCCGCGTCGCCCCAATCAACGCCAGCGGCCGCCCGGCCAGCGCCGGCATCGCGGCGACCAGATCCAGCGACCGGCCGGCATGCGCCGTCTCCGCCATGATCGCCTCCTCGCTGGTGCCCACCAGCGGCGGCATGTCGCCCCGCACTTCGCCCAGCAGAAACGCCTCGCGCTTCTTCGGATCGACAAAACCACGCCCGATCGCCGCGAAATCGGCCGGATCGATCAGGAACGTTCCGATCACACGCGGATCGTCCGCGCCAACCCGCGCCGCCACCATGCCCCCCATACTGTGACCCGCCACCG
The DNA here is from genome assembly GCF_014174375.1 of Gluconacetobacter asukensis. GTDB lineage: Bacteria > Pseudomonadota > Alphaproteobacteria > Acetobacterales > Acetobacteraceae > Gluconacetobacter > Gluconacetobacter asukensis. Next base: position 156,436 of record NZ_JABEQE010000001.1, read on the forward strand.
CAATCCGGGACGGATCGATCCCGAACCGCGCGATCACGTCGGGTTGACGCAGATATGCCAGCGCAGTCGCCCCATCCTGCAGGCAGTTGGCGAATGAAAAGCGCCCCGGACTCCCCCAAGACCCGCGATAATGGAACGTCAGCACATTCCACCCCGCCCGCCGCGCAGCCTGCGCCAGATCGAGATTCTGTTCGTTGCCGGGAAATCCATGCAGCAGCAGAAGCGTCGGATGCGGCCCCGCACCCGCCGCGCGATACATCACCGCATTCAACGCCCCATCCGGCGCAGGAATGACGAACGCGGCCATCGCCGCCGGATGCAGCCGATCAGCAGGCGGATCGGCAATCACGGCCACCGGCGGCGGCGCGGCCAGCACAGCGGCAGGCAGAGTGAGAAAAAGCGGAAAAAGAAAATATCGCATCAACACGATCCTGTCTTACAGCATCATTTCGGCTGGGCCGGCACCAGCAGCAACGCCAGACTCTCAGGCGCCAGCCTGACATCACACTGGCGCGCACGCCTGCAATCCACCGCCGGGCTCGGCGCAGGCAAACGCGCAGCCGCAATCAACGCATCCGCCTGCTGTCGGGTCGGCGAGACGGGCCGCCCCATGGCCTCGAACAATGCGGCCGGCGTGCCATGATTCCGATCGATCACGATCACCGTCGCCCCTTCGACGGACGCCAGCCCCCTGAACGCCAGATGCGCATCCCGCGCCCTGTCGGCATCCCGGTTCCACAGCGCGACCGCAATCACGCCATCCTCCCGGCGCGTCGCAAGCACATCGCCATCGCCCGATCCGGCCGGCAACCGCCGGTTCCCCAGACGATGCAGCAACGCAAAGGCATTGAACGCCGGCTTGGGAATGCCATGGGTGGTCAGCAACCCATAGGCACCCGGCAGCTCATTGGCGACCACCCCCTGTTCCTCGAAATCGTCTGAAAACGTCCAGTAGGACATGATCGGCGCCAGCCCGTCACAATCATGCACCGTCTGCGCAATCCACGGCGCGATCCACGGACGATCCGCACTGCCATTATGAATATCCCAATCCGCGCCGAATTCGGTGATGTAGAGCGGCAGATCCGGATGCCCCGAACGGTCGATCGCCCGACGCGCCGTCCGCGTCGCATCGCATACCGTATTGCCCGTATTCGCAGGCGATTTCGGCAATCGCAGCAGATCCGGCGGATCATTCGCATAGATATGCGTGGAGACGAAATCGACCGGCACATGCTCCCGCATGACGTGATCGACAAAATCCCCAACCCAGTGAATGGCACCCGTCGCAGGCCCACCGACCCGCAAGGCCGGATCGACCGCCTTGATGGTGCGGGCGGTATTGTCATAAAGCGCGAAATACGTCGCCATTTTCGGCTGCGCCACCCAGGTCGCCTGATCGGGCTCGTTCCACACCTCGAAGGGCCATTGCCGGACTTCCTCGGCGCCATAACGCTGTTCCAGATGCGCGACGAAGGCACGGATCAGCGCATTCCAGTCCGCCATATGCGCAGGAAACGTCACATTGGCCCGATACCACAGTGTCCCGCCGCTATAATCGGTGATCGGCTTTGCCTGTTCGTCCGCCTTCCAGTGAACCAGCGGCTCCAGCCCCCCATCGCGGCGCAGCACGTCGCTGCCAATGGCGCTGGGCATGAACGAAAGCTCGACCAGCGGCCGGATATGATGCGCCAGAAGCCCGTCATACACGGCATCGACCTTGCGGAAATTATAATGCATGTGGCCGTCCGCATCCGGCGCCATGATGCCCATCGTATCGTCGAAGATGCCGTGGAACCGCACATAGCGGAACCCGGTCGCCTCCCGCGTCCGATCCGCGTTCCGCAGATAACTCTCCGTCAGCGCCATGTCGGCGCGATCCGAACCGAACGCCTGCTCCCAACTGTGCCGGAACGGCGTCCCGCTCCCGGTGGCATCGATCTCTATGGCGGGCACAGCCTCATCGGACCAGGCCGGGACCGGCCACGACGCGCCACCCGCCAGAAGAGCGATCACCGCCGAACAGGCCCGAACAATCCGAAATCCAGCCACCCTTTTCATAAACGCAAACGCTCCTGGTTGAGGAAGCGGGACAGCATCGCAATCGACACGCACTTGTCAAACCCGTGATGTCCCGCCCCCTATGAACCCCCACCCTCCATCCGGCTGGCCGAAAGAGGCGCGGATGCGCTAGGCTGCTGATCTCATGACCCATCCCGCCCAGGGGCACCCGGCCCCCACCCGCCATCCCGCCGCGTTCCCGGCACCCTGCTCCGGCCTCGCCGCACGGGCGGAGGCACGGCCATGATGCTGCTGGCCGGGCTGGTCGCGGTCGTGGTCCTGATCGGGTTCAGCATCCTGATCGCCCTGTCCGAAATCTCGTTCGCGGCGGCGCGCGAGGTGCGGCTGCGCACCCGGGCCGAGGCCGGCGACAGCCGGGCGGTGAACTTCCTGCGCCTGCGCCGCAACAGCGGGCAGGTGGTGACGGTACTGCAGATCTGCCTCAATGCCGTAGGCGTGCTGGGCGGCGTCATCAGCAGCGACATGGTCACCCCGCCGCTGGCCGACATCCTGCACCGCGCCGGGCTGGAAGAGGGTCTGGCCGGGCACGTCGCCTCCACCGCGTCGTTCATCCTGATCACGGGCCTGTTCGTGCTGTTCGCCGACCTGCTGCCCAAGCGCATCGCCATGAACGCGCCCGACCGCGTGGCGCTGAGCATCGGCTGGTTCCCCGCCATCGCGCTGAAGGTGCTGTACCCGTTCGTCTGGATCTTCTCCAAGATGTCGGACGTCATCCTGCGCGCGCTGAAAATCCCCGCCGCCTCGGCCGTCGAACCGGTGACGCCGGAAGACCTCCGCGCCATCCTGGCCGCCGGCACCGCCTCGGGCGTCCTGCTGGAGCAGGAACACCAGATGATCCAGAACGTCCTGGGCCTGCAGGACCGTTCCGTGACCTCGGCCATGACCCCGCGCGACGAGATCGTGTTCCTCGACATGCAGGAAAGTGCCGAAAGCCAGCGCGACAAGGTGCGGGCCAAGCCCTATTCCCGCTACCCGCTCTGCAATGGCGGGCTGGACAACGTCATCGGCTCGATCCGCGCCGAAGACGTGCTGGCCGCCGTGGTGGAAAAGCCCGAGGATGTCGACCCCACGGCCACCATCCTGCCGGTGGCCAAGCAGATCTCCCGCATGCGGCGCGACGTGCTGTCCCTGCCCGACACGCTCAATCTGTGGGACACGCTGGCCCAGTTCGACACCCACGGCGCGGGCTTCGCCCTGATCGTCAACGAATACGGGCTGGTGGTCGGCCTGATCACCTTCAAGGACATCATGGGCGCGCTGATGGACGGGCTCGCCAACCCGTTCGAGGAACAGGCCATCGTCCGCCGCGACGAGAATTCGTGGCTGATCGACGGCGCCGCCCCGATCGGCGACGTCATCCGCGAACTCGGCGTGCCGGACCTGCCCGACAGCCACAATTTCGATACGATCGGCGGCTTCGTCATGCACCGGCTGCGCCGCATGGCGCGCAAGGCCGACAAGGTCGAAGCCGCCAATTTCCTGTTCGAGGTCGTGGACGTCGAGGGCTTCCGCATCAACCAGCTCCTGGTCACGCGCCGCCCCCGCCGCCCGGACGCCGATCAGCCGTAATCGGGAATGCCGGGCATGGTGACAAAACCCGGCAGCCCCCGCACCGCCCGCACCCAGCGCCGCAACGCGGGATAGGCGGAATATTCCTCCCCCCAATCCCGACACAGCGCGGCGGCGGGAAACAGGGCGATATCCGCCACCGTCGGCCCATCGCCCACAAACCACGTACCGCCCTCCAGCCGCCGATGGGCCAGATGGTCCTCCATGATCCGCAACGCCCCCACAGCCGCCCGCCGGCGGGCGGATTGCTCATCCCCCACTCCGCCAAACAGACAGGCCCGCCGCATCAGCAGCGTCGCCCGCAACGGCCCACCGGCAAACTGCAACCAGTGCGCCACCCGCGCAAACGCCGCGCGCGCCTCAGGCAGCCACTCCGGCCGCCCATGCGCCAGCGCCAGCAACGCGCCACCGGCCCCACAGACCATTTGCCCGTCGATCCGCAGCACCGGCAGCAACCCGGCCGGCGAAACAGCACGAAAACCCGGACTATCCTGTTCGCCACCAGGCACGACATCGACCGCGACCCGACGCGCCTCCAACCCCAGCAGCGACAGGAACAGCCGCACCCGATAGCAATCCTCGTCCAGCTCGTCGTCGTGCAGCACCAGTTCACTCATGCCACGACCCCCGCCAGAAAAACCTGCCCGGCCCGTTCCTCCGCCCGCGCCCGCACATCCTGTCCCCAATCGGCCAGATCATGCAGCCGCTCTACCCCGGCAGACGCCGCCGCCAGCAGATGCAGCATGCACGCCCCCTCACGCACCGGCAGCAGCGCCGCCAGCACCCGGCCTTCCACATCCCGATCCAGCACGGCGGCCCTATGCCCGTCCGGCACCCCGACCGCACGCGCCACATCCTGCCACGGGGCCTCGATCCGCAGCGAGCGCACCGGCACCCACGCCACCGCATCCACCTCCGGCAAGGGCCCGTCCTCCTCAACAGAAGCCCAGACCAGCCCATGACATTCCGCAACACGCAAAGGCGCGGCCCGGATCGTCCCCGGCGGCGACAGGTCGGGATGCGCCGGAATATGCACGCACCGCCCATCCGCCCCGAAGCGCCAGCCATGATACAGGCAGGCCAGCGCCCCCTCCCGCACAAAGCCCAGGCTCAGCCGCATGCCGCGATGCGGGCACCGGTCGTCCCACACATGCGCCTGCCCCTCCCGGTCCCGCCTGACCGCAAGGTCACGCCCCAGCACGGTACTGCCGGCCACCGTACCCGGCTCCAGATCCGCCGACAGCATCAGCGGATACCATCCGCCCTCCCGCGTCCCACTCATTCCCTCTCCCCCTGAACCCCGTCCTCACCGGGCACGGGCAGGCAGCGCACCACCGGCACCACACACCCCGCCGGCCCCAGACTGCACGCCATCTCGAACGCGCCCACCAGCGGCTCCGGCCCCGCAACCTCGAACACCACCCGCACCGGCCCGGCCTCCACCACCACGCACTCCAGCGCCATCAGCGCGGCACGCTCACGGGCGAGGCACAGAATGGCCTCCACCGCCGTGCATCCCTCCAGTTCCAGGCGCATCCGCTCCCACCGGCTCATGCCCGCCTCCTGCCCCGAATCCCCGATAGCCCGGCCATTCGAAACGTGCCATCCCTGTTCCGAAACCGTACCGAACGGAGAGCTTCCATGATCCACGTCACATCCCATGATGCGCTGCTGGTCATCGATCTCCAGAACGATTTCCTGCCCGGCGGCGCCCTGGCCGTGCCGGACGGCGACGCGGTCATTCCGGTCATCAACCATCTGACCCTCCTGCCCTTCGGCCAGCAGGCGGCCAGCCAGGACTGGCATCCGCACGCCCATGTCTCCTTCGCCAGCACCCACGGGCGCAAAGCCACGCCCGATCACTGGCCCGACCATTGCGTGGCAGGGACCCACGGCGCCGAACTGGCAGCCACGCTGCACCAGGCACGGATCGGCATGGTGATCCGCAAGGGCCGCGACCCGGATGTCGACAGCTATTCCGCCTTCATGGACAACGACCGCGCCACCCGGACGGGGCTGGATTCCTGGCTGAAGGGGCTGGACATCAACCGCGTCTTCATCACCGGGCTGGCGCTGGATTATTGCGTGCGCTTCACCGCCATCGACGCGAAGGCCCTTGGTTTCGAGACGATCGTGGTCGAAGATGCATGCCGCGCGGTCGGCTCCGACCCGCAGGCCACATGGCAGATCCTGGCGCAACACGGCATCGCACGTGCCCACGCCGCCGATCTGGCCGGCCTGTAGTTACGGGGCACGGCCCGTTTCCGGGGGGAACAACCCGGCGCCGGGTGGGACCGGCCCGGGCGATCATCGAGGGGGGAATGCGGAACCATGACCATTCCAGGTCAGGTATGACCACGCACGCGCCGACCAGGCGGCTGCTCACATCACGACGACACATGCTGGGACTAGCCGCCGGAGCCGCCGGCAGCGGGCTGCTCCGACCACCCGCCCTGCGGGCACAGCCACGGACATTGCTCCCGGTGGCCGAGGCCGACGCGCTGATCGCCTTCGGCCATACCAGCCCGGTCACCGACGGCGGCTGGACAATGGCGCACGACCAGGGCGTGCAGGCGGTGCGGCGGGCCTTTCCGCGCCTGCGCACGGTCTATGTCGAAAGCGTGCCCTACTCGGCCGACGCCACGCGCATCTTCCGCCAGTTCGTGGCCGAAGGCGCGCAGATGGTCATCGCGACGTCGAATTATGGCGATTTCATCCGCGACGTCTCCGACCGCGCGCCAGAGGTCGCGTTCATGGAATGCGACGGCCACGCCGTCAGCGGCAATCTGGGCTGGTATTACATCACCCACTGGTACGCCAGCTACGTCATCGGCATCGCCGCCGGGCTGATGACACGCACCAACAAGATCGGCTTCGTCGGCTCCTTTCCCATCCCGTCCGTCTATGCGGGCGCCAACGCCGTGCTGCTGGGCGCCCGCTCGGTCAACCCGGCCGTCACCCTGCAGGCCATCTCGATCAACGCCTGGTTCGATCCGCAGGCCGCCACCCAGGCCGGCAGCGCGCTGGCCGATAATGGCTGCGACTTCCTGTGCGGCATCATGGACGAGCCCGCCTATCTGCGCGTGGCCGAACAGCGCGGCATCAAGGCCGCGATGTGGAACACCGACATGCGCCAGTACGGGCCGGAAGCCTATGTCAGCTCCGTCACGCTGGATTTCCGCGATTACTATGTCGAACAGGTCCGCGCCCGCCTGGCCGGCACCTGGCAGCCCCAGGGCCGCTTCCTCACCCTCGGCCACGGCGTGGACCGCGACCCGTGGGGCCGCACCGTCCCCCCCGAAGTCGCGGCCCAGGCCGACGCAATGCGCACACGCATCATGGCAGGCTACAACCCGTTCCAGGGCCCGATCCACGACGCCGCCGGCCGCCTCCGCGTGCCCCAGGGCCAGGCGATGGACGACGCGCTGATCTATCAATGGGACTGGGCTGTGGCGGGAGTGACCGGCCTTGACTGACCTGCGCCACACCCAGCCCGACGCCCCGCCCCCGGTCGCGCCCGGCACGCCGCCGATCCTGCAATTGCAGGGAATCTGCAAATACTTCCCCGGCGTGATCGCCAACCAGGATGTCAGCCTCGACATCGCACCGGGCGAGATCCACGCCCTGCTGGGCGAAAACGGCGCCGGCAAGTCCACGCTGATGAACGTGGTCACCGGCATCTACCAGCCCGACGGCGGCGAGATCATCCTCGACGGCTACGGCCAGAGCTTCGCCGCCCCGCAGGACGCGATCCGTGCGGGCATCGGCATGGTCCACCAGCATTTCAAGCTGGTCCCCGCCTTCACGGTGGCCGAGAACATCCATCTCGGCTGGCGCGAAACCCCGTTCCGCGCCTCGGCGAAAACACTGGAAGCCCGCACCCGCGCCCTGTCGGACCGGTTCGGCTTTTCCGTCCGCCCCGACGCCATCGTGGCCGACCTGTCGGCGGGCGAGCAGCAGCGGGTGGAAATCCTGCGCGTGCTGGCACGCCAGGCCCGGCTGCTGATCCTCGACGAACCCACGGCGGTGCTGACCCCGGCCGAAACGCGCGACCTGTTCCGCGCCCTGCGCGCCTTCCGCGCCCAAGGCAACGCCGTGATCCTGATCAGCCACAAGCTGGACGAGGTCATCGACATCTCAGACCGCATCAGCATCCTGCGCGCGGGCCGCAATGTCGGCACCTACCGCACGGCCGACTGCACCGCCGCCGGCCTCGCCACCATCATGGTCGGGCGCGAGATCGTCCGCCGCGACCTGCGCGCCCGCACTCCCGGCGCCGCCCCCATTGCCACCACCCCGGTCCTGAGCCTGCGCGGCGCCACCTGCCGCGATCCACGCGGCGTGGAAACCCTGCGCGACGTCACGCTGAACCTGCATGGCGGCGAAATCCTCGGCATCGCCGGCGTCGCCGGCAACGGACAGCGCGAACTCACCCAGGTCCTCACCGGCATGATGCCCCTCTCGGCGGGTAACATCCTGCTCGACGGCACCCAAGCCCCGCTGGCCGACCCGGCGGCCTTCGCCCGCGCCGGCATCGGCCACATCCCCGAAGACCGGCTGCGCAGCGGCCTGGCACCATCGCTCGACATCACCGACAATATGGCCCTGCGCGAATATGACCGCCCGCCGATCGGCCGCCACGGCCTGTACGACCGCAGCGCCGCCGGCCGCCTGGCCCAAACGATCGTCGAGGCCGCCGAAGTCCGCGTGCCCGACCTCGCCACCCCCATCCGCAACCTGTCCGGCGGCAACCAGCAGCGGCTGGTGGCACGACGCGAAATCCGCATCGCCAGCCGAGTGCTGGTCGCAGCCTACCCCAGCCGGGGCCTGGATATCGGTGCCATCGCCACCGTGCTCCGCTACCTGACCGAACTGCGCGACCAGGGCGTGGCGGTGGTCCTGGTATCCGAGGATCTGGAGGAACTGCTGAACGTCGCCGACCGCATCGGCGTCCTGTTCCACGGCCGGCTGATGGCCACGATCGACGCCGCAACGGCCGATATGGAAACGATCGGCCTGCTGATGGGCGGCCGCCCGGCACCCAGCGGCTCGGCTCACAGCGGAGGACAAGCCTGATGGCCGGCACGCTGCAACGCCAACCCACCGTCACCCCGGCCCGCCGGCTGGGCTGGCGCGCGGGCGCCGTCGTCACCGCCCTGGCGATCACCACCCTGTTCCTCGCTTTGTCGGGCCGCGACCCGCGCCTATTGGCCGATCTGGTAGTGCGCTCCACCGTGGGCTCGCGCTTCGGGCTGGAAGATCTCGCGCTATTCCTCACCCCCCTGCTGCTGACCGGCGCGGCCGTCACCGTCACCGGGCGGATCGGCGTATGGAATATCGGCGCCGAGGGCCAGTTCTACGCCGGCGCCATCGGCGCCACCGCCGTCGGCCTGTTCCTGCCCGGCCCGTCCTGGCTGGTGCTGCCGCTGATGGCCGCCAGCGGCATCGCCTGCGGCATGGGCTGGATCCTAGTCCCCGCCCTGGCCCGCGCCTATGCCGGCGTCAACGAGATCATCACCACCCTGCTGCTCAATTTCGTCGCCGGGCTTCTGACCACCTATCTGGCGGTCGGCCCTTGGCACGACCGCGTCACCGGCGCGCTGGCCTCGACCGGCCGCCTGCCGGTGCGCATCCCCGAAATCTGGGGCGTGGTCCATTGGGGTTTCCCCATCGCGCTGGCCATCGTGCTGGCCCTCGCGTGGCTGACCACCCGCACGCGCTGGGGCTACCAGATCACCATCGGCGGCGCGAACGAGCAGGCGGCCCGTTATGCCGGCATCCCGGTCCGCGCCCGCATCCTGGGCGTGATGCTGCTCTCCGGCGGGCTGGCAGCCCTGGCGGGCATGTTCGAGGTCGCGGGCACGGTGCACCGACTGCAAGGCGGCCTTGCCAATAATTTCGGCTATTTCGGCATCGTGGTCGCAGTGCTGGCGCGCGGATCGTGCCTCAACGTGCTGCCCGCCGCCCTGCTGATGGCCTTCATCCTCAATGCCGGCATCGTGCTGCAAACCCAGCAACTGACAAGCTCCGCCGTGCTGGCCATCACCGGACTGGTCCTGTTCATGATCGCCATCGCCGACGAACTCGCCCATTACCGCCCGGTGACCGTCCGTCCCACCACCACCCGCCCTGCCACCGGCGCGGAGGCCCGGCCATGATCGACCTGCTGACCGGCATGCTCTCCACCGCCGTCCTTGCCGGCGGCGTGCTCGCCCTGGCCGCACTGGGCGAGGTCCTGGCCGAACGCGTCGGCGTCACCAATCTCGGCGTCGAAGGGCTGATGTCGATGGGCGCGGTGGTCGCCATCATCACCGTGGTCGCCACCCCCAACCCGTGGCTGGGCCTGCTGGCGGCCACGCTCGCCGGCGCCGCAGGCGGCATGGTCTTCGCCTTCGCCACCGTCATCGTCCGCGCCAACCAGGTCCTGTGCGGGCTGGCCGTCACCTTCCTCGGCCTCGGCCTGTCCGCCAGTATCGGCCATGATTACGCAGGCGTGCCCTCGCCCGCCACCTTCGGCCGCGTGCCCGTCCCCGGCCTGTCGTCCCTGCCGGTCATCGGCCCTGCCTTCTTCGGCCAGAACCTGCCGGTCTATCTCATCTACCTGGTCCTGCCAGCGATGGCGCACTGGGTGATGTTCCACACCCGCCACGGTCTGGCGATGCGCGCGGTGGGCGAAAACCCGGCGGCGGCCGACGCGGCGGGCCTGCCGGTCACCGCCTTGCGCTTCTGGTACGTCACGCTGGGCGCCGGCCTGGCCGGCGCCGCCGGCGGCTACCTCACGCTCACCTACGTCCCCGTCTGGTCCGAGGGGCTGGTGGCCGGAAGAGGCTGGATCGCCCTGGCCCTGGTCATCTTCGCCGGCTACCGGCCCTTCGGCGCCACCCTGTCGGGCCTGCTGTTCGGGCTGATCACCGCGCTCTCCTTCGTCGGCCAGGCCCGCAACTGGCCGATCGCCCCCGCCTTCCTGAACATGCTGCCCTATCTGGGCACGATCGCGTTCATCATCGTGCCGGTGGTCGTCTGGCACCGCATGCGCCGCATCATGGCCGCCCCGGCGGCGCTCGGCGTGCCATATCATCGCGACGTCCGATGAGAGGCCGGCAGAAAAAGGCCGCTGCCGGCAATCCGACGCGCGTTTTCTGCGCTTCGCGGCGGGCGGCCATCAAGGCCGCTCCGCTGCGATGCTCAAAAACACACGCCGGACGCGGCCCGTACCGGGCCGCTCTTGCTCGGCATCAACCTTTTTCTGCCAGCCTCTAAGGAGCACCCAATGACTCCGACCCATCGCGTGGACCCCACCGACCGCGCCGTGCTCGATGCCTGGCACGCGGTCGGCTTCCTCGAAACACTGGCGGCAGGCCCCACCCATACGCGCCTGCTCGGCGTCGGCCTGACGATCCAGCGCACCGCCGACGGCACGGTGCAGATCCGGGCCGAAGGGCACGACACCCCCCTACCCGTCGCAGAACGGTATGGCTGCCTGTGGACCAGCCTCGGCACGCCCCCCGCCACGCCACTCGCCATCCCGGAAGCCGACGAGCCCGATCGCCGGCTGGTCTGCTGCGGCTCGATCGACGTCCACGCCTCCGGCCTGCGCGTGATCGAGAACTTCCTCGACATGGCGCATTTCCCCTTCGTCCACACCAACATCCTGGGCGCCGAACCGCAGACCGAAGTCCTGCGCTACCACACGGAATGGCGGCGCGACGTGGACGAGGTCTGGGCCACCGACTGCCGCTTCCACCAGCCGCAGGCCGCTCTCTCGGCAGCAGGAGGGCAGGACACGGGCTATATCTACCGCGTCGCCTCGCCCTTCGTGACCCTGCTCTACAAGACCTGCCCCAACGACGCGCTACGCCCCGACGTCATCGCCCTGTTCGTCCAGCCGACGGAACCCGAGCGATGCCGCGCCCACCCCGTCATGTTCCTGATCGACGAACTCTCGGCCCAGGCTGACCTGATCCAGTTCCAGCAGAAGATCTTCCTGCAGGACCGCATCATTCTCGAAAACCAGCGCCCCCGCCTGCTCCCGCTGGACGCCCGCGCCGAAATCCCCACCCGCGCCGACTCCCTCTCGGTCACCTATCGCCGCTGGCTGAAGGAAAAACAGGTCCAATACGGCGCCACCCAAACCCTGCCCACCTCCTGAGAGGCCGTCAAATCCGCATCGAGCCCGTCTCGATAAAGCGCTGATGCCAGGACAGGGCCTCGCCCAGCAGATGGGGCGTATCGCCCCCGCCTCCATCCACCCTCTCGGCCCGCGCCAGATAGTCCCGCAATTGCGGCCGGAAATCCGGATGGGCACAGTTCTCGATAATCACCCGCGCCCGCCGCCGCGCCGACAGGCCGCGCAGATCGGCCAGCCCCTGTTCCGTCACCAGCACCTGAACATCCTGATTGATGTGGTCGACATGCGACACCATGGGCACGATCGAGGAAATCGTCCCATTCCGGGCAACCGACGGCAGCATGAAGATCGACAGCAGCGCGCTGCGGGCAAAATCGCCCGACCCGCCAATCCCGTTCTGCACCCGCGACCCCATGACGCGGGTGGAATTGACGTTGCCGTAGATATCGGCCTCGATCCCCGCATTCATCGCGATACAGTTCAGGCCCCGCGCCACCGCCGGATTGTTGCTGACCTCCTGCTGGCGCAGCACCAGACGGTCGCGCAGCACCCCCATGTCGGCCTTCGCCGCCGCCGCCTGCGCATTGCTCAGATACAGCGACGCGCCGGAGACGACGCGCATCTTGCCGCTGCGCACCATGTCCAGCATGCCGTCCTGGATCACTTCGGTATAGGCGGTCAGGTTCTCGAACGGCGCATCGGCCAGCGCGGTCATCACGGCATTGGCAATATTCCCCACCCCCGATTGCAGGGGCGGCAACGCCTCCGGCAGCCGGCCGCGCACCACCTCGTGCTTGAGAAATTCGATGATATGGCCCGCAATGCGGGTGGCATCGGGCACGGCACGGAACGACTGGCCCAGATCCCCCTCATCGGTTCGCACCACTGCTGCGATCTTGTCCGGCGGCACCCGCAGCACCGTCCCGCCGATGCGCTCGCCCGCCCATGATACCACGGGCAGCCGGGCACCGGCCTCGCGGTCACCGGCCCAGATATCGTGGATGCCCTCCAGTTCGGTCGTATGCCAGCCATTCACCTCGATGATGATTTTGTCGGCCATCTCCAGCCAGGTCTTGGCATTGCCGATGGCCAGTGTCGGCACGATGCCGCCATCCTCGCGGATCAGCGCCGCCTCGATGACCGCCACATCGACCTTGCCCAGGAACCCCGCGCGCGCCCAGGGCGCAACGCGGCTCAGATGCGTGTCGACATAGGCCACCCTGCCTTCATTGGCCTGCGCCCGCAGATCGGCATCCCCCATATAGGGCATGCGGAAACTGATCGCCTCGGCACGGGCCAGCACCCCATCCACATCCGGCGTGGTGGAGGCCCCCGTCAGCAGGCTGATCGCGAACGCCTCGCCCCGCTCATGCCGCGCAATGGCCCGACGGGCCAACGCCCTGGGCAGCGCCTTGGGCGTGCCACCGGGGCCGAACCCGCCCATTCCCACCACGTCCCCATGCGCGATCAGGCACGCCGCCTCATCCGCGTCCATGATCCTGTGCCTGAACGCCGCATTGTGGACACGCTCTTCGGCCATGGCGTTCTCCCGTCATCTTCTTGTTCTTGTTTTTTCCGGTTTCCGACGGTCATGACCGCATATTTCCGGAAGGCACAGCCACTCTCAGTCTCTCAAACGCACACCAACAAAAATACCAATCATTTGTTAGGTTAACTCGTGTAAAGCCCGACCCCGCGCCTGTCGAGGCCGAATATGAAACCGCACCATCACACGTGATTGAACGCCCATGCGCCGATGCCGGTTTCCCCAGGCCGACGCACCCAATCGCCTCGGGCGGAAGGAAAAGCAGCTCCGCCGCCCGAGGCCGCCAGTCTCAGAGCCTGACCGAAAATGTGGGCTGGTGAGCGAGAGCGGCCCCAGCGGGCCGCGCCCGTCGTGTGGTTCCGGGCATCGGAGCGGAGCGGCCTTGTGGGCCGCCCGCCGCGAAGCACAGGAAACGCGCGTCGGATCGCCGCCAGCGCGCATTTACGGTCAGGCTTTCAGGCGGAAAACCCCTCCAGCACGATCTTGCCCCGCGCCCGCCCGCTTTCCAGCAGAGCATGCGCCCGCTTCAGATTGGCAGCACAGATCGGCCCGAACTGCTCGGCCAGCGTGCTGCGCAGCGTCCCGGCATCCACCAGCCGCGCCACCTCGTCCAGAATCTCGCCCTGGCGCCCCATATCGGGGGTGCCGAACATCGAGCGGGTAAACATCAATTCCCAATGCACCGCCACGCTCCTGGTCTTGAACGGCAGGATGTCGAAAGCCGGCGGATCGTCGATCAGCCCCATATGGCCCTGCGGCGCGATCAGCTCCGCGATATCGGCCAGATGCCGGTCGGTCTGGGTCGTGGAAAAGACGAAGCCGGGCGCCCCACCGGACAGCGCCGCCACCTGCGGGGCAAGAGAACGGGCATGGTCGATCACATGCGTGGCCCCCAGTTCCACGACCCAGTCCCGCGTCTCGGGCCGCGAGGCGGTCGCGATCACCTCCAGCCCCATCAGCGCCCGCACAAGCTGAATGGCCACCGACCCGACGCCGCCGGCCCCGCCGACGATCAACACCGAAGGCGCCGCACCCGGCACCGAGCGCCGGATATCCAGCCGGTCGAACAGCATTTCCCACGCCGTCAGCGCGGTCAGCGGCAGGGCGGCGGCCTGTGCCCAGTCCAGCGTGCGCGGCATGTGCCCGACGATGCGTTCATCCACCAGATGATATTCCGCGTTCGTCCCCTGCCGCCCCAGCGCCCCGGCATAGAAGACCGGGTCACCGACCTTGAAGCGCGTCACCTCGGGTCCAACGGCGGCCACCACCCCGGCGGCATCCCAGCCAAGGACTTTCCACTCGCCCGGCTCGGCCTGCGCGCGCAGGCGCACCTTGGTATCCACCGGGTTGACCGACACCGCACGAACCGCAACCAGCAGGTCGCGCCCGGCGGCAACGGGCACCGGCAAATCGAGATCGACCAGCGCATCATCGGCGCTGATGGGGCGGGAGAACTGATAACCGACGGCGCGCATGGCCATGTTCCTTCCTTGTCGTGCCGTCAGGTGAACCCCTATGGCGCGCTATACGCAAGAACGCACATTGATCGCCCATATCCTGTCCGAACGCGGACGCACGCCACACCGGGCTACCATCAGGTGCCAGCACACCCCCCCTGAACGAATCAAAGTTTTTTGGTTCTTTTTTTCAAAAAAGAACGTCTTCCCCTTACGCCTTCAACTTCCGCGCCAGAACCGCCAGAGCCACCAACTGCCGCGCCAGGAAATCGCGCGTCGCGGTATCGGTCAGTTCCTGCGCCTCCGCATCGATCTTCTGCGCGGCCAGCCCGATCATGGCTTCGGGCCTGTTCAGCACCATGGCATCGAGAGAAACCAGGCTCTGGCGCAGATGATACTGCGCCCGCGCGCCCCCGATCACCCCCGGCGAGGCCGTCTGGATCGCCACCGGCTTTCCCGCCAGCGGCTGCGGCGCGAGGCGCGACAGCCAGTCGATGGCGTTCTTCAGCACACCGGGCATCGAGTAATTATATTCGGGCGTCACGATGATCACCCCATCCGCCGCGCGGATCTGCTCCGCCATGAGCTGAACGGGTGCCGGAAATCCCTGGTCCTGCACATCCGCGTCATAGAGCGGGAACGCACCGACCGAGCCCAGCGCGCTGATCGTCACCCCCTCGGGCGCCAGCGCGGGCAGCGCCTTCGCCACAGCGCGATTGAGCGATTTCCTGCGCAGGCTCCCCAGCAGGGTCACGAAATGAAGAGGAACCAGATCCGTCATGGTACGCCTCCGGTAGGGGGCGGAACACGCGCGCCCCGTCCACCGATGTCTCATGGACAGGCCGGCCCATGCAATCACGATGCACACCGCGCGCCCCGGCCGGGCGGGCCGCCACGGGGGAACCCCTATCGTCTTCAACCGTAAAAGATTGAACATCATCGCTTTATGTGCCGGATACCCCCTCCCGGCACCCTGCGAGGCCCTGAGAACGGAGACCCATTCTTGACCGCACAACCCGGCACACCCCGCTCCCCGCTCCGCAGGCCGCTGCCCATCCTGGCCGGCCTGTCGGCGCTCGCGCTCCTGCTGCTGGTCGTGCTGTGGAACTGGGACTGGTTCGTCCCCATGATCGAACGCCGGGCCTCGGCGGCCCTTCACCGCCCGGTCACCATCGCCCACCTGCACGTCCGCCCCGGCTGGACGACCACCATCACGCTGGATGACCCGCATATCGGGCAACCGGAGGGCTTCACCGCGGAGAAGGAGGACTTCGCCAGCGCGAAATCCCTGACCGTCTCGGTCAAGCCCTGGCCCTATCTGGTGGGCCGCGGGCTGACGCTCCCGCTGGTCGCACTCGACACACCGCGCGGCGATATCGTGGCCCTACAGGACGGGCGCAACAATTACACCTTCACGGCCGACGGCAAACCGGCCCCGGATAACGGCTCACCGACCAGCCTGCCGCATATCGACGAATTGCGGATCACCGACGGCGATATCCGCGTCGCCCTGGCCCGCCTGCGCAGCGATTTCCGCCTGGCGCTCCACACCACGCCACCGGCGGAGGGCAAGCTGGGCACCATCGTAGCGGAAGCCAAGGGGCGCTACGCGGCACAGCCGATCACCGGCCATTTCGTCGGCGGCGCGCTGCTGACCCTCGCGGACGCGCAAAACCCCTATCCCGTCGACCTGCACGTGGCCAACGGCCCCACCACGGTAACCCTGCGCGGCACGGTGAACGACCCGATCCATTTCGCCGGCGCGCAGCTCAACCTGACCCTCACCGGGCCGGACATGTCGCTGCTCTACCCGCTGATCGGCATCCCGATTCCGCAGACGCCGCATTATTCCATCGCGGGAAAACTCGATTATACAGAAGCAAAGATCCGCTTCACCGGGTTCGAAGGCCGTCTGGGCAGCTCGGATCTCGGCGGCGATCTCACCGTCGATCCGCACCAGAAAGTCCCCTTCGTCGAGGCCGCCCTGCACTCCCATCTCGTGGACCTGGCCGACCTCGCCGGCTTCGTCGGCGGCGAACCGGGCCACGCGAAGACCGAGAACCCGTCAGACACCAAAATCCTGCCCGACCAGCGCATCAACGTTCCCAAACTGAACGCCGTCAACGCCCATATCGCCTATCATGGCGACCATATCGAAAACAAACGCCTGCCGCTGGATAATATCGATGTCGAGGCCACGGTCCAGGACGGCGCGATCGACGTCCGCAAGCTGAACTTCGCGGTGGGCACCGGCACACTCGCCTCCGTCGCCACCCTCACCCCCGCCGCGAACGACGATTTCAGCACGCGCTTCAAGCTCGATGTCTCGCGCGTGCCCGTCACGCGCCTCATGAAGGGTCTCGGCTCGCTCGAGGGACAGGGCACGATCGGCGGCCATGTCACCCTGTCGGCCACCGGCCATTCGGTGGCCGACCTGGTCGCGCACGGCACAGGCGGCATCACCATCGTCCTCGACCAGGGCGGCCATCTCTCCGCCATCCTGCCCGACCTGCTGGGCCTGCAACTGGGCAATGCGCTCCTCTCGGCGCTGGGCCTGCCGCCCCGCACGCCGCTGCAATGCTTCATCGCCGACATGCCGCTGAAAGACGGCATCCTGTCCACACACTCCTTCCTGATCCAGACGGGCGATACGCGCACAACAGGTGACGGCACGGTCAATTTCCGCAACAACACGCTGGATTACGCCATCACCACCCGCGCCATCCATTTCACCGTCGCCTCCTTCCCCGGCGCGGTCCATATCAGCGGCCCCCTGCGCAGCCCGATCATTCTGCCCGGCGCCGAAATCGCCGGCCGCGTGGCCGCGACGGGCGCGCTGGCCGCCGTCTTCCCGCCCGCCGCCATCATCCCGACCATCCAGTTCGGCGTCGGCAAGGGCTCGGCCTGCGAACAGGCGGTGGCCCAGGCCTACGCCCACCCCGCCGCCGGCATCGCCCCCGGCACCACCACCGGCCCCCACCCGTCGCCTGCCGCCCGCGCCGGCCGGGCCAGGGCAACCAGGGCAACGACCGCCGCCGAGCGGAAAGCCGCGGCGGAGGTCCGCGCCGCATGGGCGAAAAAGCAGCAGAAAACCGGCCATGAATGACCCGTCGACGCCTCACCCCAGGGCCGCCCCCCCGTTCGTGTCAGTTGGCTGACGATGCGACGGCCTGTGCCGCCTGCTCCTTTTTCTTCTCTTTCCTGAACTGCTCATCCAGAAGCAGGGAAGCAAGGTGAAAAGCCCGCCTGGCATGCGCATAGGGCAGCCATTGGCCCAGCGCGTTCCACGGCATGCCATTATTATACGTCGCCACGGCAACCAGCGCCTCGCCCGTCGCGGCATCCGATGCGACCAGCTCCTCGCTCGCACCGCCCGGTGCCGGCGGGGGGACCGGGGGCATGCCGCCACCGGCCGCACCGGCGGCAAATCCGGCGACGACCGGGATCGCATTATAATACCATTTGCTCCGCCGGATATTCGTGATGGCGGCACGGACGCGGATCACGTCGGTGCAGGCACCGCAATCGCCGACGGGCAGAACCCGGAAATCATGGCCCAGGGCCTCGCCCAGTTCCTTCTGGAAGGCAGCGGTCATCCGTGCCTCGGCCTTGGGGGAAAGCTTCGGCGCTTTCGCGACCGGCTGCCAGACCACCGGCTCGATCATGACAGTGTGATATCGCGCCACATCCATGTTCGGATCGACATAGATCAGATCATCCGTGTGATCTTTCGTGTGGCTCATCTGCGCATAGGTTTCAGGCGGGATAAAACCTGTCCGGGTCAGTTTCTGTCCGGCGCATCCCGCAAGCGAAGCAATCGCCGCACAGGCGATCAGGGGGGTCGCCGCACGACGGACGCGGCGTGTCCCCGCCTCTCGGAAGGATGTGGAAATCATGGATAGCTCCGGCTACCGACGGAAAGGCCCCGTCGCGGCATGGCCTGCCACGATGGAGCATCCCGATACGGTCGTGTTTCGATGGAGCCAGATTAGCGGGCCGGTTTTTCCCGCATGTGTCCGATATGTGCCGGTCCGGAAACATTGCGACCAGTCTGTATCATGGCCGGAAGCATCACGCGGACTTCCAGCCCGCCACCCTCGCGGTTTTCCATCACGATATCGCCGCCATGCGAGCGGATGATCGCCTGCGCCGAGGTCAGGCCAAGCCCGACGCCGCCCGTCTGTCGGTTACGCGACTTGTCGACACGGAAATACGGCTCGAACACGCGCGGCAGCGCTTCCGGAGGAATGCCCGGGCCACGATCGCGGACAAAGACGATCAGGCTGCCATCGTCCCGCTGTTCGAGGTCGATCGTGGGCGCCTTGCCGTATTTTATGGAATTTTCGACAAGATTCGTGAAAACCCGCTTCAGGGCATATAGCCGCCCGACATAACAGGTCTTGTTCGGGCCGTGATAGTCCACCCTGTGGCCCTGATCGCTGTAATCATAGGCGATGGTCTGAAGCAGGCCGGGCAGGTCGAACATGGTGGCGGCTTCACTGGCCGCATCGTCGCGAAAGAAAGAGAGGGCGCCGTCGATCATGGCCTGCATCTCGTCGACATCGCGGAACAGGTTGGCCTGCTGCCACTTATCGTCGATATACTCGCCGCGCAGGCGTATGCGCGTCAGCGGCGTGCGCAGATCGTGCGAGATCGCCGCCAGCATGGTCGTCCGGTATTCGATGAAGCGCTGGATCTGGGCCTGCATGCCGTTGATGGTCCGCGCGACCAGCTTTATTTCTCTCGGACCGACTTCCTCGATGGAGGCGCTCGGCGGCTGATGTCCGAGCTGGCGGACGGACTCCGCCAGATGTTCGATCGGGCGGGAGAGCTGGCGGGACGCGATCAGCGACACGGCGATCACCCAGAGCGCGAGCGTGACGACCTGCAGCATCAGGCGTTCGAACGGATAGAACCCCCAAAATCTCTGTAGCGCGATGCCGAGGATCCAGCTTCCGTCCGCCAGCCGCACACCGACGAAATAGGCATCGGGATTGCGTATCCGGTCATAGGGCAGGCCGGGAGCCCAGGAGACAGGGTTGTCTTCCTGGAAGACCACGATCCTGTCCGGCTTGCGGGCCAGGAACGGTTCCAGGAAGGCGCGGCTCTGCGCCACCTGCGGCTCCAGATACTGTCCGCGCTCCAGCACGCCGGCCACGGCGCTCCCCGCGTCGTACCACCCGTAATGGATGGTATCGGTATTGGCCGCCGCCGCCAGGCGGGCCCGCTCGGCGGGCGTGGCGGCATCCACCAGGCGGATGACGGTCGCGACCTGTTGCACCAGGCCCGTCGCCTGCACGTCGGGCTTGGCCCACGTTCCTCCGAAAGCGAAGAAAAGCTGGAGCAGCAGCAGGGTGACACCGGCGGCGAGCGCGACCGTGACGACCAGCCGGCGGGTGATCGTATCACCCAGGAACAGGAAGCGCCTCATGCCCTGGTCACCGCGGAGGCGAACATATAGCCGCCATTGCGGACCGTCCGGATAATCTCGGGGTTCTTGGGGTCATCCTCCAGCTTGTGGCGCAACCGGCTGACCTGCACGTCTATGCTCCGGTCATAGGCCGCGTGCGACGGCCCGCGCGCCAGATCCATCAACTGGTCGCGGGTCAGAACGCGCTGGGGATGTTCGACAAAGGCCAGCAGAAGCTCGAACTCGCCCCCCGACAACAGGACCAGCGACTGGTTGGCCGAACGCAGTTCGCGGCGTGTGACATCCAGCCGCCAGGTGCCGAAGCACAGGATCGGGCGCGCCGGCTCTTCGGGCCCCGCGACCTTGTCCCGGACCCGGCGGAGAACGGCCTTGACCCGGGCCAGAAGCTCCCGCTGGTCGAAAGGCTTGGTCAGGTAATCGTCCGCCCCGATCTCCAGCCCCACGACCCGGTCCGTATGGTCGGCCATCGCCGAGAGCATGATCACGGGAATATTCGATGTGCTGCGCAGCCTCTGGCACAGGCTGAACCCGTCTTCCTTGCGCAGCATGATGTCGAGGATCACAAGGTCGATGGCCTCGGCTTCAAGGGCGGCGAACATGTCCTGCCCGCCTTCGGCGACCGAAACCTGGTAGCCGTGCTTCTGCAGAAAGCCGGTCAGCAGATCGAGGATATCCCTGTCATCATCGACAACGAGAAGAGTGGGCATGCTGGTCATCGGCCTCCTGTAACACGGCCGGACGGCCCGATGATGTCCAGGGAATGAAACCTTATTTCAACCCGGACACAAAAAGAGCCCCATTGCACACGGCCCGCCCCATCGAGATTGCACCAAACCCATAAAGAGTCTTCGACCGGGTCGAAAGGGTGAACTGATAGCAAGGTACCGCCCCACACATAAAGACATCACGGAATGTCCGGATGGCCCATATTTTCCATCATGATCTCCGTCCCTGGGCGGAGCCCATACGAAATATCTGACCGGACAGCACCTCCATCGTAAAATAAAATACAAACGAGACCCATATTATCTTCTTTATAGATGTCACGACGATACTCATTTTCAAGCGTCTTTAAGATAGAAAACTGCAATAAATTCGTCGATTTATTATTTCTTCACTTCCGTTAGATAAATAAACGAAATAGATATGGATATCACCATGTAAGACACAAGAAATACCCAGGGAAAGACGGAAAAGGCGAATTCGGCAACATATCGAATCAACCCCATCATGATTTTCCTTGCTTTTATTTTCGATGGGTCGATCGCGGGAGCACTGTCAATCGACGTATGGGCTTGCGTTCTGCAACTGGGATAAAAAATCATCTTCTTCCTTGCTCCTTTTGATCCCAGTCGACAAACGCTCTACACCTTGCGACGAAGGGTTCCGTCGCCAGTTTGTAATCAGCCTTTTTTTCTGCGGTATGTCTTGAATATGTCGCGCCTGAAACATGGTCCTTCTTTTGACGGGCCGACCAAAAAGTCGGCCCGGCACAGGCTTCGAGTAAAGCCCCGCATAATTCCAACGATTCCAGCTAGGATTTCAGAGCCTGACCGTAAATGCGCGCTGGCGGCGATCCGACGCGTGTTTTCTGCCTGGTTCTCAGGTAGGCGTCTCCACCACCCGCAGAATGGTCGCCGCAATCATCTCGGCATTCGCCGTCACTCCCGGCAGCCCCATCAACTCGCCGAACGTCCCCCGCGACAACGGCCCGACGACAAACAAACTCGGTTCCGCCGCGCCCGCCACAGACAGCGCATGGCCTGATCGGTGCCCCCCAACCCCACCGGGTCGGCCCGCAGACCCCCTGCCGGGCCAGTCCGGCCCGAAAGGGCTGCGAAGACAGGATATGGGCATGATCAGGCCCGGTGGTCGTCACCACCACATCGAACGACGCAAACCTCCTGCCCGCCACCATGCCGACGCAACGTCACGGCAACCCCCTCGCCCTGCTGGTCGGCGGCATCAATCCGCGCAGCCAGCACATCCAGCGTCCCCTCGGCGATCCGCCGATGCAGCACCCGCTTCACCTGCGGCGCGATGCGAAAGCGCCGCGTATCCCAGAACGGACGGAGATGCCGCACCAGCCGCCGCCGCCCCACGACCGACAACGCCGCCCAGATGGCCCCAGCCTGCCGGCGCATGGCGTTGAAGACGGTCTGCCAGGGCCGATCCGGATCATCGCGCAACGCAAGCCGCACCCGGCGCAGCCCCCCGCCGCCGCCCGCGCCGGCAGAACAAAGGCCACCACCCCGCCCCCTGGAAATCAGCGGCGCAAGTCCCCGCCGCGTGGGAGAAAAAGCAGCCGCAGAAGGGCCATTGATGACGAGACGTTTGGACATGCGTGCTGCCGGCGCGCCGACGCGCGTCTCCCCGGTCGAAGCATGCAGCCGGTCTGATTATAAAAACATGGACAGGCCCCAAGGTCCGCCGTTACGCTTCATGCTGAATCCGGAAAGCAGGACATACTCGAATGCAGTCAAGCATAAGGCAAGGCCGCAGGATCATATTGTCCCTTCAATATCTCCGGGCTCTTGCCGCCGTCGGGGTCGTGTTATTCCATCAGTTCCAGAATGTATCGCCAATCTTCATCCTAGGAAAATATGGGGTCGGTCTGTTCTTCATTATCAGCGGCATCATCATGGTTTCGCTTACAGAAGGACGAGCGATCAAACCGTTGAATTTCTTCATCGACCGCCTGACGCGCGTGGCGCCGATGTATTGGATCGCGACATTCATCACGTTCATTCTGGGGTGCGTCGGAATATATAGCCCATCCATTTATTCCCACGGGATCGGCCATTTCATCCTGTCGTGCCTGTTCATTCCTTCCCTTAACGAGCATGGCAATATGATGCCTACGCTGTTTATTGGTTGGACATTGAATTATGAGATGTTTTTTTACTTGGTTTTTGGTGCTCTCCTGCTCATTCAGGGTCGCTACCGGCTGATTGTGTTGGCAATGATATTTTTGTCATTGGCACTGTGCGGCGTGATCTTTCCACAGGCACCCGACCTCGTTCATTTCTATACCAGTCCGTATTTGCTTGAGTTCCTGGCCGGGTGTTGCCTCGGGGCGATCTTCGGACTCGATCTCATGAAGCTGCGCGCCTGGCCAACAGTTGCGCTTATCGCCGCCGTCATCATTGCCATGGCCGGTTTGGGGTTTGTTTTTCCCCTTTTGTGGACCGGAGCGGCGACAGTCCTCCTCGTCGCCACGTTCATGTGGGCCGAGCGTCGGGGTTATGCCCCGTCATTTCCACTCGCACTGATGCTTGGAAATGCGTCATATTCCATCTACCTTTTCCAGCAGATCGCGTTTGATGCGACCCAGACGGCTCTTCGCCTGCTGCATTATCGGCCTGGTCTTCATACCATACCGACGCGATGCGTTGCGGTCCTGCTGGCGATATTGACCGGCATCGCGGTATATCGGTTTATCGAAACGCCGCTTACGAAGACGATCCGCAGAGCCCTGGATGTCAGCCGGGGTGCATCCAACTCCTCCTCGAAGACGGCTGCCACGGCACGCATCTAGAAGATGCCGTGCGCGGGGGATTCCGCCGACGGGCCCGCCTTTTCATGTCCTTGATTTGGAAAATCTTTCCGGCTTCATGTCGATCCGTGACCGGCGCTTTCCGGGGCTCTGGGAGGACAATGGGACGTGCTTGGCGAAGCTGCGGCATGGTCTGCGTCGCAGGCCGCAGCTTCGCCCTCGTACCCAAAAGGTGTAGCCAAGGTGGCAAGCATCATGAGCATGAATTTTTTGAACGATTCCAATGTGTGATCAAAAAATCAGGCCAAGAAACCGCCTGTGAAATACTGTCCTGATGGAGACATAGGTTTCGACTTAGCCGGCTCCGCATCGGCCGCCCGCAGAATGATCGCGGCAATCCTCTCCGCATTGGCCGTCACTTCCGGCAACCCCATCAGTTCGCCGAACGTCCCGCGCGACAGCGGCCCGGCGACAAACAAACTCGGTTCCGCCTCGCCCGCCACAGACAGCGCATGACCCTCCCGGTCGGTCTCCACCCCCAACCCCACCGGGTCAGCCCGCAGCAACCCCCGCCGCGCCAGCTCGGCCAGAAAGGGCTGCGAGGACAGGATATGGGCATGGTCCGGTCCGGTGGTCGTCACCACCGTGTCGAACGATGCAACCTGCGGCTCCCCACCCCGCCGGCGCAGCGTCACGGCAAATCCATCCCCCTGCCGGGCAGCCGCCTCGATCCGCCCGGCCAGCACATGCAGCGTCCCCTCGGCAATCCGCCGATGCAGCACCCGCTCCACCTGCGGCGCAATGCGAAAGCGCCGCGTATCCCAGAACGGCCGCACATGCCGCACCAGCCGTCGCCGCTCCACCACCGGCAACGCCGCCCAGATCGCCCCGGCCTGCCGCCGCACGGCGTTGAAAATAGTCTGCCACGGCCGGTCAGGATCGTCGCGCAACGCAAGCCGCACCCGGCGCAGCACACCGCGCGCCGTCGGCGCCGGATCGGTGGAGAAATCCCCCCACGCATCGGTCACATCGCTCAGATCCGCCTGCGACACCTGCCCCCGGCGCGACAGCGCCACGATCTCCCCCCGATGCCCGGCCGCATCCAGTGACGCCACCACATCCGCCATGCTCAACCCGGTGCCCACGATCAGCACCCGATCCTCCAGCCCAATCGCCCCCAACGCCCCGACCGCCCAAGGATCGACGACCAGCCCCCCACGCCCGACCAGCCCGGCCAACGCCGTCGGCGGCGCCGGTGCGGGGTGCGAGGTCGCAATCACCACGATATCGGCTTCTTCCCGCGCACCATCATCGGTCGCAATCCACCATCCACCCTCCGGCCGGGGCGCGACCTCCGCCACACGCGCCCGCCGATGCACCACCCGCCCGCTGGCCAGGCGCGGCGCCAGCCGCGCCGCCACATAGCGGCCGAACACCGATCGCGCGGGATAGGCCGCCCCATTGGGCAACAGGGCCTCCGGGTCAGCCTCCAGCGCCCCATCCGCCCGCAGCCAGGCATGGAAATCATCGGGGATAGCGGTCGTCAGGCTCATCCGCGCGGCCGGCACGTTGATGCGGTGGCGCGGATCGCGCGCGCCATACGCCACCCCCTGCCCCAGCGCCTCGCGCGGCTCGAACACCGTCACCGGCGGCAGTTCGGCCGCCCCATTCGTCAGATGCCACGCAATGGCGGCCCCGCTGAAGCCGCCGCCGATAATGGCAATCCTGGGCAATATCTCGCTCATGCCGTCTCCGTACGACGCACGCGGCTGGCCGGATGGTCCGCCCCCAGCCGGTCCCCGCGTCCGAACAGTTTCTCACGCAGGGTGCCGGGACGATAGGCCTGCTTGTAGATGCCGCGCCGCTGCAATTCCGGCACCACGAATTCCACCACATCGGCAAAACTCTCGGGCGTCACGGCATAAGCCAGGTTGAACCCGTCGACACCGGTGCGGACCACCCACTCCTCCAGCAGGTCGGCAATCCGCTCCGGCCCGCCGACAATGGTGGTGCCCATGCCGCCGATCGCCGCATGCTCGGCCAGTTCGCGCACCGTCCACACCTTGCCGGGGTCCTGCACCGTCAGCGCATCGACGGCGGAATGGATCGCATCATTGCGGATATGCCGCACCGGGTCATCCGGCGCGTAACGCGAGAAATC
The DNA here is from genome assembly GCF_014174375.1 of Gluconacetobacter asukensis. Lineage (GTDB taxonomy): Bacteria > Pseudomonadota > Alphaproteobacteria > Acetobacterales > Acetobacteraceae > Gluconacetobacter > Gluconacetobacter asukensis. Next base: position 182,306 of record NZ_JABEQE010000001.1, read on the forward strand.
GATCCCCGTCCACCCCGCCAGCAGGGTCAGCGCCCCCTCAAGACTGACATGGCGGCGATACTCCTGCCATTTCGCCTGCGCGGCGTCGTCATCAAGCCCGGTAATGATCGTCAGCAGCGAGAAGATCAGCGGATCGCCCGCATGCCGCCCTTCCTGCCGGGCCCGGGCGCGCAGATCCGCGACACTGGCCGCCACCACCGCCGCCGAAGGCCCGGCCACGAACACGCATTCCGCATGCCGCGCGGCAAAGGCACGGCCACGAGAGGACGCCCCGGCCTGATAGAGAACCGGCGTGCGCTGCGCCGAGGGCTCGCACAGATGAATCGCATCCAGCCTGAAATACTCACCCTCATGCACGATGCGATGCACCTTGGCCGGATCGGTAAAGATCCCCCGCGCCGCATCGCGCAGCACCGCATCGTCCTGCCAGCTTTCCTCCCACAGGCGATAGACCAGATGCAGATATTCGTCGGCAATGTCATAGCGCGTGTCATGCGCCACCTGCCGCACCTGCCCCGTCCCCCGCGCCGCGCTGTCCAGATAGCCGGTCACGATATTCCAGCCGATCCGCCCCTCGGTCAGATGATCCAGCGTCGACATGCGCCGCGCGAACGGATAGGGCGGCTCGAAAGACAGAGTGGAGGTCAGGCCGAATCCCAGATTCTCCGTCACCGCCGCCATGGCCGAAATCAGCATCGCCGGATCGTTGACCGGCACCTGCGACGCATTGCGCAGCGCGGCGTCCGCATTGCCGCCATACACGTCATACACTCCCAGCACATCGGCCAGGAACAGCCCGTCGAACAGGCCGCGCTCCAGCAGCCGCGCCAGATCGGTCCAGTAACGGATGGTGTTGTACGTCCCCGACCGGTCGCGCGGGTGTCGCCACAGGCCGCTGGCCTGGTGCGACACGCAATTCATGTCGAAGGCATTCAGCCGGATCTCGGTCATGGCCCAGCCCCTTAGTTGAAGCCCAGCGACAGGCCGGCAAACACGCCCAGCCCATCACCCGGCTGCATCACCGCCAACTGCTTGCCCGCCGCGATGTATCCCGGCACGACGATGGCCGCGTAATGCGTGTTGGCGAGGTTATTGACGCTGAGGAAGACCTGCCGATGCTTGCCCGGCCAGTCATAGCCGATGTTCAGATTGTAGATGTGATAGGATGGCGCGAAATAGGTCTCGTCATACGCGGCCCCGACCTTCGACGACACCTGGGCATTGAAGCCGGCATAGAACCCGGCCTTGGTGTCGAGATGGATCTCGCCCTGATAGAAATGTTCCGGAATGCCCGGCAGGCGGTTGCTACCGAACACCGCATCATGGCGGAAGCGGAAATCCTGCCACGTATAGGCCTGCCGCAGCGACAGCGTATTGCCCGCCCACTCATACAGCGTGGTTTCCAGCGAGGCTTCGACACCCTGATGCGTGGTCGGTGACGCATTGCCGTAGATCGAGGCCCCGATGGCCTGCGATGCCGGCGTCATCACCGACAGCAATTCGTTGCGCACGTCGGAATGGTAATAGGTCAGGCTCCACTTGTTCCGCCACGCATGCCCGGTGGTGCCGATCTCATACGTCGTGGCCGTCTGGTTGCGCAGCTTCCCAGCACCCGAATTCATGCCCGACTGAGGCGTGTTTCCGGTGAAATACGGCCCGGCATAATTGAGGTTCCAGTCATTGGGCGGCTGGATGCTGCGGCTCACATTGCCATACAGTTCCACATGCGGGCTGATGACATAGCGAAAGCCACCACGCGGCACGAAATTGACCGAGGATTGCTTGAAATTCGCCCCGGCCGCCGTGTACGGATACGGCACGCCCGAAGATTTCTGGATAAACGCCACCGCGGCCGCCGTCGTCAGCCAGAAATTATGGAACAGTTCGGTATTGTTCCGCAGATGGAAGTAGTTTTCCGTCCCGCCATAGGTCACATGGCGCAGGATCTGCCCGATCGGCAGCCCCACCAGATTGGCGGTCTGCACCCGCACCCGGTTGGTCTGCCACGCTTCCAGGTCCGACGTATCCATAAAGCCGAGCTGCGTATCACTCTTGTGCCCGGCCAGCACATCGTGGCGCGTATAGTTCAGCACCCCCGCCACCGTCTTGTAGCCCCAGATCTGGCTGAATTTCACATTCTGGATGTCGATCGGCGCGTCCTGGTAATCGAATCCCAGTTCCAGCTTCGACTGGTCGTCAATCTGGAACGTGGTCATGTTGCCATAGAATTTCGTGCCCGGCTGAATACGCACCGAATGCCAGGCCCGATAGGGAGCCTGCGCCTGCTTCGGATTCTCCAGGATCTGGTCGCGGGTCAGGTAACCCGGATACCCGTTCTCGGTCTGCCGGTAACGGAAGAAGAAGCGCGTCGAAACCCGGTCGTTGAAATGATAGCCGAAATTGGCATTCACGCCGAAACTGTTCGCCTGCGTCTCGGTCTGGTACCCGCCCCGGTAGGAATTGGTCACGCTGATATAATAATCGGCCTTGCCGATCACCTTGCCCGAACTGAGCTGTTCCTTGTTGTAGCCGAAACTGCCGGCCTCGACGCGCGCCTGATAGGTCTGCGCGTCATAACCGGTCTGGGTCACGTAATTGATGCCGCCGCCCAGTTGCAGCCCGCCATAATCGAACGCATTCGCCCCGCGCAGCACTTCGGTGTAACGCAGCCCCAGCGGCTCGAACAATTCATAGGGCGTGCCGGCAGGCGTGGTCACGGGCAGTCCGTCGAACATCATCAGAAGGCCCGAGCGGAAATAATTGGTGCCGACCTGGATCCCCGACCCACGGATCGACAGGCGCAGCCCGTCGCCGCCGCCCGAGGACTGGGCGAACACGCCGGGCTGAAACGCCAGCGCATCCGCATTGGTCAGGTTCCGCCCGCGCAACACCTGCTTGGCGTCGATCACGGTCGCGGCCCCCGGCAGACTGTCCAGTTGCGCCCGTGCCTGATCGGCGGGGGACAGGCGATGGGTCGCGACAACGATATCCTCGCCCTTCACAGGGGCCGCCGCTGCAACCGGGGCGGTCCGGGCCGCCGCCGGCGCCGTTTTCTGAGCGGGCGCCGCATGGGGCGCATGGTCCGCGGCCCGGCGCGCATGGCTGTCGTCAGCCCATGCGCTGGCCGCCAGCGGGCCGGCCTGCATCAGGGCCAACGCCGAAGGGCCCAGCAATACTCTGGCGGATTGCGAAAACCGGCCCGCCCGCCGGGGCCAGGCAGAACGACGCGAAAAGGAACGGGGCATGATACTCGATATCCAGACTCTGAAGGAATGATCGCAGGCTTTCGAATTTACGCACTTATTGTCGTCGTTATTTCCATCGCAACAAAAAGCACATATTTTCTTTGTTTCTTTTTATATTCGCGATTTTTATAGTGGATTACGGACGCGCGCCGTCCGCACCAGGCCTCCGGTCAACAGGATGTCGGCAACACGGCATAGCGCCGGGCAAACCACACGAGCCCGTCCGTCTGCCCGCCCGCCAGATGCACATCCAGCACCTGGGCAAACACCACCGTATGGGTGCCGGCCTCCACAACCCGCTCCACCCGGCATTCGAAGGTCGCCAGCGCACCGTCCAGAAGCGGCGCGCCGGTCACGCCCCGCTGCCAGCTTGCGCCGGCAAACCGCTCGTCCATCGTCTTCGACCGGCTGCCGAAGGCCGAGGACAGCGCCTGCTGCGCCCCGCCCAGCACATTCACCGCCAGCACCCCATGGTCGAGAACATGCGGATGCGCGCTGGTGGTACGATTGATGCAGACCAGCAGCGTCGGCGGCGCGTCCGACACGCTGCACACGGCCGTCGCGGTAAAGCCATGCCGCCCATTCTCGCCATCGGTGGTGACAATGGTCACGGCCCCGGCCAGCAGCGCCATGCCGTCGCGAAAACGCTGCGCGGACTCGGCTTCAAGGGCGCCGGGCACCGGCGCCTTTACGGAAATGTTCATGTCAGGCGATCCTTCGGGTCACTGTTCACGCCGCGCGATGGCTGGCGCCACCGCCGGGCCGATGATCGCCGGCAATCGTCTCGCCGAACGGCCCCATATTGCTGATCGAGGCCGCCCCCCGCACCGGATGCGCCGTCGGCAGCAGCGGCAGCACCAGTTCGCCGAACTGATAGGCCTCCTCCAGGTGCGGATAGCCCGAGAAGATGAAACTATCGATGCCCAGCCTGCGATATTCGTCGATCCGCTCGGCCACCGTCGCCGGATCGCCCACCAGCGCGGTGCCCGCGCCGCCGCGCACCAGCCCCACGCCCGCCCACAGGTTGGGGCTGATTTCCAGCTTGTCGCGCCGGCCGCCATGCAGCGCGCTCATGCGCGCCTGCCCCACGGAATCCATCCGCGCGAACACTTTCTGCGCCTCGGCAATGGTCGCATCGTCCAGATACGAGATCAGCCGGTCCGCCTCGGCCCACGCCGCCTCGTTCGTCTCGCGCACGATCACATGCAGCCGGATGCCGAACGACACCTGACGCCCCTGCGCCTCCGCCTTGCGCCGCACATGCGCGATCTTCTCGGCCACCTGTGCCGGCGGCTCGCCCCAGGTCAGGTATTTGTCGATATGCGTCGCCGCCACATCCACCGCCGCCGGCGAGGACCCGCCGAAATAGAGCGGCGGCCCGTTTTCCTGAAAAGACGGGAACAGCAGACGCCCGTCCTCGATCCGGAAATGCGGCCCCTCATGATTCACCGTCTCGCCACGCAGCAGGGCGCGATAGATCTCCAGGAACTCGTCGGTGATCGCATACCGTTCGGCATGGTCGGCAAAGAACCCGTCGCCGGCATTCTCCTTCGGGTCGCCGCCGGTCACGATATTGATCAGCAGCCGGCCCTGCGAAATCCGGTCCAGCGTCGACGTCATCCGTGCCGAGAGCGTGGGCGATTGCAGCCCCGGCCGCACCGCGATCAGGAATTTCAGCCGCTCGGTGCTCGGCGCCAGCGCCGACGCCACCACCCAGCTATCCTCGCAACTGCGGCCGGTCGGGATCAGCACCCCGTAATAGCCCAGCGAATCCGCCGCCCGCGCCACCTGCTGCAGATAGGGCAGATCGACCGGTCGCCCGCCCTTCTGCGTGCCCAGATAACGGGAATCGCCATGCGTCGGCAGAAACCACAGGACGTTAATCTTCTCGGGGATCGCGACACTCATGTCAGGATGCCTTGTTCTGGATCAGGTCTGGAAAAAGCGGCGGTGTCGGCGTGGCCAGCGCCGCCGGGTCGCGATAGCGCCCGGCGGCATGCCGATCCGGCAGGCGGGCATGACCCGCGCCGAACAGCCGCTCGCGCAAGGTCTCGTCCGGCGCATAGGCGGTGCGATAGCGCCCGCGCGCCTGCAACTCGGGCACGATCAGGTCGATGAAATCCCGCGCGGTGTCGAAGGAATGGTACTGGCGCAGATTGATGCCATCGATGCCATCCACATCCAGCCAGGACTCGATCGCATCCGCCACCCGCCCCGGTTCGCCGGCAATGAAATAGCGCCCTTCGTCAAAGCGGCCGATCTGCTCCAGCGCGCTGCCCACCGTCTGCTCGGGCCGGAACCGCCGGCCCATATTGCCAAAACGCGCACCCTCGCGCTTCAGCACGCTCTCGATCGTGTCGTTCGGGTCATAGCTTCGCAGATCCACTTCCGACTGCGCATGGATCAGCGCGCCTTCCAGGCTGTAGAACTCCCGATAGGCCTTCAGCTTTTCCTGCGCCGCCTGCTCGGTCGGCCCGGTGATGATGCCGGCCTGCACGATAAAGCGGATATCGTCGGGCCGACGGCCAAAGGCCTGTGCCCGCCTGCGGGTGGCCGCGATGTTGCGGCGCACATCCTCGGTCGTCTGCCCGCCGATAAACACCACTTCCGCATGGCGCGCGGCATATTCCAGCCCCGCCGCCGATCCCGTCGCCTGGAACAGCACCGGCGTGCGCTGCCGCGACGGCTGCACCAGATGCGGCCCGGCCACCTGGAAATGCGCGCCATGATGATCGATGGCCCGCACCCGCGACGGATCGGTAAAGATGCCGGCCGCCCGATCGGCGACAATCGCGTCGTCGTCCCAGCTTCCTTCCCAGAGCTTGTAGAGCACATCGATATATTCGTCGGCGATCACATAGCGCTCGTCATGCGGGATCTCGTCCTCCAGCCCGAAATTCCGCGCGGCGGATTGCAGGTAGGAGGTCACGATGTTCCACCCGACGCGCCCGTTCGTCAGCACATCCAGCGTCGCCATGCGCCGCGCGAAGGCAAAGGGCGGCTCATAGGTGGTCGAAAAGGTCACGCCGAAACCGACATGTTTCGTCACCGCCGCCATCGCCGGCACCAGCATCAGCGGGTCCAGGTTCGGGATCTGCACCGCCTGTCGCAGCGCCGCCGCCGTGCCGTCGCCAAACCGGTCATAGGTCCCGACCACATCGGCCAGGAACACGGCATCGAACAGCCCGCGCTCGGCAAGCTGCGCCACCTCGGTCCAGTACGACAGTTCGGAAAAACGATGGCGGTTATTGCCGGGTGCGCGCCACATGCCATGCACGATATGGCCGACGCAGGCCATCTCGAACAGGTTGACGTGCAATTGCCGCCGCGCGGGACTTTCCTGCGTACTCATGCCGTGCGCTCCGTCGTCGGCGTGGCGGCCCGCCAGATCGCATCCAGCGCCGTGCCGTTCAGTTCCAGATCTCCCAGCGCCCGCGCCCGCTGCACCGCCGGATTGTGCGAGGCCAGCACACGGGCATTGCGCCAGTGCCGGTCCAGCCCCAGCGAGGACGCGGTGGCCGAAGCCCCCCCGACCTCGAACAGGCGCGTCGTCGCCTCCAGCGTCTGCTCCAGCACGATCTGCTGCGCCTGGAAGGCGATGCGCTCCGCCTCGTCATAAAGCGGATGTTCCGTCACGCCCGCCTCCCACGCCTCGGCGCCACGCTCCAACGCGCGCGCCACATCCTCGACCAGCGCCGAGGTCGAATAGGCCAGCGCCGACAGCCGGCCCACCACCTGCTGCACCAGCGGATCATGGCGCTGGCTGACCTTGCCCGGCACGCCGAAGGTCCGCGTGCGCGGCCGCACGAACGCCACCGCATCGCGCAGCGCCGCCCGGCTGATCCCCGCCAGCGTCGCCAGATGGAACAATTGATAATAGGCGGTCAGGAAACTGCTGCTCGGCACATGGTCAAAGGACGACCGCGCCAGGATCTGCCCGTCCGACACCGCAACCCCGTCGAAGCGCGTGGTGCCACTACCGGTCAGCCGCTGCCCGAACCCGTCCCAATCATCCTCACGCGTCACGCCGGCCGCCGTGGCCGGCACCGCCAGACGCACGCGCTCGCCCGCCTCGTCGGCCACGACGATAATCCAGTCGGCATAGAGCGTGCCGGTCGAATAATATTTGGTCCCGTCCAGCCGCCAGCCCTCGCCCTGCCGCGTCAGCGTGGTGCTGGTTCCCGTACTGTCGGTCAGCTCCGCCATCGCCGCGCCGAACAGCGCGCCATCCACGATGCGCGCGTACCAGGCCGCCGAGCGTGCCCGGTCGGGGTCGTGCCGCAATCCCTCGATAAAGGCAAAATGGGCCCGCACGATCTGCGGCAGGTTGGAATCCGCTGCCGCCAGTTCACTCAGCAGGCGGAAAATCTCGACCAGCCCCAGGCCCGCGCCACCGGCCTCGCGCGGCACCCGCAGGGTCCCGAACCCCACCTCACGCAGCCATGCCACCGCCTCGTAGGGAAGAACGCGCCCCTGCTCACGCACCACCGCGCCCTCGGCGATCCGCGCGAACACCTCCCGCAATCCCCCCTCCGTTGAGGCGACCGGGGCCGGCGCATCCTGTGTCAATGCGTCCATCGTCTTCCGGGACCTTCCGCCATAAACAACGACTTTCCTGCGTAATTAATCTACGCATGACGGAGGATTATAAACGATTCACCATGTGTCAATGCACATATCACGAAATCGCTATCGCCCCCGGCGATGAGGCCCATATAACAAACTGAAATATAATACTTAAATTATTCTCATCACTTTTTATCCCGCCCCCTCCATCCCCTCCCCATCCATTTCGGATCGGCAGCGGCGCCCGGGGGCATACTCCTTGCCGCAGGACAGACACCTGCCGCCCCCATATCCCCCGCCCCAAATTACACAACAAAACATGATATATTTCACTTGAGATTGCCGAATAACACGATAGAAATCGTCAAAGTCCGATGGAACTGACGATATTGCGGGGCGGCCAAGCCCTTGGAAGCCTGTCGATGCGCCCCTTGCACTCCCCCACCCTGCCACGCCGCGCATTATGGCTCGGGGCCGCCGCACTGCTGCTGGCCACGACAGGCTGCCGCCGCCACCAATCCCGCACCACGGCGCACGAACCGGTCCAGGGCGGCACCCTGATCTACGCAACCGACCGCGAGCCGATCTGCCTCGACCCGCACGTACAGGGCGACATGCCGCAGGTTTTCCTTGCAGAACAATATCTTGACTCGCTGGTCGCGATGGACCGCTCCGGCCATATCCTGCCGTGGCTGGCCACCGACTGGACGGTGTCCGATGACGGGCGAACCTACACATTCCACCTGCGCCACGACGTCACCTTCACCGACGGCACGCCCCTGACCGCCGAAGCCGTGCGCGCAAACCTCGACCACATGGTCGACCCGCACACCCAATCCAGCACCGCCGGCGGCTACATCAAGCAATATGCCGGCACCGACATCATCGACACCTACACCGCCGCGGTGCACCTCAGGACACCCTATGCCGCCTTCCTCGAAGTGCTGGCACAGGGCTTCCTCGGCATCGAATCCCCCCGCGCCCTGGCCCGCCCGCGTGACGAAAACTGCCAGAATCCAGTCGGATCAGGCCCGTTCCGCATCGTGCGCTGGGACCATCAGAGCCAGATCGTCCTGGCACGCAACCCGGCCTATCACTGGGGCCCGCCCACCGCTCTCCATACCGGCCCGGCGCGCCTGGACGGCATCGAATGGCGGATCATCCCCGAAGCCTCGGTGCGCTTCGCAGCCCTGCAGGCCGGCGAGGTCGATGTCATCGACTCCCTCCCGCCCGAAGCCGAAACCCCGGCCCAGCGCAATCCGGACCTCTGGCTGCTGATGGCCGACCGCCCCGGCAACCCGACCAACGGCACGCTGAACATCAAGCGCGCACCATTCGACGATATCCGGGTGCGCGAGGCCTTCATCCGTTCCGCCGACATCGACGGCGCGCTGGCCAGCGTCTTCTTCCATCACTACCGCCGCGCCGGCGGCCCGCTCAGCCCGACCACGCCGTTCTACAGCCCGGCCTTCGAGCATCACGCCGATTACGACCCCGACCGGGCGCGCGCCCTGCTGGACCAGGCCGGCTGGACCGGCCGCACCGCGGAGGGCATCCGCACCCACGACGGCCGCCCCCTGGTGGTCCATATCCCGCTCAAGGCCTCGCTCTCCGCCGCCGAACGCACGCTGTGGGAACAGGTCCAGGCCACCGCACGCGCAACCGGCTTCGACGTGAAACTGGAAAATGGCGACGACACCACGATCCTCGAACGCGAAGGGCATTGGGATTACGACGTCCGCATCGGCTACTGGAACACCAATACCGCCGACGTGCTGCGCATCGTCTTCTCCTCCGCCTTCCTCGGCGCCGCCGGCGTCGGCGGCCACCACCAGAACGAGGCCGGATTCAGCGATCCCACCTTCGACCAGGTCGTGAACGACGCCCTGCTGACCACCGACCCGGACAAGCGGCGCGCGCTCTATCTGCAAGCCCAGACGATCGCGGCACAGAACTTCCTGCAGATCACCACCTATCCGCAAAGCACCCGCCTCGCCTTGTCGCGCGCGGTGCACGACGTCCGGCTCGAACCGTCGCTGAACGTGACCAGCCTCTATGATTCATGGGTGACGCGATGACCCACCTTCTCCACCGCGCGGCATGGCGCCTGCTGGGCGGCATCCTGGTGCTGCTGGCGGCGGCCAGCCTGACCTTCGCCGCCCTGCACCTCACGCCGGGCGATCCGGTCACCGCCATTCTCGGCGGCGCATCCGCCAACCCAACGCCGGAGGCCATCGCCGCCGCCCGTCACGAATACGGGCTGGATCGGCCGATCGCGGTGCAGTACGCCCTCTACATCGCCCGTATCGCGCGCGGCGACCTCGGCCAGTCCTTCTCGCAGCACATGCCGGTCATTGCAGTGCTGCGCGCCCAGGCCCCCCCGACACTGGCGCTCATGGCGTCGTCCCTGGCCGTGGCGTGGCTGCTGGCGCTGCTCTCGGTGGTGCCCACCGCCCGGCGCGGCGTGGCCGGGGCCATCGCCTCGACGCTGGAGACGATCGGCGCCGGGCTGCCGCAATTCTGGCTCGGCATCCTGCTGCTGTGGGGCCTGGCCTTCGAATGGCGGCTGCTGCCGCCGGCCGGCAATCACGGCCTGCCGGCACTGGTTCTGCCCACCCTGTCGCTGGCCATCCCGCTGGCCGGCTTCATCGCGCAGGTCATGCGCGAATCCTTCGACCTGGCGCTGGACCAGCCTTTCATCCTCACCGCCCGCGCACGCGGGCTGGGCGATGGCGCGGTCCGGCTGCGCCACGCCCTGCGCCACGCGCTGCTGCCCTGTGTCAGCCTGTCGACCTGGGCGGTCGGCGCCCTGGTCGGCAACGCGGTCGCGATCGAGATCATCTTCTCGCGGCAGGGGCTGGGGCGCGAACTGTTCCTGTCCGTCGCCACGCACGACATGCCGCTGGTCTCGGGCATCGTCCTGTTCATCGCGCTCACCTACATCCTGGCCGGCTTCGCCGCCGACACGCTTTATGTCCTCATCGATCCCAGACTGAAGGGAACGCGCCCATGACGAGCCTGTCCCTCGCCCCCTCCGTGGCCCGCCTACCATCCCGGCGCCGCCTGCCGCGCCCTGGCCAGCTTGGCCCGGCGGCTGCGATTCTCTTCCTGACGCTGCTGGCCATCGCCGCCCTGGCCCCGCACCTGCTCACCCATGCCGACCCGCTGGCCATCGCCCCGCGCGACGCCTTCCAGGCCCCGTCGATTGCCCACCCATTTGGCACCGACCAGTCCGGCCGCGACATCCTGGCGCGGGTGATTTATGGCGCCCGGCAATCGCTGGCGCTGGGCTGCGGCGCCATCACACTGTCGCTGAGCATCGCCACCATTCTGGCCCTGATCGGCGGTCTGGGCGGCCGGATTGCCGAGCAGGCGGTACGCTGGCTGATCGATATCCTGTTCGCCTTTCCCGTACTGGTGCTGGCGCTGCTATGCACGGCCACATTGGGCAGCGGCATCGGCCCGCTGATCGTCGCCATCGGGGTGGGCAGTGCGGCAGGCTATACACGCATGGTGTTCGGCCAGGTGCTGTCGGTGCGCGACGCGGGCTATGTCGAGGCCGCGCGGGCGCTGGGCCACAGTCCGGCGCGCATCGTCGTCCGCCACATCCTGCCCAATGCCTTCCGCCCGCTGGTCGTCACCGCGACCATGGGGATCGGGCAGACCGTCGTGTGGTCGGCCGCGCTCTCCTTCCTCGGGCTGGGCGCGCCACCGCCGGCGGCGGAATGGGGCACGATGTTGTCGATGGGCCGCGATTTCATCGCCGAAGCCTGGTGGATGACCTTCTTCCCAGGCCTGGCCATCGTGCTGACCATGCTCTCCACCACCGTCGCCGGCCGCGCCCTGCAACGCGCGATCGAGGGACGCTGACCATGACGCTGGAAGTCGAAAATCTCTCGGTCTCCTTCCCCACACCCACCGGCGAACATGTGGCGGTGCATGACCTGTCCTTCACCCTGCGACCGGGGCGCGTGGTGGCATTGGTCGGGGAATCCGGCTCCGGCAAGAGCGTCACCGCCCGCAGCCTGATCGGCCTCGCGGGGCCAACGGCCCGGGTCTCGGCGCAAAGATTGTCGCTGGGTGGGCAGGATCTCCGCCGCCTGTCGCCGCGCGACTGGCGCGCGCTGCGCGGCCGGGATATCGGCATGGTGTTGCAGGATGCCCTGGTGGCGCTGGACCCGCTGCGCCCCGTGGGGCGGGAAATCGCGGAATCCCTGTCCGCCCACAAATGGGGCACACGGGCTGGGCGAAACCAGCGCGTGCAGGACCTGCTGGAACAGGTCGGCATTCCCGAACCGGCACTGCGCGCCCGCCAGCGCCCCGACGAACTGTCCGGCGGCCTGCGCCAGCGTGCCCTGATCGCCAGCGCCATCGCGCTGACCCCGCCCTTGCTGATCGCGGACGAGCCGACCACGGCGCTGGACCCGTCGGTGCAGGCGCAGATCCTGCGCCTGCTGGGCCGGCTGCGCGAAGGCGGCACCGGCCTGCTGCTGATCAGCCACGATCTGGGCTTCGTCTCCCGCCTGGCCGAACATGTGATCGTGCTGCACCATGGCACGGTGGTGGAACAGGGCGAGACCGCGCGCGTCCTCGGCAGGCCCGTCCATGCCTATACACGAACCCTTCTGGACGCCGACCCGGTGCGCCACCCGCCCCGCATCACTACGCACGGCACGGGCACGCCCCCGCTGTTGACGGCCCATGATCTGTCGCTCAGCCGGCGCGGCCCAGACGGGGTGGCGCGGCGCATTCTGTCCGATGTCGGCTTCAGCCTCCATCCGGGCCGCACGCTGGGCCTGATCGGAGAATCGGGCTCGGGCAAGACCACCACCGCCCGCATTATCATGGGCCTGACCCAACCCGACACCGGGGACGTGACGTTCAAGGGTGAGCGCTGGGTCCGGGGCGGGCGGCAAGGCGTGCCGGAAGGCGCACGCCGCCCGCGCCGCCGCGCGATGGCCATGATCTATCAGGACCCGCTGGGCTCGTTCGACCCACGCTGGACGGTGCGCGAGATCCTGGCGGATGCGCTGTCGGCGGGCGGCGACCCCTCCGGTGATCGCGACCACGCCATTGCCACCCTGCTGGACCGCGTCCGCCTGCCCCCCGCCATCGCCGCGCGGCGGCCAGCCGGCCTGTCGGGCGGACAGCGCCAGCGGGTAGCGATCGCACGTGCGGTGGCGGTACGCCCGGCGCTGATCGTGTGCGACGAACCGGTCTCGGCGCTGGACGTTTCCGTGCAGGCCCAGGTACTGGACCTGCTGGAGGAATTGCAGCGCGAGCTGGGCATGGCCTATCTGTTCATCTCGCATGATCTGGGCGTCATCCGCCGGATGTGTGACGATGTGCTGGTGATGCAGGGCGGCCGGATCGTCGAAGCCGGCCCGGCGACGCAGATCCTGACGGCCCCCCGCCACGCCTTCACCCGCACCCTGCTGGACGCCGCGCAAGACCTGTCCGCCGCCTGACCGGCGGCGTAACCGAGAAGGAACCTCCGGCATGGATTATATCCGACTGGGCCACACCGGCCTGCAGGTCTCGGGCCTCTGTCTAGGCTGCATGACCTACGGCCTACCCGATCGCGGCAACCATTCCTGGACCTTGGACGAGGAGCGCAGCCGCCCCCTGATCCGCCAGGCGCTGGAAGCCGGGATCAATTTCCTCGACACCGCCAACAGCTATTCCGACGGCACATCCGAGGAAATCGTCGGCCGCGCGATCCGGGATTTCTCGCGGCGCGAGGATGTGGTGCTGGCGACCAAGGTCTTCTTCCCCACCCGCCCCGGACCGAACGGGTCGGGCCTGTCCCGCCGCGCCATCCTGGCCGAGATCGACAACAGCCTGCGCCGCCTGGGCACCGATTACGTCGATCTATACCAGATCCATCGCTGGGATCCCCATACCCCGATCGAGGAAACGCTGGAGGCCCTGCATGACGTCGTGAAGGCGGGCAAGGCGCGCTATATTGGCGCCTCGTCGATGTTTGCCTGGCAGTTCGCCAAGGCGATCTATACCGCCCGCCTGCATGGCTGGACCGAATTCGTCAGCATGCAGAACCATCTGAACCTTTTGAACCGCGAGGAAGAGCGCGAGATGCTGCCCTTCTGCCGCGATCAGAAGATCGGCATCCTGCCCTGGAGCCCACTGGCGCGCGGCCTGCTGGCGCGCAACTGGCGCGAGCGCACCACACGGCAGGAAACCGACAATGTGCTGCATAATCTGTATAACCACACCCAGACCGCCGACCGGGCAGTGATCGACGTGGTCGGCCGCATCGCCCAGACGCGCGGTGTGCCGCGCGCCCAGGTGGCCCTTGCCTGGCTGCTGCAAAAGCCCGGCATCACCGCGCCCATCGTCGGGGCATCGAAACCCGACCATCTGGACGACGCGCTCGCGGCACTGGACCTGAGGCTGGACCATGCCGAAATCGCGGCGCTCGAAGAACCCTACGTCCCCCACCCTATCGCCGGCTTCTGAGAACCTGTCTGGACATGCGCGCCGGTGATCCGGCGCGCGCTCCTAAAAGCCGGCCGTGGCCGTTACCATCATCGCGAACGTACTGGCGATCAGATAGGCCGGGGCGCCGGAAGAATCGATCATGTTGCCGCGCACGCCCATGGTCGCATTGGTGTTGTTCGACAGGCTCTGAATCCCCGACCGGTAGTGCCAGCTTGCCAGATTGTACATGTTCAACTGGATCTGCGGATGCTTCAGGCGCCACATGTCCGGCAGGCGATAGCCCAGCGTCATGTCGATCTGACCATGCGCGGGCAGTGACTCCTGATCCATGAAATCGGAATATTGCCGCCCGATCCAACGATACATGAAATTTCCAAAGACGCGGCTGTCATCGTAGCTCAGGGCGGCGCTGGTCGTCCATTCGGGAGCCATCGGCGCCCGCTTGCCGGCGGTGGGCAGGTAATCGAGCGCACCATTATCTGCCGTCGCGGGCAGATTGTTATCGGTCCGGGCATAGAGATACTCGCCTGACACGTACGGACTGAAATGATGCCATGGGCGCAAGCCGAATTCCACATCGGCGCCGCGCACGGTCTGGCCACCGGCATTCATCGAAACGCCGGCGAAGGAACTGCCATTGACGATGGTATTTGTGGTGATGTTGCGATTGGTAAAATTGTAATTGAACAGATTGATCGTCAGGTTGTACAAGCCGAAATGGCGGTAGCCGAGTTCCTCGGAAATCGCGAATTCCGGCTTGACCGACCCGCCGATACCCATCGTGTTTCCCGGTAATCCTGAGAAATAGGAGTTGGTCGTCGGCATGCGAAAATTCGTCGCTACGTCGAAAAAGACCTGGTCATGATCGTCGATCATGTAGCTGCCTGAAAGGCGGGGCAGCGGCGTGGCGTAATTCGTACCCACTTCATAGGGCACCGCATTGTCGTAATTGTTGGTGCCCGCCCGATTCATCATGACATATTTGAAGCCGGCATTCAGCTTCAGCCGATCGTTCAGCCATGAAGTGGAATCGCTGACATACAATCCGACGGATTGCGTGATCATGTGATAGTTCAGGAACAGATTATATTCATACCCGTTCGGAAATTTCAGCCCGTAGGAACCCCATGTGTTCGGCGGATCGCCATTCGGCCCCAACTGGCTGATATTGGTCACCTCGGCATCGTCATAATAATCGTAGAATGCGCCGAGGCTGATCGTCTGATGGCGGCCCGCCTTGTAATCCAGATGTCCGGTGATGCCCGGGTGATATTCCCGCATCAGGTAATACCCGTCGCCATGGAAGGATTGCGTTCCCGAATCGTCATAGGCCAGACCCGGATAAGGCAGGACCAGATTCTCATTCTGTCCCGTGGAAGGATTGTAATTGTTGACTGGCATGTCCCACTGGCCCATGCCGCTGCCGCCGCTGCCCCAATATAGATAGGGCGTGATGTGCAGCGACAGGTTGCGCGTCAGCGTGAAATGCATGGGCGCCACCAGGATCAGGCTGCGCCAGTCGCCGACCTCGGTTTGCCAGTAGCTGCCGGCCTCGTTTGTCTCGAACGGGTTCGCTGTATAATTGAAGCTGTTGCCCGATTGCCGCCATTGCTGCGCCGTCACCGGAGCATAGACCGGCTGGTTGTTCTCGTTATAAGCTTCGACGAAGGAAATCGAATTTCCCTGTCCCCATTCCTTCATGAATTTCGAATCGATATGCCGCCTCTGCCCCCGGCCGGGACCGCGCCAGGTGCCATAGGTCGCGTTGGAATAGGAAATATAGCCGCGCCCGCCTGTATTGAGGATATCGCCTGTATTCACGCGGATGAACCCACGATTCGTCTTGTGCGACCCATAGGAATAATCGACCAGCCCGCCGAAATTGTGCGACGGATCGACCGTCCGGATGTTCATCTGCCCGCCGGTGGCGCTGACCAGCGGTGCGTTGATGTCCGACGTGCCCTGGGAGAGCTGCACTTCCTGATAGTTCTCGGTGTCGCCCCATTGCGAGGTATAGGGATCGTAGGCCGAAATGTCAGCGATCGGCGCGCCGTCGTACAGATAGCCGAGTTCCGACTGGTTCATGCCGCGCACATTGACCGATGTCTGGTCCGACAGGCCGAACGGATCGGATGAGGCGATATTGGTGCCCGGCGCGAACTGGATCATCTGCGCGGCCGAGGTGATGGGCGCCAGCTTGGCGATGAAGTCACGGCCGACGGTGGTGATGGCCTTGGCCTCGGTCTGCTCGCTCATCATTCCGCCGCCGGGCGCCCGGCCTGTCACGCCATCGGCGCTCTCCACAGGATTGCTGCCGGTGACGGTAATGGTCTCCGTCTTCGGACGGGAGGCTTCCACCACCGGGCGCTTCGCGGGCTGGTCCTGCCCGGCCACCGCCGCCTGGGCCCAGGCACGCGAGGTACCATTGGCAGAAAGCGCCGTACCGGCGATCAACAGAGAGAAAACAAACCTCGACGACAATCCAATCCCCTTCCCAGCTTCCAGCAGGACCACACGATCCCCGCTTTATGACGAAATCCGACGCCCTTCGCGTCACCACATCGCGACCCGACGGCGAATAAACTTCTCCGTGTCCGTCCGGAAACACCCTCGGCCCGGCCGCCGCGCGCATTCGGGCAGGCGCGCAGAGAGCGCTTGAAAAGCCGGTCTGCCGAGCGAGAGTGCCGCGCATCGGCACGCCCGTTGTGGGTTTCCGAACATCGGGGCGGATGCGGCCTTATGAGCCATGAACACCGAAGCACCAGGAAGGCCGCGCCGGATCGCCGGCTAAGCGGCTTTGCAAGCACTCTCTCAGGTGTGGCGTTGGCCGGCTACCCAGACTTCCCGCACCGTGAAATCACCATCCATGACGACGAAATCGGCACGCATGCCCGGCACCAGCGCCCCGCGATCGGTCAGGCCCAGATAACGCGCGGCGTTGTGGCTGACCAGCTTTGCCGCGTCGACCAGACTCGTGCCCGCCGCCAGCGCATTGCGCAGGGCGGCGTCCAACGTCAACACGCTGCCGGCCAGCGTGCCGTCGGGCAGGCGGGCAATGCCGTCGCTGATCATCACCTCCTGCCCCCCCAGTTGGCTGGGGCCGTCGCCCAGCCCGGCGCCGCGCATGGCATCCGTCACGAACAGCAGGCGCTCGCCCATCAGCCGGTGCGCCAGGCGGAAGCTGGCGGGGTGAACATGATGCGTGTCGAAGATCAGTTCGGCATGGCCGGCGTCGCTGCACATCAGCGCGGTGGCCGGGCCCGGGCGGCGGCCCTCGATCCCACCCATCGCGTTGAACAGGTGCGTGGCGCCCACGGTGCCCCCGGCGGCGCAGATCCGGCAGATTGCCTGTTCGGCCTGTTCGAAGCTGGCGACGGTGTGACCGATGCTCACCCGCACGCCGGCGGCAGCGAACGCGGCGATTGCGGTTTCCGCATGCTCCAGTTCCGGCGCCAGCGTCACGACCCGTACTACGCCGGTCGCCAGGGCCTGGGCGACGTGATCCGGGTCCGGCGCGATGGCAAAGGGCGGTTGTGCGCCCAGCCGGTGCGGGCTGACGAACGGGCCCTCCAGATGCGCGCCATGAATCGCGGGGCCGCCCGACAGGCCTGCGTGCCGCACCTCGGCCACCGCGCGCAGCGCGTCCATCACGTCCGGCCAGGGACGGGTGATGGTGGTGGGCAGGATGGTCGTGGTGCCGTGCGCCATGTGGAAGCGTGCCAGGCGGCCGATTGCCGCGACGCCCTCCATCGTATCGGCCCCGTCACCACCATGGACATGCGTGTCGATGAAGCCGGGCAGGATGTAGCGGGTGGCCTCGTGCGCCACCGGTCCGGGTTCGATGGCCCGGATCGTGTCGTCAAACGTCACGCGCCCCGGTGCCAGCCGGTCCGGCAGTACGAGCGTCCCATCGAGGATCATGGCCATTCCCTTTCCGGCAGGATCACGTGCGCCACCGCCGAGCATCCGGCAACCCTGTCCGGCGTTAGCAACCGCATGGACCGGCCGCAAGTCATCACGGAGCGCGATCGGTCAGGGGCGCCGCGCTCACTGGCCCCGCATGTTCTCTCCCACGCACAGGGTATTGCTTCGATGTCCGATATTTCACGCACCACTGAGGCTCTGGTGATCCACGACAGGGAGGATCTGCGGCTCGACAGGGTGTCGGTGGCCGAACCCGGACGCGGCGAGGTGACGGTGCGGGTCGCATGGGGCGGCATCTGCGGCTCCGACATGCATTATCTCAAACATGGCGGGGTGGGCGCGTCGGTCCTGCGCGAGCCGATGATCCTCGGCCATGAAATCTCGGGCTTCGTCGAACGGCCCGGCCCCGGCGTCAACGGGCTGGCGCCGGGCGCCCCGGTCGCGATTCATCCGGCTCGCCCCTGCGGGGACTGCCCAGAATGCCGGCGGGACCTGCGCCATCTGTGCCGCGAGACGCGCTTTCTGGGCAGTGCCGCCTTTCTGCCGCACACGGATGGCGGGTTCCGGCGCCTGATGATCGTCGCCGCCAGCCAGGTCTACCCCCTACCGCAGGGTCTGGACGTACGCAGTGCCTGCTTGGCCGAACCGCTGTCGGTGGCGCTGCATGCCATTGCCCGCGCCGGAGACGTGCGTGGCAGGACCATCCTGGTTCAGGGCGCCGGTCCCATCGGGGCGCTGATCGTGGCCGGGCTGGCAATCGCGGGAGCCGAGGCGATCGTCGCTACTGATCTCCAGGATTTTCCGCTCTCGATTGCCCGGCGGATGGGCGCCACATCCGTCCTCAACACCGCGTCGGCTCCTTATCTTGCGGAGCATGACATCGTGTTCGAAGCCTCCGGTGCTGCCAGCGCATTGCCGACGGCCATCGCCTGCACCGCCAAAGGGGGCATTCTGGTCCAGGTGGGCATGTTCCCGCCCGGCAATGTCGGTATCCCCCTGGGCCAGATCATCGCACGGGAATTGGATTATCGCGGTTCATTCCGGTTCGACACAGAATTCGGCACAGCCCTCGACCTGCTGGCCGCCCATCCCTGGATCGCAGACGGGCTGGTGACCCATCGTTTCGGGCTGACGGCGTTCGACGAGGCATTCGCAACATCCCTGAACCGGCATCAATCCTCGAAAGTGCTGTTTGACATGAGCGGATAGACCGGAAAACGCTTCCGGCGGCGCCCTGTTCTGAAACGTCAGATATGGTGCAGATGCGACCACAGCATCGTAAAAACATCTCAAAAAAGAGAGTGCTCCCGGATCGGGGACAAGCCATTGTCATGGCCTCAGACAGGAGTCTCCGGCCATGCCGCATGCCAGCCCACTGATCACGATTCTGGTCATCGGCCTGACATTGGCCTTTCTGCTGGGGATGGTGGCCACCCGGCTGGGGATATCAGTGCTGGTGGGCTATCTGCTGGCCGGCGTGATGGTGGGGCCCTTCACCCCCGGCTTCGTCGCCGACCAGGGGCTGGCGCCGCAATTAGCCGATGTCGGCGTCATCCTGCTGATGTTCGGTGTAGGCCTGCATTTCTCGGTCAAGGACCTGCTGGCGGTGCGGGCGGTCGCCCTGCCGGGCTCGATCGCGCAGGTCGCGCTGTCGACCGGTGCCGGCATGGGGCTGGGGCTGCTGATGGGCTGGGGCGTGCCGACCGCCCTGATCTTCGGCCTGTCGCTCGGCGTCGCCAGTACGGTGGTGCTGATGCGCGCGCTGGAAGAGCAGCGGCTGATGGAGACCGAACGTGGCCGGCTGGCGATCGGCTGGCTGGTAATTCAGGACGTGATCACCGTGCTGGCGCTGGTCATGCTGCCCGCCCTGATGCCGTTGATGAAAAACGGCACCACCCATGCCCCAGCCCTGCTGGACCTGGCATGGACTCTAGGCCTGACGCTGGGCAAGGTCGCGGCCTTCGTGGGGCTGATGCTGCTGGTCGGCCGCCGCGTCATCCCTGCCGCCCTGCATTACGTGGCGCGAACGGGCTCCCGCGAACTGTTCAGGCTGGCATTGCTGGCAGTGGCATTGGGCGTGGCCTTTGTGGCGTCGGGCTTCTTCGGCGTGTCGTTTGCGCTGGGGGCCTTCGTGGCCGGCATGGTGCTGAGCGAATCCGCCCTGAGCCAGCACGCGGCCGAGGAAACGCTACCGCTGCGCGACGCCTTCGCGGTGCTGTTCTTCATCTCGATCGGCATGCTGTTCGATCCCTCGGTTCTGCTGCGCCATCCCGGCGTCCTGCTGGCCGCGCTGGCGGTCGTCTGCGTCATCACGCCGATGATCGTCTTTGCGATCCTGTGCCTGCTGGGGGAGCGGCGGCAGACGGCCCTGACGATGGCGGCGGGACTGGCACAGATCGGCGAATTCTCGTTCATCCTGACCACGCTTGGGGCTGATCTGGGACTGGTGGATTCATCGACACGTTCACTGATCCTCGCGGTTTCCATCTTGTCGATCCTGCTGAACCCGCTGGCATTCCTGATCGTCGGGCTGCTGGCACCATGGGCGGAACGGCGCGATACCGCGCGGGCCGGCACGGCACCCGACGCAGCGGCCCATGCCGCCGGGCCGCTGCGCAACCATGCCGTCGTGGTCGGTTATGGCCGGGTCGGCGCGCTGGTGGCGGAGGGGCTGCTGCGCCGGCACTGGCCGCTACTGGTCATCGAAACCGGGGACAGCGCGATATCGGCCGTACGCGCGCAGGGGGGCGAGGCCATTCTGGGCAATGCCGCCGATCCGGCCATTCTGGCCGAGGCGAACATCGGGGCGGCACGATTGCTGGTGGTGGCGATCCCCGAAGCTTTCGAAGCTGGGCAGGTGGTCGAACAGGCGCGGACGGCAAACCCGAAGATTACCATCATCGCCCGCGCGCATTTCGACAGCGCGGTCGATCATCTGCGCCAACTGGGGGCGGATGTCGTCATTATGGGTGAGCGCGAAATCGCCCATGCGATGCTGGATTATGCCCTGCACGACATGAAAACGCAGTCTCCGCCCGCCCCGCCCCCGACCGGGACCTTCAGGAGGTGAACAGAACCGCCGTCGCCTCCGAAAGCGTCGACATATCCATGGCCCCTGCCCCGGCCAGGACCGCCAGGATGCCGACGCAGAACAGAACGACGACAAGGGCATTCCCGCCCTCCGCCCCGCAGGATTCGGACGGAAGCACCACCCGGTCGCAATGGTCACTCATGCGGCCGCCGGGCCGCCCTGACCCGTGCGGAACTGCCGGGTCACTGTCCGCAACAGCACCGCGAGGTCCGGCGAGGTCTCGTTATGCAGGGAACGGACCTTGTCATGGGCCGCGTAGAAACGCCGCGCGTTGAAACCATCCACCAGGATGGCGGCACCGACGAAAATGCCGTCGACTTCGATGATCGTGGAACTCAGCATGGCGGAATGCCCCTGAACCTTGCTATGCAGGCTTGCTCCGGCCTGCTTCATGACGTGACAGGCGGCCCTCAGGCGGGGCCGCTACAGTCCTCGGGACATCGCTCCCCGATCCAGATCCGTTTCGTCATGTCCGCCGCATCCTGAATTTCACCATCAAAAATAGTATGTATTTCATAATACAACATCAGGCAACGAGTCAATTAGACACACCTTGATCACACGTTGTTTTTAAAACATCCGGACAACGCTGCCATGAGCTGAATGGATGGCGGGCGCCCGATACCGGAAACAATCGCGGCACACTTGGTCAGCGGGCAGGCAAAGCCGCCCGACCAGGCTGTTTTCAGGATCGCGATGCGGGAGATTTCTGGCGCCGGACCGGCGGGCATCTTGCGCTCTCGGCGCACGCCTTGTCTGGGGGCGCCATTCGGGCGCGGAAGGGGCGATCGGCGTCAGGAACGCACGGTCGCCACTATCATATCCGTAAGGGACAACAACCCATCCCGCAGGGCGCGGCTTCTTCCGAAACCGCGGGGCCGTCAGCGGGTGTAGCTGTAGCCGTACTGGTCGGCCAGGGCCTGCAGGTCCGGGGCACCACGCAGGTTCAGCGGCACGGGCTTCGGGTTCTTCGTGCCGATGACGAAATTATGGTCCGTCATGCGCTGGCAGGTATTGGCCGCCAGCGGGAAGCTCAGCTTCAGCTCGGCACCCATCTGGGCCCGCAGGCAGGAGATGTCGGTATCCGTGGGGCGGCGCCCGATTTCCGACGAACACCCCGCCAGGAGGATCGCGGCACCGGCAACCCAACCAAGAGCCGTTCCGTTCTTATGCTTCATTCCGACCGCCGCAGCTCCTTTCCGGAGCCGTCCATACCGTGATTTCGCGCCCGATACCGCTTGAACGGAACGATATCGGGACACTTTGTTTCCAATCAGCTTGCCATGGATCGTCCGTCCGCGATAGGGCGCCGGGTGCATGACAGAATGGCATGGATCGTTCACGTCTTCATGAAGACATCGCCAACTTGTCGATCGTGCAACAATATCCAACCGCATCCCCCCAGAAATCCAGCAATAATCGGGTTCGGCCTGCCACGGGATGGAGTCATCCCCCTGCATGCATAGGTGTCATTACCCACAATTCGGGTGACGGACCCGGCTCCTTCTGAAAAAAATATTGGGGCCCACGACAAGCCATTGCCCAAGCGAGCCGCCGTATCCTTTCGGCATGGCCGCCACGTCATTCCGCCACGCTCAGGTGGCGAAAAGCGAGGTGTCAGAATGAGAATACTCGCCGTCCATCCCAGCGCGCTGATGTACACCAAGGTCTTCCTGCGACTGGAGCCGCTGGGCCTGGAACTGGTGGCAGGCGCGGCCCGACAGGCCGGGCATGAGGTGAAGATCATCGACCTGCAGGTGGAAACCCACCGCGACTATTGGCGCATGATCGAGGATTTCCGGCCCCACGCCGTCTGTTTTTCCGGAAACTATCTGGCCAACGTGCCGGAGATCGTCGATCTGTGCCGCGAGACCCGCGCGCGCATGCCGACCGTTTTCCTGTTCGTCGGCGGCCATTCGGTCTCGTTCATCGCGCGCGACATCCTGGAACTGGCCGAGGGCGCGATCGACTGCATCCTGAAGGGCGAAGGTGACGCCACCGTCGGGCAGTTGCTGGACACACAGCAGGAAGGCGGCGACATCACCATCGTCCCGGGCGTGGTGACATTGACAGGCGAAGGGCCGCCGCCGATCTTCGTCCCGTCGCTGGACACGATCCGCCCGGCGCGCGACCTGCTGCGCCATCGCCGCAAATATTTCATCGGCACGCTCGACCCCGCGGCCTCGATCGAATTCGCGCGCGGCTGCCCGTGGGACTGCACGTTCTGCAGTGCCTGGACCTTCTACGGTCGGTCCTACCGCACGGCCAGCCCGAGCGTGATTGCCGACGAACTGGAGGCGATCCGCGAACCGGGCATCTTCATCGTCGACGACGTGGCCTTCGTCCATGCCGAACATGGCATGGCGATCGGCGAGGAAATCAAGCGGCGCGGCATCCGCAAGGAATATTACCTGGAAACCCGCGCCGACGTGCTGCTGCGCAACAAGGAGGTCTTCCGGTTCTGGAAGGAACTGGGGCTGAGCTACATCTTTATCGGCATGGAGGCGGTGGACGAGGAAGGGCTGAAACATTTCCGCAAGCGCGTGTCGCTGGACCGGAATTTCGAAGCCCTGGAATTCGCCCGCTCGCTGGGCCTGATCGTCGCGATCAACATCATCGCCGATCCGTCATGGGACCGGAAGCGCTTCGAGGTCATCCGGCAATGGTGCCTGGAAATCCCGGACATCGTGAACATCTCGGTCACCACACCCTATCCGGGCACCGAGATCTGGCACCGTGAGGCCCGGCGGTTGACGACGCGGGACTATCGCCTGTTCGACATTCAGCATGCGGTGCTGCCCACCACCCTGCCGCTGGAGGAATTCTACGAAGAACTGGTCAAGACCCAGCAGGTGCTCAACCAGAAACATCTGGGCTGGAACGCGATCAAGGACACGATGGGCCTCGCGCTCCGCCTGGCACTGCGCGGGCAGACGAACTTCCTGACCATGATCTGGAAGTTCAATTCGGTCTTCAATCCCAAGCTGCAACTGGCCGATCACCGACGCAAGCCGCGCTATGAAATGCCACTACAACCCGAGGCCGAGGATAAGGTCGACCGCAAGGCGCTGTATGTCCACAACCCCGCCGGGCGCCGCAGCCGCGCCATCGACGACGCGACCGAGACTTTCGTGGATGAAGCCCGGGCTGCCCCGGTCGATTAAAAGAGCCGGTTGACGGGACCTGTCCGGCGCCACACCTTTGGCATGGCATCCGTCCATGGGCGGGCGCATGGACAGGAGGCCGCACCGCGCCCATGACATCCGCGCAACCCCTCACCCTTCCGCTGGAAGGCATGACCTGCGCCGCCTGCGCCACGCGCATCGAAAAGGTGCTGAACCGCCTACCGGGGGTCACCGCGTCGGTCAATTTCGCCGCCGCGACCGCCACGGTGGAGCGCGCGGACCAGACCACGCCGGTCGATGCGATCGTCGGCACGATCCGCAAGGCGGGTTTCGACGTACCAACCCGCCATATCGCCCTGGCGATCGCGGGCATGAGCTGCGCCGCCTGCGCCACCCGCATCGAGAAGGTGCTGAACCGTCTGCCGGGGGTCACGGCGCAGGTCAGTTTTGCCGGCGAGCGGGCGGAGATCGATTATCTGCCCGGCCTGGCCGACCCGGCCACCCTGATCCGACAGGTGGAAAAGGCCGGTTACAGCGCCACCCTGCCCCGCGACTCCAACGATGCGGCCAAGGACGATGCAGCCCGCAGGCGCACCGCCTGGCGGCGGCAGGTGGGGCTTTTCGCGCTGTCATTCGTCCTCACCCTGCCGCTGCTGGCCGGCATGGTGACGATGGCGGCCGGTTGGCCCGACCTGTTGCCGATGTGGGTGCAATGGCTGCTGGCCACACTGGTCCAGTTCATCTGCGGCCGGTCGTTCTATCGCCAGGCGTGGAACGCGCTGCGCGGCGGCGGTGCCAACATGGATGTGCTGGTGGTGCTGGGTACCAGCGTCGCGTGGCTGTCCAGCACCGCGACCTTGCTGCTGGGCCTGTCCGGGCCGTTCTATTTTGAATCGGGCGCCACCGTCATCACCCTGGTCCTGCTGGGCCGCCTGATGGAAAGCCGGGCCCGCCACCGCACGCGCGAAGGGGTCGAACGGCTGCTGCGCCTGCAACCGCAGATCGCGCATGTCGTGGTGGACGGTGCCGTCGAAGACCGGCCGGTGGAGAGCCTGCGCGTGGGCGATGTGTTCGTGGTCCGTCCCGGCGAGAGCATCCCCGTGGACGGCACGATCCTGGATGGGCAGTCGGACATCGACGAATCGATGCTGACTGGCGAACCCGTCCCCGTGGCCAAGGGCACCAACGATCCGGTCTCGGGCGCCACCATCAACCGCGACGGCGTGTTGCATGTCCGCGCCCGGCGCGTGGGAGCAGACACGACCCTGTCGCGCATTGTCCGCATGGTGCAGCAGGCACAGGGCAGCAAGGACCCGGTGCAGCATCTGGTGGACCGGGTTTCTTCCGTCTTCGTGCCGGCGGTACTGGTTGTCGCCGCCATTACCTTCGCCACCGGCTGGGTGCTGACCGGCCATCCGGCCGGCGCGCTGACCGGCACGATCGCCGTCTTGGTCATCGCCTGCCCTTGTGCGCTGGGGCTGGCGACGCCGACGGCAATTATGGTGGGGACCGGCCTGGGCGCACGGGCCGGGCTGCTGTTCCGCAATGCCGAGGCGCTGGAACGCGTCCACAGGATCACCACCCTGGTGCTGGACAAGACCGGCACCCTGACCGAGGGCCAACCGGGCGTGACCGACATCGTGCCGGCCCCCGGCGTGCCCGTCGAGGCCTTGCTCTCTGCCGCACTGGCGCTGGAAGAGAATTCCGAACATCCGCTGGCGCGGGCCATCGTTGCCCATGCCCTTGCCGCCGGCGCCGCCCCCGCCCCGATCCGCGCGGTTCGTGCCCTGCCCGGCCGTGGCATCGAAGGCGAGAGCGGGGAGACGTCCGGCGGCACCCTGCGCCTGGGCTCGGCCCGTTTCCTGACGGAAGCCGGCTGTGATCCCGACAGCGCCACCGTCGAACGACTGGAACAGGAGGGGAAGACGGTGATCGGCGTCGCGCGCGAGACCAGTCTGCTGGGCCATATCGCGCTTGCGGACCAGATCCGGCCCGATGCCGCCGAAAGCCTGGCCGCGCTACGCGCACGCGGCATTCGCCTGGTGATGCTGACCGGTGACAATCCCCGCACCGCTGCTGCCGTAGCCAGCCGGCTGGGGCTGGATGACGTGATCGCCGGTGTGCTGCCCAAGGGCAAGGCGCAGGAGATCGCGCGCCGCCGCGCGCCGGGGCAGCTTGTGGGAATGGTAGGCGACGGCATCAATGACGCTCCGGCGCTGGCGGCGGCGGATATCGGCATTGCCATGGGCAGCGGGTCGGACATCGCGCTGGAAACCGCCGACGTGGTGCTGATGCGCGGCGAACTGCGGGGGCTGGTCGATGCGATGGACCTCTCCCGCGCGACCCTGGCCAAGGTGCGGCAGAATCTGTTCTTCGCGTTTGTCTACAACGTCATCGGCATTCCACTGGCGGCATTGGGCTGGCTGAACCCGGCTCTGGCGGGGGCCGCGATGGCCGCCAGTTCGGTCTCGGTGGTCTCGAACGCCCTGCTGCTCAATCGCTGGAAGCCGTCCTTGCGCCGGCCCGGGCCCGCGCATAGCTGAAAGACATGGCGACCCAGCCCCATAAGGAGACAGGACAATGGAAACACTCACGCTGAACATCACGGGCATGACCTGCAATGGCTGCGTCACGTCGGTAAAAAACGCACTGGAACGGACCGACGGCGTCAGCGCCGCCGATGTCACGCTGGAACCCGGCCGCGCCAAGGTCAGCTACGACCCGGCCTTTACCTCACCCGCCGCCCTGCGCATGGCCATCGAGGATGCCGGGTTCGAAATCGCAGCCTGATTTTCTCAAAAAAGGGCGGCGTAGGCTTCGGGTTTGAACCCCACGGTCAGCGCGCCGTCCACATCCAGCACGGGCCGCTTGATCATGGAAGGCTGGGCCAGCATCAGTGTGACGGCTCGCGCCCCGTTCAGATCGGCCTTGTCGGAATCGGGCAGCTTGCGGAAGGTAGTGCCAGAACGGTTCAGCAGGACCTCCCATCCGACCTGCCGGACCCAGCCTTCGATTACCGGGCGCGCGATACCGCCGCCCTTGTAGTCATGGAATGCGTAGGCCACGCCATGTGCGTCCAGCCAAGCTCGCGCTTTCTTCATCGTGTCGCATGATTTGATACCGTAAATCGTGACCGAGCGTACCATGCCGCCTTCCCTCTTCATCCCGCCGGAACCGGGCCGGCTGCCGCTGGTCGTGACGGACCGCGCCTGCCCGGCATCGACACTTTGAAAACAGTCTCTTAATATCACTTCCAAAGCCGCGCCAAATCGGATGAGAGAGCAGGAACAGACATGATGGCACCCCGAAACACGCGTCACCTCCTCCACCGCCTGTCGCGGTCCGCGCGGCTGCTGCCCGTCGCAGCCCTGGCGCTGGCCATGCCGCTGCGCGCCCATGCCCAGGCCTCGGTCATCACCGGCAACCAGGTCACCCAGGCAACGGTGGAGACAATCGACCCGGCCTCGGGCGAGGTCCTGCTGCGCGATGCCGATGGCGGGCTGATCACGGTCGATATTCCTCGTTCTGTGCACAACCTGCCCCATATCCAGCCGGGCGACCGGATCAATATCCGTTTCTTCCAGACTATCGGCGCCGACGTTGTGCCCGCCGACACGCCCCCGCCGGAATCGACCGTGACCTCGGCCCATGGCGTGACCAACCGCCACCCCCATGGCATGATGGTCTCCTTCCGCCGCAAGCGGGTGCGCATTGCGGCGGTCGATGCGGCGCATAACGTCGTCACGACCATTGGCCCGGCCGATGCCACCCAGACAATCACCGTCCACACCAAGACCATGCAAGCCCTGCTGCCGACCCTGAAGGTGGGCGACACTGTCGACGTGACGACGATGGACGCCGTGTCGTTCGAAGTCCTGAACCGCGTCGTCACGCCGTCGACCACCGTGCATGAGGGCACGGGCACCACTGGCGCATCCGGTACCCCCACGGGCCACTGAGCGCACGTTTTTTCCAGCGCCTGCCGTCACGCGCCGCATCCCGGCGCCCCGGCAGGCGTTTTGATTGCGCTCCATAATGATGCCACGCCTGCATGGGACGGAGGCACAGCGCCCACAGGGAAGGAAACACAGGAATGGTGACGATCAGCCCACTGGCCGGCAAACCGGTTCCGCTCTCGCGTCTGATTGATGTCGCGAAACTGACCGCGGCCTACTACGATCTGAAGCCCGATCCGGCCATCGCCGCGCAGCGCGTCGCATTCGGCACCTCCGGCCATCGTGGCTCGCCATTCCATACCAGCTTCAACGAAGACCATATCCTCGCCGTCAGCCAGGCGGTGTGCGACTACCGGGCCTCGGCCGGCATCGACGGGCCGCTTTTCATCGGTATCGACACCCATGCGGTCTCGAAACCCGCCCTCGCCTCGGCGCTGGAAGTCTTCGCCGCCAACGGGGTGGAAACCTTCATCGACGCGCAGGGTGGTTACACCCCGACGCCGGTGATCTCCCACGCCATCCTGACCTACAACCGGGGGCGTACCAGCGGCCTGGCTGACGGCGTCGTTATCACCCCGTCACACAATCCGCCGGAAGACGGAGGCTATAAATACAACCCGCCCCATGGCGGGCCGGCCGATACCAACATCACGAAGATCGTCGAGCGCGCGGCCAATGATTTCCTCGCTGCCGAGCTGGCTGGCGTGCGCCGCATCCCGCACGAACAGGCGCTGCGCGCCGCCTGCGTGCATCGGCACGACTACATTACCCCCTATGTCGCGGATCTGGGCGCCGTGCTGGACATGGAGGCCATTCGCGCCTCCGACGTCGCGATCGGCATCGACCCGCTAGGCGGGGCGGCCGTCGCCTACTGGCAGCCGATCATCGAGCACTATCGCCTGAACGCCACGGTGGTCAGCACCGTGGTCGACCCCACCTTCTCGTTCATGACAGCCGACTGGGACGGGCAGATCCGCATGGACTGCTCATCGCCCTATGCCATGGCACGCCTGATCGAACTGGGCAGCC
This sequence comes from Gluconacetobacter asukensis, assembly GCF_014174375.1. Lineage (GTDB taxonomy): Bacteria > Pseudomonadota > Alphaproteobacteria > Acetobacterales > Acetobacteraceae > Gluconacetobacter > Gluconacetobacter asukensis. The sequence goes on from NZ_JABEQE010000001.1 coordinate 211,701, forward strand.
GTTTCGATGTGGCCTTCGCCAACGATACCGATGCCGACCGGCATGGCATCGTCGCCGGCACCGAGGGGCTGATGAACCCGAACCATTATCTGGCCACCGCCATCGACTATCTGTTCGCCAACCGTCCGGGCTGGAGCCCTCAGGCGGCCATCGGCAAGACGGTGGTCAGCAGCAGCCTGATCGACCGCGTCACCACCCGGCTGGGTCGCAGGCTGGTCGAGGTTCCCGTGGGTTTCAAATGGTTTGTAGATGGGCTAATTGATGGGGGATTCGGCTTCGCGGGCGAGGAAAGCGCCGGCGCGTCGTTCCTGCGCAAGGACGGCACGGCCTGGACCACCGACAAGGACGGCATCATCCTTGGCCTGCTTGCTGCCGAGATCACCGCCCGCACCGGCCATAATCCGGGCGTCGCCTATCGCAGGCTGACCGCCGAACTCGGTACGCCCTATTACGCGCGAATCGACGCCCCCGCCACGGCGCCACAGAAGGCGCTGCTGAAATCGCTGACGCCCGAGCAGGTCGGGCTGCACGAGCTGGGCGGCGAACCGATCCGCGCCACGCTGACCCGCGCGCCGGGCAACGATGCCGAAATCGGCGGGCTGAAAGTGGTGGCGGATAATGGCTGGTTCGCCGCCCGCCCCTCGGGCACCGAGGATGTCTACAAGATCTACGCCGAGAGCTTTGTCAGCGACGATCATCTGCACCGCATCCAGGATGAGGCAACGACCGCCATATCCGCCCTGTTCGCGGCCAACGCGGCGCCGTAATACAAGCGGGGTGAGGCGCCAGCCTTGCGGCTGGCGTTTCCCCTATTTCTTCCCGTCACCGAAGATCGCGACATGCGACACGCCGTCGCGCCCCACCCAGGCACGGTACATGCCGCTGGTGTTGAAGGGCATCGCGATATCGCCCTGGGCATCGACCAGGATCGCACCACCATCGCCACCCAGCGCCGGAATTTCGTGGTTGATGACATCCTGCGCCGCATGAGCCAGCGCTTCATGCATCGCGGTCACGCGCATGCAGATCTCATGCGCGGCGACGGTGCGGATATAGAACTCGCCCCATCCCGTCCCGGACATGGCGCAGCCGGCATTGGCGTAGGTCCCGGCCCCGATCAGCGGCGAATCGCCCACCCGGCCCCATAATTTGTCGGTCATGCCACCAGTCGATGTTCCGGCGGCCAGATGGCCCTCGCGATCCAGCGCGACCGCGCCGACGGTGCCGAAATGCCGGTCGGTCGTCTCGTCGGCATGCTGGCTGTGCGCCGCGTCCTCCTTGAGTGCCTTCTGCAGCTGGTCCCATCGATGCTGGGTCCAGAAATAGGACGAATCCACCAGCGGAATCTTCTGGGTCTGGGCGAAAGCCTCCGCCCCCGCGCCGATCAACAGCACATGCTTAGACTGTTCCATGACCGCCCGGGCCAGCGTGATCGGATTGCGTACATGCTGCACGCCGGCAACCGCTCCCGCCTGGAGCGTCGCGCCGTCCATAATCGCGGCATCCATCTCGTTATGCCCGTCATGCGTAAAGACGGCGCCCTTGCCGGCATTGAAATTCGGATCGTCCTCCAGCACCCGGATGGCCGCAACCACGGCGTCCTTCGCCGGCTGCCCGGCCTTCAACGCCGCGTATCCGGCCTGCAACGCACGCGCCAGCGCCGCCTTCACGATCTGCTGGCGTTCGGCAGACATGTCGGCCTTGATCACCCCGGCGCCGCCATGGATCACCATCACCGGCACCGTATCGGCCCGCGCCTGCCCACCAGACCACAGGCAAGTCGCCAACGCCCCGACCGCCGCCATTACCTTCGGCCCGATTCTTCTTCCGTTCATTTATTACCTCGCTGTTTGGCGGCACGGTATCATCGGAACCGAAACGAACAAGGGTCTCGTTCTTTTTTTTAAAAAAGAACCAAAAAACTTCTGATCCATTCAGGAGGCTTGTGCTGGGGACATACGATGCCCCTGAACGCATAAAAGTCTTTTTGCTTCTTTTTCTTCAGAAAAAGAAGACCTTCTCTTCATCCGCCCAACCGCTGGATGCGCCGTGCCTCCCGCGCATGATCGCGCAGGATGTCGCCCAGATTGGCCAATAGCGGCACCCCGTCCGACACCAGCACCTTCCCGTTGACGATGGTGGTGCCAGCCACTGCGGGCGCGCAGCGCAGCCACGCCTCGACCGGATCGCTCAGCGCGCCGGCGGCCGCGACCTCGGACATCGACCAGATGATCAGGTCGGCGCAAGCGCCGGGCCGCAAATGTCCGATCTCATCCTCCCAGCCCAGGCAGGCGGCGCCGCCGCGCGTCGCCATGTCCAGCGCGTCACGCGCCGACATGGCATGCGGACCATGCCGGAACCGTCCCAGCAGCATTGCCATGCGGGTTTCTAGCCACATCGACGCATGGTCGGTCGAGGCCGAACCGTCGCAGCCCAGCCCGACACGCATGCCGCGCCGCCGCATGTCCATCGCATCGGCCGTGCCGCCGCCGATCATCATATTGGAGCATGGACATTGCGCCGTGCAGACCCCGGCATGGGCCAGCCGGTCGATCTCGTCACCCGTGGGGTAGATATAATGCGCGACCCACGAACGCGGGCTGGCCCAGCCGACACGCTCGAAATACTCCGTCGGCGTGCAGCCGTAGATTTCGGCGCAATAGCTGTCTTCGTCAGGATCTTCCGCCAGATGGGTATGCAGGCGCAGATCGTGCTTGTCCGCCAGGCGCGCGGATTCCACCATGATCCGTTCCGACACGCTGAACAGTGAACAGGGCGCCAGCGCCACCCGCCCCATCGCGCCCGGTGTGGGGTCATGGAAGGCCGCCACCAGCCGTTCGCTGTCGGCCAGGATCGTATCCTCGTCCTGCACCACCGACGCGGGCGGCAGGCCACCATCCTCGACCGAACGCGTCATCGACCCGCGCGTGGCATGGAAACGGAACCCGATATCGCGCGCCGCGCGAAACTGCGCGTCGATTAGGAACGGCCGGGGATGGACATACATATGGTCCATCGAGGTCGTGCAGCCACCCATCAGCAATTCGACCATGGCGACAGAAGTCGATAGATAGACCGACTCCGCATCCAGATCGGCCCAGAGCGGATACAGGCCCTTGAGCCATTCGAACAGCGTGCCGTTCGTCACCGGCGCATAGGCCCGGGTCAGGTTCTGGTACATATGGTGATGCGCATTGACCAGTCCGGGCGTGACCAGCCGCCCGTGGGCCGAGATCACAGACTTTGCCGCCGGCGCATCCTCGGCCCGATCGCCGATGGCATGGACGCGGCCGTCCTTGACGGCCAGCCAGCCATTCGCGACTTCCCAGTCGCGATCAATGTAAAGATAAGCATCCCTGATCAACAGATCGACCGTCATGACGGCTCCCCCGGTACCGAATGTCAGGGCGGTGACCACCCTGTCGCGATGAAGCCCTGTCCCGGAGGTGCGAAGTCCGGATCGTCATCAAGTTCGGTACTGAACGGGCGAGGATCAGAAGTTTTTACCAGCGGACGGCCGCAATGGCCAGACATTCCAGCAAGCTTTCCACACACCCGATCCACGGCCCGTCTTGTCGTGCGCACGGTCGCATGATCAGAATGCCGGCCCCTGGCGAGATGGCGCGGATCGGCACGTCTGCCCGGGATATAATGTGGAGCAGGATATGGCCGACAGATTTCCGACCCTCTGGTTTCGGGACAAGACCGGCCTTCTTCTCGCTCTTCTCGGGTCTTTCTCTCTTCCCTTCCACGCCGCGCAGGCCGAAAGCGCTACCCCGACCTTCCAGATCGTCGAGAGCGTGCCGGAAGAAACCATCTATGGCGAACCGGGTGTCCCGCGTACCCAGCCGGTATGGCTGGACATGATCCGCCATGCCAGCCGAACGATCGATGTGGGGCAGTTCTATATCGCCGATCGTCCCGGCCGCGCGATGTCGGCGGTCCTTCAGGCACTGATCGAGCGCGCCAATGCCGGCATCCACATCCGTCTGATCGTGGATGACAGTTTCCTGAAGGAAACCGCACCGGTTCTGGAGCGGCTGAAGCCCATCCCCAACATCCAGATCGAGACCCTGCCCACGCATCGTCTGACGGGCGGCGTGCTGCATGCCAAGTTCATGGTCATCGACGGGCGGCAGGTCTTCGTCGGCAGCCAGAACTGGGATTGGCGGGCGCTGGAGGAAATCCATGAGATCGGGGCCGCGATCGACGATACCGCCATTGCCGGAAGCTTCGAGACGGCATTCGACACGCTCTGGGCGCTGGGGAGCGGCCGCACCCTGCCCGAGGCGCGCATGCAGCCGCCAGCCGACCGGCCGGTCGCGACCCAGTTTGCCCCCGTTACGCTGCGCGATCCGGGCGGCGAAAGCGTGATCGCCTTCCCCGCCTTCAGTCCGCCGATGATGATGCCGGTTACACTGACGGCGGAAGAACCGTCACTGATCACGATGATCCACGCAGCCCGGCACGTCTTCCGGCTTCAGGTGCTGACGCTGAGCGCCCTGAAACATTACGGACCGAAAGGATACTGGCCCGAGCTGGACACAGCCTTGCGCGATGCGGCAGCCCGTGGGGTGTCGGTGCAGATCATCGTGTCGAACTGGGCGCTGAACGAGCCGATGCAATCCTATCTGAAGAGCCTGGCTGCGATGCCGAACATTGACGTGAAATTCAGCACCATTCCACAGGCCAGCACCGGCTTCATCCCGTTCGCCCGCGTCGAGCATTGCAAATATGCCGTTGCCGACGACGATGCTGTCTATGTCGGCACCGGCAATTGGGAATGGAGCTATTTCAACACCACCGTCGACGCATCGATCTTCGTCCACGGCCACAACCCGGCCGCGACCCTGAACCGGATCTTCACGCGCGACTGGACCGGCCCCTACGTCACCACGATCGCGCCCGGCGCACATTATACGCCTATCAAGCCGGGCTAAGAGGCAGAGTCGTCCGCCGTCCTGTTCCCCCTGCCACCTGTCATGCTCGGCAGAACATCGTCGCGCAGCAGCAACCCATGCATCAGCGCCGCTGCGAGATGGACCAGGACGACGCCGAACAGGATGAGCGCCAGCCATGTATGCAGACGGAGCAATGTCGCGAACAGGGCCGGATCGTGCGGCAGGATCGGCGGCAGGACAAAGCCCGACCACATCTCCACCGGATAGGCCCCAGCCGACAACATGCCCCATCCCACCAGCGGCAACGCGATCATCAGGGCATAGAGCACGATATGCGACAGCCGCGCCGCCAGGCGCAGGACCGGCGGCAATGTGTTCGGCAATGGCGGGACCCGGATCAGCCAGCGATTGACCAGCCGGACCACAGCCAGCAGCAGAATACTGATCCCCAGCGGGCGATGCAGATCGACCAGCCGGTGATAGGCCGGCTCCACGGTCGTCACCATGATGATGCCGATGAACAGCATCGCCAGAATCATCGCGGCCATCAGCCAGTGCAGGATACGGGCGAAAAGGGAAAAATGCTCGACCGGATGCATCATGGTTCTCCCGGCCGGATATCGGCCCCGCTGATTGCGCTCGCCGTTTCCGGCTCTCCTGACCGCAAGGCAAAGGAGCGAGCATAGACCGCCGATCGCGCGGCGGGGATGGGATCGTCGGAAGGTGCGATTCCCTCGGGCAGGATCAGCGGGTCGTACGTAATGCCCTTGCAGGGGCCGCCATCCTCGCTCTCAGCCCGAACCAGTGTCAGGGTTCCTGCATCGACCTGCCGACGGCCGGCCGACCAGGCCACGGTCGGATCGGCCGTGACATCCCCGGCCCCGCCGACGGTCACGACCAGGTGCCAGCGCAACGGCCCGCGCGCCAATGCTTCGATCAGATCATGAAACAGGTAATCGCGCCCCACCCCGGGCCCGGCGGGCGGGCGCGCCGCCTGCTCGGGAACCATTGCCCACCGCACGGGGGTGGTCGTGCCCTCCCCATTGATGAACGTGAAACTGTCGAGGCTGTTATAGGTATCGTCCGCGAAACCCGAGGTCAGGGCGCGTGTCTTCAGCAACGCCAGCGCCTGCTGCGTTTCCGGATGCCGTGCCAGAAAGGCTGCCATGCGTGACGGATCGGGCCCATGCGTCTGCGGATCGGGGCGCGATGCCAGCAGGAAATCATTGAACTCAGCCGCATTGCGAACTGGAAAGACAGGGATATCGTTGATCCCCATACGCCATTCGCCGCCATGCGCCGGCATGATCCTCAACGCGAGGCTGCGGACCTTCTCCGGTTCGTCATCCTGAAAGGGCATCCCGCCGGCCAGCGCGAACCGGCCGACGACCGGCGAACGACTTCTGAACAGCACAGCACGGGAAAGCGATGCCGCCTCCCCGCTGCCCTCGAACCAGCCTGTCACGCAGACGCCCTTGGCATGGTTGCGCCGAAAGCCCGGATGCGGCCCATCGACCAGCCCGAATGTTCGCATGAACGTCCCGGAGGTCAGGCGGCCAGGCACCAGCCATCCAGCCGCCAGAGCGAACGCCAGCGCAAGCAGGGTAGGCGCCGCGCATACCGCCGCCAGCCGGAGCCATCCCCCTTTCTCCGCCAGCGTCTCGCGTATCGTTGCCATCATGATGCATGCTTCCCTGCAATCTGAGGGCAAACGCCGCCGCATGATCATTATTCCAGTGGAGACAATTTATTTTCGCGCTGTCCTGCCGCCTGGATTGAGGCCCCGGCGTAAAGCATCCCTCTCACGCCAGACAAGGAACTGTCCCCTGTCCGATCCGTTCAGACATAAAAAAACCCGGCCGAGAGGCCGGGTCTTTTCATCAAGCCGGGGCGCTGAACTTACGCCGCCAGCCCTTCGTCCGAAACGACTTCCGGACGCGGGCCGCTATCCTGGCCCTTGGCGGACACATCGCGGTCCACCAGTTCGATCACCGCCATGTCGGCAGCGTCGCCATGACGGATACCCGCGCGGAGAACCCGAATATAGCCGCCATTGCGGGCCTTGTAGCGATCCGCCACCGCCGCGAACAGCTTGGAGACGATCACGTCGTCACGGAGCTGCGCATAAGCCTGACGGCGGGCGTGCAGATCGCCGCGCTTGCCGAGCGTGATCAGCTTCTCGACCACCGGGCGAAGTTCCTTCGCCTTGGGCAGAGTCGTGGTGATCTGCTCGTGCTTGATCAGCGCGACAGCCATGTTGCGGAACATGGCGGCGCGATGGGTGGAGGTAACGCCGAGCTTCCGGCCGGCAACACCGTGACGCATGATAAAGTCTTCCTGTCTTTCCGGTCAGAAGGGCTCGTCGAGCCTCTTGGCCAGGTCTTCGATATTTTCCGGCGGCCAGGCCGGGACGTTCATACCAAGGGACAGCCCCATCGAGGTCAGGACTTCCTTGATCTCGTTCAGGGACTTGCGGCCGAAATTCGGCGTCCGCAGCATCTCCTGCTCGGTCTTCTGCACCAGATCGCCAATATAGACGATATTGTCGTTCTTCAGGCAGTTGGCACTGCGGACCGACAGTTCCAGTTCGTCGACCTTGCGCAGCAGGTTCCGATTGAACGGCAGATCGTCCTGCGGCTCTTCGGTCCGGACCGGGCGCGGCTCGTCGAAATTGATGAACAGCTGCAGCTGGTCCTGCAGGATCCGGGCGGCCAGGGCCACCGCATCCTCGGGCGTCACCGCGCCATTCGTCTCGACCGTCAGCAGAAGCCGGTCATAGTCGGTCACCTGGCCCACGCGGGTCGGCTCGACCTTGTAGGACACGCGCTGCACGGGCGAGTAGATGGCATCCACCGGAATCAGGCCGATCGGCGCGTCCTCGGGGCGGTTGGCCGCCGCGGGAACATAGCCCTTGCCGAGATTGACGGTAAATTCCATCCCGAACTTCACGCCCTCGTCGAGGGTGCAGATCACGAGATCGGGGTTCATCACCTCGATATCGTGGCCGGTCTGGATCTGGCCCGCGCGCACTTCGCCCGGCCCGGTGGCCGTCAGCACCATGCGCTTCGGGCCCTCGCCATGCATCCGCAGCGCGAGCTGCTTGATGTTCAGCACAATGTCCGTCACATCCTCACGGACGCCGGCCACCGACGAGAACTCATGCAGCACGCCGTCGATCTGGATCGCCGTCACCGCCGCCCCCTGCAGGGAGGACAGCAGCACGCGCCGGATGGCATTGCCGAGCGTCATGCCGAAGCCACGCTCGAGCGGTTCCGCCACCACAGTCGCTGTGCGCAACGGCTGCCCGCCCGGCTCGACTTCCAGCTTCTCCGGCTTGATCAGAGATTGCCAGTTTTTCTGGAGGACCAAGGTGATGGCCTTTCAAAACTGATCTGCACCAAGGCAGATGGCACCCGTGCGAACGGGTGCCGGATGACACTCAACCCCGCCGGCGCAAGAGCCGGCGGAAAACGAATCCGAGCCTGACGATCAGACGCGACGGCGCTTACGCGGACGGCAGCCGTTATGCGGCACCGGCGTCATGTCGCGGATCGAGGTGATCGCGAAACCGACCGCCTGCAGCGCGCGCAGTGCGCTCTCACGCCCCGAACCCGGACCCGACACTTCGATCTCCAGCGTCTCCATGCCGTGCTCGCGCGCCTTGCGGCCCGCATCCTCGGCCGCGACCTGCGCCGCGTACGGAGTGGATTTGCGCGAGCCCTTGAAGCCCTGGGCACCAGCGGAAGACCACGCGATCGCGTTGCCCTGGGCATCGGAGATCGTGATCATCGTGTTGTTGAAGGTGGAGAGCACATGCGCCACCCCCGAGATAATGTTCTTCCGCTCTTTCTTCCGAATACGCGGAGCAGCAGCCTTCGCCATAGTCTTCCTGGTCCTGTCTGTTCATCAACGCGAGCCGTGCCGGATGCCCCTGGAACATCGTAACCGGGGGCACCCCGCACTGGCCGCGAATGCGGCTGGAGCCGCTTAGCGGGTAGCCTTCTTCTTACCGGCGATTGCCACCGCCTTACCCTTGCGGGTACGGGCGTTGGTGTGCGTCCGCTGGCCACGAACCGGAAGACCGCGACGGTGACGCAGGCCACGGTAGCAACCCAGGTCCATCAGACGCTTGATGTTCATCGCCACTTCGCGACGCAGATCGCCTTCAACCCGATATTCGCTGTCGATCAGCTCACGGATCTTCAGGATCTCGTCGTCCGACAGCTCGTTCACCCGGCGCTCGGCCGGAATCTCGAGCTGCTGGCAGATCTGCTCGGCCTTGGTCGGGCCAATGCCATAAATATAACGCAGGCCAATCGTCACCCGCTTGTTGGTTGGGATGTTCACGCCGGCAATACGCGCCACGCCACTTACTCCTCGTCCGCCCGCGTCACTCGGGCCCTTAAGATCGTCGCCGGGGCTTTTCCACACCACCGGCTAGCCGGAGCGTCGTGAACGTGCCGGCACCGCCGGTCAACCCCATCATCAATCGGATTCGTGATCTCTGCTCTTCGTGCCAGCAGGACACGGGAGCCGATACCTTGAGGGCGCGCAATATACCCGCGCACCCTTGAGAGTCAATGAATAACGATCACTTCTTTGTGATGCCATCCATGATTTTGAAGACCTGCTCCGTCACCGTGTCGATGTCGGCCATGCCGTCCACCGGGCACAGGCGGCCCTCGGCCTCGTAATACGGCAGGATAGGCGCTGTCTGCTCCCGATAGGCTGCCAGCCGGGCCGCCACGGTCTCACGCCGGTCATCCTCGCGGCGGACAAAATAATGCCCACCGCAGACGTCGCAGGTGCCTTCGACCTTCGGCTTCTTGAACAGGTCGTTATATCCGGCCCCGCAGGTCCCGCAGGTAAAGCGGCCCGCGATCCGGTCCGCCAGCGCGTTTTCGTCGACCTCGAGAAACAGCACGACGTCGATTCGCGCCCCGCGCCGCTTGAGCATCGAATCCAGCGCCGCCGCCTGCCCCGCCGTCCGGGGGAATCCATCCAGAATGAATCCCTTGGCACAGTCGGGCTGCGCGATCCGCGATTCGAGCATCGCGATGATCACGTCATCGGGAACAAGCTGTCCCGAGTCCATCAGCGCCTTCGCTTCCTTCCCGATCGGAGTCCCTGCCGCGACCTCGGCCCGCAGCATGTCTCCAGTCGAGATCTGGGCGATCCCGTAGCGTGCCTCCAGCCGCTTGGACTGGGTTCCCTTGCCGGCCCCCGGGGGGCCAAGAAATATGACGTTCACCGCCCTCTGCCTTTCCCACGCGCCCGCCGCATCAGCCCCTGGTACTGGTGAGCCACCAGGTGGGACTGGATCTGCGTCACGGTGTCGATGGTCACCGACACGATAATGATCAAGCTGGTCCCGCCGAAATAGAACGGCACGTTATAGTGACTGATTAGGACCTGCGGCAGCAGACATACCGCCACCAGATAGGCAGCGCCGATGGTCGTCAGTCGCGTCAGGATCCGGTCGAAATAGGCCGCCGTGTTCGCACCCGGCCGGATACCCGGGATGAACCCACCCTGCTTGCGCAGATTGTCGGCCGTCTCCTGCGGGTTGAACGTCACAGCCGCATAGAAATACGAAAAGAAGACGATCATGGCGGCATAGAACAGCATGTAGAGCGGCTGCCCCTGCCCCAGTTCCTGCCCCAGGAACGAAAGCCATCCAGGCATCGACGCGCTGTTCATGAACCCCGCGATCGTCACGGGAATCAGCAGCACCGAGGATGCGAAGATCGGCGGAATCACACCGGCGGTATTTACCTTCAGCGGCATGTGGGTCGAGTCGCCGCCATAGATGCGCTGGCCGACCTGCCGCTTGGGATACTGGATCACCACCCGGCGCTGCGCCTGCTCCATGAAGACGATGAAGGCGATGGTCACCGCCGCCAGCACCAGGAACACCAGCACGAAGAACGGCGACAGCGCGCCCGTATAGCCAAGCTGGAACAGGCTCGCCAACGCATGCGGCAGGTTGGCGACGATACCGGCGAAGATGATCAGCGAAATGCCGTTGCCCACCCCGCGCGAAGTAATCTGCTCGCCCAGCCACATCAGGAACATCGTGCCGCCCAGCAGCGTCACCACGCAGGAGACGATGAAGAACAGGCCGGGCGCGATCACCGCCGAACCGGCGGCGCTGTGCATGTTCTCCAGCCCCACGGCAATGCCATAGGCCTGAAACAGCGCGATCAGCACCGTCAGGTAGCGTGTATATTCATTGAGCTTGCGCCGCCCCTGCTCGCCTTCCTTCTTCAGGTTTTCAAGCGAGGGAATCGCCGAGGACATCAGCTGCACGATGATCGATGCACTGATATACGGCATGATGTTCAGGGCGAAGACGGTCATGCGACCGAGCGCACCGCCGGTGAACATGTCGAACATTCCCAGGATACCGCCCTGGTGCTGCGCCAGAAGCTGGCCCATGACCGTCGCGTCGACGCCGGGAACCGGAATGTAGGTCCCCAAGCGGTAGACGATCAGCGCCCCCAGGGTGAACCAGATTCGTTTCTTCAGTTCCGTCGCGTTGGCGAAGGAGCTGAAATTCAGATTGGCAGCCAGCTGCTCGGCCGCGGAGGCCATGCGCCCGTCCCTTTCAACAACAACAGCGTCACCGCACGAAACGGGACGCTGTCATGACACATCTGCAAAGAGTGTAAGGCGTCGCCTTGCATCAGCGCAAGAGACAACGCCGGCAGAACACATCCTGTCGGATGGCGCCGGTCCGGGATGGCATGGCAGGCACGCCACCCCGGAACCGTCATCAAGCCGAGGCCGCGGCCTCGTCCTGCGCACCGGCGACCCGGACGGTCCCACCGGCCTTCTCGACCGCCGCAATCGCGGTGGCGGAGGCGCCGGAGACCTCGATGGTCACGGCACGGGCCAGTTCGCCCTTGGCCAGCAGGCGGACGCCGGCGAACTTGCCGGAGCCAACCAGACCGGCCGCGCGCAGAACATCCTCGGTCACGGTCGCACCGGCGTCGATCTTGCCGGCCTCGATCGCCTGGTCCAGCGCGCCCAGATTCACCGGGGCGAAGACCTTGCGGAAGATGTTCTTGAAGCCACGCTTCGGCAGACGGCGATACAGCGGCAGCTGACCACCCTCGAAGCCGTTGAGGGACACACCCTCACGCGCCTTCTGGCCCTTCACGCCCTTACCCGACGTCTTGCCCTTGCCGGACCCGATGCCGCGACCCAGACGCTTCTTGCGGTAACGCGAGCCCGCGTTATCGCGCAGTTCGTTGAGGTTCATCTCAATCCTCCACCTTCACGAGGTGGGCCACCTTGGTGATCATGCCGCGAACCGAAGGTGTATCCTCCAGTTCCCGCGTGCGGCCGATCTTGTTCAGGCCCAGCCCGACCAGCGTCGCCTGCTGGCCCGGCTTGCGGCCGTTGCCCGACGCCACCTGCGTGACGCGGACGGTCTTGCCTTCAGACATCAGCGCTCACCTCCGCGGCACCAGCCACCTCGCGGCGACCCAGGATGTCGGACACCTTTTTGCCGCGACGGTTGGCAACCGAACGCGGGCTGGCGCAACGCTCCAGCGCGGCGAAGGTCGCCTTGACCATGTTGTGCGGGTTGCGGGTTCCGAGCGACTTGGCCACCACGTCGTTGATGCCCAGGCTCTCGAACACGGCGCGCATCGGACCACCGGCGATGATACCCGTGCCGGCGTCAGCCGAACGAAGCACCACCTTGCCAGCGCCGAAATGACCGGTCACGTCATGATGGAGGGTACGGCCCTCCTTCATCGGAACGCGGATCATCGCGCGCTTCGCCCGATCGGTCGCCTTGCGGATCGCCTCGGGCACCTCGCGGGCCTTGCCGGCACCGAAGCCGACACGACCCTTCTGGTCACCCACCACGACAAGCGCGGCAAAGGCGAAGCGACGGCCGCCTTTTACGACCTTCGCAACACGGTTGATCGTGACCAGCTTGTCGACGAGATCGTCGCCCTCGCGCTCACGCTCGCGGCCACCCCGGCCGCCTTCTCTCGGTTCACGTGCCATTGCGTGCCCCTTTCCTTAGAAGGCGAGACCACCCTCGCGGGCAGCCTCCGCCAGGGCCTTGATACGCCCATGATACAGATACGAACCGCGGTCGAAAACGACCTGCGTCACACCGGCCGCCACCGCGCGCTCGGCAACCAGCTTGCCAACCGCCGTCGCTGCGTCTGAATCGGCACCGGTCTTCAGCTGCTCGCGCAGCGCCTTGTCCAGGCTCGAAGCGGCGGCAAGGGTACGCCCGGCGGCATCGTCGATGACCTGGGCGTAGATGTTCTTGCCTGACCGGAACACCGACAGGCGCGGACGCCCGCCGCCCTTGCGGCGAAGCTGGAAGCGCAGACGCTGACGCCGACGCTCCCGCAGATCCTGCTGCGTGCTCATTACTTCTTCTTGCCTTCCTTGCGACGGATGGTCTCGGTGTCGTAGCGGACACCCTTGCCCTTGTAGGGCTCGGGCTTGCGGAAGCTGCGGATATCCAGCGCAACCTGACCGACCCGCTGCTTGTCCACGCCTTCGACCACGATGGCGGTCGGACGCGGCGTCGAGATCTTGATGCCCGGCGGAATCGCATAGACGATGTCATGCGAATAGCCGAGGTTCATGACCAGGTTGCTGCCCTGCACGGCGGCGCGATAGCCGGTGCCGGTCACTTCCAGGGTCTTGGAGAAGCCCTCGGACACGCCCTTGACCATGCTGGCCACCAGCGCGCGCGTCGTGCCCCACATCATGCGGGCCTGCGCGGCGCTGCCAACCGGACGGACCGCGACCTTGTTGTCGGCGATCTCAGTTTCGACATGCGAAGACAGCGGCAGCTTCAGCTCGCCCAGCTTGCCCTTGGCCACGAACACGCCATCGACGATCGAAACCTGGACGCCCGACGGAATTTCGACGGGATATTTGCCTACACGCGACATGTATCCCTCCTCAGAACACGCGGCAGAGGACCTCGCCGCCAACATTGGCAGCGCGGGCTTCCGCATCGGACAGGACGCCACGCGGCGTCGACAGGATCGATACGCCGAGGCCGGCATAGACCCGCGGCAGTTCCTTGATCTTCGAGTAGACCCGGCGGCCCGGCTTGGACACGCGATGGATCTCCTTGATGACCGGCTCGCCATCCAGGTATTTCAGCTCGATGCGCAGCTGGGCAATGCCCTTACGCACCTCTTCCTGGGCGTAGCCACGGATATAGCCCTCGCGGCGCAGGGCCTCGAGAACATTGGCGCGCAGCTTGGAAGCCGGCGCGACACAGGCCGCATGACGCGCGCGCTGCGCGTTGCGGATCCGGGTGAGCATATCACCCAACGGATCAGAAAGTGACATCGTTCCCTGCCCTTACCAGCTCGACTTGACCATGCCAGGGATCTGGCCACTGGAAGCCAGATCGCGCAGCGCGATACGGCAGAGTTCGAACTTCCTGTAATTGGCGCGCGAACGCCCGGTCAGCTTGCACCGCAGACGCACGCGAACGCGCGAACCATTGCGGGGAAGCTCTGCGAGTTTCAGAGTTGCCTCGAACCTGTCCTCGACCGGAAGCGTCCGGTCCATGACAATGTTCTTGAGCGCAATCCGCTTAGCCTTGTCCCGGGTTGCCATGCGCTGACGCTTGGCATTCCGGTTAACGGCGGAGATCTTGGCCATGCCTTGTTCTACCCTCCGGAACCTGTCGGGCCATCCCGACGGTTTTCCAAACAACGTGTCTAATAGGTCTTCTGACCTTTGGGCGGAAGCCCCAATCGCCGCAATTAAGCAGCGAAGGGCAGATCAAACGCCTTCAGAAGAGCCTTCGCTTCCGCATCCGTCTTCGCACTGGTGACGAAGATGATGTCCATGCCACGGATATCGTCGACCTTGTCGTACTCGATTTCCGGGAACACGATCTGTTCCTTCATGCCCATGGCGAAGTTGCCGTGGCCGTCGAAACCCTTGTTGCCGGGCAGACCGCGGAAATCGCGGACGCGCGGCAGCGTGATGGTCACCAGACGGTCGAGGAATTCGTACATCTGGGCGCGGCGCAGGGTCACCTTGCAGCCGATCGGCAGGCCCGCACGGATCTTGAAGCCGGCGATCGCCTTCTTGGCGACCGTCTTGACCGGCTTCTGTCCGGCGATCAGCGTCAGCTCGGCAACGGCGGCATCCAGCTTCTTCTGGTCGCCCGCGGCCTCACCAACACCCATGTTGATGACGATCTTCTCGAGATGCGGAACCTGCATCACGTTCTTGTAGCCGAACTCTTCGCGCAGCTTCGCGCGCAGCTCGTCCTGATAACGCTTCTGCAGACGCGGCACCGAGCGGGTGGCTTGTACTTCAGACATCCGCGCCTCCTCAGCCTTCGATGACTTCGCCGGTCGCCTTGGCGACGCGGACCTTGCGGCCGTCTTCCAGCACGCGGAAACCGACGCGCGTCGGCTTGCCGCTCTTGGGATCGACCAGCTTCAGGTTCGACAGGTGGATCGGCATCTCCTTCTCGATGATGCCTCCCTGCTCACCCATGCGGTTCGGGCGCGTGTGGCGCTTGGCCACCGCTGCACCGCGCACCACGGCCTTGTTGTCACCGGGCAGAACCGACAGCACCTCGCCGCGGACGCCTTTGGAAGACCCGGTGGTAACGACGACCTGGTCGCCCTTCCTGATACGCGCGGCCATTACAGCACCTCCGGTGCCAGCGAGATGATCTTCATGAACTTGCGCGCACGCAGCTCACGGACAACCGGCCCAAAGATGCGGGTGCCGATCGGCTCCTGCTGCTTGTTGATCAGGACGGCCGCGTTCCGGTCGAAGCGGATGGCACTGCCATCGGGACGACGCACGGGGTAGGAAGTGCGCACGATCACCGCCTGGTGAACGTCGCCCTTCTTGACCTTGCCGCGCGGGATCGCTTCCTTGACGGACACGACGATCACGTCGCCGACCGAGGCAGTCTTCCGCTTGGAACCGCCCAGCACCTTGATGCACTGCACCTGACGCGCGCCCGAATTATCGGCGACGTCCAGGTTGGTCTCGGGATGGATCATAACCTATGCCCTTCTTACGCCTGCGCGCCGGACTCGACGCCGGCGGCGCCCAGCGGGGCACCGTTACGGACGATCACGGTCCAGGTCTTGCGCTTGGAGATCGGCTTGCATTCTTCAATGCGCACCGTGTCGCCAACCTTGCACTCGTTCTGCTCATCATGCGCCGCATACTTCTTCGAGCGGCGGATGAACTTCTTATACAGCGGGTGGATGACGCGACGATCGACAAGGACGGTCACCGTCTTGTCCATCTTGTCACTGGTCACCCGTCCGCTCAGGACGCGCCTCGGCATCGCCCGTCTCCCTTCAGGACTTCGCGGCCGACGCGTCCGCGCCGGCTGCACTCTTCTTCAACGCCTCGGACGCGATCGTCTTCAGACGGGCGATCTCACGACGCACCGTACGAACACGCGCCTGTCCTTCATTCTGGCCGGTCGCGCGCTGGAACCGCAGGTTGAACTGCTCGCGCTTCAGGTCAATGAGAAGCGCCTCCAGTTCTTCCGCGGTCTTGGCACGCAGATCGGCCGGCTTCGTTGCCTTTGCCATATCTCACGCCTCTCCGATGCGGGTCACGAACTTGGTCTTGATCGGCAGCTTCGCAGCGCCCAGCGCCAGCGCTTCACGCGCCAGTTCCGGCGAAACGCCTTCGATCTCGAACAGGATACGACCCGGTTTCACACGGGCCACCCAATATTCCGGCGACCCCTTGCCGGAGCCCATACGCACTTCGGCGGGCTTTGTCGAGACCGGAAGATCGGGGAAAATCCGAATCCAGACGCGACCGGCACGCTTCATCGCGCGGGTGATGGCCCGGCGGGAGGCCTCGATCTGCCGGGCGGTGACCCGCTCCGGCTCCAGGGCCTTCAGGCCGAACGCACCGAAATTCAGTGTCGTTCCGCCCTTCGCCAGCCCATGAATGCGGCCCTTGTGGGCCTTGCGGTACTTTGTCCGCTTGGGAGAAAGCATTGTTCTAAATCCTCACGCGCCGCCTGGCGCCGTTCTAGATCCTTAGGTCCCGCGTCTTAGCGCTGCGGGGCCTGCTCGGCGGCGCGACGATCCTGCGCCAGCGGGTCCTGGGCGAGGATCTCACCCTTGAAGATCCAGACCTTCACACCGCAGGTGCCATAGGTGGTCTTCGCCGTGGCCACGCCATAATCGATGTCCGCGCGCAGCGTGTGCAACGGCACCCGCCCTTCGCGATACCACTCGATACGCGCGATCTCGGCCCCGCCCAGACGGCCGGAGCAGTTGATCCGGATACCCTGAGCGCCCAGACGCATCGCCGACTGCACGGCGCGCTTCATGGCGCGGCGGAAGGCCACGCGGCGCTCCAGCTGCTGGGCAATGTTCTCGGCCACCAGCGTCGCGTCGATCTCGGGCTTGCGGATCTCGACGATGTTCAGCGCAACGTCGGTCTTCGCCATACGGGTCAGATCCTTGCGCAGGACGTCGATATCCTGGCCCTTCTTGCCGATCACGACACCCGGACGGGCGGCATAGATCGTCACGCGGGGCTTCTTCGCCGGACGCTCGATCACCACGCGCGACACGCCGGCGCCCGACAGCTTGCGTCGCAGGTGCGAACGCAGCTTCAGATCGTCATGCAGCAGGCGCGAATAGTCCGCGCCGGCATACCAGCGGCTGTCCCAGGTGCGGTTGATGCCGAGCCGCAGCCCGATCGGATTGACTTTATGTCCCATGGATCAGGCCGCCTTCTGCTCGGTTGTCTCAGCCTCGGCCGAACGCTCGGCCACGACGATCTTCAGATGGCTGAAGAACTTCTCGATCCGCGAAGAACGGCCACGGCCACGCGCATGGAAGCGGCGCATGACAATCGACTTGCCAACCTCGGCGCGCACGACCACCAGCTGGTCGACGTCCAGCTGATGATTGTTCTCGGCGTTCGCGATCGCGCTCTGCAGGGTCTTCTTGACATCCTGCGCGATGCGACGCTTCGAGAACGTCAGCGTCGCCACGGCCTGGGCCGCCGGCTTGTTGCGAATCAGCGCCGCGACCAGGTTCAGCTTGCGCGGGCTCACGCGGATATTCCGCGTGACGGCCTGCGCCTCGGTTTCCGCGAGCGTGCGCGGATGCTTCGGCTTGCTCATATCAGCCCCGCTTCGCCTTCTTATCCGAGGAATGCCCCGTGAAGGTCCGCGTCGGCGAGAACTCGCCGAACTTATGCCCCACCATGTTTTCCGACACCTGCACGGGCAGGAACTTGTGCCCGTTATAGACGCCGAACGTCAGACCGACGAACTGCGGCAGGATTGTCGAGCGACGCGACCAGATCTTGATCACTTCGTTACGGCCCGACGCGCGCGACGCATCGGCTTTGTTCAGCAGATACCCGTCCACGAACGGGCCCTTCCAGACGGAACGTGCCATCTTCTTTGCCCCTTACTTACCGGTCTTCCGGCGACGGATAATCAGACTGTCCGTACGCTTGTTAACCCTGGTCTTGTAACCTTTGGTCGGCTTGCCCCACGGCGTGACCGGATGACGGCCGCCCGAGGTGCGGCCTTCGCCACCACCATGCGGATGGTCGACCGGGTTCATCACGACGCCGCGGTTATGCGGACGACGACCCAGCCAGCGGCCGCGACCGGCCTTGCCCATGTGCTGGTTCATGTTGTCCGGGTTGGACACCGCGCCAACCGTCGCCATGCACTCGCCGCGCACAACGCGCAGCTCGCCCGACTGCAGCTTGATCTGCGCATAGCCGGCATCCTTGCCGACCAGCTGCGCATAGGTCCCGGCCGAACGGGCCAGCTTGCCGCCGGCGCCAGGCTTCAGCTCGAGATTATGCACGATCGTGCCGACCGGAATGGCCGAAAGCGGCATCGCGTTGCCCGGCTTGATGTCGACGCGCGCGCCGGCAACGACCTGATCGCCCACCTTCAGGCGCTGCGGCGCCAGGATGTAGGCCAGCTCGCCGTCCTCGTACTTCACCAGCGCGATGAAGGCGGTGCGGTTCGGGTCGTATTCCAGACGCTCGACCGTGCCGACCACATCGAACTTGCGCCGCTTGAAATCGACGAAGCGATAGGACTGCTTGTGGCCGCCACCGATGAAGCGCGAGGTAATGCGCCCATGGTTGTTACGTCCGCCGGACTTGTTCTTGCCTTCGGTCAGCGCCTTGACAGGCTTGCCCTTCCACAGCTCCTTGCGGTCGATCAGGACCGTGTTGCGCAGGCTGGGGGTGACCGGATTAAAGTGCTTCAGTGCCATGTCTTGCTACCCCGCGTCAGACCAGCTTCGCGGTCAGGTCGATGGACTGACCCTCGGCAAGCTGCACAAACGCCTTCTTCACATCGGAACGCTGGCCCGGGCGACCCTTGAAGCGCTTCGTCTTGCCCTTCTGGACAAGCGTGTTCACGCCCAGGACTTTCACGCCGAACAGCCCCTCGACCGCGACCTTGATCTCCGGCTTCGTGGCGTCGATCGCGACCTTGAAGACCACCTGGTTCTTCTCGGACAACGCGGTCGCCTTCTCGGTGATCAGCGGCGCACGGACGATGTCATACATCGTCTCACGCGACATGCGCTCCGCCTTCTTGCGGATTGCGAGCACGTTGGTCATGCCAGGCGCTCCTTCAGGCCTTCGACGCCGGCGCGAGTGATCGCGAGCACGTCGTGGTTGAGGATGTCGTAGACGTTCGCGCCAACCGTGGGCAGCACGTCGATCTTCGGCAGGTTGCGGGTGGCGCGACCGAAATTCTCCTCGACCGTCGCATCGACGATCAGGGCGGACTTCCAGCCCAGCGCCTGGACCTTGGCGGCCAGTTCAGCCGTGCGGCCCGACGACGTGGCGGCATCCAGCACCACCAGCTTGCCTTCGGCGGCCTTCTGCGACAGCGCGGAGATCAGGCCGAGACGACGCACCTTCTTCGGCAGGTCGTAGCCATGATCGCGCACGACCGGACCATGCACGGCACCACCGGTGCGGTACTGCGGCGCACGCAGCGAGCCCTGACGGGCGCTACCCGTGCCCTTCTGGCGGTACGGCTTCTTGGTCGTGCCGGAGACTTCGCCCATCCCCTTTACCTTGTGCGTGCCGGCGCGGCGCTTGGCCAGCTGCCAGTGCACCACACGCGCCATGATATCCGCCCGCGGCGTCACCCCGAAAATCTCGTCCGGAAGCACGGCGGTGCCGGCGCTCCCGTTGTCGAGGGTTTTGATTTCGTAATCCATTGCCCTCTATCCTCAGCCCGCAGCCTCAACCAGGGCCGCCGGATACGGCGCCTCGGCATGACGGGCTTTCTTGATCGCATCACGAACCAGCACCAGCTCGTTCTTGGCGCCCGGCACGGAGCCGCGGACCAGGAGCAGGTTCTTCTCGGCATCCACCGCCGCCACCTCAAGATTGAGGGTGGTCACGCGCTCGGAGCCCAGATGCCCGGCCATCTTCTTGTTCTTGAAGGTCTTGCCCGGATCCTGGCGGTTACCCGTCGAACCATGCGAACGATGGCTGATGGACACGCCGTGCGAAGCTTCGAGACCCGCGAAATTCCAGCGCTTCATGGCGCCGGCAAAGCCCTTGCCCTTGCTGGTGGCCGTCACGTCGATCTTCTGCCCCACCACGAAATGGGCGGCAGAGAGAGTGGCGCCTGCTTCCAGCACGGCATCTTCCGCAACGCGGAATTCAACGAGCTTCTTCTTGGGCTCGACCTTCACGCGGGCAAAATGGCCGCGGTTCGGCTTGGAGACATTCTTCACCTTGGCGTTGCCGAGCCCGAGCTGCACGGCAGTATAGCCGTCGCGTTCCTGGGTACGGACATCCACCACCTGCACGTTGTCGATATGCAGGACGGTGACAGGCACATGCGTGCCGTCTTCCTTAAACAGCCGGGTCATGCCCAGCTTCTTTGCGATCAATCCGGTGCGCATCGTCTGGACCTTAAAGTTTAATCTCGACGTCCACGCCAGCGGCGAGGTCGAGCTTCATGAGTGCGTCCACGGTCTGCGGGGTCGGCTCGACAATGTCGAGCAGCCGGCGATGAGTCCGAATTTCGAACTGTTCGCGGCTTTTCTTGTCCACATGGGGAGAGCGGTTAACGGTGAATTTTTCGATATGCGTCGGCAGCGGGATAGGACCCCGAACCCGCGCACCCGTACGCTTCGCCGTATTGACGATCTCTTTGGTGCTGTTGTCGAGCACCCGATGATCGTACGCCTTCAGGCGAATGCGGATGTTCTGGTTGTCCATCGTCTATTCAGTCCAACTTCAATGGTTCGGGGGAACCCGAGCCGCCAAAGGAGACCCCGGCCGGATTGCTCCGGCCGGGGCGCCTCCAGTTCTGGTTGAGATCCCCGATCAGGCCGTGATCGAGGCCACCACGCCGGCGCCGACGGTGCGGCCGCCTTCACGGATGGCGAAACGCAGACCTTCGTCCATCGCGATCGGGGCGATCAGCTCGACATCCATCGCGACGTTGTCGCCCGGCATGACCATTTCCGTACCCTCGGGCAGGTGAACGACACCCGTCACGTCGGTGGTGCGGAAATAGAACTGCGGACGATAGTTGGTGAAGAACGGCGTGTGACGGCCACCCTCTTCCTTCGTGAGGATGTACGCCTCGGCCTTGAACTTCGTGTGCGGGGTGATCGAACCCGGCTTGGCCAGGACCTGGCCACGCTCGACGTCTTCACGCTTCGTGCCACGGACCAGCGCACCGATGTTGTCACCGGCCTCGCCGCGATCCAGCAGCTTGCGGAACATTTCGACGCCCGTCACCGTCGTCTTCTGCGTCGCACGCAGACCGACGATTTCGATTTCGTCACCGACGTTCACGACGCCACGCTCGACACGGCCGGTCACCACGGTGCCGCGGCCCGAAATCGAGAACACGTCTTCGATCGGCATCAGGAACGGACGGTCAACCGGACGCTCCGGCTGCGGGATGTAGGCGTCGACGGCGTCCATCAGGTCGCGCACGCGGTTCTCACCGACTTCCGGATCGCCATCTTCCAGGGTGACCAGAGCCGAACCCTTGACGATGGGGATATCGTCGCCCGGGAACTGGTAGGCCGACAGAAGCTCGCGCACTTCCATCTCGACCAGCTCCAGCAGCTCCGGATCGTCGACCTGGTCAACCTTGTTCAGGAACACGACCAGCGCCGGAACGCCGACCTGACGCGCCAGCAGGATGTGCTCGCGGGTCTGCGGCATCGG
This sequence comes from Gluconacetobacter asukensis, assembly GCF_014174375.1. Classification (GTDB taxonomy): domain Bacteria; phylum Pseudomonadota; class Alphaproteobacteria; order Acetobacterales; family Acetobacteraceae; genus Gluconacetobacter; species Gluconacetobacter asukensis. Next base: position 233,810 of record NZ_JABEQE010000001.1, read on the forward strand.
GCCGTCGGCGGCCGAAACCACCAGGATGGCGCCGTCCATCTGCGCCGCACCGGTGATCATGTTCTTCACATAGTCGGCGTGGCCGGGGCAGTCGACGTGCGCATAGTGGCGCGCTGCGGTCTCGTACTCGACGTGGGCGGTCGAGATCGTGATGCCACGGGCGCGCTCTTCCGGCGCCGCGTCGATCTGGTCATACGCCTTGAAGGTCGCGCCGCCGGTCTTCGCCAGCGTCTTGGTGATCGCGGCGGTCAGCGACGTCTTGCCATGGTCGACGTGACCGATCGTGCCGATATTGCAGTGCGGCTTCGTCCGCTCGAATTTAGCCTTTGCCATCGTCTATCTCCGTTACCTCGGCCCTCAGGCCGGGAGTCGGGTTGAAATGTTCCTAACCGGAAGCGTGCCGGTCTTTAGACCGGAGCAGCGCCTCTTACCAGCGGTAATGACTGAACGCCTTGTTGGCCTCGGCCATGCGATGCGTGTCTTCACGCTTCTTCACGGCGGACCCACGATTGTTGACCGCGTCCAGAAGCTCGTTGGACAGACGCTCCTGCATGGTGTTCTCGCCACGCTTGCGCGAGGCATCGATCAGCCAGCGGATCGCAAGCGCCTGACGACGCTCCGTGCGCACTTCGACGGGCACCTGATAGGTAGCACCACCGACGCGACGCGAACGGACCTCGACGGCCGGCTTCACGTTGTCCAGCGCGCTGTGGAACATCACAACCGGATCGGCAGCTGCACCACCACGGCGACGCAGCACCTCAAGCGCACCATAGACGATGCCTTCGGCGGTGGACTTCTTGCCGTCGTACATGAGCGCATTCATGAAGCGCGTGATGACGACATCACCAAATTTCGGATCGGGAAGAATCTCGCGCTTCACGGCGCGATGACGGCGACTCATGCCTGGTTATTCCTTTTACTTCGGACGCTTCGCGCCATAGAGCGAGCGACGCTGACGACGCTTGGCGATACCCTGGGTATCCAGAACGCCACGCAGGATGTGGTAACGCACGCCCGGAAGATCCTTGACGCGGCCACCGCGGATCAGGACCACACTATGCTCCTGCAGGTTGTGGCCTTCACCGGGGATGTAGCTGACGACCTCATAGCCGTTCGTCAGACGCACCTTCGCAACCTTACGCAGAGCCGAGTTCGGCTTCTTCGGTGTGGTTGTGTAGACGCGGGTGCAGACACCGCGCTTCTGCGGGCAACCCTGCAGAGCAGGCACCTTATTGCGCTTGGCTGCGGGCTCGCGGCCTTTGGCGATCAGCTGGTTGATGGTCGGCATACGCCTTTCCCGATCCTTACAAATTTCGGCCGGCCAACCGCGTCTTAGGTTGCCGACTGTCGTTCACAACAAAATCCCACCGAATGAGGATCATTCGCCTGGGCATCATATTTACATCCGGCCTTGGCGACCCTCTCGGATCACGGCGCCGCATGCCTGCATGCTGCATTCGACGGCCAACGACGTCATACGAGACGGGGCTAGCCGAGGGCGCGGAACCTACGAAGCCCCTGCCCTTGAGTCAAGTGTTACCTCGGGATTCGCGGCCGATTCCCGCCGAATTATCTCGTCGGGCCGGCGATGGCGGGCATGCAGTTACGGCAGGCCCGCCATCGCGCCATCATCGCGCATCCCGATCGTGCCAATCATCCGATTCGGCACGATCCGGTCGGCCATCAGATACAGGAGCACGCTCCCATATGAAAGGGGCCGGGTGTTGCCACCCGGCCCCTTCATCATTGCGCCTCTTCACAGCTGCGCCAGACGCCCCCTGAGAGGCGCCCAGCCAGAGGGCCGCTCAGCTGGCCTTGGTGACCACCGGACGGCCCTGCGCGAGACGCTGGCGGTCCTGCCCCGCCGCGATCGCCCGCAGCTTGTTCATCACGCTGCCCGTGCCCGCCGGGATCAGGCGCCCGACGATCACGTTCTCCTTCAGGCCATTCAGCGTGTCGCGCTTGCCGGCCGTCGCGGCCTCGGTCAGGACACGAGTCGTCTCCTGGAACGAAGCTGCCGAGATGAAGGACTGGGTCTGCAGCGAGGCCTTGGTGATGCCCTGGAGCACAGGCATGGCCGCGGCCGGGCGCTCGCCCATGTTCAGGCGCTTCGTGTTCTCAGTCTCGAACTCGATCCGGTCCACCGTCTCGCCGACCAGATAGGTCGTGTCGCCGGGCTCGAGGATCTCGACCTTCTGCAGCATCTGGCGAACGATCACCTCGATGTGCTTGTCGTTGATCTTCACGCCCTGCAGTCGATAGACGTCCTGGATCTCGTTCACCAGATAGTCCGACAGCGCCTCGACACCCAGAACCTTCAGGATGTCATGCGGCACGCGCGGACCGTCGACCAGCGGATCGCCCACGCGGACGAAATCGCCTTCCTGGACCGAGACATGCTTGCCCTTCGGGATCAGGTAGTCCGTCTCTTCGCCCGTCTCGTCGTTCTTCACGATGATCCGGCGCTTGGCCTTGTAATCCTTGCCGAACTCGACGCGACCGTCGGTCTCGGAAATGATCGCATGGTCCTTCGGACGCCGTGCCTCGAACAGTTCGGCGACGCGGGGCAGACCACCCGTGATGTCACGGGTCTTCGAGCCTTCGCGCGGGATACGGGCCAGCACGTCACCGGCGCTGACCTGCGCGCCGTTCTCGACCGACAGCAGCGAATCGGGCGAGAGGAAGTAGCGGGCGTCGTTGCCATTGGACAGCTTGATGACGTGGCCGTTCGCATCCTTCAGCTGCAGGCGCGGACGCAGGTCCACACCCTTGGCCGCCTGCTTGTAGTCGACGACCACCTTCGAGGTCAGGCCCGTCACCTCGTCCATCCGCTCGACGAGCGTGATGGAGTCGATCAGGTCCAGATACTCGACCGTTCCCGACTGCTCGGTGATGATCGGCAGGGTGTACGGGTCCCATTCGGCCAGCTTCTGGGCGCGCGTGACCGCCGCGCCCTCGTCCACCAGCAGGCGCGCGCCGTAAGGCACGCGGAAGCGGGCACGCTCGACCCCCTTCTCGTCCGTCAGCACGATCTCGCAGTTACGCGACATCACGATCGGCACGTTCTGGCTATTATGGACGACGTTGCGGTTGTTGATCGTCACATGCCCGTCACGCGACGCCTCGACCATCGACTGCTCGGCGCCACGCTGCGCCGCACCGCCGATATGGAAGGTACGCATGGTCAGCTGGGTGCCCGGCTCGCCGATCGACTGGGCGGCGATCACGCCGACCGCCTCGCCGATATTGACCGGCGTGCCGCGCGCCAGGTCGCGACCGTAGCACAGGCCGCAGACGCCGACCCGGCTCTCGCAGGTCAGGACCGAGCGGATGAGCATGCTTTCCACGCCCGCCTTCTCGATCTTCTCGGCCAGGGCCTCGTCGATCAGCAGGTCGCGCTTGACCAGCACCTCGCCCGTGGCCGGGTCCAGCACGTCCGCCGCGACCGTGCGGCCCAGAATCCGCTCGGACAGGGACGAGACGACCTCGCCGCCATCCATCACGGCGCGCACCGTCAGGCCGCGCTCGGAGGCGCAATCTTCCTCGACGATGATGCAATCCTGCGCCACGTCGACCAGACGACGCGTCAGGTAGCCCGAGTTCGCGGTCTTCAGCGCGGTGTCCGCCAGGCCCTTGCGGGCGCCGTGGGTCGAGGTGAAGTAATCGAGAACCGACAGGCCTTCCTTGAAGTTGGCGATGATCGGCTGCTCGATGATCTCGCCCGACGGCTTGGCCATCAGGCCGCGCATGCCGGCCAGCTGCTTCATCTGCGCCGGCGACCCACGGGCACCGGAGTGGCTCATCATCCACACCGAGTTCGTGACCTTGCCGACCTCCTGGCGCGAAATCTCCTTCATCATCGCGGCCTGCACCTCGTCGGTGCAGCGCGACCAGGCGTCGACCACCTTGTTGTAGCGCTCGCCAGCAGTGATCAGACCGTCCTGATACTGCTGCTCGAACTCCTTCACCTCGGTGGCGGTCCGCTCGACCAGGCCCTTCTTCTCGTTCGGGATGATCATGTCATCCTTGCCGAACGAGATGCCGGCCTTCGCCGCGTGGCGGAAGCCCAGCCCCATCATCCGGTCGCAGAAGATCACTGCTTCCTTCTGGCCGCAGTGGCGATAGACCGCGTCGATCACGTCCGACACGTTCTTCTTCGTCAGCTGCTTGTTGATCAGCGAGAAGGGAATCGCGGCATGGCGCGGCAGGATCTGCGCGATCAGCATGCGGCCCGGCGTGGTGATGACGGTCTGGCGCACCGGCTTGCCGTCGGCATCGACCGTCTCGAAACGCGCCACGATCTTGTCATGCAGCTTGATGGCGCCGGCCGACAGGGCGTACTCGACCTCGCCGACCGTGGCGAAGGACGACGCGCCCTGCACCGTGATCCGGCCTTCGGCATCGTATTCGTTGCGGTCGGGCGTGACGAGGAATTCGGGCGTCTCGAGGCTGAGATAGTACAGCCCCAGCACGATGTCCTGCGACGGCACGATGATCGGCTTGCCGTTGGCGGGACTGAGGATGTTGTTGGTCGACATCATCAGCACGCGCGCTTCCAGCTGCGCCTCAAGGCTCAGCGGGACGTGCACGGCCATCTGGTCACCGTCGAAATCCGCGTTGAAGGCGGTGCAGACCAGCGGATGAAGCTGGATCGCCTTGCCTTCGATCAGCACCGGCTCGAACGCCTGGATGCCCAGACGATGCAGCGTCGGCGCGCGGTTCAGCATCACCGGATGTTCGCGGATCACCTCTTCGAGGATGTCCCACACCTCGGGACGCTCCTTCTCCACCATCCGCTTCGCGGCCTTGATGGTGGTAGCGTGACCGTATTTCTCGAGCTTCGAGTAGATGAACGGCTTGAACAGCTCCAGCGCCATCTTCTTGGGCAGGCCGCACTGATGCAGCTTCAGCTCCGGCCCGACCACGATCACCGAACGGCCGGAATAATCGACGCGCTTACCCAGCAGGTTCTGGCGGAAGCGGCCCTGCTTGCCCTTCAGCATGTCGGACAGCGACTTCAGCGGCCGCTTGTTGGCGCCCGTGATCGCACGTCCGCGACGGCCATTGTCGAACAGCGCATCGACCGATTCCTGCAGCATGCGCTTTTCGTTGCGGACGATGATATCCGGCGCGCGCAGCTCGATCAGCCGCTTCAGGCGGTTGTTACGGTTGATGACGCGGCGGTACAGGTCGTTCAGGTCGGACGTGGCGAAGCGGCCGCCATCCAGCGGAACCAGCGGACGCAGCTCCGGCGGGATGACCGGGATCAGGTCCATGATCATCCATTCGGGGCGCGAATCGCTGTCGGCGAACGCCTCGATCAGCTTCAGCCGCTTGACCAGCTTCTTGCGCTTGGCCTCGGACGTCGTGTCCTTCAGCTCCTGGCGCAGCCGGTCCTTGTCGGCGCGGCAGTCGATTCGCTCCAGGACCTTCTTGATGGCCTCGGCGCCGATTCCGACCTCGATTCCTTCCTCGCCATGCTCGTCCATGACGTCGAGATACTGGTCTTCGGTCAGCAGGCTGTACTGCTTCAGCGGCGAGGTGCCAGGCTCCAGCACCACGTAGCTTTCGAAATACAGGATCTTTTCCAGATCCTTCAGCGTCATGTCGACCATCAGGCCGATACGGCTGGGCAGCGACTTCAGGAACCAGATATGCGCGACCGGGCTGGCCAGCTCGATATGGCCCATCCGCTCGCGGCGGACCTTGGCCAGCGTGACCTCAACGCCGCACTTCTCGCAGATGATGCCGCGGAACTTCATGCGCTTGTACTTGCCGCACAGGCACTCGTAGTCCTTGATCGGCCCGAAGATGCGCGCGCAGAACAGGCCGTCGCGCTCGGGCTTGAAGGTCCGGTAGTTGATGGTCTCGGGCTTCTTGATCTCGCCGTACGACCAGGACCGGATCTGCTCGGACGAGGCGAGCTGGATCTTGATCTGGTCGAAGACCATGGTCTGGCCAGTCTGGCCCAGGATCTTCATGAGTTCGTTCATGCGCCGCAAACCCCCTGGGGGAAATGAATGGCTGCGACCCCCAGGGCCGCAACCATCCATGAAAAAAGAACAGACAGAGACGGAATGGTGTGACTGACGCCGGCGTCAGTCGCCACTCTGCTCCAGATCCACGTTCAGGCCGAGCGACTTCAGTTCCTTGATCAGAACGTTGAAGCTCTCGGGAATACCGGCCTCGAAATCGTCCTGCTCGCGCACGATCGCTTCGTAGACCTTGGTGCGGCCGGACACGTCGTCCGACTTCACCGTCAGCATTTCCTGCAGCGTGTAGGCCGCGCCGTAGGCTTCCAGCGCCCAGACCTCCATTTCGCCGAAGCGTTGGCCGCCGAACTGGGCCTTGCCGCCCAGAGGCTGCTGCGTGACCAGCGAGTACGGACCGATCGAGCGGGCGTGGATCTTGTCGTCGACCAGATGATGCAGCTTCAGCATGTAGATGTAGCCCACCGTGGTCAGACGCTCGAACTTCTCGCCCGTGCGCCCGTCGATCAGCTGCGACTGGCCCGACTTGTTGACCCCCGCATAGGTCAGCATCGCCTCGATATCGGGGATCGACGCGCCGTCGAACACCGGCGTCGCGATCGGCACGCCCTTGCGCAGGTTGTTGGCCAGCTCGACCAGCTGCTCGTTGGGCAGGGTGACGATGGAATCGTCATACACCTTGTCGCCATAGACGGTCTTCAGGCGGTCCAGCAGCTCCTGCTTCTTCTCGCCGGTGCGTTGATACTCGTCCACCAGTCCGCCGATGCCGCGGCCGATATTGGCGCAGGCCCAGCCCAGATGGGTCTCCAGGATCTGCCCGACATTCATGCGCGAGGGCACGCCCAGCGGGTTCAGCACCAGATCGACCGGCGTGCCGTCCTCGAGGAACGGCATGTCTTCCACCGGCACGACGCGCGAGACGACACCCTTGTTGCCGTGACGGCCGGCCATCTTGTCGCCCGGCTGCAGCTTGCGCTTCACCGCGACGAACACCTTGACCATCTTCATCACGCCGGGCGGCAGCTCGTCACCGCGCTGCAGCTTCTCGACCTTGCTTTCGAAGCGCGCCTGGATGCGGGCCACGGCGGCATCGAACTCGCGCCGCAGCACTTCCAGCTCGACCATCACCGCGTCGGCGGCAACGGTGATGTTCCGCCATGCGCCGCGCGGATGCTCGGCCAGCACTTCTTCTGTGATTTCGGTGCCCGAACGCAGCCCCTTGAAGCCGGTGCCGGAGACCTGACCCACCAGGCGCTCACGCAGCCGGTTGTAGAACGACCGCTCCTGAATCGCACGCTCATCGTCGCGGTCCTTGGCCAGACGCTCGATCTCGGCGCGTTCGATCGCCATCGCGCGCTCGTCCTTGTCGACGCCGCGACGGGAGAAGACACGCACATCGACGATCGTGCCGGTGGTGCCGGGCGGCAGCTTCAGCGAGGTATCGCGGACATCCGACGCCTTTTCGCCGAAGATGGCGCGCAGCAGCTTCTCTTCCGGCGTCATCGGGCTTTCGCCCTTCGGCGTCACCTTGCCGACGAGGATGTCGCCCGGATTCACCTCGGCGCCGACATAGACGATGCCCGCCTCGTCGAGGTTGCGCAGGGCCTCCTCGCCGACATTGGGAATGTCGCGGGTGATTTCCTCCTGACCCAGCTTGGTGTCACGGGCCATGACCTCGAATTCCTCGATATGGATCGAGGTGAAGACGTCATCGCGCGCGATCCGCTCGGAAATCAGGATCGAATCTTCAAAATTGTACCCGTTCCACGGCATGAACGCGACCAGCACGTTCCGGCCCAGCGCCAGCTCGCCCAGTTCGGTCGAAGGACCGTCGGCGATGATGTCGCCGGCCAGCACCTGGTCGCCCACGCGCACCAGCGGACGCTGGTTGATGCAGGTCGACTGGTTCGAGCGCATATATTTGCGCAGGCGATAGATATCGACGCCCTGCGTCGCCCCGGCCACATCGGTGGCGCGGACCACGATACGCGCGCCGTCGATCTGGTCGATCACGCCGCTGCGCTTGGCCACAATCGTCGCGCCCGAATCGTGCGCCACGGCCGCTTCCATGCCCGTGCCGACCAGCGGCGCGTCGGAGCGGACCAGCGGCACCGCCTGACGCTGCATGTTCGAGCCCATCAGCGCGCGGTTGGCGTCATCGTTCTCAAGGAACGGAATCAGCGCCGCCGCAACCGAGACCAGCTGCTTGGGGGACACGTCGCAGGCCGTGACCTCTTCGGGCTTCACCAGGCGGAAATCGCCGCCACGGCGCACCGAGACCAGCTCGTCTGTCAGGCGGCCATCGAGATCCTGCTTGGCGTCGGCCTGAGCAACGATCAGCTTTTCCTCTTCCATGGCGGAGAGGTATTTCCAGCCATCCTGCAGCACGCCGTCACGCACCAAACGGTACGGGGTCTCGATGAAGCCGTACTTGTTCACCTTGGCATAGGTGGCCAGCGAGTTGATCAGGCCGATGTTCGGCCCTTCCGGCGTCTCGATCGGGCAGATGCGGCCGTAATGGGTCGGATGAACGTCACGCACCTCGAAGCCCGCGCGCTCACGCGTCAGACCGCCCGGGCCAAGCGCCGAGAGGCGACGCTTGTGCGTCACTTCGGAGAGCGGGTTGGTCTGGTCCATGAACTGGCTGAGCTGCGACGAGCCGAAGAACTCGCGCACCGCCGCCGCCGCCGGCTTGGCGTTGATCAGGTCGTGCGGCATCACGGTGTCGATATCGACCGAGCCCATGCGCTCGCGGATCGCGCGCTCCATGCGCAGCAGGCCGACGCGATACTGGTTTTCCATCAGCTCGCCGACCGAGCGAACGCGACGGTTGCCCAGATTGTCGATATCGTCGATCGCGCCGCGGCCGTCCTTCAGCTCGCACATGATCTTGACGGTGCGCAGGATGTCTTCCTTGCGCAGCACGCGCATCGTGTCCGGCGCGTCCAGGCCCAGGCGCATGTTCATCTTCACGCGGCCGACCGCCGACAGGTCGTAGCGGTCCGCGTCGAAGAACAGGCCCGAGAACATGGCCTCGGCGGTTTCCGGTGTCGGAGGCTCGCCCGGGCGCATCACGCGATAGATGTCGGTCAGCGCGTCATCGCGTGAGCCGTTCTTGTCCACCGCCAGCGTGTTGCGGATCCACGGGCCGTTCGCGGCATCGACCGCCAGCGTCGGCAGGCAATCGACACCCGCCTCTTCCAGCGCCTCCAGCCGCGCCTCGCTCAGTTCTTCGCCCGCCTCGGCATAGATCTCGCCCGTCTCGGGGTTGACCAGGTCATGCGCCACGTAGCGGCCGACCAGACCGGCCGCGCCGACCAGCACTTCCTTGGTCGTCTCGGCGATCTTGCGCACCATGCGGGCGGTCAGCTTGGCGTCGGCCTCGGCCACCACCTCGCCGCTCTGCGCGTCCACCAGCGGCTCCAGCAGCTTCATGCCGCGGAACGACTCGGCGTCGAACGGACGGGCCCAGCCCTTGGGGGTCTTGGTGAAGACAACCTGATTGTAGAAATAGCCCAGGATCTCGTCGGCATCCATGCCGCGGATCTCCAGCGCGTCGACGTCGCCGCCCTCGGCGATCTTCGCGGCGCGGGCCGCCGCCGAAGCCTCGCCCTCGAGGGCGTACAGCAGCGTCGTCACCGGCAGCTTCCGCTTGCGGTCGATGCGGACGTAGATCAGGTCCTTGCTGTCGAATTCGAAATCGAGCCACGAGCCGCGATAGGGGATGACGCGGGCGGCGAACAGGAACTTGCCCGACGAATGGGTCTTGCCCTTGTCGTGGTCGAAGAACACGCCGGGGCTGCGGTGCATCTGGCTGACGATGACGCGCTCGGTCCCGTTGATGATGAAGGTGCCGTTATCCGTCATCAGCGGCATGTCGCCCATATAGACGGGCTGTTCCTTGATATCGCGGATCGAGCGCGAACCCGTATCCTCGTCGACATCCCACACGATCAGACGGAGCACCACCTTCAGCGGGGCCGCGAAGGTCAGGCCGCGCTGGATGCATTCCTCAACGTCGTATTTCGGCTCTTCGAGCTCGTAATGCACGAACTCCAGGCGGCCGCGCCCGGCGAAATCATTGATCGGGAAGACCGAACGGAACACTTCCTGCAGGCCGGTCTGCGTCCGGCTGTCGGGCGACACGTTCATCTGCAGGAACGCCTCGTAACTGGCGCGCTGCACGTCGATCAGATTGGGCATCGGAGCGATTTCGGGTATCCGCCCGAAGCTCTTGCGGATGCGCTTGCGTCCCGTGAACGATTTCGTAATCGCGTTCATCGTCTATCCTGCCCCCATCCCCGACGACCCGGACCTTTCCGCGCCCGGAACCCGGAGCCACGGCGACCGAAAGCGGATCATCACAAACCGTCTATGCCTGGGCGCCGCAACCGGCGCCCCCGCCCACCCCGAAGGATGGGCCTTCTACCGCCGAAGGCGCCCGAGACCTTGCGGTCAGGGCGCCAGAACGGCCAAGGGGGCGGGACCCTTTCGGGTTCCCGCCCTCACCTGGCATCAAGCAGGAGAGGCAGCCCGGAGGCCGCCAACACCCGGCAGATTACTTCACTTCGACGGTCGCGCCGTTCTCTTCAAGAACCTTCTTGATCTTCTCGGCTTCGTCCTTGTTCACGCCTTCCTTCACGGTCTTCGGCGCACCCTCGACCAGGTCCTTGGCTTCCTTCAGGCCCAGGCCGGTGATGCCACGGATTTCCTTGATGACGTTGATCTTCTTGTCGCCGGCCTTGGCCAGGACAACAGTGAACTCGGTCTGCTCTTCAGCCGGGGCAGCGGCGGCAGCGGCCGGCGCGGCGGCAACGGCAACCGGAGCGGCGGCGGAAACGCCCCACTTCTCTTCCAGCAGCTTCGAGAGCTCGGCGGCCTCGAGAACCGTGAGGGCGGACAGCTCGTCAACGAGTTTGGTCAGATCGGCCATGATTTGGTCTTCCTAATGTATACACTGATTGGCGCAACACAATCCCGATTTCACGAGACTGTGCAAATTTCATCACCCCGCGCATGCGGGGCGCAGATGGCTCAGGCAGCCTCGTCCTTCTTGGCGTAGGCCCCGAAAACCCGCGCAAGCTGTCCGGCCGGCGCCTGGAGAACACCCGCGATGCGCGTGGCCGGCGTGGAGATCATCCCCACCAGCTGCGCCCGGAGCGTATCCAGGGACGGCAGCTCGGCCAGCGCCTTGACCCCATCGACATTCAGCGTCTGGGTGCCGAGCGCTCCACCGAGCAGAACGAGCTTTTCGTTGGTCTTGGCGAACTCGACAAGCACCTTGGCCACGGCCACAGGATCGGCAGACCACGAAATCGCGGTCGGCCCCTTCAGCAGCGGCGAAATGCCCTCGAATCGGGTCCCTGCCAGGGCGAGGTTGGCCAGCCGGTTCTTCGCGACCTTGTAAGTCGCTCCAGCCGCGCGCACGCGCTGCCGAAGGATCGTCGCATCAGCCACCGTCAGCCCGTCATTGCGGGTTACGACAACCATGGACGTCTCGGCGAACACGGCTGCGAGGGAGGCAACAAACTCCCGCTTCTCCGTACGGTCCAATTCCCGTCTCCGTCGTGACCTGCCGGGGATGCCCCAACAGGCCGGGTTTACCCTAGGAGGATGAGACCTTGCGGCCCACCCTCCGGTTCGCCTGTCCTGTGAACAACGGAACAACCAGTGTAGGCGGCGTAGCCACCCCTATCCGGCAATCCCCGTCTTCCGGTTGCGGACCCAAAGGTCCATCAAGGCATCAGCCACATCCGGTCATGGACAGGTTCGGAAGAACGAGGCACCGCAGGCACCCCGCCTCCTGTCCGCGATACCCTTGCGGGCATCACGTCATCTCTTGCGTGTCAGCCCGCCGAGAACGAGGACACGTCGACGCGCACGCCGGGGCCCATCGTGGACGACAGAGCGGCCTTGCGCAGATAGGTGCCCTTGGCGCCCGTCGGCTTGGCCTTCTGCACCGCATCGACGAAGGCGCGGATGTTTTCGATCAGCTTCTCGCTGTCGAAAGACGCCTTGCCGATACCGGCATGGATGATACCGGCCTTCTCGGCGCGATACTCGACCTGGCCGGACTTGGCCGCCGTCACGGCGCCCTTCACGTCCATGGTCACGGTGCCCAGCTTGGGGTTCGGCATCAGACCGCGCGGGCCCAGGATCTTACCCAGGCGACCGACCAGAGCCATCATGTCCGGCGTCGCGATGCAGCGGTCGAACGCGATTTCGCCAGCCTGCACCTTCTCGGCCAGGTCCTCGGCACCCACCACGTCGGCACCGGCGGCCAGGGCTTCTTCGGCCTTCGCGCCACGGGCGAACACGCCCACGCGCAGGGTCTTGCCGGTGCCGTTCGGCAGCGACAGCAGGCCGCGGACCATCTGGTCGGCGTGACGCGGGTCGATGCCCAGGTTCAGCGAGATCTCGATCGTCTCGTCGAACTTGGCGGTCGCCGTCTGCTTCACCAGACCGATCGCCTCGTCGAGGCCATAGGATTTGTTACGGTCGACAGAGGCCTGGCCGGCCGTCAGACGCTTGTTCTTGGCCATTGGATCAGCCCTCCACCACCGTAAGGCCCATCGAACGGGCGGAGCCGATCAGCATCCGCACAGCCCCGTCGATGTCGTTGGCATTCATGTCCTGCTTCTTCTGCTCGGCGATCTCGCGCAGCTGCGCCATCGTGACGCTGCCGACCGCGGCCGACTTGCCCACCGTCGAGCTGCCCTTCTTGATGTTGGCAGCCTTCATCAGGAAATAGGTGTTCGGCGGGGTCTTGGTGATGAAGGTGAACGTGCGGTCGGCATAGGCGGTGATGACGACCGGGATCGGCATACCGGGCTCGAGGCCCTGCGTCTTGGCGTTGAACTCCTTGCAGAACTGCATGATGTTCAGGCCGCGCTGACCCAGCGCCGGGCCGACCGGCGGGGACGGATTCGCCTTGCCGGCGGGAATTTGTAGCTTGATGTAGCCAACGATCTTTTTGGCCATATCCGGGGCTCCTGACTGTTTCACCCGGACCGCGGTTCCTGCGGCCGGCCCGCCGTGCAAGACGGCGGACGCGGCCTCCCGCGTTCCGTAAGAGGCGGGTCCCTAACCCTATTGGGCCGGGGTTGTCAACCCCGGCCCGGCCAGCCCGGTCCCGGTCAGGTTCAGTTGGTCCGGCCCGCTGCCGGTCGCGATGCCCCCGGCCTCCTTGGGCACGCGCAGCCCCTCGTACTGCAGGGGCGCGAAGGGCATGACCGACTTGTCGGACGGCAGCTGGGCCCGCGACCACCCGCCCCCCAGCGCGCGGATCAGCGCCACCGTCGCCTGATGGCGCCGGGTCTCGACCTGGACCTCGGCGATACGCGCGGTCAGGGCGGCGATCTGGGCCACCACCACGTCCAGATAGTTGGTCAGCCCGCCCGTATAGAGCGCCATGGTCATGCCCTGGGTTCGGACGGCGGCCTGCACCGAACGGTGCTGCTGCGCCAGTTCGGTACGCAGCTGCCCGGTCATGGTCAGCCCGTCCTCGACATCCTGGAAGGCCTGCAGCACCACGCCGCGATAATTATCCTCTGCCTGGCGATATTGCGACCAGGTGCGCTGCAGCTCCGCCCGGCGAAGACCGCCCTGGAACAGCGGCATCGCCGCCTGCACGGCATAGGAATACATGCTGTTCGACAGGTCGGCGAGCGTGAAGCCGTTATCCATGAACCCGGTCATCGCGTTCACCGACACGTTCGGATAGAACGCGGCGCGCGATACGCCGATGGCGCGGTTGGCCTGCGCCATCTCGCGCTCGGCGGCCGCCACGTCCGGCCGGCGCTCCAGCAGCGCCGAGGGCAGCAGCATCGGCACCCCGACATCGGGGAAATGCATCTGGCTTTCCGGCTCCAGATGAAAGGATGCCGGCGCTACGCCCACCAGCGCCGCGATCGCATGTTCCAGCACCGCCCGGCGCGCCAGCAGGTCGGTCTCCTGCGCCTGGGTGGCATAGAGCTGGTTTTCGGCGCGCGAGACGTCCAGCCCGGCAGCAATCGCCCCGGCCTGGCGCATATGCGTGATCTGCACCGCCAGCTTGTAGGTATTGATCGAGTCGCGATAGACCGTGTCCTGCACGTCCAGCCCGCGCAGGGCGATGTAATCGGACGCCAGTTCGGCGTCGGTGCTCAGCCGCGTCAGCGCGTAATCGGCGGCGCGTTCCTGCGCCGCCTGTACGCGCATCCGCTTGCGATTGCGGATCGCCGACCAGAAATCGGGCTCCCACGTCGCGGTGCCGCTATATTGCTCCGACGACATATAGGTCGGGCCGGTCGATCCCGCCCCGCGCCACAGCCGATGCGCCGAGCCCTTGTATTTGGCCATGCCCGCACCCGCTGTCACCTGCGGATACAGGCCAGCCTGGGCTTCGGCCGCCATGTCGCGCGCCTGGGTGAAGGTCTCGGCCGCGACCTGAAGGTCCGGATTGGCGCGATTGGCCTGCTCTTCCAGCCGGTTCAGCGCCGGGTCGCCGAGCAGGGTCCACCAATCCCCCCGCAACGCGGCCTCGTCGGGCGCGGCGTAGCGCACCGTACCCTCGCCCTTCCAATTGTCGGGAAAGACGAAATGGTCGGGGTGATAGGCGGGCGCCATGTCGCACCCGGCCAGGCCGGTCAGCAGCGCCAGGCCGCCGGCCCAGCGGGCCGCGTGCTGCAGCCGGCCGGCGGAACGGCGCCGCAATCGCCGTGCGGGAGAGGAAAGGGTCATTGACGGGCTCCCGCCTCCTCCGCACCCGACCGATCGTTCGGCATGGCACGGACATCGTCGGTACGGGCCGAATCGTTCGCCACGGCCGGCTGCGCGTTATAGCCCGGCGTCGCATCCACCACCCGGACCTCCTGCCCGTCCAGCAGGCCTGCCGAGGGGTTGTTGACCAGCCGGTCCGTCGCCTTCAGCCCGCCCCGGATCTGCACCGTGGTGCCCAGATTGGTCCCGACCGTCACATTATGCAGCCGGATACGGTTATGCTCGTCGACCAGCGCCACCTGCATGCCCTCAGCCCGGAAGATCAGCGCGCCCTCCGGAATCACCAGAATGTCCGGGTCGCCCGGCGCGCGGAAATGAACGGTGGCATAGGAATCCGGCCACAGCGTGCGGTCGCTGTTATCCAGCGTCAGCTCTGTGGTCACCGTGCGGGTCGTCGCGTTGAACGCGCCGGCGGTGGCCAGGAACGTGGCCTTGTACACCCGGCCCGGATGCTGCGGCACGGTCACTTCGGCCGTCAGCTTGGGGCTGATAATGTCGGCATAATCCTGCGGCACCGACACGAACACGCGCATGCGATGCACGTCGGCCACGCTGAACAGCTCGGTCGCGGTCCCGCGCGCGCTGACATCGCCGCCGCCGGCATTCACATAATCGCCGACATCGGCCAGGCGCGACGTCACCACCCCGTCGAAGGGGGCAACGATCTGCTTGAAGCCGATCAGCGCCGCATAGCGCGACACGTCGTGCCGGGCGGCCTCGACCTGGGCCTGCTCGGCCTCGGCGTTCGCCGCCTGCACGTCGACTTCCTGCTGCGACACGGCCTGCGTGCCCTGCAGCGCCTTCCAGCGCTTCGCCGTGATCTGCGCCAGCTTGTAGCGCGCCATCGCCACGTCGAAATTCGCCTTCGACGCGGCGTACTGCGCGTCCAGCCCCGGTGTGTCGATGGTGGCCAGCACGTCGCCCGCCTTCACCTCGGCGCCGAAATCCTTGTACCACATGCGCACATAGCCCGAGACCTGGGCATAAATCGGCGCCAGGTACCAGGCCGAGATATTGCCCGGCAGGTCCAGCGTGCGGATGCTCGGCCCCTTGCCGGGCGAGATCAGCTGCACCCGCGGGATCGCGGCATCTTCCGTCTGGTGACGCAGCGCGCCCAGATGCGCCTGCCGCTGGATAATCCCGCCGCCGACCACCACCACCGCCAGGATGACGCCGACGCCGGCCAGCAGCTTCCCGCGCCCCGACGGTTTTGGTCCGCGGGTCTGTTCCACGGCGCTCATGCGCGTTCTCCTTCGGCGCTACGGTGTCTCTCGGACCGCCTGCCATGCAGCAGGGCGAAGACGGAGGGCACGAACAGCAGCGTCGCCACTGTCGCCACCATCAGCC
The DNA here is from genome assembly GCF_014174375.1 of Gluconacetobacter asukensis. Classification (GTDB taxonomy): domain Bacteria; phylum Pseudomonadota; class Alphaproteobacteria; order Acetobacterales; family Acetobacteraceae; genus Gluconacetobacter; species Gluconacetobacter asukensis. Next base: position 249,910 of record NZ_JABEQE010000001.1, read on the forward strand.
CGCCCATCACCGCCCGGCCGAGCGGCGCGTTCTGCGAATTGCTCAGGGACATCGGCAGCATGCCGATGATCATGGCCGATGCCGTCATCAGCACCGGCCGGATACGTTCGAACCCGGCCTCGATGGCGGCCTTCACGGCATCGCCATGCACCTCCAGCCGCTCACGGGCGAAGGACACGACCAGGATCGAGTTGGCGGTGGCGGTGCCCATGCACATGATCGCCCCCGTCAGTGCCGGCACCGACAGCGCGGTATGCGTCAGGAACAGGCTCCACGCGATGCCCGCCAGCGCGCCGGGCAGCGCGGTGATGATGATGAACGGGTCCAGCCACGACTGGAAGTTGACGACGATGATCAGGTACACCAGCAGGATCGACATCGCCAATCCGATGCCGAGCTGGCGATAGGCGCTGTTCATCGTCACCGCCTGGCCGCGCACCGTCAGGCTGGATCCGCGCGGCAGGTCATGGCGCGACGCCTCCACCACCCGGTTCACCGAGCGCGAGACCGCACCCAGGTCCAGGCCGTTATTGGTGGCGTAGATATTGAACACCGGCAGGATGTTGTAGTGCGAGACCTCGCCGGGCGTGCCGGTCTGGACGATCTGGCTCAGCCCGCCCAGGATCTGCGGCGCCTTGCTCATCGGGTTACCGTCGCCCCGGTCGACCGGAATCGTCTCCAGATCGTTCAGCCTCTGCAGGAACTGCAGCGGCGTCTGGATATCCACCAGATGCGACACGCCGGTCTTCGGGTCCAGCCAGTAGGTCGGCGAGACCTGGCCGCTGCCCGACAGGGTCGCCAGCGCGTTGTTGGCGATGTCGGCTTCCGTCAGACCGGTCCCCAGCGCGTAGGAGCGCCGGGCGTTCACCCGCAGGGTGGGCGTCGTCATCGGCTCCTGCACCGACACGTCGGTCACGCCCGTCACATGCCGCAACCGCTCGGCCAGATGCTGGGCGAAGGTGAAATTCTCCGCCAGGTTGCGGCCGCTGATCTGCACATCGAGCGGCGCCGGCAGGCCGAAATTGAGGATCTTCGCCGTCAGGTCGGCCGGCATGAAGGTCAGTTCGGTGCCCGGAAACCGTTCGGCCAGCCCCTTGCGCAGGATATCGCGATAGGCCGCGACCGGCGCCTCCTCGTCGCGCAGGGTGATGGTCAGGTCGCAATCCTGCGCGCCGACGGTGGGAGTCGGGATGAAGGCCTGGTTCAGGCCACTGAACGGCAGGCCGCAATTGGCCACGATGTCATCGACCTCGCCGGGCAGCAGGCGATGGATCTCGCCACTGATCAGCATCGAGATCTTGCCCGCCTCGTTGATCTTGCTGCCCAGCGGGGCGCGCATATGCATCGCCAGCGCGTTCGAATTGATCTCGGGGAAGAAATCCTGCCCCACGAACACCAGCAGCCCCACCGAGCCCACGGCCAGCCCCAGGAAGGTGCCGATAAAGCGCATGCGCGCGGCCACCAGCGCCGTGAGCAGGTCGCGATAGGCATGGCGGAAGGCCGTGAACCGGGCCTCGAACCCCTGCTGGAAGCGGCCGAAGAAGCCCTTCGGCGCCGCATGGCCCTGCTTGGCCGCATGATGGGCTTCGACCTGGGCCGCCAGCAGGTATTTCGCCATGGTCGGCACCAGGGTGCGCGACAGGATGAAGGAGGCGATCATCGCGAAGATGATGGCCTCGGCCATCGGCATGAACAGCCAGCCCGCAACGCCGGTCAGCTGGAACAGCGGCATCCAGACGATGCAGATGCACATGGTGGAGACGAAGGTCGGGATCACGATCTGGTTGGCCGCATCGATGATCGCGGTTTCCAGGTCCTTGTCCATCTCCAGATGGGCATCGATATTCTCGATCATGACGGTGGCGTCATCGACCAGGATACCGACCGCCAGCGCCAGGCCGCCCAGCGTCATGACATTGATCGTCTGCCCCGCCCAGCCCAGCCCGATGATGGCACACAGCATGGCCAGCGGGATCGAGGTGGCGATGATGACCGTGGAACGCCAGGAGCCCAGGAACAGCAGCACCACCAGGCTGGTCAGCAGCGCCGCAGTGCCCATTTCCTGCACCACGTCGCGCACCGCTTCCTTCACGAAGGTCGAGGCGTCGTTCAGCACCTTGATCTGCACGCCGGGCGGCAGCGTCGCGGTCACGCCGGGCAGCAGCGCCTTCACCCCGCTGACCACGTCCAGCGTCGAGGCGTCGCCGCTCTTCATGATCACGATCAGGACCGCCTGATGCCCCTTGACCAGCACCATATTGGTCTGCGGCGGCCCGCCCTGATGCACCCACGCCACGTCACGCAGGAAGACGACGGAATTGCCCACCTGCTTGACCGGAATCCCGTTGAATTCGTCGATCGCGCGGGGGGTGGCATTGGTCTGCACCATGAAGTCGAAGGCGCCGATCTGCTGATCACCCGCCGGCAGCACGATATTCTGCCGGCCCAGCGCATTGCCCACATCGGTGGCCGAGAGCCCGTGCGCCAGCAGCTTCGCCTGGTCCAGATCGACCATGACATTGCCCGGCTGGCCGCCATACGGGTTCGGGATCGCCGCCCCCGCCACCGACACCAGCGCCGGCCGGATCAGGTTGGACGACATGTCGTAGATCTGCGACGCGGTCATGGTGTCCGACGACACCTGGAGCGTCAGCACCGGCACCGAGGACGCATTGTAGGTCAGCACAAGGGGCGGCGTCATGCCCGCCGGCATCTGCTTGATCACGGTCTGCGAGACCGAGGTGATCTGCGTCTGCGCCACCGCGGTATCGGTGCCGGGCTGGAAGAACACCTTGACGATGCCGCGCCCGTAATAGGACTGACTCTCGATATGCTCGATATTGTTGACGGTCGCAGTCAGCGCGCGTTCGTAATAATAGACGACGCGCCCGGACATGTCCTCCGGCATCAGGCCGGTATAGGTCCAGACGATGGCGACGACGGGGATCTTGATGCTGGGGAAGACGTCGGTCGGGGTCTGAACCATCGACCGGACACCAAAGACGACAATAAGAATCGACAGGACGACGAACGTATAGGGCCGCTTGAGCGCGGTGACGACAATGGCGTTCATGCGCGGCGCGAACCCCCTGCGCGCGGGTCCGCGCACCGTCCGTCCTGCCTGTCCGCCACGCCCCTGCGATCTGGCCCGCAAGCGTGCATCGTCGTCACTCCCGATCGTTCGGGGGCCTCGTTAGCACGCCGTGCGAACGCGCCAATGAAATTCCCATTTAAAAACCGGCCTAGGCCGGCGGGGCCGCGACCGGTGCGGAAGGAGGGAATGCCACACCGAACAGCGCGCCGGGCCGGGCATCGTGCCGCCGGGCGTTCGCAATGGTCAGTTGCGCGTTGTGCAGGCGCAGGATGGCCGAAACCAGGCTGAGCCCCAGCCCGCTGCCCGGCACGTTGCGGCTCTTGTCCGAACGGTAGAACCGGTTCATCACCGCCTGCCGCTCCTCGGGCATGATGCCGATGCCGGTATCGGCGACCTCCAGCCGCGCCCCGCCCTGGCCGTCGGGATAGGTCGCCAGCGTGACGTCGCCGCCGGGATCGGTGAATTTCAGCGCATTGTCGATCAGGTTCGCCAGCACCTCGATCAGCAGGTCCCGGTCGCCATGCACAGGCACGGGCCCCGATGCCGCATGGAATGCCAGCCTGATCTGCCGCGTTTCGGCGATCGGCTCGTACAGATCGACGATATCGGTCGCGATCTCGTTCAGGTCCACGACCGAAAATCCGACCCGCCGGCGGGCATTCTCGATCTCGCCGATCCGCAGCAGGGCGGTGATGATGGAAAAACACTGGTCCAGATCGTCGATCGAGCGCGCGATGACGGTGCGCAGGTCATCGGCCGACAACGTGCCTGCCTGCGCGCGGTCCAGGCGGGCGCGTACGCGGGCCAGGGGCGTGCGCAGGTCATGGGCGATGTCGTTGCCGACATCGCGGATCTCGCCCATCAGATGCTCCAGCCGGTCCAGCATGCGGTTCACGCTGCCGGCCAGGCGCTGCATCTCGTCCCGCTGGCGCCCGGCGGGCAGGCGCTCATGCAGGTCGCCATCCATGATCCGGTCGATCGCCTCATGCATCCGGCCCACGCGCCCCAGCGCGCGATGGCTCAGCACGATGCCGCACAGCAGCGCGAACAGCACCGTGGGCACGATCGAGACCAGCAGCGAATGGCGCATCATCAGCCGCCATTCCGCAATCATGTGCAGGCCGCGCCCCAGGACCAGCACCCGGTCGCCGGCAACCGGCACGGCCAGGATGCGCAGGATATAGGGCGCATCCTCGTTCGGCAGCACGGTCACTTCATGGACATGGCCATCGACCACCAGCCCTTCGGGCCAGGTATGCAGGTCGCCCGCGATATGGCGATGGGCGGTATCGAACAGCGCGGCCTGGTTGATCACCACGCGCAGATCGTCGGTCGCGCGCTCGCTGATCTTGTGTTCCAGATCCTGCTTCTGCTCGCGCGCCAGCAGGGCGGCCTCGCGATGCAGCAGTTCGTCCGTGCGCCGGAACTCGAACGCCTTGGTCTGGCTGTATCCGACCGCGAATTGCAGCGCCGCCGTGCCGATCATCGCCACGACCACCGCCAGCGTCAGCCGGAACGTCGCGGTGCGCAGCACCTCGCCCAGTTGCATGGCCTATTCGGGCACGCGCAGCATGAATCCGGTGCCCCTGATGCTCTGGATCAGCGGCACCCCGGCCGGGTCGTCGATCTTGCGCCGCAGCTTGCCGATATGGACATCCACCAGGTTGGTCTGCGGAATGAAGCGGTAATTCCACACATCTTCCAGCAGCATGGTGCGGGTCAGCACCTGGTTCGGCCGGCGCATCAGATATTCCAGCAGCCGGAATTCGCGCGGCAGCAGCTCGATCGGCTGCCCGTCCCGCGTCACCGTCCGCTCGATCAGGTCCATGCTCAGCGGCCCGACATGCAGCATGGTTTCGCGCGTATTGTTGGGGCGGCGCATCAGCGCCTCCAGCCGGGCGGCCAGTTCCTCCATCGCGAAGGGCTTGGTCAGGTAATCGTCGCCGCCGGCCTTCAGGCCGCTCACGCGGTCGTCGACAGCCGACAGCGCCGACAGCACCAGCACCGGGCTGGGCACCTGACGCCCGCGCAGGGTCTCGATCAGCGTCAGCCCGTCCATCTGCGGCAGCATCCGGTCCACGATCATCACATCGAACGTCTCGGCCATGGCTGCCGCCAGACCGTCGCGCCCCGTCTGGGCATGACGCACGGCAAAGCCCCGGCTTTCCAGCTCCTCGGCGACTTCCTGGGCGATCTTGCCGTCATCCTCCACCAGCAGCACCCGTGGCCTGGCCTCCCGGCCCGGTCCGGCCTCCCCCTGGGGAAACGGTTCTGAGGTCGATGTCGCATTCATGGTCCGGTCAGCCATGATCCCCCCCCGTCTCAAGCACCATTAAATTCGGTTTCACCACGCTCCGCAGCACCCTCGTCCATCGCCGGCGCGGCGTCCGGATCGATCCCGTCCAGCCCGCGCAACTGCTTCGCCACCACACGCGTCCGCCGCCGTGCCTCGTCGATCGACGACGACATGGCCGAGGCATTGCGCGCCAGCCGTTCCAGCACGCCATCCATCCGCAGCATTTCCTGCCGGGTGGCGCCCAGCAGGCGCGCGATGCCGTCCGTCCTCTCCTCCAGCGCCATAGTGACATATCCCAGATGGATGGTCCGCAGCATGGCCGGCAGCAGGCCGGGGCCCATGATCATCACCCGGCAGGTCCGCCCGATCTCGTCCACCAGCCCCGGAATCCGCGCGATCTCGGCATAGAGCCCGTCGGTCGGCAGATACAGAACGGCGAATTCCACCGTCACCGGCGGGACGATATATTTGGCGGCAATCTTGCGGGCTTCAATCTTCAGCGTCGTCTCCAGCGCGCGACGGGCGGCGCGCTCGGCCTCGGCATCCACCCGGTCCACGGCATCCAGCAGGCGCTCATACGCCTCGGTCGGGAATTTGGAATCGATCGCCAGCAATGGCGGCGTGGTGGCCCGCACCGGCATGCGCACGGCGAATTCCACCACCTCGGCACTGCCCTCGCGCAGGCGGCAATTGGCCTCGTAGGCGCCGGGCGGCAGCACATCGTCCAGAATCGCGCGCAACTGCGCCTCGCCCCAGCCGCCACGCGTCTTGACGTTGGAGAACAGGCGTTTGAGGTCACCGATCTGCGCCGTCATCGCCGAGACCTCGCCCATCGCCTTCTGCATGGCCGTAAACTGCTCCAGCACCCGCTGGAACGAGGTCTGCATCTGCCGCTCCACCGCCTCATGCAGGCGCTCGTCCACCGTGGCGCGAATGGCGTCGAGCTGCCGGGCCGAGGTCTCGGCCATCTCGCGCAGCGCCTCGCTCTGGCGCACCCGCGCTTCGGCCAGGTCCCGGGTCAGCGATTGCGCCATCGCCCCCAGCCGGTCCGCCGTCTCGGCACGGAACTGGTCCAGCCGGGTACGCTGGGCCTCGCCATCGGCCAGGCGCGCGGCGGAATCGCGTTCCATCATCACATAGACGCGCGCCAGCAGGTCGCCCCCATCCGCTCCACGTCCGCGCCGCGCCAGCAGCACCAGCGCGGCTACGATCGCGATCACCGCCAGGGCCACAAGCCCCCACACCCCGGCCCCCAGACCGTCCATCGCTTTTCCTTCCACGGACCGCCTACTCGACCAGCCGGCGCATCACGCCGGGCAGGAAGAGCGAGAACGGATTGACCCGCAGCGCCGGCGAATCCAGCGCCCCGCTGACCACGAAGGTGGCCGCCAGCAGGCCACCCCCCTTCTCCGGGCTCATCAGCCGCCCCACGCCCGGCACGTGGCCGGGGATGGTGTTCACGGCGAAGGCCGGAACGATGGTCCCTTTCAGGTCCAGTTTCCCCCGGTCCAGATCGACCGGCCCCTCGACCGTCACCCCCAGCGAGGCGTTGCTAGCCACCCCGTCATGGACCTCCAGCACCCCGTCGCGGAAGGTGAAGGGCAGTAAGACGCGCTGGATCGCGAACCCCGGCGCCGGCGCAGCCTGTACCCAGCCATACAGCGACGCATTATTGGCCAGGCGCACTGCCTGCGGCACCTCGCGCAACGTGAGGGGATCGACGGTCAGCACACCCGTGAAGGGCGCGCTGGGCTGGGCATCGTCGAACACGCCCTGCATCACGGTCCGCCCGCCCTCGAACTTGGTCGTCACGCCCAGCGTGCGCAGCATCAGGCCCAGATCCTGGACACTGGCCCACAGGTGCCGTCCGTCCCGCTCCGGCGTAAGGGTCGCACTGGCCGGCGACGGGCCGGCCATGGAAAACCGCATCCGCGTCAGGCGGACGCCATTATCCTCCAGATGCGCATGCACACCGGTCAGTGCCGCGGCGCGGGCATAGAACAGCGTACGGACATCGGCATCGATCAGCCAGCTCCGCCCAGGCGGCCCATGCACCCGGCCCGACGCGGCCTCGGGCATGTGATAGGCCCCTTTTTTGGCGGTCTTCGGGGACGCCGCCGCCTCCGGCGTGGGCGCCAGAAGCGGCGACAGGTCCAGCACCGAGGCATGGACCGCCACACGAAGCGGATCGGACGGTCGCGGCGAAACCCCCACCGTCGCATCCCCCCGCGACCGGCCGACGCGGAACCCGCGCATGATCAGGCTGCGCCCGCCATCCCGCCCCATGGTCGCGCGACCATCGATCAGCAAGTCGGGGCCGGTGGCATGAATGGCCTCGACCGAGACCAGACGCCCATCATCCAGCCCCAGCCGTGCCGAAGCCTCTGCCGCCTGCCCCCGCTGCTTGCTCCACACCGGAATGGTCAGCGCCGCATCCGCCAGGTCCAGCTTCAGATCCACCTGACCAGTACTGTCGGGGAAGCGATCGTAATCGACATCCAGGTCCGCGCTGCCATGGAAGCGCTGGCCGACATCGAAACCGGCACGCACCGCGCTCTCGGGCGTGACATGGATGCGCACATGCGCGCTCTCGGTGGTGCGGACCTCCGGCGTGCCACGAAAATCCATGGCATAGGTCAGGGCCGACTGCATGCCGCCCAGCAGCGCCGTGCCCCGCATGGTCAATCCTTGCGTCGTGGCATCCAGCGTCACCCGCCCGTCATCCAGGGCGCGCCCCTGCACCACGTCGCCCAGATGCAGATGATCCAGGTCGGCATGGCCATTCAGCTGGATCTGATCCACCGAGACCTTGTCGTCCAGCGGCAGGACCAGATGCAGGACGACCCGTGCATTGCCGCTGGGCTGGTCGAACGCGACCGGATGGCGCGACAGCAGATGCAGGCGGGGCTCGGCCAGCAGGGCCAGCACATCGCGCAGATTGCCGCGCAGGACCGTCGTGATGTCGCCGGTCTGGTCCTTCCCCTGCAGCCCGGTGATGCGCATGTGCCCGTCGCCGACCGCAAGCTGCCCGATGCCGGTGGCGCCGACATGGCGGCCGGCGCGCTCCATGGTCTGGACACCGTCGCTGAAGGCGATCGACAGCGCGTCCGGCCCCTCGAAGGTCAGGACGGCATTCACCCCCTGGATCGGCGGGATCGGACGCAGCCAGTGCAGGTCCAGGCCCGACCCGATGACGCCGCCCGCCATCGACCGCATGGCAAGCGCCTTCCACCCCGACGCACTGCCCAGCCCGATGGCGACATGCAGATCATGCGCGGTGCCGCGCGTGATGTTCCGCGTCACCCACCCCCGCGCGCCCTTCATCGCCCCGGCCGGCCAGTAGGAGGCCAGGGTCGCGAAATCGAGCGTGGGAATGGTCGCATCCACCGCGCCGTCGATCGGTCCGGGGCCATTCAGGTTGGCGATATCCAGCGCCGCATGCGCGGACAGCATGACCGTATCGCCGGGCACGCTCGCCGGGCGGTCGGAGGGCAATATGCTGGCCGCCAGCGTCTCCAGCCGGATCTTGGCCCCACCCGGAATCGCGCCACCGCCGGCATCGGGCGTGAAACGGGCCGTGAAATCCGCCTGCGCGCCGGCCACGCGAACCAGGCCGCGCGCGCCCGTCACGATCCGCCCGGCACCCGCCTGCACGCGCAGCGCCGCCGTGACCGGGCGGGCCATCAGCCCATCCCGATCGGCCGCCAGACGAATCGTTGCATCCAGCCCGACGGGCAGGTCGGCATGGGCCAGACCCGGCGCCAGCGGGGCCAGCGCGCTCGGCGTCACCGGCGTGGCGGCGAGATGCCAGACCAGCCCCGCCGCGCCATCGGCCTGGCCATCCGCGCGCAGCGTCGCGCGCAGCCCCGGCCCCACCAGCGTCACCCCGGCATGGCCGACCAAGCCGAACAGGGCGGCATGACGCACGGCACGCAACTCAGCATTCACCCCATCGGCATGCCAGGTCTGGCCGGTCGGCACGTCGCGCAGCGTGACCGCGACATCCTCCAGCGCCAGCTTTTCCATCATCCGGGGATCAAGCGGCAGACCAGCCGTGCCGCCTCCGTCCTGCGCCACCCCGGTATCGAGACCGATCGCTCCGTCTGCGTCCCGACGCAGCGTCACCCGTGCGCCCGACACCGCCAGCTCGGGCGCGACAAGCCGGCCATGCAACAGCGGCCCGCTGGCCAGCACCAGCCGCAGCGCGCCGACGCTCTCCGCCACGCTTCCATCGGGCCGGCGCAGGCGCAGATCGTCGGCCGCGACCTCCAGCGGCGCGGCCAGGCCGCGATGCAGCCAATCCCAGCCGATGCGCATCCGCCCCAGTTCCAGACGGATCGCCTTCTGTCCCCGCGCGCCGGGCGGCAGCACGCGCGCCAGCGCCAGCCGCGCCAGCGGCGTAACATCGACAGGCCGCCAGGAGAGCCACGCCGCCAGCCCCACAACCAGCAGCACCGGCACGGCCACGCAGGCCGCTGCCAGCACCCGGACGATGCGCCACCCCCTGCATGGCGCCGAAGATCGGGGGCCTTGACCGTGGGTCATCGCGCCGTCCACGGTGCGCCGCAGCTCCGGCGCGACATGGCGCGGGATATGGCCTCTTCCCTTTTCTGCCCCCCGGACCAGGACGCCCCATGCCCGGACATCGCACCGCCCGCACCACGCAGGCGCCGCCCGCCGGTGGCCCAACAGCCTGGACCGACCGCGCCTGGCCCGCCCCCGCCGATCCGCGCGGCGCCGCCCTGCTGCGCGAGGACCTGGACGAGCTGTGGCAGGACCACGCGCTGGACCCGGCATTGCTGGCAGCCGAGGGCGTGGCGGTCATGCTGGCGGCGATCGGCGGCAACAGCCCCTATCTGGCCAGCCTGGCCCGGCGCGATGTTCTCCCCTTCGCCCACCTGCTGGCCGAGGGGCCGGATGCGGGCATGGCCGCCGCCCTGGACAGCATGGCAGCGCTGACCCCGCGCGACGGCCGCGCCACGATCGCGGCAACTCTGCGCGCGGCCAAGCGGCAGGCCGCACTGGCCATCGCGCTGGCCGATATCGGCGGTCTGTGGACGCTGGAACAGGTCACCCTCGCGCTCAGCCGCCTGGCCGAGGGCGCGCTGGATGCCGCGGTCAGACATCTGCTGCGGACGGCACATGATACGGGGCAACTCGTTCTGCCAGACCCGGGCCACCCGACCCGGGGCAGCGGATTCGTCGTGCTGGCAATGGGGAAACTGGGTGCGCGGGAACTGAACTACTCCTCGGATATCGACCTGATCGTGCTGTACGATCCGGACTGTCATCCGGGCCACGAGGATTTGCGCCGGATCTTCATCCGCATGACTAGCGATCTTGTCAGCCTGATGGAAGCGCGCGATGCCGATGGCTACGTCTTCCGCACCGACCTGCGCCTGCGCCCCGACCCGTCGGCCACCCCGCCCGCCATCTCCTTTCCCACCGGCATCGCCTATTACGAAAGCATGGGCCAGACCTGGGAACGCGCGGCCATGACCAAGGCGCGCCCGGTGGCGGGCGACATCAGCGCCGGCCGCCGCTTCCTGCGCGCGATCCACCCGTTCGTCTGGCGCCGCCACCTCGATTTCGCGGTGATCGACGACCTGCACGACATGAAGGCGCGCATCGACCGCCACCGCAATGCCGGCCATACCGGCCTGTCGCGCCTGGGCGACCGCACGGTCCACGATCCGCGACTGGCCCGCGACTGGCTGCTGGGCCACGACCTGAAACTGGGCCAAGGCGGCATCCGCGAGGTCGAGTTCGTCGCCCAGGCGCTGCAACTGGTCTGGGGCGGGCGGCAGCCCGAACTGCGCGACCCCACCACGCTGGGCGCCCTGCGCCGGCTGGTGCGCGCCGGCATCCTGCCCCGCCCGCAGGGCGAAAGCCTGGCCCGCACCTATCGCATGCTGCGCCGCGCGGAACATCGGCTGCAGATGCAGGCCGACCACCAGACACACCGCCTGCCGACAACGCGCGAAGCCTTCAACATCTATGCGATCTTCATGCAGGAGGAAAACGGCCGCGCCCTGGCCGCCATGATGCTGCCGATCATGCAGGACTCCCGCCGGATCTTCGAGCGCCAGTTCGCCGAGCCCGAGGGTACCGACGCCTCGATCGACCCCGAGGCCGAGGACATGGAAGAGCATCTGCGCCTCGCCGGCTTCCCGCAGGCCGACATCCCCGACGCGCTGGCCCTGCTGGGCCGCTGGAGCGGCAACCGCCTGCGCGCCCTGCGCTCGGACCGCGCGCGCAGCCTGCTGCGCCGCCTGATGCCAGTCATCCTGTCCTGCTTCGGCCAGCGCCGCGAGCCGCTGACCTGCCTGCGCCGGTTCGACGCCATGCTCGCCCGCCAATGGGCCGGGGTACAGTTCCTGACACTGCTGGAGCGCAATCCGGCGCTGATCGGGCGCATCGCCACCATCCTCGACGGCTCGCCCTTCCTGGCCGACCACCTGGCCGAAACCCCGGCTGCGCTGGAAGGGCTGCTGGGCGGCATCGGCGACGACGAGGCCGACACCCGCACCGCCGACCTCACGCCCGCCCAGCTCGTGCGCCAGCATGTGGCGAGTGCCACCTCGACCGAGCAGCTCCTGCCCGTCCTGCGCACGCTGGTGCGCGGCGAGGAATTCCGCCTGTCCACCGCCCGGCTGGAACATCGGCTGGACGTGGACAGCGCCAGCCGCGCCCGCACCGACATGGCCGACGCGGTGATTCGCGGCCTGCTGCGGACCGTCACCACCGAACATCGCGGGCGCTACGGACGCATCCCCGGCGGTGCTATAGCGGTGGTGGCACTGGGCAAGGCCGGATCGCGCGAGATGATGCCGGGTTCGGACCTGGACCTGATGCTGATCTACGACCACCCGCCCGAAGTGACCGACAGCGTGGTCTCGCCGCGCGCCGCAGCCGAAGGGGGCGGGCTGCCGCCACGCCCGCTGCCGGTCGGGCAGTATTTCGTCCGGCTGGCCCATGCCTTCATCGCCGCCCTCACCGCGCCGGGCCCGGAAGGGCCGCTCTACGAGGTCGACATGCGCCTGCGCCCCTCCGGTTCCAAGGGCCCGGTCGCGCTGTCGCTGGACTCGTTCCGCCGCTATCACGCCGAAAGCGCCTGGACGTGGGAGCGCATGGCCCTGACCCGCGCACGGGTCGTCGCCGGCGCACCGCCGCTGGTCCGCGCCATGCGCGCGGCGATCGCCACCGCGCTGGATGGCAACCCCTCCCCCACCGCCCGCCAGACGATCCTGGACGATGCCCGCGCGATGCGCGCCCGCATCGCGCGCGACCTGCCGAACGAGGGCCCATGGGACATCAGGCGCCGTCCGGGCGGCCTGATGGATGTGGAATTCATCGCCCAGGCGCTGCAATTGGTCGCCGGCACCGCCGAGGCGCGCGCGCCCTCGACGCGCGAAGCCCTGCGCTTGCTGGCACGGCATGGCGAGCTGGACCCGGTGGCGGAGCGCGTGCTGCTGCGCGCGGACCGGACATGGCGGTCGGTGCAGAGTATGCTGCGCATCCTCTTCGGCGCCCGCCCGCCGACCGACCCCGCCACCATACCTGCCGCCACCAGCGACATCCTGCTGCGCGAGATCGGTGTTGGGTCGATGGACGAGGCCCTATCCCTGATGAACGACCTCGCGGATTCGGTGCGCGCCCTGTTCGTCCGCCTGATCGGCCCGGTCGAGGACACGGCGGAACGCTTGCGGGCACCGGCAAACCCATCGAAATAGAAAGCCCGCCCACCGCACCCCGCCCCGACCGGGGCCGAACGGAGACCCATCATGGCCGAAACCCCGATCTTTCCCGCCATCGGCGCCCCGGTGCCTGATTTCGACATGCCGGCCAGCAAGGGGCGACATGTCAGCCTGGCGGCGATGCGGGGCAAGCCGTTCATCCTGTATTTCTACCCCAAGGCCAGCACGCCGGGCTGCACCACCGAGGCCTGCGGTTTCCAGGAGGCCCTGGCCGCGCTGGGCGGCACGGGCATTCCCGTCATCGGCGTCTCACGCGATTCGATGAAGGCTATCGACAATTTCGCCACCAAGCAGAATCTCGATTTTCCGCTGGCTTCGGACGCCACCGGCGCGGTCACCGAAGCCTATGGCGTCTGGGTCGAGAAGACGCTGTACGGCCGCAAATATATGGGTATCGAACGCGCCACCTTCCTGATCGATGGCGCCGGCCGGGTTGCCCATGTCTGGCGCAACGTCAAGGTGCCCGGCCATGTCGCCGAGGTGATGCGGGCCGCCTCACAGATCTGACGGCCCGCGCCCCGCGCGATCAATAAGCCGGATAGGCATAGGCGTAAGGCTGCACATAGACCACCGGGGGCGGTGGCGGAGGGGGTGGCGGCGCATAGGCCTCGGCCGCGATCGCCGTTCCGGCCGCGCCGATCAGCGCCCCGCCGACCAGCCCACCGACAAAGGCACCGCCCACACCGGGGCCACGACCGTAATAGCCCCGTCCACCCCAACCCGGGCCACGCCAGCCGGGACCACGCCAGCCACCACCGTGCCAGCCGCCCCCATGCCAGCCCGGGCCGGGACCGCCCCACCCATGACCGTGCCATTGCGCATGGGCCGCCGGAGCAGCAGCAGCGAGACCCGCCGCCATCACCGGAACCACCAGCAGAAGTCGCGCCATTTTACGCATGGCCGTATCCTTTCTTTCCAGGCGGGAGCAAACCGCCCCGCGTAAAAAGAAACACACCACCCACTCATGGCGATTTACGGGCAGGTTTCGCCCCATTTCCGTCACGAACCAGCCCGCCGCAGATAGACTCCCAAACTGTGTCTGAAAATGTGGGCTGGTGAGCGAGAGTGCCGCAGGGCGGCACGTCCGGCGTGTGTTTTCGAGCACTGGAGCGGAGCGGTTTATAGGCCGTGAGCACCAGAGCACAGAAAACGCGCGTCGGATCGCCACCGGCGCACATTTACAGGCACAGTTTCAGGGATGGGCAGCCTGGACACTCTTCAATCCGGCCGGCACGACGAACACCGAATCCGGCTGGGTGGCGCGGGTCACCTGCTCCGCACGCACCACGATCCGGTCGTCCTGCATGACCTGGAGCATGACGCCATCGTCGCTGTAGCAGACATCGCTCACCCGGCCATCTGTGTCACGGGTGTGCCAGACGGTGCAGCTCTCGCCGGCCACCAGCATCGTCTCGCCGCGCGCCCAGTCCCCCGATGCCCGCTGCCCCGGCTCCGACAGCGCCGGGCCGGGGGCTGGAATGACCGTACGGGCGCTGTGGGCCTGGTCGATCACCGTCAGGCTTCCCGCCCGATAATCGGTGATCATGTAGGTGGCCGACCCGTCAGGGTCGACACGCTGGCGGCGCGTGCCGGCCGACCAGCGCATGCGCTGGTGCTGCACCGGAATCGACGGATCGGGCGATGCCAGCGCATAGAAGATGTCGACATCCTGCTGCGGCGTGACGAAGGGCGCATTCCCGGCCGCCCGCGCCGCCGGACCGACCGGCAGCACCAGGGCGAGGACCAGGCCCGCCAGCGCCAGGCGGCGCGATTCGCCGCTCATTGGCCGGACTGCGCCGCTCCACCGGTTACCGGCTGGCCGCCGCCCACCGCATGCGACGGGGCGACGCGATGGCGCGTGACCATCTGATAGCCCTCGGGCGGCTGGAACGTGCTGGTCGGAATGGGGCCATAGGTGACGCGCGTCGCCTCCAGCCGGCCCTTCATGCCGTCGCCATCCACCCCGTCCTCGCGCAGGATCACGCCGTCATCGGTCACGCAGGCGGTCGCCGTCCCGCGCCCCGACACCACGCCCCATTCGGTGCAGGACACGCCCGCGACCTGCGCCGTGCCCTTGCGGGTAAACTGCATCGACAGATCCAGCAGGAACGGGTTGCGAATCCCGTTATGCGCCTCGAACTGCGTGTAGACCTTCTGCTTGTTCAGCACGATCGTCACCTGCCGCGTGGTGCGGTTCAGGATGGTCGAGCCCATGGCCTCGGGGCTGTCGATGCGCATCATCCCGCCATTCGCGGTGAACCAGGCCTCGATCGTCTTGGGGGCCGGGGCGCCATCGGGCTGCACGGCATACTGCACCTGCACGTCGCGCGCGGGTGCCAGCGGCGGATGGTCGGCATCGGCCTGCGCCCGCGCCGGCTGAATCGCGATGGCCGTCATCAGGCTCACCGCCAGCGCGCCAGCCACGCCAGCGCGCGCCCCTGTCGGATGGATCATGATCCCGAATTCCTCTTCCCGCTTCTTCCAATAATGCCCGACGACCCTAACCACTTCCGTCGCCAGACGAAATTGCGCCCGCGTCGCTTCCGCCCCGCATGGCGATAATTTCATGACGGATCGCCTCGCGCTCCACGGGCGAGGACTCGTCCGGCCAGCGGGCCGGCAGTCGCAACGCGGCCGCCAGCTGTTTCTTGTAGCGCCAGGAGGGAATTTCGACCCCGCCGAACCGCGCCAGATGCTCGGTGCCGAACTGCGTATCGAGCAGCGTGAAGCCACCACGCCGCAGCCGCGCGACCAGCGAGACCAGCGCCGCCTTCGACGAATCGCGGGCGCGGCTGAACATGCTCTCGCCAAAGAACGCCCCGCCGATCGCCACCCCGTAGAGCCCGCCCACCAGTTCCCCGTCGCACCAGCTTTCCACGCTGTGGGCATGGCCCAGCGCATGCAGGTCGCAGAACAGGCGGACGATCCGTTCGTTGATCCATGTCTCTTCCCGCCCCGGCGCGGGGGCGGCACAGGCGCGGATCGTCGCCTCGAAATCACGGTCCGACACGATCTCGAACCGGTCGGACAGCACGGTGCGCAGCAGGCGGCGGGGGGCGTGAAACCCGTCCAGCGGCAGGATTCCCCGCAATTCCGGATCGTACCATTCCAGGTGCTGCGACCGTGCATCGGGCGCCATGGGAAACAGGCCGATCGAATAGGCCTGGATCATGATCTCGGGGGTGATGTCCATCCCGTTGCCCATCGCGCTCTCTTTCTCTTCATGCCGGGCGTCTGGACACAAACCGGCAATAGGTCGAACCTGTTACGGAAGCCGGATGCGCGGCATCCATGGAAAAGAGGTCGATCCCATGTCCCGGACACGCCCCCGCCTGATCGTTTCCCAGCGCCTGCTGGCCGCCGCCAACGTCCGCATCGCCCGGGATTATGACACGCTGCCGGCCCCGGACCACAAGCTGACGGAAGACGAACTGGTTGCCCAGGCCCGGGAATTTCGCCCCGATGCCGTGGTGGTGACCAGCAGCACACCGGTCTCCGCCGTCACCGTCGCCGCCCTGCCCGACAGCGTGCGCGTCATCGCCACCATCAGCGTCGGCACCGATCATCTGGATATTCCGGCGATCCTCGGGCGTGGCATCGCCCTAACCAACACCCCCGACGTACTGACCGACTGCAACGCCGACCTGGCGATGATGCTGATCCTGGCGGCATCGCGCCGGGCGAAGGAATATCTCTCACTGGTCGATTCGGGCTGGGGCCGGACGCTGGGCCTGGACGAAATGCTGGGCACGCGCGTCACCGGCAAGACGCTGGGCATCATCGGCATGGGGCGCATCGGCCGCGCCGTGGCCCGGCGGGCGCGCGGATTCGAGATGAAAATCCTCTATTCCAACCGCAGCCGCCTGGCGCCGGAACTGGAAGAAGGCGCCACCTATTTCGCCGACCCGCGCGACATGCTGCCCCAATGCGACGTGCTGAGCCTGCACATGCCGGGCAGCAAGGAGGGCAAGCCGGTCATGACCGCCGAATTGTTCGGCCTGCTGCCGCGCGGCGCTATCTTCGTCAACGCCGCACGCGGCAGCCTGGTGGATGAGGGCGCGCTGATCGCAGCCCTGAAGGACGGGCAGCTCGCGGGCGCGGGGCTGGATGTCTGCCGCAACGAGCCGAACCCCGACCCGCGCCTGCTTTCCCTGCCGAACCTGTTCCTGACGCCGCATGTGGGCAGCGCCACGGTGGAAACCCGCACCGACATGTGCATGCTGGCGCTGGACAATGTCGATGCCGTCCTGGCCGGCCGCCCGGCCCTGACGCCGGTGACGGGATAACGTTCATGCAGGCCGGCCAGACCTTCTTCCTCTGCTGCCTGGCAGGCTGTGCCATGGCAGTCGCCCTGCTGCTGCTGATGCCGCATTACGCCGGCATGGCCCGCACCCTGATCGGCTTTTACCTTCTCGCCGCGATGGCAGCAGCAACCCGGATGGCTATCAAAGCCTGACCGTAAATGCGCGCCGGCGGCGGTGACCGGCGCCACACGGATAATCATCGGTCCCAGGAAGCCTGGCCGGAAACGCACGTCGGATCACCGCCAGCGCGCATTTCCGGCCAGGCTGGCCGTCAGGCGGCCGGCAGGGCCAGGGCTTCGGCCGTGGCCGGACCATGGGCGAACAGCACCGCCTCGCGCACCTGGGCCGGGGATGGCCGAATGCCGGTATAGAGCACGAACTGCTCGATAGCCTGCAACACGATCACCTCGGCACCGGAAATGACGGTCTTTCCGCGCGCGCGCGCCGCGCGCAGAAAGACCGTCTCCGGCGGCAGGGCCACCACGTCGAAGGCGATGGTGCAGGTATCGATCAGCGATTCGGGAAAGGCCAACGCCGCGCTGTCCGGCCCTTCCATGCCCAACGGCGTCACATTGATCAGCAGCGGCGCCCCCTGCTCCGGCAGGTCGGGGCGCCACTGATAGCCATATTCCTCGGCCAGGCGCCGGCCCGCCTCTTCATTGCGGGCCACGATCGTCCCGTCCTCGAAGCCGCTGTCGCGCAGGGCCGCCACCACCGCGCGGGCCATACCCCCGCTGCCGCGCAGCAGGAAGGGCGTCGCCGGGTCGATCCCCCGCTGGGCCAGCAAGGTCTGCGCCGCGATGTAATCGGTATTGTGTCCGACCAGCACGCCATCGTCATTGACGATGGTATTGACGCTCTCGATCGCCTGGGCCGACGGTTCCAGGCGGTCGATCAGCGGAATGACGGCTTCCTTGAACGGCATGGAAATCGCGCAGCCCCGAATGCCGAGCGCGCGCACCCCGCCGATCGCCGCCGGCAGGTCGGTGGTGCTGAAGGATTTGTAGATATAATCGAGCTCCAGCAGCTCATAGAGGCGGTTATGCAGCCGCGAGCCGGCATTGCCGGGCCTGCCGGACAGCGACATGCACAATTTCGTGTCACGACCAATCGGCGGTTTCATGTCCGTATTCTCCTTTCGTTTTTCTTCGTTTTTCCGGGCGGCGATCAGGCCTCGGCGCCCCGTCCCCCCGATCCCCGGGCGATGAAACGCCCCGCCAGCACGACGCGGCGCGTGACGCAATCGGCGTGATCCAGCCGATCCATCAGCATCGTCACGGCCGTGCGCCCGATTTCCTCCACCGGCTGCTCGATCACGCTCAGCCCGCCGCCGACGAATTCCATCCAGGGTTCGTTGTCGAAACTCGTCAGGGCCAGGTCCCGGGGGATCTCCAGCCCCAGCGCGTCGGCGACCCGCAACACGCTTTGCAGCATGACGCTGTTGCTGACGACCAGCGCACTCGGCCGCCGCGACGCATCCTCCAGCAATGCCGTGATCGCCCGCTGGGCCTGTTCGCGTTCATGCGCCACCGGGACGACCTGCCCGGGGATGCCGCATTCCTCCATGGCACGCCCATATCCATCGCAGCGTTCGCGCCCGGTCACGGTATCGGTGCCGAACAGGCCGGCAATGCGACGATGCCCCAGCCGGTGCAGATGCGCGACCAGCTTCGCCGCCATGGCCGCATTGTCGATGACGACGCTGTCGCACGAGGCGTTCGGCGCCGCACGGTCGATCAGGACAATCGGAAAATCGCTCTCCACATGCGCGATCCTGTCCGCCCCCTCGCGCGTCGGCGCCAGGATGACGCCGGTGACCCGCTCCTCCTGCATCAATTGCAGATACATCGCCTCTTTTGCCGCATCCTCGTCGGTATTGCAGAAGATGACGCGCAGCCCCCGGTCATAGGCGATGGCCTCGACCGTGCGGGACACGGCGGTAAAGAACGGGTTACGAATATCGGCGACGATCAGGCCGATGGTATTGGTGTGCCGCGAGCGCAGGCGCCGGGCCGCCAGATTGGGGCGGTACCCCGTCTCATGCACCGCCGCCATCACCCGATCGCGCATGTCGGGATCGACGGGACGTCCCGCCAGAACACGCGATACCGTGGCGGGCGAGACCGCCGCCACCCGCGCGACATCCTTGATTCCGACATTCATCGGGAAAACGTTCTCCCTCCACGCGCAGCAGGAAACGGTATCCACGGGAAGTGATTATGCCATGGCACCGTTCGAATATCCTGTCTATTGACAAAAACCACAGAGAACGTTTTCCCTACTAGGAAAATAAAAACGGAGAGGCTTGTCGAATGCCCCCCACCACCGTTATCGGCCCGGCGGTCGAAACCCTGATCCGGATTGATGCCCGCGCGGCGAACAAGGACGATGCCATTCGCCAGGCGGGGCAATTGCTGGTCGCGGCCGGCTGCGTGATCCCCGGCTACGAAGAAAGCATGATCCGGCGCGAGCAGGTGGCCAACACCTATCTCGGCTCCGGCGTCGCCATTCCGCACGGCACCGGCGAGGACAAGGGACTCGTGCGCCAGGACGGCATCGTGGTCCTGCAATTCATCGATGGAATCGAATGGAATCCCGGTCAGGTCGCCCATCTGGTCGTTGGAATCGCCGCCGGATCGGACAGCCATATCGCGATCCTGCGGCGCCTGACACGCCTGATCCAGAACGAGGCCCGCCTGCAGGAACTGGTTGCCACGCGCGACCCGGATGTCATTTCCGCCGCCCTGCGGGACGAGGCCCCGGCCCCCGCTTCCTCCGGCGCCGCCGAGGATTATCCCGAGCGGATCGAATGGATTGTCGATTACCCGACGGGCCTTCACGCGCGCCCCGCTTCCACATGGTCCGAAACCGCGAAGAGCGCCGGCACCCCGCTGCGCGTGCGGCATGGCGCGGAAGCCGCCGATCCGCGCAGCCTGGTCGCCCTGCTGCAACTGGGCCTGAAAGCCGGTGACACGATTGTGATCTCGGCCGGCGGCGCCAATGCCCGTGCGGCACTGGAACGGTTTCACAATGTCGTCACCCGCCTGACGCCGCAGGAAAAGGCCGACGCCGCCCGCGCTGCCGAGAAAGCCGCCGCGGCGGCAAAAGCCGGCCCGCTGAAGGGCTGGACGCCGGTCAGCACGCCGCGCCTCATGCCCGGTGTCGCCGCCAGTCCCGGCCTGGCCATCGGCAAGATCCATATCCTCGCCGCTGCCGAAACCGAAGTCCCGGACGAACCGGTGGATCTGGTGACCGGCGGCGCACTGCTCAATGGCGCCCTAGTGCGCACGCGCGCGCAGATGGAAGGACTGATCGACGATACGACCCGCCGTCTGGGTGCGGGGGATGCGGCAATCTTCATCGCGCAGGCCGGCCTGCTGGACGACACCGACCTGATCACGCTGACCTGCCAGATCATGGTCGAAGGCCATGGCGTCGCCTGGTCGTGGCACGAGGCCGTCGAGCAGATGGCGGCCAGGCTCTCGTCGCTCGGCAACCCGGTCCTGGCCGCGCGCGCGGCGGACCTGCGCGATATCGGGCGCCGCGTCCTGGCCCAGATCGACCCCGATCTGGGCACCGGCACGCTGGACGACCTGCCGGAAGAACCGTGCATCCTGGTCGCCTCGGACCTGTCGCCCTCCGATACCGCGACCCTGGACATCAGCCGCGTCGCCGGCATCGCGACCGCGCTGGGCGGCCCGACATCGCACAGCGCGATCCTGGCGCGCACGCTGGGCCTGCCTTCGGTCGTCGCGGGCGGCCCCGGGCTGCTGGCCCTGGCACCCGGCAGCATGGCGATCGTCGATGGCGATACGGGGCGCATCTGGCTGGACCCGACGGAGGCCGACCTGGAATCGGCCCGGGCCTGGCTCGCCGACCGCGCACGCCTGCGCGCGGCGGAAGAAGAAAAGCGCGCCAACCCCGCCGAGACGACGGACGGTCATCGCGTCGCCATCGGCGCCAACGTCAACCGCCCCGACCAAGTGGCGTTCTGCCTGTCGCAGGGGGCCGAGGGCGTCGGCCTGATGCGGACCGAGTTCCTGTTCCTCGAACGCGGCGAAACCCCCAGCGAGGACGAGCAATACGCGGTCTATCGCGACATGATCGAGGCCCTGGGCGACCGCCCGCTGATCGTGCGCACGCTCGATATCGGCGGCGACAAGCAGGTCCCGCACCTGGACCTGCCCCATGAGGAAAACCCGTTCCTGGGCGTGCGCGGCGCGCGGCTGCTGCTGCGCCGGCCCGACCTGCTCGACCCGCAGCTGCGCGCGCTCTATCGGGCGGCGAAGGCGGGCGGGGAACTGCTGATCATGTTCCCCATGATCACCTCGGTCCCCGAACTGGTGACGCTGCGGCAGCGGTGCGAGGCCATCCGTGCCGAGCTGGACGCGCCGACGGTCCCGATCGGCATCATGATCGAGGTCCCGGCGGCGGCGGTCCAGGCCCATATCCTGGCGGAACATGCCGATTTCTTCTCGGTCGGTACCAACGACCTCACGCAATATACGCTGGCCATCGACCGGCAGAATCCGGAACTGGCCAGCGAGGCCGACAGCCTGCACCCCGCCGTGCTGCGCCTGATCGCGCAGACGGTGGAGGGCGCGCGGCGCCATGGGCGCTGGGTCGGCGTCTGCGGCGGGCTGGCGGGCGATCCGTTCGGGGCCGCCCTGCTCACCGGGCTCGGTGTCGATGAACTGTCGATGACCCCGCGCGACATTCCCGCCGTCAAGGCGCGGATTCGCAATACCAGCCTGGCGGATCTGCGCGCCCTTGCCGCCCGCGCGCTCGAGGTCGGCACACCGGATGCGGTCCGCGCGCTGGACCGCGCGCCCGATGGAAAGGACGCGTGATGCGTATTGCAACCGTCACCTTCAACCCCGCGATCGACCAGACCATCACGGTCGATCACCTGGTGCCCGGCGAAGTCCATCGCGCCCGCGCCGTGCGGCAGAATGCAGGCGGCAAGGGCGTGAACGTCGCCAGTTGCCTGGCCGACTGGGGCATCGACGTCACCGCGTTCGGGCTGCTGGGCCGCGAGAATGCCGCGCTGTTCGAGGCCCTGTGCGCGCAGAAGAAGATCGCGGACCGCTTCCTGCGCATCCCGGGCGCCACCCGCGTCAACATGAAGATCGTCGATGATCGCAACACCACCGACATCAACATGGACGGCGCCCCCGTCGATGCGGCCACCGCCGAACGGCAGGTCGGGATAGTCGAGGCATTTGCCGGCGACGACAGCCTGATCGTACTGTCCGGCAGCCTGCCGCCGGGATGCCCGCCCGACCTCTATGCCGGCCTGGTCGCCCGGCTGCGCGGCAAGGGCGCGCGCGTGCTGCTGGACACCAGCGGCACGCCGCTGACGCTGGCGCTCCAGGGCGACACGCTCCCCAACATCATCAAGCCGAACCTGCGGGAACTCGCGGACTGGGCGGGCGAACCCGTCGAGACGACGGATGATGCCCTGCGCATCGGGGCGCGGCTGATCGCTCGGGGCGTCGAACTGGTCGTGGTGTCGATGGGCGCGGACGGCGCGCTGTTCCTCCAGGATACGGGGGCGATCACCGCGCGGCTGCGGGCCCGGACAGTCACCAGCACGGTCGGCGCGGGCGATGCCATGGTCGCGGGCCTAGTCGCCGCCCTGTCGGAAGAAGCGGCGCTGGAAGATATCGCGTGCCTGTCCACCGCCTTCGCGGTCGGCAAGCTCGGCCTGGCCGGACCGAATCTTCCGGGCCGCGACGCGATCCTGGCCCTGATGAAGAACGTGACGATCGCGCCAGCCGGACATATCGAAGCCGGCAGCGCGGGAGAAACAGCATGAAGCGCATACTGGCCGTCATCCAGGCTGGCGAGGAGAGCGTCACGGGCGTTCTCGCCGGCGAGGCACTGCGCCGCGCGGCGCGCGAAACGGGCCGCCCGCTGGACGTCGAAATCCGCACCGCGCAGGGGACCCTCAACCCCCTGCCCGCCGACGCCCCGGGCGAGGACGAAGTGCTGCTGCTGGTCGGCACCGGCGGACAGCCCGACGAGGCCCTGGCCGCACGGGCCAGCCGCCATCTGACGCTCGAATCCGTCCTGGCCGATCCGGGCCGCGCAATCACGGATCTGGACCGCCCGACCGACGCCGTGCGCCCGGGTGCCGCGCCGCAGGCCGCACGCCCGCCGCGCATCGTCGCCGTCACGTCCTGCCCGACCGGCATCGCCCATACCTTCATGGCGGCCGAGGGCCTGCAGGAGGCCGCGCGTCAGCTCGGCTATCCCTTCCGTGTCGAAACGCAAGGCTCGGTCGGCGCCGGCAATCCGCTGACCGAGCAGGAAATCGCCGACGCCGACGTGGTGGTGATCGCGGCCGACCGGGAGGTCGATCGCGGCCGCTTCGGCGGCAAGCGCGTCTATGCCACCGGCGCCAAGCCGGCCATTACCGGCGGCGCCGCCGTGATCGCGAAGGCCCTGGCCGAGGCGACCGTGCAGCCCGCGGCCGGCTCGGCCTCCGCTGGCGCGTCCCAATCGTCCGGCAAGGGCGAACGCGCCGGCCCCTACAAGCATCTGATGACGGGCGTGTCCTTCATGCTGCCCTTCGTCGTGTCCGGCGGCCTGCTGATCGCGCTCGCCTTCGCGCTGGGCGGCATCCATGCCAACGATGCCTCGTCGGACGGAACCCTGGCCCACACCCTGTTCACCATCGGGGCCAAGGCCGGCTTCGCGCTGATGGTCCCGGCACTGGCGGGCTATATCGCCTTCTCGGTGGCCGATCGTCCGGGCCTGGCGCCGGGCATGATCGGCGGCATCCTGGCCGCGAACCTCAATGCCGGCTTTCTCGGCGGCATCGCGGCGGGCTTCGTCGCAGGCTATGCGGTGGACGGGCTCAATCGCCTGATCCAGCTGCCCAAGACCCTGCAAGGGCTGAAGCCGATCCTGATCCTGCCGTTGCTGGGCACGCTGATCACCGGCCTGCTGACGGTCTACGCCATCGGCCAGCCCGTCGCCGCCCTGATGGCCTTCCTCACGGACTGGCTGCGCGACATGCAGGGGTCCAGCGCGATACTGCTGGGGCTGATCCTGGGGGCGATGTCCGCCTTCGACATGGGCGGCCCGGTGAACAAGGCGGGCTATGCCTTCTCGGTCGGGCTGATCGCCAGCGCGGTCTATACGCCGATGGCCGCCACGATGGTCGCCGGCATGGTGCCGCCTCTGGCGGCGGCGCTGGCGACACGCCTGTTCCATGCGCGCTTCACGGCCGAGGAGCGCGAGGCTGGCGCGACGGCGGCGGTGCTGGGGTTGGCCTTCATCACCGAGGGCGCCATTCCCTTCGCCGCCCGCGATCCCCTGCGGGTCATCCCCGCCATGATGGCGGGTTCGGCAACGGCGGGCGCGATCTCCATGGTGGCGGGCGTGGAGCTGAAAGTGCCGCATGGCGGCATCTTCGTCCTGCCCATTCCAGGCGCCGTCACCCATCTGGCCGCCTATGTGGTGGCACTGCTCGCGGGCACAGTCGTCAGCGCCGTATTGATCGGCCTGCTGATGCGCACGCCCGTACGAGCCGAAAAGATGGCCTGAAGGGCGCCGGACGCGCCCTTCGTCAGAAGGGCTGGCTGGCGCCGGTCATGCCGGCGCGCAGCGATTCAGCGGTGCGCCGCACCTCCGGCCCATGTTCGCGCTCCAGGCGTCGGATGGTGAAATGCGCCCGGGCCAGGGCGCGGTAATGCGCCAGGAAGGCCACGTTGAGCGAGGCTCCGCACAGCGCGCCGGCAACCGGCATCATCTGCACCGCCAGCTTGCGCGACAGGCCCAGCCCGTAATGCGACGCAACCTCGGATACCAGCATCACCACCGGCCGGCCGCGCAGCATCGCGCGGGCCGAGAAATAGCCCAGTTCGCTCTCGTCATCGGCGGCACCGACCGGAAAGGCCCGCAGCGCGAACACTTCGAGGCACGCGCGCCTGGCATCCTGGGTGGACAGATCCTCGCCTTCCTCGCGGGCAATGCGCGCGATCTCGCGCATGATAGCCAGGGTGGTGAAGGTGACATCGGGCAGCAGACCGGCAAGCCCGGCAAACCCACCGACCGCACCCGACACCGTCACCGCCGCCTGCAGCGCCGGCCCCCGCCATGCCGGGGTGGAAATCGGGGCAGGAACAACGGCGGAAACAGAGGGGCCGGTCGCCACCGCAGCCGAGTCGAGTACTACCTGCTCGCCCTTGAGCGGGGTCATGCCAACGATCGCGATATCAAAAGCGCGTGAAATCGCGCTCTCGGCGATTCCCTTCAGCTTGGCCTGCATGGTGGGCGCCATGCCCAGGCCCCGCATGCCCAGTTGTGCCGCCTGGCCGACCGCACCGCCCATCAGGTCCGCCAGCCGCACCAGCACGCCGCGACCCGATTCGACCTTTTCCAGCGCGCGCTGCAGTTCGGCGATCGCCGGGGCGTCCAGCACCAGTGGAGCGACCTCGCCCCCGGTTTGAATGGTCATTCCCCAACCCTCCTGCCGGTCATGCGCCCCCGCCCGCCCGCATGGACGAGGCGACGGCCAGTAGATGAAGCCCCACCGGTAACGGCGGGCATCGCTTTATCAAGCATATTACCCCTCTCGCAAATCCACCGTCACGCCGTATATGGTTCGTGATGCAGGGCCGCCATGTCCATGCCGGGAGAGGACGAACCGGTCACAGCCCAGGTACAGTCCGAACGCAAGGAGAACCCTTATGGATGCGATGAAGGCCCCCCGGCCCACCATGCGGACGACGCGCCCCACCCTGCTCTGCTGCGCCGGCGCGGCCCTTGTGGCCGGCTGGAGCATGGCGGCGATACACGCCGCCCAGGCCGCCCCGCGCCACACAACCCGCGCGCCGGCGCCCGCGACCGGCACCCTGAATGCGCCCGTTTCGTCGTCGCTCGAGCCGGCCGACGCCCGCCGCGACCCGACCGCCGACCCCGACAATCCCCCGGCCCCGCCGCCGCCCGACGGCTATCAGGTGGTGCAGGACGAGGATGTCACGGCCCAGACCTTCAGCCCGGAGATCGCCGCCCTCCACGGCCCCGGCCTGCCGTCGATCGAGGCCCGCCAGACCCCGCGCGATTCCCGCGACGTGCCATCGCATTTCAGCGTCTTCGACGTGCCCGTGAAGTTCAACGCCCCGGTGCAGCCGGCCTATAACGCGGCCTTCACCTATTCGACCTATGGCGGCCAACCCGGACGCGGCATCCAGGCCATCGGCGCCGAAGGCGCCGCCGGAGAGCCGTAGAGGCCCCGCTGCCGGCAATCCGACGCGCGTTTTCTGCGCTTCACTGCTCACGGCCAAAAAGGCCGCTCCGCTGCGATGCTCAAAAACACACGCCGGACGCGGCCCGTGCCGGGCCGCTCTTGCTCGGCAGCGGAGCCTCTACGGCTCTCCGGCCCCCTTAATTCACTTAAATCCGCCCATGCGGCACAGATGCGCCCAGTGCGCATCCGACACTGGCACGACCGAGAGGCGCGACTGGCGCACCAGGGCCAGGTCGGCCAGGTCCGGGTCGGCCTTGATCGCCGCCAGCGTCACCGGATGGGGCATCGGCCCCACGGCGCGGACATCGACACAGACCCAGCCGCCATCGGCGGCGGTCGGGTCGGGATAGGCTTCCCGCACGATCTCGACCACGCCCACGATCTCGCGGCCGATATTGGAATGATAGAAGAAGGCACGGTCACCCCGCGCCATCGCCATCAGGTTGCGCTTCGCCTGGTGGTTGCGCACGCCGGTCCAGGGCTCGACGCCATGGGCGACCTGCTGGTCCCACGAAAAGGCGTCGGGTTCGGATTTCACAAGCCAGTACGCCATCCGCTATTCCACCAGCTGTCCGTCACGGAAGACCGGGCGGAAGGGGCGGATCACCACGCTTTCGAACACGTCGGCCTTTGCATACGGGTCGCTGGCGGCAAAACCCTCGGCGGTTGCGCGGTCTTCCACGTCGATCAGCAGCATGCTGCCGCAGGGCCGCCCGTCCGCGCCCATCAGCGGGCCACCCTGGATGATCCGGTCCTGATAGGCCTGCAGATAGGCCAGATGCTGCGGCCGCGTGGCGATGCGCGTTTCCAGCGCCCCCGGCTTGTCGGTGCAGATGATGGCGAAGAGCATGGGAAGTCTCCTTCCGGAAAAGGCGGGCCGGCCCGCCACGTGAACAACGCGCCATGTATCCGGCGCGGGCCGTGCCTTTCTTCGCATGTTCGTGTAGGAACGGAAAGCGAAACGCCCCCACCGTCCCCGACGGACGCATAAAGCAGGAGTCCCCCGCGTGTGGGGGAGAACGAGACCGTCTTGAACGCCACACCGAGCCTTGCCGCACGCACGGGCAATTTCTTCCACCGCTACGCCAATCCGGGGCGGTTTCTCCGGCTGGGCGCGCGCCTGCAACCCTGGCTGACCTGGCCCGCCATCCTGCTGTCGGTCGCCGGCATCGTCTGGGGCCTGTTCCTCTCGCCCGCCGACTGGCAGCAGGGGGACAGTGTGCGGATCATGTATGTCCATGTGCCTGCCGCATGGCTGGCATCGTCGGGCTATATGGGGCTGGCAATCTGCTCGCTGCTGTCGCTGGTCTGGCGCCATCCGCTGGCCGACCTGGCGGCGGTGGAAATCGGCCCGGTCGGCGCCTCGGTCACCGCCATCTGCCTGGCCACCGGTTCGCTGTGGGGCAAGCCGATGTGGGGCACCTGGTGGGTGTGGGACGCACGGCTGACCTCGGTGCTGGTGCTGTTCTTCCTCTATCTGGGCCATATCGCGCTGATCCGCGCCTTCGACGAGCCGCAGCGCGGCTATCGCGCCGCCGCGATCCTCGGCCTGGCCGGGGCGGTGGACCTGCCGATCATCAAGTTCAGCGTGCAATGGTGGAACACGCTGCACCAGCCCGACAGCATCACGCTGACGGCCGCCCCCACCATGTCGACCGCCATGCTGTGGCCGCTGCTGGTCTGCACCATCGGCTTCACGCTCGGCTTCGCCGCCATCCTGGTCGCGCGCCTGCGCGCCGCCGTGATGGAAAGCCGGGTCCGCACCGCACTGGCCATGCGCCGTGGCCGGACCGACAGCCATGACGCCCAGGATTCGGGCCAGGACCTGAGCGGAGCCGTCGCATGACCCACCTGCCCTACATCATCACCGCCTACGGGCTGACCATCGGGCTTGCCGTCATCCTGGGCGGCGGTGCCGCGCTGCGCCTGCGCCGGGCTCGCGCGCGCCTGGCCGCGCTGGAACGTCCTTCCCGCAGCGGTGGAGCCTCCGCGCCATGACCCGCAAGAGCCGTCGCCTGTGGCTGGTCGGCGGGTGCCTGATCGGGCTGGGCACCGCCACCGCGCTGACGCTGAGCGCGTTCTCCTCCAACATCGTCTTCTTCATGGCGCCGTCGCAGGTCCATGCCCACCCGCCGGCCGCCGACCGCACCATCCGGCTGGGCGGGATGGTGGTGGCCGGATCGGTGCGCCAGCAGAAGAACGGCGACACCCCCGTCAACCAGTTCAACGTCACGGATGGCCAGGACGCCGTCACGGTGCGTTACGAAGGCATCCTGCCCGACTTGTTCCGCGAGGGGCAGAGCGTGGTGGCCATCGGCACCGTGCTGGCCGACGGATCGTTCCGCGCCAGCGAAGTTCTGGCCAAGCATGACGAGACCTACATGCCCAAGGAAGTCGCCGAGGCCCTGCGCCGCAGCGGCAAATGGGACCCCCGCTACGGCAAGGCCCCCGATGCCGCGAGTTGGAATGCCATGACCACAAGCGCCACGGGCCAGGATAAAGCTGCCTCGCAGCATGGAAGCTGACTGAACATGACCCCGGAACTGGGAAATTTCGCCCTCGCGCTGGCCTGCTGCCTCGCCGCCGGGCAGGCGGTGCTGCCGATGGTCGGCGCGCGGCGCCGCGATCCGCGCCTGATGGCGCTGGCCCCTGCTTTGGCCATCGGGCAGCTTCTGGCGCTGCTCTATTCCTTTGCCTGCCTGATCCATTCCGCGATCCAGGACGATTTCTCGGTCCAGAACGTCGCGGCCAACAGCGCGGTGGCCAAGCCGCTCCTGTATAAAATCACCGGCGTATGGGGCAATCACGAGGGCTCGGTCCTGCTGTGGGCGCTGATCCTGGGCCTGTGCGGCGGCGCGGTGGCGCTGTTCGGCCGCGACCTGCCCTCCGCCCTGCGGGCACGGGTGATCGCGGTGCTGGGCGGGGTCTCGGCGGGCTTCCAGCTTTTCTGCCTGACCACATCGAACCCGTTCGACCGTGTCTGGCCGGCGCCGATGGACGGCCAGGGCATGAACCCGCTGTTGCAGGACCCCGGCCTGGCCTTCCATCCGCCCATTCTCTACACCGGCTATGTCGGCTTCGCGGTGCCGTTCGCCTTCGCCGTCGCGGCGCTGATCGAAGGCCGCGTCGATGCCGCCTGGGGCCGCTGGGTCCGCCCATGGGCGGTCGCGGCCTGGTGCTTCCTCACCTGCGGCATCGCGCTCGGCTCGTGGTGGTCCTATTACGTGCTCGGCTGGGGCGGCTACTGGTTCTGGGACCCGGTGGAAAACGCGTCGCTGATCCCGTGGCTGACCGGCACCGCATTGGTCCATTCCGCCATCGTCGTGGAAAAGCGCGAGGCGCTGAAGATCTGGACCGTGCTGCTGGCCATCGGCACCTTCTCCTTCTCGCTCTCCGGCACCTTCCTGGTGCGCTCGGGCATCCTCAATTCCGTCCACGCCTTCGCCAATGACCCCGCACGCGGCATCTTCATCCTGGGCCTGCTGGGGCTGGTGATCGGCGGGTCGCTGCTGCTGTTCGCCATCCGCGCGCCGCAGCTCGCGGCCGGCGGCGTGTTCGCCCCGGTATCGCGCGAGGGGCTGCTGGTACTCAACAACATCCTGCTCTGCTCGATCTGCGCGGTGGTGCTGACGGGCACGATGTACCCGCCCTTCATGTCGCTGCTGTTCGGCAAGACGATCTCGGTCGGCAAGCCGTTCTTCGACGCCACGGCGGCGCCGATGGCGATCCCGCTGATGGCCTTCATGGGGCTGGGCCCGATGATGCCGTGGAAGCGCGCGCAGCTCTGGCCGGTGCTGCGCCGGCTGTGGTGGGCCGGGGCCGTGACCGTGCTGGCCTTCGCCTTCGCAGCCTGGCGGGTCCGCGACCTGCTGCCGCTGCTGGCCGCCACCGGCGCCGTCTGGGTCATCGCCAGCAGCATCGCCGACATTGCCGAGCGCATCCGCCTGTTCCGCATCCCCGTGGGCGCAAGCTGGCAGCGCGCCCGCATGCTGCCGCGCGCGGCCCTCGGCGCGGCGCTGGCCCATGCCGGCGTCGGCGTCAGCGTGCTGGGGCTGGCCGCGATGTCGCAGGCCCAGCACCGGATCGTCGAGGTCCATATCGGCCAGACCGAAATGCTGGCCGGCGATTCCTGGACGCTGACCGAGGTGCGCGCCGCACCGGGCCCGAACTACACGGCGCTGATCGCGACCATCGAAGTGCGACATGACGGACACCTGGTCACGGTGCTGCACCCCGCCAAACGCACATTCGCCAGCCAGAACCAGACGACGACGGAGGTGGCCATTCATACCAACCTGATGTCCGACCTGTACGGCGTGCTGGGCGACCGGCACGATAACGGCGCGGAGACGACCTACGTGCTGCGCCTGCATTACAACCCGCTGGCGCCATGGATGTGGCTGGGCGGGCTGATCATGGCCCTGGGCGGGGTGCTGTCCCTGTCCGACCGGCGGATGCGCGTGGGCGCCCCCCGCCGCGCCGCGGCCGCCGGCCTGGTGGCCACGTCATGAGCGACAACGCACCCCGGCCGGACCTGCCGCGCCGGCGCCTGCTGATGGCGGCCCCGCTGGTGGTGGCGGGCGGCGCGGGCGTCGCGTTCTGGCGCATGCTGTCGGGCATGCAGCAGGGCTCGTTCGACCCGCACGACATCCAGGCCCCGGCGCTGAACCGTCCGGTGCCGGATTTCACCCTGCCCGACCAGTTGCCGGGCCAGGGCTTCGGCGCCGCCGACCTCCGGGCCTTGAAGGTGCCGGTACTGGTCAATTTCTTCGCCTCCTGGTGCATCCCCTGCGTCGCCGAAATGCCGCAGCTCAACGCCCTGAAGGCCCGGTTGCCCATCTGGGGCATCGCCTACAAGGACAAGCCGGCCGATGCGCTGGGCTTCGTCCGCCGCGCGGGCAATCCCTATGCCCGCATCGCCAGCGATCTGTCGGGCATGACCGCGATCGACTGGGGCGTGTCCGGCGTGCCGGAATCGTTCCTGATCGGACCGGGCGGCGTCATCCGCTGGCATTCCGCCGCCGCGCTGGACGAGGCCACCGCCCACCAGACCCTGCTGCCCCTGGCCGCGAGCCTGCGGATATGAGTGCCGCGATGCGCCGCCTGGCCGCCATGCTGGCCACCGTACTGGCCCTGACGATCGGCCTGTCCCCGCTGGCCGCCGTGGCCGTGGACGACCCGTCGGAAATGCTGCCCGACCCCCATCAGGAAGCCCGCGCCCAGGCCATCGGGTCGCAATTGCGCTGCCTAGTCTGCCAGAACGAATCGATCGAGGACAGCAGCGCCGGCCTGGCCCGCGACCTGCGCCACGTGGTGCGCGAGCATGTCGCCAAGGGGGAATCCGATCGCCAGATCATGGACTGGATGGTCGGCCGCTACGGCAAT
The DNA here is from genome assembly GCF_014174375.1 of Gluconacetobacter asukensis. Classification (GTDB taxonomy): domain Bacteria; phylum Pseudomonadota; class Alphaproteobacteria; order Acetobacterales; family Acetobacteraceae; genus Gluconacetobacter; species Gluconacetobacter asukensis. Next base: position 282,005 of record NZ_JABEQE010000001.1, read on the forward strand.
TTCATCCGCCTGAGCCCACCGCTGACTACCGGCACCGTCCTGCTGTGGCTGATGCCGGTCCTCGCCCTGCTGGTCGGCGGTCTCGTCGCCTTCCTGTCCTTCCGCCGCGCCCGCGGCACCGGCCCCGCACCGCTGAGCGACGACGAGCGCACGCGCCTGACCGACCTGACCTGACCGCGCTGAGATAATGATGATCTGGATTGGCATTTTCCTGCTCAGCGCCGTGGTGCTGCTGCCTTCTCTCCTGGCCTTCCGCCGCACGACCCGCCTGCGGGACGAACGGGAATCGGCCCTGGTCCTGCTGCGCGCGCAGCTTGCCGAACTGGATCGCGACCGGGAGTGCGGTCTGATCGCCGCCGGCGAGCATGAGGGCGCGCGGCTGGAAATCCAGCGCCGGCTACTGGCGTCGGACGCAGCGCCCGCACGTGGCATCGGCCGCTCCATCACCACCCCGGTGGTGCTGGTCTGCCTGCTGCTGCTGCCGCTGACCGCGACGGGGCTGTATCTGCTGTGCGGCCACCCGTCCCTCCCCGCGCAGCCCCTGGCCCCGCGCCTGCTGGCGCAGAAGGCGCAGGACAAGCGTGATGACGGGCTGCTGGCGGAACTGCGTGCCGGACTGGGCCGGATGTCGCCGGACGACCCGAACCGCTTCCGGGGTTTCCTGCTGCTGGGCCAGGCCGAAGCCGCGCGCGACCATTACGCCGCGGCGGCCGAGGCATGGCGCCAGGCCACGACGATCCAGTTCGTCCCCGAAGTCGCCGCCCGCGCCGCCGAAGCCCAGACCCTGGCCGATGGCCGCGTGAGCCCCGAAAGCGCCGCCCTGTTCCGCCGCGCACTCGATGCCGCTCCGGCCGACGCGCCGTGGCGCATGGCAGCCCAGCAGCGAATCGCCCAGTCAGAACATCAGTAGAATAGCGGCGACATCCAGGGGACCATCATGATCGAACCCATCGCCGGCACCGTCGAGCAATGCCCGTTCTGCCACCGCACGATCCGCGGCACGGCCGAAATCTGCCCCCATTGCGGCGCGGAACGGCGCTTCGGCCCGACCTTGCGCGAAAGCCTGCTGACCTTCGCCGTCGGGGTGACGGCCGGCCCGGTCTTCATGCTGCTGATCGGCGCGGGCACGCAACTGGCGGTCCTGGCGGCGGCGATCGGCGGCCTCATCGGCTTTTTCATCGCCCATTCCCGCCATGCCGGCGATCGCTGGATGAAGCCACCCGACAAACCCTGATGATCACACGCCCGTTTCTTGCCCGTGGCCGAAAGTCGGGCCAAGCTGGCGCCATGACCAGCACCGATACCAACACCGAAGCACCCTCGCCCGCCACGCCGGCCACCGACGCGCCCGAAACCGCGACCACAGCCGACGCCAAGGAATATGGCGGCCCCAAGGAAAAGCAGCCCACGCGCTATGGCGACTGGACCGTCAAAGGGCGCTGCATCGATTTCTGAAAATCGCGGAGGGCGCTTGCAATAGCGCCCGTTTCTATAGCCCGCCCTGCTCCTGCATGCGCCCGAAGCGCGCACGAGCGGTCTGACGATGGCCGGGTGGGCGCACTTCGCACGAGATCAGATAGATCCCGGCGACGAAGATGATATTGGCCAGCGAATTGAACCACAGCGCGATCTCGAAATGCGGGGGCGCCGTCGCACCCTGATAGAGCGCATAGATCGCAAACGGGATCGAGAGCGGCCGCATGCCCGACAGCATCACGCGCAGCGGGTTCATGTGCCCGGGCCGGACCAGCGGCCGCACCCGGTTGATGCCGACATAGAATGCCAGGCCGAGGCACCAGACCAGTACATTGAACATCGCGTCGCTGATCGACATGTGCCCGATGACGATCATGGCGACGATCGACGCCGCCGACAGCATGATGGCACCGAACTGGAAATTCATGCCCAGGGCCAGCGCCGGCAAGCGCTCGGGCAGACGGTCGGCAAAAGGCTGGAACACCCGGTCCAGCAGCCAGACATCGAACTGATTGATGCGATCACCAAAAGACATGCGGACCTTGTATCAAGCCCGCCAACCCGCCGCATCCCCTTTTCGGGGGGGCCTGCGGGGAAATGCGCGCTGGCGGCGATCCGACGCGCGCTTCCTGTGCTCCGATGCTCACTTCCATCAAGGCCGCTCCGCTTCGGTGCTCGAAAACACACGCCGGGCGCGGCCCTTCGGGCCGCTCTCGCTCACCAGCCCACATTTCCCCGCAGGCCCACATGGGTCATGCTGCCACGCACATTCCCAGCGAAGCCGGCAACGGGCTCAGACGGCGGGCAACGCCTCCGACGGCGCCATTTCGGCCCGTGCCTGAAGCGCGCGGCGCAGAAGGCACAGCACGCCCGGCACGCAATTGCCGCACTGCGCCCGGCACCCGCGTGCCGCATAGATCTCCCGCGGGCGGGTCGCTCCCCCGTCAACCGCGCGCTCCACATCCTGGTCGGTCAGCATATTGCAAGAACACACAAACATCAGGCGTCTCATCTCCGTGCCCCTCCCTTCAAGCACGAATGATAATGGTTCGCAATAGCATTCTCATCTGCTTTTCACATAGGAGGCCAACGCCCCTCGCGGATGTCGCCTCCCGCCCGCGCTATCGGGCGCCGTACACCGCATCCCGCACCGCGTCGGGATAGGACCCGGCCATGCCCGCCAGGGCGGTGTTGCTGATCATCACGATCGACACGCCCCGCACCGGATCGGCGATCCACTGATGGCCATAGACCCCACCCCAGGTGAAACCACCCCGCGAAACCGGGGTCCGCGCCCGCGCCGGGTCTTCAACCACCGCCGCCCCGATCGCGAAGCCCATCCCGGCATTCATCGGCCCCATCGACAGGTCGCCAATCGCATTCCGCCCGAACAGTGCAGCACTTTCCGGCGACAGGATCGGCCCGCCCCCGCTGCACAGCGCCTGGACAAACAGCAGGAATTCCTCGGCGGTGCCGACCATCCCGGCCCCACCCGACGGATAGGATCGCGGGTCCAGCACCCGATCGGGGGCAAACAGGATCTCGCTGACCTTCCCGCCGCCCAACTGGCGCGGCATCGCATAATGCGCGCCCATCGCCACCGGAACGGGCCGCCCATCGGCATACGGCGGGCAGAGCGCGTCCGGATCGGGCACGGCAAACCCGCTGCGGGTCCAACCCAGCTTCGCACCCACATGGCGCTGCACCAGCTCCGGCAGCGTCGCACCGCCCGCACGTTCCAGCACTCCGCCCATCACATCCAGCGCCAGCGAGTACGCCCAGCCTTCGCCGGGCGCGAACAGCAGTGGGACGCTCGCCAGACGGGCCAGATTCTCCTCCAGCGCCACGCCCGGCTCGGCAATCCCGTCCGAAATCCCGGCTCTTGCATAAGGATTGTCGTCACGCGGAAAGGCAAACCCGTAGGACAGGCCCGAAGTATGCGTCAGCAGATGCCGCAACGTGATCGTCGGCACCGACCCGTCGGCGCAGGCGGGGCGGAAATCGGGCAGAAAACGCGTCACCGGATCTTCCAGCGACAGCACGCCCTGCTCCGCCAGGGCCAGTGCCACCGCCGTCACCACCGGCTTGGTCAGCGATGCCAGACGGACCAGCGTGTCCGGCCCCATCGGCTCCCCCGCTTCGCGATTCGCCAGCCCGGCGGCACGGCGCACCAGCGTCTTTCCATCCACCGAAACCAGCACCGTGGCGCCCACCAGCCGTCCGCGCGCGATCGCGGCATTCATCACCTGGCCGACACGTTCGTCCATTCCCGCAACCGGCATGGCCTCGCTCATCGCGTCCTCCCTTTTCCGTCGCCTTTCCCTGCCTGGCCGCCTCCCGGTTTTCACCGGGACGCCCCGCGTCTACGCTGTCCGGGTCAGCAGGAGTACCCGTGAATCATGACAGCGCGCCTGGCCACCACCGCATTAAGCCTTTCCCTGGCCCTTCTGGCCATGCCCATGCCACAGGCGGCCCGGGCCGACGTGCCGCCTCCCCGGCCACTGGCGGCCATCGCCGACAATGCGGTCCGTGCTACCCTGCCCAACGGGCTGCGCGTGGTGGTCATCCGCGACCGGCTGGCCCCGGTGGTGACGACCGAGGTGAATTACCTGGTCGGCTCCAGCGAGGCACCGAAAGGCTTTCCCGGCACCGCCCACGCGCTGGAACATATGATGTTCCGCGGCAGCGACGGGCTGGACAAGGACCAGCTCGCCGCCATCGGCGCGCGGCTGGGCGGCAGCTACAATGCCGACACGACCGAGAACGTCACCCAGTATTTCTACACCGCCCCGGCCGAGGATCTCGACGTCATGCTGCGCATCGAGGCGCTGCGCATGCGCGGACTGGCCCTGGCGGCCCCCGACTGGGAAAAGGAACGCGGCGCGATCGAACAGGAAGTGGCGCGCGACCTGTCCAGCCCCAGCTACCAGTATCTGACCCGCCTGCAATCGATCCTGTTCGCCGGCACGCCCTACGAGCATGACGCGCTGGGCACCCGCCCCTCCTTCGACAAGACCGATGCCACCCTGCTGCGCCGCTTCTACGATGCGTGGTACGCCCCCAACAACGCCATCCTGGTCATTGCCGGCAATGTGGACCCGGACCACGCCATCGAACGGGTACGAGCCATCTTCGGCGACATTCCCCGCCGCACGCTGCCCGAACGCACGCCCGTCCAGCCCGGCCCGGTCACGGGCCAGACACTGCATTTCCCCACCGATTACCCGGTCGGGCTGGCAACGGTCGCCTGGCGCATGCCCGGCCTGCGGTCGAAGGATTACGCAACCGCGCAGATCCTGGCCGACGTGCTGACCAGCCAGCGCGGCGCGCTCTACGACCTCGTGCCGTCGGGCAAGGCGCTGTTCGCCGGCTTCGAATTCGCGCCCAAGGCCGATGCCGGCATCGGCATCGCGGTGGCGGCCTATCCCCGCAACCAGGACCCCGCCCCCCTGCTGGCCGAGATCAACGGCATCATCGCCGCCATCCGCGACAAGGGCGTGCCGCCCGATCTGGTCGAGGCCACACGGCGCAAGGAACTGGCCCAGCTCGGCTTCTCGGCCAACAGCATCAGCGGCCTGGCGGAAACCTGGTCGCAGGCGCTGGCGGTGATGGACGTGGACTCGCCCGACGCGCTGGGTACCGCCCTCAAGGCGGTCACGGTGGAAGACGTCAACCGCCTCGCCCGACAGATCCTCGACCCGCACCAAGCGGTCACCGCCCTGCTGACGCCGGAGGATTCCGGCCACCCCGTCGCCGGCAAGGGCTTCGGCGGCTCCGAATCCTTCGCCACCCCACCCGACCACCCGGTGGCCCTGCCCGACTGGGCGCACGAGGCCCTGTCGACCGTCACCCTGCCGCCGCCGGTCGGCCTGCCCAGCGTCTTCACCTATCCCAACGGGCTGCGGCTGATCGTCCACCCGGCGCATGTCAGCCACACCGTGTCGGTCTACGGCCAGATCCGCCAGAACGCCAACATGCAAGAGCCGAAAGGCCAGGACGGCATCGCCGCGATCACCGAGGATCTGTTCAGCTACGGCACCCGGTCGCTCGACCGGCTCGCCTTCCAGAAGGCACTGGACGACATCGCCGCCACCGAGAGCGCCGGCCCCGGCTTCAGCGTGTCGGTGCTGACGCCCGATTTCGAAAAAGCCACGCGCCTGCTGGCCGATAACGAAATGCACCCGGCCCTGCCCGACCGTGCGTTCCAGGTGGTCCGCATGCAGACGGCCCAATCCTATGCCGGGCTGCTGACCTCGCCGAACTACCTGTTCGGCCGCGCGGTCAAGGCCGCGGTCTCGCCGGCCGGCGACCCCACGCTGCGCCAGCCCGATCCGCAACGGATCATGATGCTGAAACAGACCGACGTGCAGGCCTTCTACACCAGCGCCTACCGCCCCGACCTGACCACCATCGTCGTGGTCGGCGACGTCACACCCGAACAGGCGCATGACGTGATCGGCCGCACCTTCGGCGCGTGGGCCCGGCCCGCCGGCCCGACGCCCACGGTCGACCTGCCGCCCCGCCCCGACAGCCGGGCTTCGCGCACCCAGGTGCCCGACCGCACCAGCGTGCAGGATTCGGCCATCCTGGCCGAAAGCCTGGGCCTGACCGCAGCCCACCCGGACCATTTCGCGCTGACGGTCGGCAACGAGATCCTGGGCGACGGCTTCTCGTCGCGCCTCTATCGCGACCTGCGGGTGCGCACGGGCTATGTCTATTCCGTCAGCAGCAGTTTCTCCTGGTCGCGCCATCGCGGCGGCTACAGCATCAGCTTCGGCGCCGACCCCGACAAGGTCGGCCGCGCCCGCGACGCCGCCCTGCACGACGTCCAGACCCTGCAGGACCAGCCGGTGACCGACGCCGAACTGACCCTGGCCAAGGCGTCACTGCTGCGCGGCCTGCCACTCGCCCGCGCCAGCCTGGATTCGATCGCGGCGGAAGATCTGCACCTGATCGAACTCGGCCTGCCGCTCGACACGCCCGACCGCGCCGCCCGCTCCTATTACGACATGACCGCCGCCGCCGTGCAGACCGCCTTCCGCACCTGGGTCCGCCCGCACGACATGGCGGAAATCGTCAAGGGGCCGACACCGACGCCGTGATCTCGACTTGAAGAGAAGCCTCTTCTTTTTCTGAAGAAAAAGAAGCAAAAAGACTTTTACCCGTTCAGGAGCCTTGTGCTTGCTCGTTCCGAGGCTCCTGAACAAATCAGAAGTTTTTTGGTTCTTTTTTTCAAAAAAAGAACCGCACTTCCCTTGATGACCAGCCACACAAAGAAAAAGGGCGGTGCCGTTTCCGGCACCGCCCCTTCCCTGTTCAATCCGTGAAACGGACCGATCAGACCTCGGCGTTACGACGACGGATCGCCGCACCCAGGATGTCACCCAGCGAGGCGCCGCTGTCGGACGAGCCGTACTCGTTGATCGCCTGCTTGTCTTCCTCGACCTCGCGGCCGCGGATGGTCAGGGCCAGCTTGCGGGCCGCACGATCGACCGACACGATCTTCGCGTCGACCTTCTCGCCAACGGCGAAGCGCTCCGGACGCTGGTCGGCCTTGTCGCGCGCCAGCTCGGCGCGGCGGATGAAGCCGGTCAGCACGTCGTCAACCTTCACCTCGACGCCGTTCGACTGCACGGCGGTCACGATGCAGGTCACGATCGCGCCCTTCTGCACCTTGCCCAGCGCGTCGGCGGCGGGGTCTTCATGCAGCTGCTTGATGCCCAGCGAGATGCGTTCCTTCTCGACGTCGACATCCAGCACCTTCGCCTGAACGACCTGACCCTTCTCGTAGTGGGTCATGGCGACTTCGCCGGCTTCGTCCCACGACAGGTCGGACATGTGAACCATGCCGTCGATGTCCGCGGACAGGCCGATGAACAGGCCGAACTCGGTGATGTTGCGGATCTCGCCCTCGACCGTGGAGCCGATCTTGTGCTCCTCGGCGAACTGCTCCCACGGGTTGCGCTGCACCTGCTTCAGACCCAGCGAGATGCGACGCTTGCCGCTGTCCACATCCAGGACCATGACGTCGACTTCCTGCGAGGTCGCGACGATCTTGCCCGGATGGACGTTCTTCTTCGTCCAGGACATTTCGGAGACGTGCACCAGACCCTCGACACCCGGCTCCAGCTCGACGAACGCGCCGTAGTCGGTGATGTTGGTGACGCGGCCGGAATAGCGGGCACCCGGCGGATACTTGATCGCCACGTTCTCCCACGGATCAGCCTCGAGCTGCTTCATGCCCAGCGAGATGCGCTGCGTATCCGGGTTGAAGCGGATAACCTGCACGCGAACCGGCTGGCCGATCTGCAGAGCCTCGGACGGGTGGTTGATGCGCTTCCAGGCGATGTCGGTGACATGCAGCAGGCCGTCCACGCCGCCCAGGTCGACGAACGCACCGTAGTCGGTGATGTTCTTGACCACGCCGTCCAGGATCATGCCTTCCTTCAGGCCCTGGATCAGCTCGCTGCGCTGCTCGGCACGCGTCTCTTCCAGCACCGCACGGCGCGAGACGACGATGTTGCCGCGCGCCCGGTCCATCTTCAGGATCTGGAACGGCTGCGGCACGCCCATCAGCGGGGTGACGTCGCGCACGGGGCGGATATCGACCTGGCTGCCCGGCAGGAAGGCCATGGCGCCGCCGAGGTCGACCGTGAAGCCACCCTTGACACGGCCATAGATCGTGCCGTTGACGCGCTGGTTGCTCTCGAACGCCTTTTCCAGGTTCGTCCAGGCTTCCTCGCGACGCGCCTTCTCGCGCGACAGGACGATCGAGCCGTCGCGGTCTTCGTACCGTTCGACGAACAGTTCGATGACGTCACCCGGCTTCACGTCCGGCGACACGCCCGGCGGGCCGAATTCCTTGAGCGCCACGCGCCCTTCGCTCTTGAGGCCGACATCGACGATGGCGAATTCGTCGGTCAGGCGCACGACGCGGCCGGTGACGACCGAACCGTCGAACGCGGTATCGCGGCCGAGGGTCTCGTCCAGCAGGGTCGCGAAATCTTCACCGCCGAAATGGTCGGTGGCAGACTGTAAGGTGGCTGAAGCCATGAGGTACCGTAAATCCTGTCTCCGGCACGGCGGGCGGACCGGATGTCTTGCGCACCGCCGGTCAACGGCGGAACGACTTGCCCGGCTTGGTCCACGACCCTTGTCGCGACATGCCTGACGGCCGATGCATCAGCGCGCCCCAGGGAGGAACCGCGCGTGGCATGCACAGACACCCTCGCACCCCGGCCTGTCAACACAAACCGGCACAGATCAGCCCCCGCCGCGCGAAATCCGCCTACACGGTGCCGAGAGCCCCGGCCCGCACGCGCACCACCCGCAGCGCCTCGACCAGCACCTGTTCGGCCGTCAGATGGTCGGTATCGATCACCACCGCGTCGGCGGCGGCCTTCAGCGGCGCCACCGCGCGGCCGGCATCGGCGGCGTCGCGCGCCACCAGTTCCGCCTCGACCCGCGCGATCTGGGCCTCGCGGTCGGGGGCATGGAGATCGGTCGCCAGTTGCTCCCACCGCCGGCGGGCCCGCGCGGCGGGCGAGGCGGTGATGAACAGCTTGACCTGCGCATCGGGGAAAATGACGGTGCCGATATCCCGCCCATCCAGCACGCCGCCCGCCGCGCGGGCGAAATCACGCTGCACATCGACCAGGATCGCCCGCACCGCCTGCTGGGCGGCGACCAGGCTGGCCGCACGATCGACTTCCGGCACCCGCAGATCGCCGCGCTTCAGATCCTCTGGCGTGACCCGCCGCGCCTGTTCGTCGGCCGGGTGGGCCGCCGGGTCCAGCCCGGCATCCAGCATCCGCCGCCCGACCGCGCGATAGAGCAGCCCGGTATCCAGGTACGGCAGGCCCAGCGCGTCGGCCAGCCGGCGGGCCAGCGTGCCCTTGCCGGCCGCCGCCGGGCCGTCGACGGCAATGACCAGCGCGCGGCTCATGCCGCCAGCCCCGCGCCGATGCTGTTCATCAGCGCGATGAAGCCGGGGAAGCTCGTATCGATAAAGGCCGTGTCGTCCACCTGCACCGGCTGGGCCGCGACCAGGCCCAGCACCGTGGCGCTCATGGCCAGGCGGTGATCCATGCGGGTCTCGACCAGCCCGCCGCCAGGCACCGCCCCGCCCGTGCCGGTGACCAGCATGTCGTCCCCCACCACGTCCACGCTCACGCCGTTCCGCTGCAACAGCGCCACGGTGGCCGACAGGCGGTCGCTTTCCTTCACGCGCAGCTCCTCCAGCCCCCGGAACCGCGACGGGCCGGTAGCATGGGCGGCGACAACGGCCAGGATCGGATATTCGTCGATCATCGAGGGCGCCCGCTCGGCCGGCACGTCCACGCCATGCAGCGGGCCCGCCACCGCCGTCAGGTCGCCGACCGGCTCGCCGCCCTCGACCCGCTCGTTCGACAGGCGCAGGTCGGCGCCCATCTCGCGCAGGGTGGTGAACAGGCCGGTGCGCAACGGGTTCAGCCCCACGCCCCGCACCGTCACCGACGATCCGGGCACCAGCAGCGCCGCCGCCAGCACGAACGCGGCCGATGACGGGTCGCCCGGCACCGCCACGTCCCGCGCCACCAGTTCCGGCCGGCCGGTCAGGGTGATCACGCGCCCGCCGGCTCCCAGCGAGGCGACCGAAACCTCGGCGCCGAAATGGCGCAGCATGTTTTCCGTATGGTCGCGCGTCGCCACCGGCTCCTCGACGCGCGTGGTGCCGGCGGCATTCAGCCCGGCCAGCAGCACGGCCGACTTCACCTGCGCCGAGGCCACCGGCAGGCGGTAGGAAAGCGGCGCCGGGTCGGCCACGCCCTCGATCGCCAGCGGCAGCCGCCCGCCCGAACGGGCGGTGAAGCGCGCGCCCGTGGCCGACAGCGGGTCGATCACCCGCTTCATCGGCCGGCCGCGCAGGCTGCCGTCACCGGTCATGACCGAAAAGATGCCGTGGCTGGCCAGGATGCCGGACAGCAGCCGTGCCGCGGTGCCGGAATTGCCCATGTCCAGCACGTCGTCCGGCTCCTGCAACGCGCCCAGCCCCTGGCCCGTTACCTGCCAGGTGCCCGGCGCCACACGCGTAACGGTGGCGCCCAGGGCCCGCATGGCGGCGGCGGTGCGCAGCACGTCCTCGCCTTCCAGCAGGCCGGTGATCCCGGTTTCGCCGCGCGCCAGCGCCGCGAACATCAGCGCGCGGTGGCTGATCGACTTGTCGCCCGGCACCGCGACGGACCCGGAGAGAGGAGTCGTCGCCGAACGGACGGTCAGCGGGCGCGAGGCGGGGGCATTCATGCTTTCCATGGGACCAATCCCTTCCGGATTGTTCGCGGCGAAGTCAATTACCGGCGTGCATCCCGACATCAAAAAACGCCGTAATGTCGCAGATGCCACGATCGCGGTTTGACATGCGGCGCGCAAGCTGGCATGGGGCTCCGCCCTGAGCAGCCTTCGCCGCGGCTTTTGTCCAACCCACTCCAGGATCGACAGGTTTCAAGCATGGCCCAGCCTAATCTCGGCACCAAGCGCGTCTGTGTCTCCTGCGGCGCCCGTTTCTACGATCTGGGCAAAAGCCCGGTCGTCTGCCCGAAATGCGGCACCGAGCAACCGGCGGATGTGCCCCGCCCGCGCCGTACCCCCGCCGATGCCGTCCCCGAGAGCCCGAAAAAGGCCCAGGACGGTGACATCGATACCGCCGTCGATCTGGATACCGACGACGAGGCCGATGACGACGTGATGGAAGATACGTCGGACCTCGACGACGATGACGACGAGATCAGCGCCGACATCGACGTCAGCACCGACTCCGACGAGCACGATAACTGACGCCCTCCCCCCGCCTTCGGGCGGGGGCCAAAGGCTGATCCAAACCAGCCGCTGCTGGCAATCCAACGCGCGTTTTCTGCGCTTCGCGGCTCACGGCCGACAAGGCCGCTGCGCTGCGCTGCGATGCTCAAAAACACACGCTGGCCGCGGCCCGTCGGGCCGCTCTTGCTCAGCATCGACTGGTTTGGATCAGCCTTTTATCCTTGTTCGGCGGGCTGCCAGCGTTCGATCTCGACGCCCACGGCATCGAGATCGTCGAAGATGTCCAGCTTCTCGACCCGCACTCGCACCACGTGCACCCGCTCGTCGGCCAGCACGCCGACCGCGATTCGCTCGGCCAGCGTCTCGACCAGCCGCACATGGCCCTCGGCGATGATCCGCCGCACCATCAGCACGATCCGTTCATACGACACGGTGCGGCTCAGATCGTCGCGGCCGACCGCCAGCCCCGGCTCGTCCGGCACGCCGAACGAGATATTGACCCGGATACGCTGGGTGACGCCCTGCTCGTGGGGATAGATCCCGATATTGGCCTGAAGCACCATGTCCTTCAGGAACACGCGGCGCAACGGCGGCTGAACCGGCCAGGCGGCGAAAATGGACATCGAACGGCCTTTTGTTCTGGTTACTCTTCCGGGGTGTGGCCGGACGGGGGGGCCGGCGACCATTGCAGATGCTGCCCGCCATCCAGCGCCAGCATCTGCCCGGTCACCGAAGGCAGGCACAGCAGCGACAATGCGGCCCGCGCGACCTCGTCGGGGCAGGTCCCCCGCCCCATCGGCACCGAGGCGCATTGCCGCGCGAACTGTTCCACGCTCTGGCGCGGGCTGGGCAGCGCGGGGCCAGGCCCGATGGCATTGACCCGGATGCGCCTTGGCGCCAGCGCCAGCGCCATGGTACGCGTCAGCGTCCATAGCGCGGATTTCGAAACCGTATAGCTGACGAAATGCGGCGTCAGCGACCAGACACGCTCGTCGAGCATGTTCAGCACCATGCCCTCGGCCCCTTCGGGCACCTGCCCCGCGAAGGCCTGCGTCAGCACGAAGGGCGCGCGCAGATTGGGCTCCAGATGCGCATCCCAGCCAGCACGGGTGGCGTCGAACCATTCGTCACGCTCGAAGGTGCTGGCATTGTTCACCAGCACCCCGATCGGCCCCAGCTCCGCCCGCACCCGCGCGATCAGCGGCGTCACCTCGGCTTCATGGGCCAGATCGGCCCGCAGCATGCAGGCACGCTGCCCACGCGCCACGATATCTTCCACCGTCCGCCGGGCCTCATCGTCCCCCGAACGATAATGAATGGCGACGTCAAAGCCCGCATCCGCCAGCGCCAGCGCAATGGCCCGCCCCAGCCGCACCGCCCCACCCGTCACAAAAGCAACCCGGGGGATCGCCTCAGAAACCGGCCACATCGTCATCCCCCTCTTCACATAGTCTCCAAAAATCTGTTCGAAAACGCAGGCTGGCGAGCGAGAGTGCCGCAAAGCGGCACGCCCGGCGTGTGTTTCCGAGCACCGGAGCGGAGCGGCCTTGTGGGCCGTGAGCACCGGAGCACAGGAAACGCGCGTCGGATCGCCGCCAGCATGCGTTTACGAATAGATTTTTCGGGCCGTCAAAGCGGCGGCGAGCGTCCCATCATCCAGCACGTCGAGGGCACCGCCCATCGGCACGCCCTGCCCGACGCGGCTGACCGGCACATCATAGGCCGCCAGACGGTCCTGCAGCCAGTGCGCCGTCGCGGCCCCCTCGACCGTCGCCCCCAGCGCCAGGATCACCTCGCGCACGCCGCCCTCTTCCAGCCGCGCCAGAAGCGGCGCCACGTTCAGATCGTCCGGTCCGGTGCCCGACAGCGCCGACAGCGTGCCGCCCAGCACCTGATAGACACCGCGATGCACGCAGGCACGCTCCAGCGCCCACAGATCGCCCACCGTCTCGACCACGCAGACCACCGCCCGGTCGCGCGCCAGATCGGCGCAGATGCCGCAGGGGTCGTGCGTATCCAGATTGCCGCAGCTGGAGCAGGTCCGCACCGAGCGCGCCGCCTGCTCCATCGCCTGGGCCAGCGGGAGCATGCGCGTCTGCGGCTGGCGCAGCAGCGCCAGCGCCGCGCGCCGGGCCGAACGCGGCCCCAGTCCCGGCAGACGCGCCAGCAGCGCGATCAGCCGTTCGATGTCCGCTCCGCCCATGCGCCCGCCTGACCCGATCTGGTTCTTAGAACGGCAGCTTCAGGCCCGCCGGCAGGTTCAGCCCGCCCGTGACCTTCTTCATTTCCTCGGACGCGCGCTCGTCCAGCAGCTTGCGCGCATCGGCACAGGCGGCGACGATCAGGTCCTGCAACATTTCCATCTCGTTCGGATCGGCCAGCTTGGGGTCGACCTTGATGGCCTTCATGTCGCCTTTGCCATTCAGCGTCACCTGCACCATGCCGGCCCCGGCACTGCCCTCGATCGTCATGCCTTCCAGCTTGGACTGCATCTCTTCCATGCGCGCCTGCATCTGGGTGGCCTGCTTCATCAGCCCGGCAAGATTCTTCATCGACTGTCTCTCCTTACCTCTCGTCGCCCGCGTCCAGATCGTCCTCGTCCACCAGTTCGGCATCGAGTGGGGCGAATTCCAGATCCGGCGCCAGCGTGACGGATGCCGCCTCTTCGGGCGGCAGCCCGTAATCGTCAAGGGAATGATCGGTCACCGCCCCGAGTACGGCGTCGGGAAAGCGCGCGAAGATCGCCCGCACCAGCGGGTGGCTCTCGGCCGCCGCACGATGGAACTGGATGATCTGGGCACCCTGTTCCGCCAGCGTCGCCTGCCCCTCCTCGGTCGAGGACCGAATCTCCCATTCCTCCTGCCCGGTCTCCCGGCGCAGCAGGGCTTCCAGCCGCCGCGCCAGCCCCGGCAGGCCGGCGCGCTGCACCCGGATATCGATGCGCGGCGGCGCAAAGGCGACCAGATGGGTGGAATGCAGCATATGTCCATGCAGCTTGGGGTCGCGCCCGGACACGAAGGCCATGACCGCGCGCCATGTCGTCAGCGCGGGCGGGGTATCGTCTTCCGGCAGCGGCGCGTCCGGACGTTCGCCTGGAGCCTCCGGCACCACCGGGTCGGCAACCGAGTCGCCCGCCGGGTCGGCAATCCGCACGCCGCCATTGGCCACCATCCGCAACCCGCCATGGGCCATCACCTGCCCGCCACCCGGCCGCCCGGGGGCCGCCATGCCGGAAGCCGCCACCGCCATCCCGCCGCCGCTCGCACCCGGCCCGCCATCGGATGCCCCGCTCCGCACCGCCGGGCCGGCAGCAGCAGAAGCCCCCCCTTCGGTCAGGCGCCGCACCAGATCGCCAGGCGGCGGCAGGTCGGCCACATAGCACAGGCGGATCAGCACCATTTCAGCCGCCTGGCGCCGGTCGGCCGCCATCTCGACCTCCGACAGGCCCTTCAGCAGCATCTGCCAGGTCCGCCCCAGCACCGGCACCGACAGCCTGTCGGCGAGTGTCCCGCCCCGCTCGCGCTCGGCCTCCGGCAGATCGGCGGCCTGACGCAGCGCCGGCACGGCCTTGAGGCGCGAGACGGTGTGGATCAGCTCCAGCAGGTCGCCCAGCATCACGCCCAGATCGGCGCCACGGGCATGGGCTTCGTCGGTAATGGTCAGCGCCCGGTCCGGCTGGCCCGACAGCACGGCTTCCAGCAGGTCGAACACCCGGCCGCGATCGGCCAGCCCCAGCATGTCCGCCACACGCTCGGCGCCGATCGGCCCGCCATCCGCCTCGGCACTACCTTGGGCAATCGCCTGATCCAGCAACGACAGCCCGTCACGCACCGACCCGTCGGCGGCGCGGGCGATCAGTGCCAGCGCGTCTTGTGTGCACGCCGCGCCCTCAGCCCGGGCGATCCGGCCGAAATGGGCCGCCAGCTCGGCCTGCGGCACACGGCGCAGGTCGAATCGCTGGCAGCGCGACAGCACCGTCACCGGCACCTTGCGCAGTTCGGTGGTGGCAAAGATAAACGTGACCTGGGCCGGCGGCTCCTCCAGCGTCTTGAGCAACGCGTTGAACGCGTTGCGCGACAGCATGTGGACCTCGTCGATGATGAAGACCTTCATCCGCCCCTGCATCGGGCGGAAGCGCGTGGCCTCGATGATCTCGCGCACATCGTCCACGCCGGTGCGCGAAGCCGCGTCCATCTCCAGCACGTCGGGGTGGCGATCGGCCAGAATCGCCACGCAATTGGCACACACCCCGCACGGATCGGCGGTGGGCCCGCCATGACCATCCGGCCCGACGCAATTCAGCGCCCGGGCAATGATGCGCGCGGTAGTCGTCTTGCCCACCCCGCGCACGCCCGTCAGCATGAAGGCATGGGCCACCCGCCCCAGCGCAAAGGCATTGCGCAGGATACGGACGGTAGAATCCTGGCCGATCAGGTCATCGAGGGTGGTCGGGCGATATTTGCGCGCCAGCACGCGATAGGGGCCCTGCATGGGCGCGGGCGCCTTCTGGGCGGCGGGCGCGGGGGCGTCCCCGAACAGGCCCATGCCCGAATCGGGCGGAAGCGGCAGGTCCGGGTCCCCGGAAACATCCTGGTCCGAAGACACGGTCATCACGATTTCCGGAGAGAGCGCAGCACCGCATCCGGGGCGGCGGCATCATCGAAAACTGAAATCTCAGGGACCACTGAAATCCCGAGGTGGGAGACCGGACAGACGACCCGGGCGAAACTCACTGCGGCTGCTTCCTTCCGGACCTGACCGGGTTGGCAAGGCGCCCGTCCGTTGCCGGTCTCCCACCGCCTTCTTAGCACGCAAACGGGTGGCGGGCACAAGGGGGCCAACGGGCCGGCAGGCCGGTTTCAACATGCCACCGACGCATCCCGGAGATCAGAAATCCATCAATCTTTTGATTTTATTACCATAAACCCCGAAGCCAAAATCCCTCCGGGCCGATCGCACGACGCCGGCTCGCCCCTATGCGGGCCGAATCGCGCGACCGGGAGAAGAAACATTTCCCGTGCCGGCAGAGCCGGCACGGGACCAGCCTTTACTCCCCGACAGCCGCCCCACCGGGATGCCGCCGGTCGAAGCCACCGAAATAACGCGCCGTCCCAACAGGCCGCGCGCCCAGGCGCGGCGCGCCGACCAGGATACCCTCGGCCACGCCCCACGGCGCATGCGGCGCCAGCTTGTATCCCTCCTGCTGCAGCGTCGCCGCCACCGCATCGGTCAACGCGCCCTCCTCGATCTCGACCGGCTCGGGCTGCCATTGCTCGTGGATGCGCGGCAGGTCCACCGCCTGCTGGATATCCAGCCCGTAATCCACCACGCCCAGAATCGCGGACAGCACGATGGTGGGAATGCGCGATCCGCCCGGGCTGCCGATCACCATGACCGGCTTGCCGTTGCGCGACAGGATGGTGGGCGACATCGACGAAAGCGGCGTCTTGCCGGGCGCGATGGCATTGGCGGCGCTGCCGACAATGCCGAACATGTTGGGCACGCCCGGACGGGACGAGAAATCGTCCATCTCGTCATTCAGGAAGATGCCGGTATGTCCCCCGATCACCTTCGCGCCGAACCAGCCGTTCAGCGTATAGGTCACCGAAATCGCCATGCCCTTGTCGTCGGCAACCGAAAACTGGGTCGTCTCGTGCTTCTCGAGCTCGATCTGGCCGGGCGTCAGCGCGGCCGAGGGCACCGCGCGATCGGCGGGAATCGCCGCCCGCACCTGCCGCGCATAGCTCGGGTCGATCAGATGCGTCACCGGATTCTGCACGAAGGCCGGGTCGCCCAGATCCTGCCGGTCGGCATAGGCGCGGCGCATCGCCTCCACCTCGCGCTGCACCGCGGGCGCGCTGTACAGGCCGAGCTTGTGCATGTCATAGCCCGAGAGAATGTTCAGCATCTCGCACAGCGCCACGCCGCCGCCGCTGGGCGGCGGGGCCGTATCGACCTTGTAGCCGCGATAGGAGCAGGTCAGCGTCGGCAGCACGCGGGGCGCGTAGCGGCGGAAATCCTCGGCCTGGAGAATGCCGCCCCCGACCGTGCTGGCCTGGACGATCGCATCGGCAATCGGCCCGCGATAGAAGGCCGCCGCCCCGCTCCGCGCGATCAGCGACAGGCTGTCGGCCAGGTCGGCCTGCACCAGACGGTCGCCGACCTGCAACGGCGTGCCGTCCGGCCGCAGGAAGATCCGCCGCGCCTCGGGATCGCGGGCGAAATCGGCGGTCGACGTGTTCAGCAACTGCACATCGCCCTCGGCCAGGACAAAACCGTCCCGCGCCAGCGCGATCGCGGGCGCCATCACCTGCTGGCGCGTCATATGCCCCCAGCGATGCAGGATCATATCCATACCCGCCACCGTTCCCGGCACCGCGACGGCCTTCCAGCCCACGATCGACAGGTTGGGCACGACGGTACCCTTGGCGTCCTGATACATGGTCGCGGTCGCGGCCAGCGGCGCATGTTCGCGGAAATCGATGAAGACCGTATGCCCGTCGGGCGCGCGCAGCGTCATGAAGCCGCCGCCGCCGATATTGCCCGCCGCCGGATAGACCACGGCCAGCGCATAGGCCACCGCCACCGCCGCATCCGCCGCATTGCCGCCCTGCGCCAGAATATGCGCCCCGACCTCCGAGGCCAGATGCTGGGCCGACACGACCATGCCATGCGCCCCCTGCGCCGGCGCCAGCGACGGCAGGGCAGCCTGCGCCGGGCCGAAGGTCAGCACATCCCCCTGCGTCGCCGGCGCCGCCCCGGCGGGCAGCGCCGCCAGCATCGACCCCGCCAGCATGAGGGACGCACAGCGGACTCGAAACGGGGGAAAGCGCATTACAAACCTTTCAAGGATAAGGGATTTCCGTCACGAACGCCCGGCCGTGATCGGATCAGGCCGTGATCGGATCAGGCCGTGACCGTATAAGGCGGTTGGTCCAGACCGGCGGGCGAAAGCGTGAAGATTTCGCACCCATCCTCGGTCACGCCCAGCATATGTTCGAACTGAGCCGACAGCGAACGGTCGCGCGTCACCGCCGTCCAGCCGTCATCCAGCACTTTCACGTCCGGCCGGCCGCCATTGAGCATCGGTTCGATGGTGAAGAACATGCCCGGACGCAGCACCAGCCCCTGGCCAGGGCGGCCGTAATGCAGCACATTCGGCGCGGCATGGAAGGTGCGGCCGATGCCATGGCCGCAGAAATCGCGCACCACCGAAAAACGATGCGATTCGGCGAATTCCTGGATCGCGTACCCGATATCGCCCAGCGTATTGCCCGGACGCACCTGGGCGATGCCCAGCATCAGCGCCTCATAGGTCGCCTCGATCAGCTTCTCGGCTT
The DNA here is from genome assembly GCF_014174375.1 of Gluconacetobacter asukensis. Classification (GTDB taxonomy): domain Bacteria; phylum Pseudomonadota; class Alphaproteobacteria; order Acetobacterales; family Acetobacteraceae; genus Gluconacetobacter; species Gluconacetobacter asukensis. The sequence goes on from NZ_JABEQE010000001.1 coordinate 300,616, forward strand.
TCCGCGGCACCGCGCCGACCGTGTACATGCGGCTGGTGTCGCCGAACCAGCCGTCCAGGATCACGGTCACGTCGATGTTCAGGATATCGCCATCCTGCAACTGCCGATCGCCCGGAATACCGTGGCACACGACATGATTGAGCGAGATGCAGCTCGATTTCGGATAGCCGCGATAGCCCAGGGTCGCCGGCGTGGCCCCGTGCGCGATCATGAAATCATGAATCAGCCGGTCCAGCTCTCCGGTCGTCACGCCCGCGCGAACATGCGGCACGATCATGTCCAGCGTACGCGCCGCCAGCTGGCCCGCCGCCCGCATGCCGACGAAATCCTCTTGCGTATGCAGGATCACGCGCCGCGCGTCCGTGTCACCATCCATAACGATGCCCCCTCGCTTGTTCATCGGCCGCAGAACGGCACCATCAACTCTCGGGGATAAATGCGCGGGACAGGGCCGCTAGGCAAGGGCAACGCGCCGCTCGTCCCCTCGCCTCAGCCGTGGCTGCGCCCACGCCGGCGCGTTGCGTGGCCTGCATGGCCAGCCGCGACCATATGCACGGGGGCATGGGCGCGCCCATGGTGCGTCCCGGCACGATGATGGGGCGTGCTCGGCAGTTCGGCCACCTGCTCCGGCCCGCCGCTGCCACGCGTCGCGGCGGCCAGCATGATCGCAGCCCGGCGATGGGTCCCACGCGCCAGCACCAGCGGCCGGCGCACATCGGCCACGCCTTCCTGGCGGAAACCGTCATCGAGGATACCGGCCATCAGGGCACTGCGCTGCGGATTGCTCCGCGCCCCCAGCACCACGCCGATCAGCCGCACATTCTCGCGAACCGCCGAGGTGACCAGATTGCGCCCGGCCAGGACCGTATAGCCCGTCTTCAGCCCGTCGGCGCCCGGATAGATCCGCAGCATCGGATCATGGTTGGGCACCTGACGACCGTGGAAATAGAAGGCCGGAACCGAGAAATAATGATAATATTCCGGGAATTCGGTGATGATCTGCCGGGTCAGAACCGCCAGATCGCGCGCCGAGGTCATCTGCTCCTCGTTCGGCAGCCCCGAGGCATTGCGAAAGGTCGTGTTGACCATGCCCAGCGTCCGCGCCTGGCGGGTCATGAGATCGGCGAACCGGGTCTCGTCCCCCCCGCCCAGCAATTCACCCAGCGCGCAGGCGGCATCATTGGCCGATTTGGTCACCAGTCCCAGCACCGCCTGCTCCACCGTCAGGTAGCTGCCGGGCACCAGCCCCAGCTTCGACGGCTCCATCGAGGCCGAATGGGCCGAAACCGGCACCGACTGGTCGAGCGTGATCTGCCCGCCCCGCATGGCCTTGAAAGCCATGTAGAGCGTCATCAACTTTGTCAGGCTGGCGGGAAAGCGCTGAAGGTCGGGGTTGCTCTGCGACAGCACGGCGCCCGTGCGGGCGTCCATGACGATGGAACTGATCTGGCCGACATACTGGGCATGGGCACGGGGCGTGGCGACCACGGTCGTGGCCAGATATCCGGCCGCCAGACCAACGGACAGGCGCAGGGTGCGCCCCCGACCGTCCTGACGGCGCGCGCCGTCAGGAACGAGAGACACCACAGCGCGACGCAGGTGGGCGAGCCATCCCCGCTTCTCGTCCATCCATGCTCCGTCGGCCACCGCCTGTCCCCTCGTTACAGGATCCGCATCATCCGTCAACTTTATGGCCTTTTTTCGGAACCCGTCCAGAGAAAACCACGATAAGGGGAAGAAAATACAGTCTTTTCAGTGGTGCCCACGCCCGGCCGCAAGCGGGAACAGGCAGCCATGCGCCGCTTCCGGTGGATTTCATCATCGAAAGCGGGCCCAGCCATGCTTAAAATTCCCCCGCTTCGCTCTTCCAACCCACGATGCCGATCCAATATGGTATGACCATGACAGCAGCATTTTCCCCTGTCCGTCCCATGATCGGCCCGCGCGTCACAGTCGCGGCGGGTCCGGTGTGGGCGCATGGCGGCAACAACCCGACCCGACGCGATGGCAACGGACAGGATTCCGATCCGGACAATCCCGATTCCCCCACGATCGGCGTCGTCGTCCGCACCCGGCCGCAGACGCGCAAGCCGGCGATGTACAAGGTCCTGATGCTGAACGACGATTACACGCCGATGGAATTCGTCGTGCATGTCCTCGAACGGTTCTTCCAGAAATCGCGCGAGGAAGCGACGGACATCATGCTGCATGTCCACAAGCGCGGCGTCGGCGTCTGCGGCGTCTTCACCTACGAGGTCGCCGAGACCAAGGTGACACAGGTGATGGACCTGGCGCGGCAGAACCAGCACCCGCTGCAATGCACGATCGAGAAAGACTAGGCTGAATCCCACCTCGTGGATTTAGCGCACGATCTTCGCCAGGTCGTTGTTTTTGCAACCTATCTCCGGCCATTCGGGCCGCTCGGCCCGAACCGGACGCCCGGCATGCCGCCGGCAGCGTCCCTCCCCTCCGGCCCACGCGCGCGGGCGCATGCGGCGTGCGAAAAGCCCACCCTGTCGCAGCCATGCGGCACCTGCGCGCCCCCGTCAGAACTTTATCGTTCTTTCCACTGGCTTTCCGTCCAAAACACACCAAATATGGTCCTGTTCGACCGGCCCAACCCGTCGGGTTCGTGTCCGGCCCAGGAAAAGGAGCGTCACGGATGTTGTCACGCAATCTCGAACAGACGCTTCACCGTGCCCTGACCCTAGCTGGGGATCGGCGTCACGAATATGCGACCCTGGAACATCTGCTGCTGGCCCTCGTCGATGACAGCGACGCGGTGACGGTCTTCCGCGCCTGCGGCGTCGATCTCGACAAGCTGCGGTCGGACCTGACCGAATTCCTCGACAAGGACCTGGCGGGGCTGGCATCCGACCGGACGGTCGATCCCAAGCCCACCGCCGCCTTCCAGCGCGTGATCCAGCGCGCCGCCATCCACGTCCAGTCCACCGGCCGCGACGAGGTCACGGGGTCGAACGTGCTGGTCGCCCTGTTCGCCGAACGCGAAAGCCATGCCGTCTATTTCCTGCAGCTTCAGGACATGACGCGGCTCGACGCGGTCAATTTCATCTCGCACGGCATCGCCAAGGCGCCGGACCGGTCCACACGCCGCCCGATCACCGGCAGCGCGCAGGAGAATCCGGAGGGCGAGCGCGAGGAACGCGGCAAGGGCAGCCAGAAGAATCAGGACGCGCTGAGCGCCTACTGCACCAACCTCAACCGCAAGGCCGAGGACGGAAAGGTCGATCCGCTGATCGGCCGCGATTCGGAAATCGAGCGCACGATCCAGATCCTGTGCCGCCGCACCAAGAACAACCCGCTCTATGTGGGCGATCCGGGCGTAGGCAAGACGGCCATCGCCGAGGGGCTGGCCAAGCGCATCGTCGAAGGCGACGTGCCCGAAGTGCTGCTCAAATCCACGATCTATTCGCTGGATATGGGTGCGCTGCTGGCCGGCACCCGCTATCGCGGCGATTTCGAGGAGCGGCTGAAGGCGGTCGTTACCGAACTGGACAATAATCCGGGCAGCATCCTCTTCATCGACGAGATCCATACCGTGATCGGCGCGGGCGCGACCTCCGGCGGGGCGATGGACGCTTCCAACCTGCTGAAGCCCGCGCTCGCGGCCGGCACGCTGCGCTGCATCGGCTCCACGACCTACAAGGAGTACCGCCAGCATTTCGAGAAGGACCGCGCTCTGGTCCGCCGCTTCCAGAAGATCGACGTCGCCGAACCGTCGGTCGAGGACGCGGTCAAGATCCTGCGCGGCCTGAAGGGCAATTACGAACGCCACCACAAGGTCCGCTACACCGAGGAGGCGATTCGCGGCGCGGTAGAACTGGCGGCGAAATACATCCATGACCGCAAACTGCCGGACAAGGCGATCGACGTGATCGACGAGGTCGGGGCCTCGCGCATGCTGGTGCCCGAGAACCGGCGCCGCAAGACCGTGACCCTGAAGGATGTCGAGGACATCGTGGCGAAGATCGCCCGCATCCCGCCCAAGAGCGTGTCGTCGGACGACAAGGAGACGCTGCGCACCCTCGAACGCGACCTCAAGGGCATGGTCTACGGCCAGGACCGCGCGATCGAGGCCCTGACAGCCGCTATCAAGCTGTCACGCGCCGGCCTGCGTGATCCGGAAAAGCCGATCGGCAACTACCTGTTCTCCGGCCCGACCGGCGTGGGCAAGACCGAGGTGGCGAAGCAGCTGGCCAAGACGCTGGGCATCGAGCTGGTCCGCTTCGACATGTCCGAATATATGGAGCGCCACTCGATCTCGCGCCTGATCGGTGCCCCGCCGGGCTATGTCGGCTTCGACCAGGGCGGCCTGCTGACCGACGCGATCGACCAGCATCCGCATGCCGTGCTGCTGCTGGACGAAATCGAGAAGGCGCATCCCGACCTGTACAATGTCCTGCTGCAAGTCATGGACCATGGTCGCCTGACCGACCATAACGGCAAGACCGTCGATTTCCGCAATGTGGTCCTGATCATGACGACCAATGCGGGGGCGGCGGACCTCAACAAGGAAGCGATCGGCTTCGGCCGCGACACGCGGGAGGGCGAGGATGAGGAAGCGATCAAGCGCATCTTCACCCCGGAGTTCCGCAACCGCCTGGATGCGATCATCCCCTTCGCCAACCTCACGCCCGAGATCGTGGGTCGGGTGGTCGAGAAGTTCGTCTTCCAGCTCGAAGCCCAGCTTGCCGACCGCAACGTCACGATCGAAATCTCGTCGGCGGCCAAGGAATGGCTGGCCGAACGCGGTTACGACCGCCTCTACGGCGCCCGTCCGCTCGGCCGGGTGATCCAGGAGAACATCAAGAAGCCGCTGGCCGAGGAATTGCTGTTCGGCCGGCTGGTCAAGGGTGGCGCGGTCAAGATCACGCTGAAGGATGGCGCGCTGGATTTCGAATATATCGAAGCCAATGGCGAGACTGCCACCGAGGGCGACGAGGGCAGCGAGCGGGAATCCGAAACCGCGAACTGACCCCCCGCCCCAGCGGGGACCTATAAAGAGGGCCGCACGGCACAAGCCGCGCGGCCCTTCTTTTATCCGATAACCATGGCTCCGCCCCGCACCCCAATCATCCGATAACGAATGGGTTTCCAAAGGGCGCCTGCCCTTTGGCGGGGCGTGGGGCAGAGCCCCGCAAAACCCACCCACACCTATTCACTGATACCGCGCGCCATTAACGGCGACATATCCCGGCATGCCCCATGTCCGGCCCGTGCCATGATGGGTCCAGTCGATGCCCTGACTACGCGGATTGTCGTAATAGTACCGGCCCACGACATCGACCGCATCCCCCTTGGCGACCCACGGCCAGGCCGGCGCAGCCATCCGGTCCAGGTCCGACACGATGCGGATCGACACACCCTGCCCGACATCGACATAGAAATAACCATGCCAGCCGCTGCGCGTCCGGCGCTGACGCGAGACCGCGATCACCCGGCCACAGACATGCACCGGCTGGTCTCCACGCAGCGATCCGCCCTCGAACGCCTGCTGCACCGCCAGGAAATGCCGGTTGTCGCAGGCGGGCCCGATGGCCTCCTGCGCCTGCGCGCTGTGCAGGCTCATCGCGAAGACAGCACCCGCGATGACCGCCCACACCCGCCAGCCCTTATGATCCATGCGCGAAGATCCACTCCGTTCCATCATCATGCGTGCTTCGCCTTCGGCGCCTGCGCTTCCAGTTCGCGGCGCACCGCCGCCATGTCGCGGACGATGTCGGGCGCCGGGTCGGGAATGCTCAGCTTCAGCCCCTCCAGCGCCGCGATGATCGTTTCCATCACCAGCAGCCGCGCCATCCATTTCCGATCGGCCGGAATCACGAACCACGGGGCGCTGGGCTGGGCGGTATTGCAGATCGCCTCGCGATAGGCATTGCGGTAGGCATCCCAATGCTCCCGCTCCCGCGCATCCGAGACCGAGAATTTCCAGTGCTTCTCATCCTGGTCGATCCGCCGCAGGAAGCGTTTCCGCTGCTCTTCCTTCGACAGGTTCAGGAAGAATTTCAGCACCACCGTCCCCTGCCGCGACAGGTAATGTTCGAAATGCCGTATGTCGCGATACCGCTCTTCCCAGATCGTGCCATCGCGCAGCGGGGCCGGAATCTTCTGCCGGACCAGCAGTTCGGGATGCACCCGCGTAACGAGAACTTCCTCGTAATGGCTGCGATTGAAGATCCCGATCCGCCCGCTGGAGGGCGCCGCCAGATGCACTCGCCACAGATAATCATGCGCCAGCTCGACCGGCCCCGGCTGCTTGAAGGACGTCACCGTCACGCCCTGGGGATTCACCCCGGACATCACATGCTTGATCATCCCGTCCTTGCCACCGGCATCCATCGCCTGGAAGACCAGCAGCAGCGACCAGGTGCCGTTGGCGTACAGCAGCTCCTGCAAGGCCGACAGGCGCTTCACGCCATGACGCAGCATGTGCTTGCCCGCCGCCTTGTCGATATCCGCGATCCCCGCGATGCGGGTCGGATGGTCCGCCAGGTCGAAACGCGCACCCTCCTCGACCCGGCAGCGATGCAGCACTGTCTTCAGGTCGAGCGCGTTCTCACCCACCGTCAGACCTCCAGCCCCCTCGCCACGGCCAGCCCACCGGCCGCCTGACAGGTCGGCATCATCTCGATACGGTTGATGTTGACATGCGCCGGCAGTCCCAGCACCCACGCCACGGTCTCGGCGATGTCCTCGGGCTGAATCGGGTGCGTGTCCTGATACACGGCGGCCGCCTTGGCATCGTCACGCAGACGCACATTGCTGAATTCGCTGCCCCCGCACAGGCCCGGCTCCAGGTTCGTCGCCCGTACCCTGGTGCCCAGCAGGTCGCAGCGCAGATTGCGCATGAACTGCGCCACGAACGCCTTGGTGCCGCCATAGACGTTGCCGCCCAGATACGGATAGGTGCCGGCAGTGCTGCCGATCGAGACGATATGCCCCCGATCGCGCGCCACCATGCCGGGCAGCAGGGCGTGCGTAATCTCGACCAGCCCGGCGATATTGGTCTCGATCATCTGCCGCCAGTCCGCGACCGCGCTGTCCTGCGCCTTGCCCATGCCCAGCGCCAGGCCGGCATTGTTGATCAGGATATCCACTTCCTGCCATCCGTCCGGCAGGCTGGCGGGCAGCGCGCGCAGGGCGGCGCTGTCATCCATGTCCAGCACCAGCGGCAGCAGCGCCGTCCCGAGCGACCCGGCCAGCGCCTCCAGCCGGTCGCGGCGGCGCCCGGTGGCAATCACCCGATATCCGTCATGCACCAGCCGTTCCGCAATCGCCTTGCCGAAACCTGCCGTTGCCCCCGTCACCAAAACAATCTTCGTCATCGCCGGATGCTCCCATGGCCATTCTGTCGCGAATATTTAAGCGCCAATCGCCCCGCCGCCGCAAATCGACATGCCGCGGTTGCAATGCCCGGCGGTTCTTGTTCTATGTACAAGGTGATGTTTCCCCTCTCCCAGACCTCGGCTGACTCCCTCACCGGTTCCCTGCTTGTCGCCTCCCCGGCCCTGGCGGACAGCCCCTTCGCCCGCACCGTGATCTATCTGTGCGCCCATGTGCCCGGAGAAGGCGCGATGGGGCTGATCGTCAATCGCCGATTGTCGCAACCAGGCCTGGATGACGTGCTGGAACGGCTCGGCATCGATCCGGTGCCCCCGCGCCGTCGGATCGCGCTGTGCGCCGGCGGCCCGGTGGATGGCGGCCGTGGCTTTGTGCTGCATTCCTCGGACTGGATCGGCGATAGCAGCCTGTCGGTCGATAATGGCACGACGCTGACCGCCAGCCTGGATGTACTGCGCGAAATCGCCGACGGCGCCGGCCCCCGCAACGCCCTGCTGGCCCTGGGCCATGCAAGCTGGTGCGACGATCAACTGGAAGACGAGATCATCCGCCACAATGCCTGGCTACCCGCCCCGCCCAGCGACGAAATCCTCTTCGGGCTGGACCACGGCGCCAAATGGCGCCAAGCCCTGGCAACCATCAACATAGACCCGATGCACCTAACCCACCAAACCGGCCGCGCCTGATCGGAAATGCGCGCTGGCGGCGATCCGACGCGCATTTCCGATCAGGCTCTTCGTTATCTTTTCGTATCAACGAATCAGAGTGTAACGCCTGCTGGGTTCGGACAACGCCCGAACACTGGCACCTGAGCGTCGCTCAGGCTGCCCAGCGGAAGGCCGGCACGCAGGCCACTGGGGCCAGCCCTGCCGAAGAGGCTTCCGCTTCGGCCAGTGCCGTGTCGTCGCCGATCATCTCCTGGTGGATGCCGCCCAGCACCCAGCAGCCATCGACCCCTATTGCCTTTGCTCCGCGCATGTCGGTGGCCAGCGCGTCACCGACCGCCAGCACGCGCTCGCGCGGTACGTCGAGCATGCGCAGGACAGGGCCATAGACCTCCGGATGCGGCTTGCCGATCCAGCGGACGGCGCAGCCTTTCTGCTCATACAGGCTGGCCAGCAAGCCGGCGCAGATCAGCCGCCGGCCGGCACGGATCACTTCCATATCCGGATTGGCGCACACCATCTTCAGCCCGCGTGCGGCACAGGCGTCCAGCAACGGCAGATAGGGAGCAGGGTCGCCCTCGCCCTGCTCCGGGTTCGGTCCGGTATTCAGGATGAAATCCGCATCAGCCGGATCTTCGACCCGCTCCAGATCCAGCCCTTCGAACAGATTATAGTCTTTCGGCGCCCCCAGATGCAGCATCCGGCGCCCCAGACCGGCAAACCAGGGGTCGGTACGTTCGGCCAGCAGGCCGCGCGTATATTCGCCGCTGGTCATCACCCCGTCGTACAGATCGTCCGCTATCCCCATGGCACGCAGCCCCTCGCGCACCACCGACACCCGCCGTGGCGCGTTGGATAGCAGCACGACACGCCGCTCCGCCGCGCGCAGCGCCGCCAGACAGTCCCGCGCCCCCGGATAGGGGCTGACACCATCATGAATGACACCCCAGAGATCGACGATAAAACCGTCATACTGCCCGGCCAGCGGCGCGATCCCGTCGAGAAAGCGCATCATGCGGTCCCCTTCGCGTCGGCCAGCGTCTCGAACCCTTCGGCATTCAGGGCACGAACCGTCTCACGCTTCAGGCGCCGCACAATCCCCGGCCCCTCATAGGCGAAGGCACTATAAAGCTGCACCAGGTCGGCCCCGGCACGCACCCGGTCCACGATATCGGCCCCGGTCTCGATCCCGCCACAAGCCACCAGCGTCAGCCGCCCGGCGGCAATCTGCGCCACGTCGCGCAGCACCGTCTCGGCCAGGGGGCGCAGCGGGCGCCCCGACAGGCCGCCGGTTTCGCCGGCATGGGGGCTGCGCAACCCGTCGGGCCGCGAGATCGTGGTGTTGGTCACGGTCACACCCTGCGCGCCACCGGCAATCACGGCCTCGATCACCGGCCCGATATCGTCGCGGGCCAGATCGGGCGCCAGCTTGACCAGCAGTGGCGGCCGGTCGGGATGGGCCTCGCCGATCGCCTGCAGGATCGCCTGCAGCCGGTCGGCCTGCTGCAGGTCACGCAGGCCGGGCGTGTTGGGCGATGACAGGTTCAGTACAATATAGTCCGCATAATGCTTCACGCGCCCGACCAGACGGGGATAGTCGCGCTCGGGGTCGGCACCATTCTTGTTGATGCCCAGATTGGCCCCCACCGGCACCCGTGCGCCGGCGCCATTGCCCTTGGCAGGCAGCTTGTGCAGCCGCGCCATGCGGACCGCGAACCGGTCGATGCCCTGGTTGTTGAAACCCATGCGGTTGATGATCGCCCGGTCTTCCGTCAACCGGAACAGGCGCGGACGCGGGTTACCTTCCTGCGGCAGCGGCGTCACCGTTCCGGCCTCGACAAAGCCGAACCCGATCCGCGCCAGCGGCCGGATCACCTGGGCGTTCTTGTCGAAACCGGCGGCAATGCCGATCGGGTTGGGAAAGCGCAGCCCCATCGCCCGCACCGACAGGGCCGGATCGTCCCGGCCCGAGCCATTGCCGCCCCCCAGACCGAGCATGAGGGCATCCAGGGCCAGGCGATGCGCGTCCTCAGGGTCCAGCCGCCGCACCAGCTTCATCAGCATATTCGACACGATATCCATCATGACCCGATTTTCTGCCGTACATCCCCGGACGTTAAAAGGGCCTCGCGGGAAAAACCCCGCCCGGCGCCCGGTCTCACGATCACGATGAAATTGTCAGAGCCTGCTTGAAAAGGTGGGCCGGTAAGCCCGAGCCACCATTACGCATCACCAATCAGCCGCAAAGAGTCTGCCCGGAAATGTGGGCTGGTGAGCGAGAGGGCCGCGCAGCGGCACGCCCGTCGCGTGTCTCCGAGCACCGAAGCGGAGCGACCTTCAACTCGTAAGCATCGGAGCGCAGGAAACGGGCGTCGGATCGCCGCCAGCGAAGCATCAAAGGATGCCTCTCAAAAGCCTGACTGGAAATGGGGGCTGGTGAGCGAGAGTGCCGCGCAGCGGCACGCCCGTCGTGGGTTTCCGAGCACCGAAGCGGAGCGACCTTCAGGTCGTGAGCATCGGAGCGCAGGAAACGCGCGTCGGATCGCCACCAGCGCGCATTTCCAGTCAGGCTTTCAGGCGCCGGCTATTCCGTGGCCTACCATATCGATCGGCCGCACCAGACGGTCGAACGTTTCCGCATTCACCAGCCCCGATCGCAAGGCCGCGTCGCGCAGCGACAGATCATGCTCCATCGCGTCATGCGCGATCGCCGAGGCCCGGTCGTAACCGATGGCGGGCGTCAGCGCTGTCACCAGCATCACCGATCCTTCGACATAGCGGCGAATCCGCTCGAGATTCAGTTGCGTCCCCTCCACCGAGAAGGTCCGGAACGACCGGCAGCCATCGGCCAGTATGCGCAGGGAATGCAGCACGTTCGCGATCACGACCGGACGCATCACGTTCAGTTCGAATTGCCCCTGACTGCCCGCGAAGGCCACAGCGGCATCGTTGCCCAGAATCTGGGTACAGATCATGACCATGGCCTCGCACTGGGTCGGATTGACCTTGCCCGGCATGATCGACGACCCCGGCTCGTTCGCCGGCAGGGACAGTTCCGCCAATCCGCATCGCGGACCGGAGCCCAGCCAGCGCATGTCGTTGGCGATCTTCATCAGCACCACGGCGCATCCGCGAATGGCGGACGACACGCGCACCATCGCATCCAGCCCGGCAAGGGCTGCGAATTTATTGGGCGCGGTCACGAACGCAGCACCGGTCAGTTCCGCCAGCCGGGCCGCGATCGCCTTCCCGAAACCCGCCGGCGCGTTCAGCCCGGTTCCCACCGCCGTACCGCCGGCCGCCAGCTCCAGCGCGCTTTCACGCGCGGCCTGCACGGCACGCATGGCATCGCGAATCTGATGCGCCCAGCCCGACCATTCCTGACCGACCGTCAGCGGCACCGCATCCTGCAGGTGGGTGCGGCCGACTTTCACGACATCCTGCCATTCGCGTGACCGGGCCTCGATCAACCCGGCCAGCGCGTCCAGTTCCGGCAGCAGGCCCGCATCGATCCCGCGCACCGTCGCCACATGCATGGCGGTGGGAAAAGTGTCGTTGCTGGACTGCCCCATATTGACATCATCATTGGGGTGAATCGGCTTCTGGCTTCCCGGCTCGCCACCCAGCAACTGGATCGCACGATTGGCGATCACCTCGTTGACGTTCATGTTGGTCTGCGTACCTGACCCGGTCTGCCAGACGAACAATGGAAAATGCGCGTCCAGCCGCCCGTCCGCGACCTCGTCCGCCGCCTGCATGATGGCGGCAGCCTTCCAGTCGGGCAGGCGCCCGGCCTCCTGGTTCACCAACGCCGCCGCCTTCTTCACCAGACCATAGGCCCGGCAGAGTTCCAGCGGCATGCGGTCGGTGCCGATCGAAAAATGAATCAGGCTGCGCTGCGTCTGCGCCCCCCAATAGCGGTCGGCCGGCACCGGCAGCGCGCCCAGCGCGTCATGCTCCTGCCGCTCGCCCTGCGCATTCAGGCCGATCGGCAGATCGGAATGCAGTCGGTATTCGGACATGTCGTCATCCTCCGTCACGTCAGATCACGTCGCCACGACCGGCATATCCGGCCAGCCGTCCGCGGCACGGTGCCACCCCGACCGACTCACCGTCCACCGAATCCCCCATCACCAATTCGGCATGAATCGCAAGCATCCCGCCTGTCGGAGACTGTCTTGGAACCCATGGGTCAGTGCGCGTCGTTTGCACTGGGCAATGCCCGCCAACCCGCCTTCTCCGAACGCCCCCGAAACCGCCAGAAAGAAAAAGGGCGGCACGTCCATGACGTGCCGCCCCTTTCCAATCAACGCTTGTTCGCCTGCGGCGCGATACGCCGGACGTTACTGGCCGCGCGCGGCTGCCAGACGGGCCAGACGCACCTGCTTGCGCGCTTCGCGCGCCTCACGCCATGCGTCGACCGCCGTGCGATCCCCTTTCGCCATGCGGCGGCCGGTTCCACGCTGCGGCGTCGGCGCGGCCTTGGCGGCAACCGCCTTCTTGGCCGGTGCCGGCGCCTTGGCACCCTTGGCCGGAACCTTCCCGGCCTTGGCAACGGTCTTCGCGGTGGGCTTCGGCGCGGCCTTCTTCACGGCGGCCTTCGCCGGAGCCTTGGCCACCGGCTTGGCGACGTCCTTCGGCGCGGCCTTCCGGCCAGCGGACGCCTTGGCCTTCACGGCAGTCGCCTTCACTTCGGGCTTCGGCGCTTCCTTGACCGACTTCGTCGTGGCCTTGCGCGCTTTTACCGAAGCCGGCTTCGCTTCCACGACCACGGCGGCACGGGCCTTCGCACCCCGCTTCGGGGCCTCGACCGGCGCAACGGCAACCGCTTCCTTCCGACGGGCCGGAGCCTTGGCAGGCACCACCGGCGCCACCACGACAGCGGCCTTGCGCGTCGTGCGGGCCTTGGCAGCAGGCTTCTTGGCCGTCGCGGCAACCGACTTGGCGGGCTTGCGGGGCGACGTCACAGCTTCTTCCGCAACGGGGCCGACCTTCAGCGCCGTGCGCGGCGTTCCACGACGCCGCGCGGGCGCAGGCGGAACCGGCGCAGCAACGGGCTCGACCGCCACCTTGGCCGCCTTGGCAGCGCGCGTGCGACGCGCCGGCTTTTCCTCGGCCTTGGCCGCGACGGGGGCCGGCGCGACAGGGACCGTTTCAATCTTGGGTGCGGCGGCCTTAGCCTTCCCGCGGCCGCGCTTCGCAGGCGCCGCCTCGGGCGCCGACGGCGCGGTCACCACGGTCTCGACATCCTTGCGGGACGTCCGGCGCCGGGTGGGTTTCGTCTCATCACTCATTATGGGTGCAACCTTTCGTTGTCTTGATGACCGACAGTCCGTCCGGAGCCGGTGCGCCATGACGGCGTGATCGGAAACCGGAATTCTGAAAGACCGTTTTCATTCCCCGCCATCGTCGATGGCCTGCCTGGGTGTCGGGTAAAAAAAATATCTTTCTTCTTCGGCATCATCTCGGCGTTGTGGCCGCCTCTGTCAAGTCAAAGCATTAACCGAGCCTCGTTTTTTCTTGCAGAACGCCGAAACGCACCACGCCGAAGCAGAACACTGAACATGTTAAAATCAATTTTTTCTTTATTATTTAATAGATTTTGCAAAAGTCAAAAAATTTCTCGGTTCTTCCGCCATGTTCGTCGCGACAGTCGACATGCCAGGCCCCGATGCCGCGAAGGGCGGCCGGATTCCCGCGTCGCACCGGCCGGGGATGGGTGAGACGGGAAATCGTCCATGCCGTCTGGCGATTTCCCGGCGCCCTCCGACCGGCCACCCGATCCCCGAAGAACCCGCAAGCCGCGAGATTTCGAAATTCGTCGAACGAACGGGCATGAGTACCATCGCTGGAGTCATGGGTCCGGCTATCGCGCGATGTCCCCCTCCCCGAAGCGAAAGCGATCATATCGCCCCCTGATTCCGGGAGAATCGCACCATGGCTGCCAGATAAAAAACGGTCGCCAGGAAGGCCTGCATCGGGACATGCCCGCCATGCGGCTGTCGAATGCACGATCGTGACCCGTTCGAAGACGGCATGTCGTGCTCCACCTTTCCCGTTCACCCGGCTTTCACGATCATCGGCAGTCCGGCCACCATGAAGACAACCCGCCGCGCCGCGCATGCCACGGCCTGGTTCAGCCATCCGGCCTCATCCCGAAAGCGCCTGCCCAGCGGCGTCTCCGGCACAATACCCAGCCCCACCTCATTGCTTACCAGAACGGTCGGAGCCGACCGCCGTGCCAAAACCCGCAACACCGCACCCGTCTCGGACGCGATATCGCGTTCCGCCAGCAGCAGATTGGTCAACCACAGGGTCAGGCAATCCACCAGCACCGGCGCCTGGCCGGCTTCCTCGAGCGCACCCGCGAGGCCCAGAGGCTCTTCGACCGTCTGCCAGCCGACAGCACGATCCTCCCGATGCCGCTCGATCCGCGCTTGCATTTCCTCGTCCCACGCGCGGGCGGTGGCGATATAGATCCAGGGTGCCGGCACGGCCATGAGCAGTTGCTCGGCATGCCGGCTCTTTCCCGAGCGAACGCCACCCAGCACCAGCGTACACTCCGTGCGCGCCTCCGTTTCCACCGATGCCATCCTGTTCATCTCCTTATGTCTTGCACCCGGGCGCATAACGCCACACAAGAACCACCATGCAAGTCCATCCCCAAGCCACCACGATTTTTTCAAGCATGGCCGACCTGCACGCCGCATGCGTCGATCTGCCGCCGCCCGACCACGCGGCTTCACAGGCCATCGCGGCGCGCGAGGCCATATTGACGAAGCCGGCCGGCAGCCTGGGCCGCCTGGAAGAGCTCGTTGCGTGGCTGGGAGCGTGGCAGGGGCGCGCAACGCCGAGCCTGGAACGCGTGCGGATCGTGATCTTCGCCGGGAATCACGGGGTCGTTCGGCAGGGTGTCTCCCCCTGGCCCGCCAGCGTCACCGCCCAGATGGTCGGCAATTTTTCCGCCGACGGGGCCGCGATCAACCAGCTTGCCCACATCGCGGACGCTACCCTGACCGTGATACCGATGGCGGATCTGGCACCGACCGAGGATTTCACCCTCGCCCCCGCCATGACCATTCCGGCCTTTCTGGATGCCGTCACGGCCGGTTACGCGGCGGTCGATGCCAATACCGACCTGCTGTGTCTGGGCGAAATGGGAATCGGCAACACGACGGCTGCCGCCGCGCTGGCGGCGGCGCTGTTCGGCGGCACCGGCCGCGACTGGGCGGGCCGTGGCGCCGGACTGGATGCGGACGGGGTGGCGCACAAGGCCGCGATCATCGACATCGCCCTGGCGCGTCACGCCACATGCTGCGACGACCCGCTGGTGGCGGCGCAAACCCTGGGTGGCTATGAGATGGCGGGCATCATGGGCGCGGTGCTGGCGGCGCGGCATCGGCGCATTCCGGTCCTGCTCGATGGCTTCGTCTGCAGCGCCGCCGCGGCACCGCTCCGGCGGCTGAACCCGATGGGATTGACCCACACCAGCCTGTCGCACCGCTCGGCCGAGGCCGCCCATCACGCGCTGGCAGGTTTTATGGGCCTGAACCCGCTGCTGGATCTCGGCCTGCGGCTGGGCGAAGCCTCGGGTGCCGCGCTTGCCGTGCCGCTGCTGCGGGCGGCACTGGCCTGCCACACCGGCATGGCCAGCTTCGCCGACGCGGGCGTCAGCGAGCGGACATGATCTGGCCGGCCCGGTGCCGCTCCGATCTGGCGGCCGGTATCGGCCTGCTGACGCGGCTGCCCGTGGGCTGGCTGTCCACGGACGCTGCCGGGATGGATCTGGGCCGTTCGGTATGGACATGGCCGCTGGTGGGCCTGGCCCTGGGGGCCATGGGCGGCCTGGTGCTGGGCGGTCTGGCGTCGGTGGGGCTGGACCGCCACCTGGCCGCCGCATGGGCGGTGGCACTGCAGATCCTGCTGACCGGCGGCCTGCATGAGGACGGGCTGGCAGACACGGCCGACGGTTTCGGCGGCGGCCGGGACCGGGAACGGAAGCTGGCGATCATGCGCGACAGCCGGATCGGCAGTTACGGCGCCCTGGCCTTGGGCATGGCCCTGCTGATCCGGGTGACCGCGGCGGCGGCAGCCCCCCACCCTGCCATCGCGATGGCCCTCGCCGGCGGGCTGGGCCGGGCCGCGATGGCCGGCCTGTCCGCGACCATGAAGCCGGCCCGGCAGGACGGGCTGGCCGCCACGCTGCCCGGCATCCCGCGCCCGGCATTGGCGGCCTGCCTGCTGATCCCCCTGGCGGCCGCGCTGCTGCTGCTGCCGGTCGGCAGAGCGTTTCAATCCTGCGGTGCCGCGGCGCTCGCGGCCATCTTGTTCGGGCGCCTGACGCGACAGCAGATCGGCGGCCTGACGGGCGACGTCCTGGGTGCCACCGCCATCGGCGTCGAATGCTGCATCCTGACCCTGCTGAGCATCGCCGCCGCGCCGGCCTGACCGGTAACCAGGCGGGCCCATCACATACGCATGATTGCCCTTCCCCCTGCTTGTGCCGGTATCCGGCCGCACCAGATCCTTCTCAGAGCCTGATTGCCAGATACGCGCCGGTGACGATCCGGCTGGTGTTTCCAGACAGGCTGCACGGCGCACGCAATCCGCGCGCCAGGATTCTGTTGGAAGGAAAACAGGTCATGGACAATAAACGCCTGGCCGGAATCCCCGGCGAAGATGCCGCGAGCAAGACCCGGCAGGTCATCGGCGGCGTTATCGTGGTGGCCGTGCTGGTCGCCGCGATCATCGTCAGCATCCTGGTCTCCCCGACGATTATCCCTCCCCACTGAAACGGCAGTGAAGGGCCCGGACGGGTAACGGCCCCGGCACAGCTTCCCAAACGGGTTCCGGTTCAGGCATGATCCGCCGCACCGGAACCCGCCGGAATCCCACCGAGGACCCGTGTGACACGTGACGACTTACCTGTATCTCGCCACGGCCATCATCGCCGAAGTCTTTGCGACATCATCCCTTAAATATACGGCCCAGTTCACCCGGCCCTTACCCACGCTGCTGACCTTCGGCGGGTACGGGGTGGCGTTCTTCTTCCTGTCGCTGACCCTGCGGGTGATGCCGACAGGCATTGCCTACGCCATCTGGTCGGGCGCAGGCATCGTGCTGATCTCCGCCATCAACTGGATCTGGCTGAAACAGCGCCTTGACGCCCCGGCTTTGGCCGGCATGGCGCTGATCATACTGGGCGTCGCCGTCATCAACCTGTTCTCCCGCACCACCGGGCACTGACGCGGCGAGGCCGGCAGATGACCGTCAATGAACCTGCAACTGGGCCCGCGCCTCGCCAGCAGGACGGGCGGCGGTATGCAGGTTGACATAGACACGGCCCGCCCGCAGTTCCTTGACCTGCTCCGGCGTCAGGACCACGGCGCCACTGAGCGGGCTGGTATAGGGTCCCTGGATCGGCGCCAGCACGCCGGCATCCTGGCCCGGATCGGCCGGACCATGGAAATGGGCCGCAACGACGGCACCGCTCAGTCCGCGCCATGTGATGCGATAGGTCACCATGTTCCGTTTTTCGTTCAAGGTGCCCGTCACGCTTCCCGTCGGGTGATCGTTCGCGCCAGCCACGGGGACGAATTCGCCCGTCACCTGCAGGGTTCGCCCCTCGGCCACGGCGATGGATGACGCGATCGGCGCGGCCAACAGCAGGCCGCCGAACAGCAGGGAACAACGCATGATCCCGATCTCCATTGAAACAGACAGGTTGAACACGAACCCGCCGGACGCGGCGCTGGTCCGCGCGTCCGGTCCGGGCATCATGCCGCCAGTCAGATATCCAGACCAGCCGACCGGTTCAGGGCCGACAGATCCGGATCGATCCGCGTATCGACAAATCGCGCGAGCTGAATGCCACAGGCAACAAGCAGAACCGACGCCAGGCTCATCATTCCCAGATAGACCATTATGCCCTCCTGATGAAAACCAATCCGATCGTGTCTGCAATGGCCGCCTCCTGTGCTCGAATCATGGCAAGAGGCAGGCTTTTTTTCAGCATGGGTCGCCGTCCAGGCGGGGCGAACCGGGCCCATCCGCGTTTCTATACGCGCGCGAACAGATATTCCCGTTAACTTAATAAGACGCGCGGGTGACAACGCCCCAACGTCCGATAACGGCATAAGGTTGCGCCGCCATGCTGCCGCCTGTCCATTTGCCCAAGGGCTGGACAGCCACCTGCCGCCACCACACATCATGCAGGTGGCACCCCAAGGGAATCCCAGCCATGTCCCGCTTTGCCGATTATGACGACCGCCCGACCGACGCCGACGCCGGCAAGCACGAACAGGCACGCCGCCTGGCCGAAGCCGCCCTGAAGGCCGAGGACGAAGGCGATCAGGCCCGCGCCGACGATCTGTTCGCCGAAGCCGACCGCACCGACCCGCAGGCGGTGGAAAATGTCCTGATGGAATGGCCCGACCATCCCCGCGCCAGACGACACGCGCGCCGCTGATGCCGCTCGGCCGCGAGGCCCGGATACAGGAAACGCGCGTCGGATCGCCGCCAACGCGCCTTCCAGCCTCTTAAGGCGTATGTGGGCCGGCGTCCTCGGCATTGCGGCGCAGCAGCGCCGCCCCTTCCGCCACCGCGTTCCAGGCCGCCTGGGCCAGCGCCTTGCGGCTGGGGAAGGCATCGGGATCGAGCGGCGGGTGCAGGATCACGCTGGCACGCATCGAGCGCCACTGCGCCAGCTGCCAGACATGCGGTGCCAGATCCATGTCGCCATACCAGGAAAAGACGGGCCGGCGATGACGATTGACGTTCAGCCCGTCCAGCCGGTCATAGACCAGCGACACGGGCTGGATCAGCGGTGCCATGCCGGGCGCATAGGTCAGCAGCGGCGGGTCGGTCTCGGCTCCCTTGCGCAGCGGCGGCATCTTGGCGATGGCGAAGAAGGCCGACATGAAGGGCAGCACACGCATCCCGTCCGACGACGTCCCTTCGGGGAACAGGACCAGATTGTCGCCCCCGATCAGGCGGCTGACCATTTCGTCGCGCTCGCGGCCGGTCGTGCTGCGCTGCCGGCTGACAAAGATCGTCCGTCCAATGCGCGAGACGGTGCCCATGATCGGCCAGGCGCCGATATCGCCCTTGGCCACGAACACCGATGGCAGGACCGTGCCCAGGACCGGCACATCCAGCCACGAGCAATGGTTTGACACATAGATCACCGGACGTTCGCCGCGCGCGCGCGCGCGCGCGCCGCCTACCGTGCCGGCCCGGGTGCCGATCACGCGGATATCCATCGAGAGCAGCCGGCACAGCACGCCCCAGATCACGCGCGTCCAGCGGATCTTCGCCGTGCCGGGCACCAGCAGCAGCAGGGCCTCGAACGAGACCGATGTCGGGACCCAGACCGCGATCGCCAGCAGGCGTGCCGTCGCCCGCAGGCGCGCCGACAGGCGGCTGCCCGTCGGGACCGGGGGGCTCTGGACGTCGGTGCAGGACATGTCGGGCCTGGCAAGACCCCGGGTCGGTGCTGGCCGGCGCGCGCTCATGGACAGGGGGCCCGATCGGAAACAGGGCGATACAGGATACGGCGAGGAACGAACTTCATGAACCGATCATAACCGGGTTGGGAGCCTGCATCAAAAAAGCCCCGCTCGGGGCCGCCTGACAGCGGTCATGCATCACCAATCGGACGCCATGTCAATGAAGGGCCGCCAGCCCGCCCTTCATCACATGGCCGACAGATCGGCAAACAACCCCGGCGATCCCGCGTTGAAACGACGTGGACGCGCCAACAGGGGCACACGCAATACGGAGGGTCATCATGTCGAACGACACGAAACCGACGCCGCCCAACCCGGACAAAAAGAAACCGCATCCCCCCACCGAGCAGGAGGAAGCCAATCTGGACGAGGAACTGAAAGACAGTTTCCCCGCGAGTGACCCGCCATCTTCCGGTCACACGAATTCGCACTGAACGCGACCGGCTGGGGACCAGGGATGCGGGCCCGCGGAAATACCGCTCCCTGCGCCCGACGCATGCCGAACATCCCACGTTCGTGATGCCCTGCCCCCTGCGCGGGGCTCCCGTCGATCCCCATGTCAGAGACTGGGTCACCGCCCCCTCCCGCATTGCCGTCATTTCGCGAAGCCGGCGGTCGACCCCTCCCGGAGAGGAAGATGGGAAGAAGGGAGATTGTCCATGACGACAGCATATTCAGGCGTGGCCGGCGGCTCCGAGCGAGCATCCGTCCCCTCCCCGCCAGCAGGGCCACCGGAATGGGCGGCCTATCTTGAGGCCCTCCTGGCCGGCGGCGAACCGCGCAATGGCTACGAGGCCCTGCTGCACCGGGCAGCCGATATAGGATTATACGACGTGGTCCGCTCCTGGGGCATGACCGACACCCCGATGCCGATCGACAAGATGACGACCCGCCTCCTGCTCCCTGCGGAGATGCTGGTCGCCATCACCCGCGAGACGGCCTGGAGCGAGGATGAAACCCTGGCGGTCCTGACCACCGAACTGCCCCTCGCGGTCCGGCGGCACAGTACCCGACAGCGTTTCAACCGCTTCGGCCATACCGGCTGCCATGGCGAAGACCCGGTGCGCCGATAAGAGGCTGTTTCAAACAGGGTCTCAGTAGCCGCGTCGGCGATCGACGAGCCCCACCGGCACTTCGCCCCGTTGCAGCCGCTGCAGGTTCTCGATGACCTGTGCAGCGGCGCTGGCCGGGGTCGTATCGCTGGCCACATGCGGTGTGATGGTGACGCCGGGATGGTCCCAGAACGGATGATCCACGGGCAGCGGCTCCCGCGCCGTAACGTCCAGGATCGCGTGGGACAATTGACCGCTCGCCAGGGCATCGAGCAGATCCTGCTCCACCAGATGGCCGCCACGCCCGCAATTCACCAGCGCCGCCCCGCGCGGCATGGCGTTGAAATGGGCGGAGCAGAGAATATCCCTGGTCTCCTCGGTCAACGGCAGCAGGCAGATCAGGATATCGGTCCGCGCCAGGAAGGGCTGAAGCCCCTCGGCGCCGGCAAAGCATTTTACGCCGTCGAGCGCATGTGCCCCCCGGCTCCATCCGGCGCAATCGAATGCGAACAGGTGCAGGCGTTCCAGCAAAGCGCGCCCCAGCACGCCCAGCCCCAACACCCCGACCCGCCGGTCACGGGCCAGCGTATGCGGCAGGCGCGTCCATTCATGGGCAGATTGCTGGCGGCGATAGGCCGGGATCTGCCGATGCAGGGCCAGCGTCGCCCAGGTTCCGTATTCCACCATCATCCCGGTCAGCGCCGGATCGACGATCCGCACCAGGCTGACGGTGTCCGGCAGGTCCAGCGACAGGAACTGGTCCACCCCGGCACCTTCCGAGAAGACGACCCGCAGATTCGGAAAACGCTGCACCAGATCGGGCGGCGCCTTCCAGGTCAGCAGCGCGGTGATCTCCGCCGGGTCGCCGCATTCGGGCCACAGCCGCACATCCAGATCGGGGGCCGCCTGATGCAGCGCCTTACGCCAGGCTGCCGCCCGGTCGGGTGAAGTTCTGACAAGCAACGCCATTTCATTCCATCCCGCGATGAGCCCGGCCGGGACATCGGCGCCGGAAACCCATGATGTTATGGGCTCCCTTCCCCTTTCCCGGCAAGCGTCTCCGCTATGGTCACGGCGCCTCCAGTTCCAGGGCGAATTGCGTGCCGGACGCGGCGGCCTCCTGACTGTCGAGGTTGGACAGCGTCACCCCCAGCAGACGCACTCCCCTTTCAGGTGGAAAGAACGGACGCATCAGCCCCGTCGCAATCTCCCGCAGGTCGGCACGGGAAGATATCGGAGAGGGAAGCGAACGGGCCCGGCCGGTATGGCGGAAATCGGCATAGCGGATCTTCACCGTCACCGTGCGCCCGCTCAGCCCGCGCCTGCCGCTGGCTTCCCACACCCGGTCGACCAGCGCGTCCAGCACCGCCAGCGCCTGGTCCCAATGATGGATATCCTGCTCCAGCGTGCGTTCGGCGCCGATGGATTTGCGCTTGCGGTCGGGTTCGACCGGCCGCTCGTCCAGCCCGCGCGCAATGCCGTGGTAGAACGCGGCGGCACGGCCGAAATGGCGCGCCAGACGCTCCATGTCCCATTCCCGCAGGTCCAGGCCGGTGCGAATGCCCAGCGCATGCATGCGCGCCGCCGTGGCGGGGCCGATGCCGTGAAAGCGCTCGACCGGCAGGCCCTCGACAAAGCGCGGCCCCATGCGCGGCGTGATGACATACAGCCCGTCGGGCTTGCGATGGTCCGATGCCAGCTTGGCGAGAAACTTGTTGTAGGACACGCCGGCCGATGCCGTCAGCCCGGTCTCCGCCCGGATCGCAGCCCGGATTTCCTCAGCGATCGCGGTGGCGGAGGGGTGCGCGACCAGCGGTACGGTGACATCCAGATAGGCTTCGTCGAGCGAAAGCGGCTGGATCAGCTTCGTATAGCGGGCGAAAATGGCGTGGATCTGGGCCGAAACCGCCCGATAGACATCAAAACGCGGCGGCACGAAGAGCAGTTCGGGGCATTTGCGCCGCGCGGTGACCGACGGCATGGCCGAGCGCACACCATATTGCCGCGCCTCGTAACTGGCGGCGGCGACCACCCCGCGCTGCCGGCTGCCCCCAACGGCCACCGGCCGGCCCCGCAAGGCCGGGTCGTCCCGCTGCTCGACCGACGCATAGAAGGCATCCATATCGACATGGATGATCCGCCGGATGACAGCCTCCCCCTCTTCCTGCCGCACCATGTCCGTTCAGCCGTGCGGGCCGGAAGCTACCCTGGGGGCTGCCCTGGGGGCCGCCCCGGCACGCGGCCGGAGCGGAAGCGTCAGGCTCAGTTCTTGTTGCAAAACACTTTCTTGACCACGAAGGCCAGCGCCGCAACCAGACCCACGGCCAGGATTCCCTTCACGCAGGGGGACTTGATCTTACATTTCGTCGGACATTCAGCCATCGGTCTCACTTCCTTGAATGCGACAGCCGAGGCGCACATGCCCCGGTGCCTGCCGCATTTTATGCGCCTCGTCTTCCCCCTGACTAGTGCCAACAATCCGGAATTTTCCAGATTTCAGATTGTTAACATCAGACAAATCAATATTTTAGCGAACTTCCCCGCCCCAAAATTCACCCCTGCAATGCAGAGGCTGGACATTACCCCGCCAGCGGATGGACCCTGTCGCACACTGTCGGATCGCCGTCCGGCGCGTAGGGCAGGCCCAGCACATCATGCAGGTAATCGCGCGTGGCGCGGCAGACGGCATCCGGAGTGCGCGAGCGCAGCGGCGAGGCGATGACATGGCTGTCGGCCTGCGGAAAATCCACCTGCCGCCGCAGGGCGACCGGCGTACCCAATTGCCCGAACATCCGCATCATCGCCGGCACCTCGACCGTCGGGTCGGTATGCGCCGGATCGCGGTCGTAATACCCCAGAAAGACCGGCGCCGTGACCTGGCGAAACACCGGTTCGACCATCCGCCCGCGCGTCAGCTGGGCCAGGGCGACATAACCGTCGACATGCACGTCCCCCGTCCAGACCGGCCCCAGCGCGGCGGCATGCGTCACGTCATGGCCGTGATTGTGGAACAGCCACATCAGCTGCAATCCCCACGGCCAGAACAGCGGGCCCAACTGGTTCCCCCGTTCGCGCACCAGCGGCGACCACAGGACCAAGCCGGCCAGCGCATGCGGAAAGCGCGCCGCCAGATCCAGCGCCAGGGCGCCACCGGTGGAGGCGCCAATCACCACCACCCTCTCGCCGATCGCGCCGCCAATCGCCAGCGCCCGCGCCGCCCCCTGCGCCAGGCGCTCCGCCGTCAGGCCACGCATCGCGTCCAGCGCCTGCAACCCATGGCCCGGCAGCCGCGCCAGATAGAGGTTGCAGCCGAACAGGCGGGCGAGATCCGTGTGGACCGGCGCCCCCTCCCCCTGGCTGGCAGTGAAACCATGCAGATAGACGATGGCGCAGGCGGTGCGCGCGGGGTGCGCCGGATCGGCCCATACGATCCGCGCCCCGGTGCCGGGTCGCAGCGGGCCGGCCGCCGCTTCGCCGGCCGCGATCTCGGCCTCGAGCGTGGCAGGATCGGAGGGCATTGACGGCAAACCGACCGTACCGGTCCACGGCCGCACGCGCGGCCCCAGCCCGATCGCCAATCCCAGCATCCCCGCCAGCAGAACGGCCCGCCACCCCATCATCGCCCGCATCCCGCGCCGTATCCCGACATATGAGCCCTATACCGAAATTTGCCTGATAAAATAGAGTGTTGTTTTTGTAATTACGAATATTGCCCCGTTCTCCTTTTTTCCTGCATACTCTCCGGCGGCAATACGGAACCGTTACCCCCCAGGATCGCAATATTTTGTTTACCGTGCATGAGCCTCCGGGAAAGACGCGCCATTCGTTATTTCGCCGCCGAAAAATTCCCGCATGGCTGATCTTCCTGCCCTGTACCGCAGCATTTCTGGCGGGGGCGCCCCCATCCGCGCGCGGTCAGACGATCCCCACCACGCTGTATGATGCCGCAAGCGGCCTGACGAATATTTCCATTATGTCGGCGATGCAGTTGCCGACGGGCCAGATCATTGCGGCGACCCAGCATGGCTTTTACTTTTTCGACGGCAGGCGTTTCGTTCCCTTCGGCCCGGAACAGGGCCTGCCGGCCGCCGGCGTCGGGGTCGCCGCCGCACAGACCGGCGACGGAGACCTGATCCTGACCTATGCCGACATGATCTATGTCGCGCACAATCTGTCTGCCGCCGCATCGCCCGACCGGCTGCGCTTCCAGCCCGTCGATAACGGGCGCTCGCTGGGGCATGACAGCCACCGCCGGATCATGCCGTGGCGTGGCGGCCTGGTCGTCACCGACCGCGACCGCCTGCTGTTCATTCACAAGGAGGGCGCCCGCGAACGCATCAGCCTGCTGGCCAGCACGCTGGGCATGCAGGGCGATCCGCTGACCGATGTGACGGCCCTGCATGAAGATGGCGACACACTGTGGATCGGCACCAGCAACGGGCGCCTGTGCGCCGTATCCGGGCCCGACCTGCACTGTCCATCCCTGCCGTCCCTGGCGGAGCCTCGCGGGCTGGGAGCAATCACCCAGGACCGCGACGGCACATTGCTTGCGCGGACCCTGCATGAACTCGTCGTCGTTCCACGCGGCCCAGCGGCCCCGCATGTCGAAACGATCCCTCACGCGGGCCGCCAATATGAAAACTACCAGCATCTGCTGACCATGTCCTGGTCCCCCCAGGGCGCGCTGATCACACAGGCCGACAACGACGAACTGGCTATCCGCACCGGCGGAACCTGGAAGACCGTCACCCTGGATGGCGAACTCTCCAATTCGCCGCTGACAGCCTTGCTGTTCGACCAGCAGGGGGCCCTGTGGATGGGCAGGATGGGATACGGCCTGGCCCGTGCGGGCGGATTTGGGACCTTCGAGACCTTCAGCCGGCGCGACGGCCTGGCGAGCGACGTCATGTGGCAGATGGCCCGGCAGCCTGGCGGTCCGCTCTGGATCGCTTCCGACACCGGCATCAGCGCACTGGATACCCGTACCAATACGGTCGTCCGCACCATTGGGCAGGCCGGATTCCACATTGCCGCCGACCGTCATGGCGGCATCTGGCAGGCCGGGCCGGAGGGCGTGGTCTACCACGACGCGCAGACGGACTGGCAGCGCGACCATGCGATCAAGCGGGTCAACCAGATCCTGATCGGCCGTGGCGACGACATATGGCTGCTGTCGGATCACGGAGCATGGCTGGCCGACGCCGCCCGGCGCGATCAGGAGCCCGTGCCCGTTCCCGGCCTGGATGGCTCCTATGTCACGGGGCTGATCGACGCGGCCGGCACGGCATGGCTGGTCGAAAGGGGGCGGCTGGTCGCCCGGCACGCCGACGGTACCATGGCAATCATGTTGCCCAAATGGACGCTGGCGACCTTCGCCCCCTACGTGATCGCCATGCAGGACGACCATCACCTGTGGATCGGCGGCCAGGGCGGCCTCTATCGGCTGACGCATGATGGCGACCGGGTCCAGGATCTGACATTCTGCGACCCGGCCGTGATCGGCAACAACATGCTGTACAGCCTCGTGATCGACCGGCATGGCCGGGTCTGGGCCGGTTCGGATCGGGGCGTGAACGTCTTCGACGGAAAACGCTGGGTCACGATCACCGAGGCCGACGGGCTGGTCTCCAACGATCTGGACCAGGACAGCCTGCTGGAGGATGCGGACGGATCGATCTGGATCGGTACCAGCCGGGGCCTCTCGCATCTCCTTCGGCCGGAGGCGCTGCTGACCGATATCTCCCCGCAACCGGTCATCACCGCCATGGCCCTGGGCGAACATCCCTATTATGGCGGACGGGCTGCCTTCAGCCGCGCGCCCCTGCGCGTGACCTTCGGCACGCTGGACTATCGCGACGCGCCGCGCCTGCGGTTCCGCTACCGGCTGGAAGGCGCGGACGAAAGCTGGAACGAGACCGCCGAAGGATCGGTGCGCTATCCGTCGGTGCCGCCCGGCTCCCATCGCTTCATGCTGATGGCCTTCGATCCGGACCGCCATCAGCAATCCGCGATCGTGACCGCCCGCATCACCATGGCCCATCCCTGGTGGGATGGCTGGGCCGTCCGCGGCCTCGCGGCCGTTTGCCTGCTGCTGGCCGGCTACATGGCGTGGCGCATCCGCGTCGGGCTGCTGATCAAGCAGCGCCGGAAGCTGCAATCGATCGTCGACCGCCAGACCCAGGAAATCCGGGCCGCCCACCAGGCGCTGATCGAACAGTCGCGCCTCGACAGCCTGACGGGATTGCTGAACCGGGGGGCGATCCAGTCCCTGCTGCAATCCAGCCTCGCCGAGCTGCCGGCCGCCACGCCGCTGATGGCGGGACTGATCGACGTCGATCATTTCAAGCAGATCAATGACCGATGGGGACACCTGACCGGCGATGACGTCCTGACCGAAATCGGCAGCCGCCTGCGCCAGGGACTGAGCGGGGGCGATGCGGCCGGCCGCTATGGCGGCGAGGAGTTCCTGGTCGTGCTGATGGGCGAGAGCGCGACACTGCCGCACATGCAGGCGCTTTGCCACACCCTGGGCGCGATGCCCGCGACCGTCGGCACGCCCGACCTGGTGGTCACGGTCAGCGCCGGCATCGCCCTGGCCTGCGCGAACGAGACCTGGCAGAGCCTGATCGAGCGCGCCGACAAGGCGCTCTACCGCGCCAAGGCCGAGGGACGCAACCGGGTGATCCAGGCCCCCTGACGCGCGTCCGCGCCGTCTTTCAGCCCGCCCGGCCGTCCGCCCGCAGCAGGGCCTCCGCCAGCCATGGCCCCGCCTCTGTTGTGCTGCCCGGGCAGGCCATCTCCAGCAGGGTCACCCCTTCAACGATCGACAGCAGGGCGGCGGGCGGACAGGGGCGATCCGGGTCGGGGATCAGCCTGGTGCCGATCCAGGCCGTCCAGTCGGCGACCACTTTCTTCGCAACCATGTCGTACGGCGCCTCACCAGCGGCGGCGCGCGCGATCACGTCGGTCCACACCCGCATGAACGGCATCACCACCGGGTCCCGCCCCAGCATCAGGACCTGGCCCAGGAATGCACCCGGCGAAACCGGCGGCCCCGCGCTGTAGGCTTGGAGCAGCACGGACAGTTTCTCGCCGATGCGCGCCAGCACGCCAGTCACCAGCGCATCCTTGCTGCCGAAATAATAGATCAGCATCCGGTCGCTGGTGCCCACCCGCCGCGCCAGGCCGCGCAGCCCCATCGTGCCCAGCCCCTCGCGCAGCACCAGTTCGGCCGCCGCCTCCGCCAGGGCGTCGCGCCGCCCGGCCCGGTCGGGGGTCGCGGAATCATCACTCATGAAATTCTCTCGGAAAGAATACGATTTCGCATTGAAGCGGCCGCTACACAGCGATAATGTAGCACTCGCTTCATGGAAGGTGAGACAGCAATGCTCCGCTTGAATCAGATCATCATCTGCTCCGTCGTGGCGTTCCTCTTCTGGGCTCTGGCCACCCTGTTCGTCCATACCCTGCCCGGCAGCCTGTATGGCATGCGCGGCAATATCGGCTTCGTGACCAGCATCCCGGTCGCGCTGCTCAGCGTCTGGCTTGTTTGCCGCCTGGCACGGCTGGAAGGCAACCAGATCCTCTCCGGCTGCCTGTTCATCATGGCCGACGCCATGCTCTACGATGCCATCGCCCTGCGCTGGTTCCCCACGCTCTACGCGGCCGACGACCAGACCTGCCGCCTGGCCTCGGCGTGGCTGCTCTGGGGCTACGGCATCAGCGCCTGGGGCGCCCTGCTGCTGGGCCTGTGGCGCGAACGGGCGGCTGCGCGGGCGTAAGGTCGGGCTCCCCCTCCCTTGGCTTTCCATCGCCCGTCCCGGCCGATGGAACCCTTGCGAACTCCGCCGGAACGCAATGATGGGACAGTAGTCGGGCGCGAGGCGAGCGCATCAGCCAAATGCGCCACCGCCGAATTTGGCGATCCGCAATCAGTTATTCGAAGACGGGAGCCAGGCGTTGCACGGCGCGTTCATATCGGAGATGCGGGAGCACCATCTCGGCATACCGAATCCCAATGAAGGTCCCCTGCTGTCGGACCGTCTGCAAGCCGCCTATGACGCCGTTATCGCCGAGGCCGCAGCACCATCCCCCTGAGGGAGACGAGACCATGCCCAGGTTCATCACGATCGGATATGGCGACCCGGCAGACTACCACCGCACGCCCCGCTCCGTCAGGGACGCCGCCCATATCGAGGACGCGAAACTGAGGTCCGAAGGCGCGGTGATCGGGATCGCCGGCGCACCGGTGCAGGTCCGCAATCCAGAAGCCCGCGGCATGGAAACCCGCGATGGGCCATTCATGTCGTCCGCCTTGCCGATCGCCGGATTCGCCCTAATAGAGGCCGCCGACCTGGCCGAAGCCATCGAAAAGGTTTCGCACGTACCCTGCGCGGTGGCACACGGCGTCGTTGAAGTCTGGCCATTGAAAGAGACATCCTGATCTCAGCCGCGGCTTGTTCAGCAGGCCGCGTATCGGAGTCCTCCCGCGTCCCGAACTCCGCTCACAGCAGAGCAGCGGGCGAGCGCCGTCTCTTGTGCAGGCTTTTTTACAGCCTGGGGACAACGCCCCGCGACAGACGCCCCAATCAGTGTCCTTCCCCCACCAACGGATAATGACACGCCACCTCACGCCCGTCCGGCAGGGCGCGCAGCCCCGGCGGATCGACGCGGCAACGGTCGCGCGCCACCGGGCATCTCGTATGAAACCGGCAGCCGGGCGGCGGTGCAATCGGGCTGGGCACGTCGCCGCGCAACGGCGGCGGCAGCCCTTCGGTACGCACCACCGGCTCCGGCACGGCGGCGATCAGGGCGGCGGTGTAGGGGTGGGCCGGGCGATGCAGCACAGCGTCGGCCTCGCCCAGTTCGACGATCGCGCCCAGATACATCACCGCAACCCGGGTCGAAATCTGCCGCACCACCGCCAGATCATGCGCGACGAACACATAGGTCAGCCCCAGCCGGTCACGCAGATCCATGAACAGGTTCACGATCTGCGCCTGGATCGACACGTCCAGCGCCGCCACGGGCTCATCAGCCACCACCAGCCGGGGTGACAGCGCCAGCGCGCGGGCAATGTTGATGCGCTGCCGCTGGCCGCCGGAAAATTCGTGCGGATAGCGCGTCAGCGCCGCCTGCGGCAGGCCCACCAGATCCATCAGTTCCGCCAGCCGGGCCGCGATATCTGCCCGGCTGCGCCGCCCGCCGCCAGGGGCGGGATGCACGCGCAGCGGCTCGGCCACCAGGTCGCCGACCCGGCGGCGCGGGTTCAGCGCCGCGTAGGAATCCTGAAACACCATCTGCATGTCCTGCCGCAGCGGGCGCAGGCGCCGTTCCGGCAGGGTGGTGATGTCGGTACCGTCGAAGACGACGCGCCCCGCACTCGGTTGCACCAGTCGCAGCAGGCAGCGGCCGAGCGTCGATTTGCCGCAGCCGGACTCGCCCACCAGCCCCAGCACCTCGCCGGGCCGCACCGAAAGCGACACGCCGTCCAGCGCGCGCAGCACCTGCCCGCGCCCGACCCGATAGGTCATACGTAAATCCTGCGCCGCAATCAGCGGAGAGGGAGAATCGACCGGCAGACGGGTCATGCGCTCATCTCCGCAACGAAACGCGGCGGCAGCGGGCGCCCCTCCGCCGGCAGCACACAGGCAACATCCTGCACCCCACTGGCGACCAACGCCGGCCGCACGGCGCAGGCCTCATGGGCATAGGCACAGCGCGGCGCGAAGGGGCAGCCGGCCGGGCGCTCGGCGGGGGCCGGCGGGCTGCCGGGAATGGACGGCAGACGCGCCGGGCGCGGCCCATGCAGCGGCGGAATCGAATCCAGCAGCGCCGCCGTGTAAGGGTGTCCCGGCTGCGCGAACAGCGCCCCGGTCGGCCCGCGCTCGGCAACCAGCCCGCTATACAGCACCAGCGTCCGGTCACAGGTTTCGGCCACCACGCCCATATCGTGGGTAATCAGCAGCACCGAGGACCCGTATTCCCGACGCAACCCGCGCAACAGATCCAGGATCTGGGCCTGCACCGTCACATCCAGCGCGGTCGTCGGCTCGTCGGCAATCAGCAGGGCCGGATTGCAGGACAGCGCCATCGCGATCATCGCCCGCTGACGCAGGCCGCCGGAAAGTTGGTGCGGATAGCGCCCCGCCACCCGTTCCGGGTCCGGCACGCCCATGTCACCCAGCAGGCGCACGGTGCGCGACCGGGCATCGGCTCGCGAGATCTTCTGATGCACGCGGATCTGCTCGTCGATCTGCCGCCCGACCGTATAGACCGGGGTAAAGGCGGTCATTGGGTCCTGAAAGATCATCGCGATCTCACGCCCGCGCAGCGCGCGATAGGCCCGTGGCGCCAGCCCCACCAGTTCGCGCCCGCGAAAACGCACCGACCCGCTGACGCGCGCCCCCGGCACGTCGATCAGCCCCATGATCGCCAGCGAGGTCACGCTCTTGCCCGACCCGGACTCGCCTACAATGCCCAGGATTTCCCGCGCACCCAGCGTAAAGGATACGGATTCGACGATCGGCACCAGCCGCCCGCCGATCGGCAGCGCCACCGTCAGGTCGCGCACCACCAGCAGCATGTCAGCGTCCATCACGCACTCTCGGATCCAGCAGAAGATACAGCATGTCCACGACGGCATTGGCGATCACGACGAACACCGCCGAATACATCACCGTGGCCATGATCAGCGGCAGGTCCAGGTTCGACAGCGCCTGATAGGTCAACCGCCCCACCCCCTGCAGGCCGAACACAACCTCGGTCAGCAGCGCACCGCCGCCGACCAGTTGCGCGAAATCCAGCCCGAACAATGAGACAAAGGTGATCATCGACGTGCGCAGCCCATGCACCAGCAGCACCCGCGCCGGCGACAGGCCCTTGGCACGCGCGGTGCGCATGAAATCCTCGCTCTGCACCGCCACAAGATCGGCGCGTAATACGCGGCTGTAGATGCCCACGAACAGCACCGCCAGCGTCAGCCACGGCAGCGCGAGCGCGCGGAACCAGCCCAGCGGGTCCTCGG
This sequence comes from Gluconacetobacter asukensis, assembly GCF_014174375.1. Lineage (GTDB taxonomy): Bacteria > Pseudomonadota > Alphaproteobacteria > Acetobacterales > Acetobacteraceae > Gluconacetobacter > Gluconacetobacter asukensis. Next base: position 332,228 of record NZ_JABEQE010000001.1, read on the forward strand.
TCAGCGGCACGTAGCCCAGCCCCGGCACCCAGGAAAACAGCCAGCTCTCGTGATAGCGGCTCTGCGTCACCAGATTCACCACCTGCCCCAGCCAGAAGACCGGGATCGAAATCCCCACCAGCCCCAGCATCATCAGGCCGCGATCCACCCAACTGCCGCGCAGCGCCGCCGCAATCACGCCCATGACCACCGACAGCACAACCCAGATCACGGCAGCGCCCGAGACCAGCGACACCGTGACCGGCGCAGCTTCCAGGATCTCCGGTACCACTTTCTGCCCGCGATTGACGTAGGATGTCAGATCCCGCGTGACGAACAGCTTTTCCATCATCCGCGCATATTGCACCGGCAAGGGCCGGTCGAACCCGTATTCCACACGCACCCGCGCCATCGTCTCGGGCGAGGCATTGCGCCCGGCAATGCGCGCCGTCGGGTCTGCGCCCGGCGTGGCGAAGAAGACCAGGAACACCAGGACCGAAATCCCGACCAGCACGAACAGCGTCTGGCCCAGACGCCGCAGAACCGCCATCACCATCACGCGCGCTCCCGTCCGCTGTCGCGCACATCCAGCGCGTCGCGCATGCCGTCCCCCAGCACATTCAGCGCCAGCACCACGATGACGATCGCAAGCCCGGGCGCGATGGCCACCATCGGGCGCGTATAGATCAGCCCCTCGCCATCCTCGATGATCGTGCCCCACGACGCCCCCGGCGCCTGCACGCCGATCGAGAGGAACGACAGGGCGGATTCCGCCATCATCGCCAGCGCCATCATCAGCGGCGCCAGCACCACCAGCGTCCCGGTGACATTGGGCAGAATGTCGCGCAGCACGATGCGATAGCCCGGCACCCCCAGCGCCCGCGCGGCGGTGACAAATTCCGCCCGCCGCAGCGACATCACCCGCCCGCGCACCGGCCGCGCCGCATAGGGCACATAGACCAGCGCGATGATGCAGATCGGGATCAGCAGATTATCGCTGGCGATGGCAACCGGCCCCAGCTTCAATCCCTGGCTGACGGTGACGATGGAAAGCGAGATCGCGAACAGATAGACCGGCACCGCCCACATGATGTCCATGATGCGCGACAGCACCGCATCGACGATCCCCCCGGCATAACCCGCGACGATGCCCACGATACCCGCCAGCACGATGCACAGCGCGGCGGCACAGAAGGAAATCAGCAGCGACGTCCGCCCGCCATACAGCAGCCGCGCCGCCAGATCGCGCCCCTGGCTGTCCGCCCCCAGCAGGTCGGCCGAGGCATGCCAGGTCGGGCCGATGGGCGACAGGCCCAGATGCAGCGGATTGTCGTTGGGCTGCATGATGTCGACACTGCGCCCGTCGATCGTCACCGATCCCGCGACGTTGGAAGTGAACGGATCGGTATGCGCCACATCGCGCGCATAGACCGGCGCCAGCAGACATGCCGCCGTCACCGCCAGCAGCACCGCCAGCGCCACCATCGCCGCACGGTCGCGCGCCAGCCGCCGCCCGGCGCGGCGCCACGGCCCGGCAGGCCGAGGCGCGGAATGGGACGAAGATGCGGTCGGCGCTGTCATGGGGAAAACCTTCTCACAGCCTGTTTGGAAACGCGCGTCGGACCGCCACCAGCGCGCATTCCCGAAAAACTCTGAAAGCCTGTCCGGGAATGGGGGCTGGTGAGCGGGAGTAGCCCGACAGGGCTACGCCCGGCGTGTGTTTTCGAGCACCGGCGCGGAGCGGCCTTGATGGCCGTGAGCACCGGAGCGCAGGAAACGCGCGTCGGACCGCCACCAGCGCGCATTCCCGGACAGGCGCTCAATGGACCCAGAGCTGCGCGAGCAACACCATGTAATAGGCGCTGGACAGCACATGCCCCACCCGCGCCGAGACCAGGTCCAGCCGGCGCGTCTGCACCAGCGGCACCACCGGCGCCTGCGCCATGATGGCGGCATCCGCCTGCTGCCACATGGCGTCGGCCCGCGCCGGGTCGCCCTGCTGCGCCGCCGCGGCATCGTCCATCAGCCGGTCGATCGCCGGATCGCAGAAGCCCGACATGTTCAGCGAATTATCGGACGAAGGATGAAAACTGTCGCAGGCGAACAGCGTGTGCAGAAACGCCCCCGGGGCCGGGTAATCGGCCTGCCACCCGGTAAAGCCGATCTGCACCGCGTTCGACGTATTCTGCAAATAGGAAAACTCGACCACCGGCGTGATCGGCCGCACGATGGCGTGGTAGCCCAGTTCCGCCAGCGTCTCGCGCACCGCCTGGCCCAGTACCCGCCCCATGGACGTGTTCATGGTCACGACCGTCACATCCTGCCCCGCCGTCCCGCTGGCGGCTACCAGCGCGCGGGCCCGCGCCATGTCCACCCCCTGCCAGGACGGCGCCGGATGCGCCACCGACGCCCCACGCCCGTAGGCACATTCCGGATCATGGCTCGGGATACCGCGCGGAATCATGTCGCACGCCGGATAGGCCAGCGCCGGGCCGCCTTCATGCAGGACCATGGCATGCCGATCCACCGCATCATTCAGCGCCCGCCGCACCTCGGGCATACTGAACGGCGCCAGGCGCACATTCATTTCCATGTACCAGACCACGAGCATGTCCGACAGATGGACGCGCGGCACATACCGGTCGCCCAACTCGCCCAGCCGGTCGCGCGGCGGCATGTCGAGCATCCAGTCATACTGGCCGTTTTCCACCGCCGTCACTTCGGCTTCCTCGTCCAGGCCGAAACTGTAGACGATCCGGTCGGGGAAGCCATCGGGCTGCGCCAGCCCATCCCACACCCGGAAATACGGATTACGTTCCAGCCGCATCATCCGGTCCGGATCGTAGAAGGTGATGCGATAGGGGCCGGTCCCCGGCGGGGCGACATTGCCCGTATCATGGTCGGGCGTCCCCGCCGGCACGATCGCGGCCTGCGGAAAGGCGAGCTTGTACAGGAAATCCGTATCCGGCCGCGCCAGGTGAAAGGTCACCGTCCCCGCCGCCGCATCGGTCACCACGCCGTTCGACAGGTCGCACCACCCCTGCCCGGCAAGACACGGAGCCGCCCCGAGCAGATTGCTGAAATACGGCCCCGCCGCAGGGCTGTTGACGCGAAAGATCCGGCGCATGGTCGCCGCGACATCCTCGACGCCCAGCACGTGCCCGTCGGAAAAGCGGATGCCCTGCCGCAGGCGAAAGACATAGGTACGGCCGCCATCGCGGATCTCGGGCATGCCGTCGGCCAGGTCCGGCACCGGCCGCACCGCATCGCCGCGCCCGCTCTTGGGAAACGCCATCAGCCCGTCATAGACCGGGGCCTCGATCTGCAGATTCTGCTGCTCGTACGCAATCTGCGGATCGACCGACCCGCCGGAGGACGCCGCCGTCAGCCGCAGCGTGCCACCGCGATGCGCCGCCATCAGCGCTCCGTCATCCATGCCATGCGCCGCGCCGCCGGCCAGGCCCAGCAAGAGAACAGGCAGAACACCCAGCAGGCGCGCCGCACCTCCCCTCACTGAACCCAAACCTGCGAGAAGATCATGTGATACAGGTCCGTATAGAAATAATTCCCCAGCCGTGACGATACCAGATCGATATAATTGATGCGAATGGCCGGCGCCGCCGGAGAGTCGCGGGTGATGATCCGCCCCGCCTGCGCCCAGAGTTCCGCCGCCCGCGCCGGATCGGTCTCCTGCTTGGCCGCATCCATCGCCGCCTGGGCTTCCTTGTTGCAATAGCCGGCGATGTTGATCGAATTGTCGGTACCGGGATGAAAATTCTCGCACCCGAACAGATCGTCCAGAAAGTTCGAGGCCGACGGGTAGTCCGCAAACCAGTCACTCAGGCTGATCTGCACATGGTTCGACGTGTTCTGGATATATCCAAGCTGCACCGCATGCGACAGCGGCTTGACGCTGGCGTCATAGCCGATGGCCTGCAGCATGTTGCGCAGCCACACCCCCATGCTCATCTCGACGGCGGTATTCTGCACCACCACCGTCACCTTCTGCCCGGCGGTGCCGCTGGCGGCCACCAGCCGGCGCGCACCTTCCAGATCCGCCCCGCGCCATGACGGCGCCGGGTGGTCCGGGTCCGCCCCGACCGTATGGGCGCACTCGTCCAGCGCGCCGGGAATGCCCGGCGGCACGATGGTGCAGAGCGGCCCCGCCACGGCGGCCCCGCCATACAGAATGGTCATCGCGCGCCGGTCCAGCGCCCGGTTCACCGCCTGCCGCGCCATGCGGTTGTTGAAGGGCGGAATATTCACGTTCATCGGCACGTAATAGAAGCCGTAGAGCGACCGGAGATGGACCTGCCTGGTATGGCGCGCACCCAGTTCGCCCAGCCGGTCCAGCGGCTTCATGTCGAACATCCAGTCATACTGCCCGTTTTCCACCGCCGTCACCGCCGCTTCGTCCGGCAGGCCGAAATCGTAGCGGATATGATCGGCATAGCCGTCGGGCTGCGCGTCGGCGCTCCAGACATGGAAGAACGGATTGCGCTCCAGCACCGCGCCCCGGTCCGGATCGTAGCTGACGAACCGGTAAGGCCCTGTGGTCGGCGCCGGCACATTGCCCAGATCATGGTCAGGCATGGCCGCCGGCAGGATCGAGGCATGCGGAAAGGCGAGCTTCTGCGGGAATTCGGCATCCGGCTGGCTCAGGTGAAAGACGACGGCCCGCGTCGCCGGATCAACCTCCAGCCCACCCGACAGCGTGCAATGGGCCGGATCGCGCAGGCAGGCATCGGCCCCGACGATGGCCCCGTAGAACGACCCCGCCGTAGGGCTGCCGACCCGGAACAGCCGCCGGATCGAGGCCGCGACATCCGCCACCGTGACCTCCTGCCCGGTCGAGAACCGCACCCCCTGCCGCAGCGTGAAACGCCAGGTCCGCCCGCCATCCTCGGGCTGCGGCACGGTTTCGGCCAGGTCGGGCACCACCTCGTCGCTGGTGCGGTCGTCCGCCTTGCGGAAATTCAGCAGCCCGTCATACAGGACCGTGAAAAGCTGGGCATATTCCGAAGTATAATTGATCTGCGGGTCCAGCGTCCCGCCCGAGGACGATGCCGTCAGCCGCAGCATCCCCCCGCGATGCGGGCTGCCCAGCGTCTGCCCGTCCCCCACCGGCCGGGCGCTGCCCGGCGGCGCGGAATCCTGTGCGCGGGCAGCGTAGCCGGGCACAGCCGCCAACACCGCCAATACTCCGGCAAGCAGAAGAGGCCGGCTCAGAGCCAGTCTGGAAAGCCGCGCTGGCGAGCGAAAGCGGCTCCCCACCTATTGCGCCGCCATGAGACCATTCAGACGATCGGCCATCTCCTGGGCCGAGGCATCGGACTGGATCGTCCCGGCATAACGCCCTTCGGGCGACATGATGACGATGCGCGGCGACGGCTCCATGCTGTAATCGCCATCCTTGCCCTCATGGCGCACATAGGGCGCATGATATTCGGCGGTGACGGCCTTGAGCATGGTCGGCGCACCGGTCATGGCGAAGATGCGCGGCCCGAACCGCAGCGTATAGGCCCGCATCGCCTCGGCGGTGTCACGCATCGGATCCAGCGAGATGAACAGCGGCGCCACAAACCGGTGGCGCGGCCCCAGCAGGTCCATCGCGCCCGCCATCGCCCGCAGCGTCGCGCCGCATTGTTCGTCGGGGCAGTGCGTGTAGCCGAAATAGACCAGCATCCAGCGGCCCCGGAAATTACTGTCCGACACCTCGCCCTCGGCCGCGCTGACCAGCCGGAACGACCCGCCGATCTCGTTGCCATGGGTGGACAGCAGCGGCCCCGCGCGATCCATCGCCCAATAGCCCGCATAGCCCCCCGCGGCCGAAAGCACGGCGATGACCGCCCCGATCGCCAACCGGCGCTTGTCCCGTTCCTGCATCAATGTGCGTCCGCCCAGTTCATTCCGGTCCCGGTCTCCACCACCAGCTTCACCGAAAGATCGGCGGCGGATTCCATCACCTGTTTCACGAGTGCCGACAGGTCGCCCTCCTGGCCCTGCCGTACCTCGAACACAAGTTCGTCATGGACCTGAAGCAGCAGCCGTCCGTCAAGCCCGGCATCGGCCAGCGCATGCGGCAGGCGCACCATCGCGCGCTTGATGATGTCGGCCGCCCCGCCCTGCAACGGCGCGTTGATCGCCTGCCGCTCGGCATAGGACCGCCGGGCCGCATTGCGGTCGCCGATGCCCGGCACCCAGCAGCGCCGGCCGAACGGGGTGGTGACGTAACCGTTCGCCTTCGCCTCTTCCTTCATCCGGTCCATAAAGTCGCGGATTTCCGGATAGCGGGCGAAATAGGCATCGATATACGACCGCGCCTCGCCCGGCGGGATGCCAAGCTGCCGCCCCAGCCCGAAGGCGCTGATCCCGTAGATGATGCCGAAATTGATCGCCTTGGCCCGCCTGCGCGTCAGCGGGTCCATGCCCTCGATCGGCAGGCCGAACACTTCGGACGCCGTGCGGGCGTGAATATCCTGCCCCAGCGCAAAGGCCTCGCGCAGGGCGGGAATATTCGCCACATGGGCCAGCAGCCGCAATTCGATCTGCGAATAATCCGCCGACAGCAGCACATAGCCCGGCGCCGCGACAAAGGCGCGGCGGATGCGCCCCCCTTCCTCGGTGCGGATGGGGATATTCTGCAGATTCGGCTCGTTGGAGGAGAGGCGGCCGGTCGAGGTGATAGCCATCTGGAACGACGTATGCACCCGCTCCGTCCCCGGATCGGCCTGGCCCACCAGCGCATCGGCATAGGTCGATTTCAGCTTGGCCAGTTGCCGCCAGGCGAGAATGCGCCCCGGCAGTTCATGCCCCTGGTCCGCCAGATCCTGCAATACGGAGGAATCGGTGCCCCAGGCGCCCGATTTCATCCGCTTGCCGCCGGCCAGCCCCATTTCGTCGAACAGGATCTCACCCAGTTGCTTGGGCGAGCCGACATTGAACGACCGGCCGGCCAGACGATGGATCTCCACCTCCATCTCGCCCATGCGCGCCGCAAAATCGGCCGACAGGCGCCGCAGTTCGGTCACGTCGACCGCGATCCCGGCCCGCTCCATGTCGGCCAGCACGGCCACCAGCGGCCGCTCCAGCTCCTCATACAGCGCCAGCGCCCGGTTAGGCCGCAGGGTCGGATGCAGCACCAGCCACAGCCGCAGCGTCACATCCGTATCTTCGGCCGCATAGGCCGTGGCCCGCGCCACATCGACCCGCGCGAACGGAATGCGGTTGCGCCCGGTACCCGTCACCTCGTCATAGGAAATCGGCGTATGGCCCAGATACAGCCGCGACAATTCGTCCATGCCCTGCCCGTGCCGCCCGGCATACTGGGCATAGGAAATCAACATGGTGTCGTCGATCGGCGTCGGCTGTGGCGCTCCGGCGCGGGTCAGCACCAGCAGGTCGAACTTGGCATTCTGGAAGATCTTCAGCACCGACGGGTCGATAAACAGCGGCCCCAGGATCTCCAGCGCGGTGGCCACCGGCATCTGGACGCCAACGGGGTCCTCTTCCACACCCTCCTCGGGCAGAAGCTGCGCCTGTGCCGGCGCGCCCTCATGCGCCAGCGGAATATAGCAGGACCGCCCCGGCGCCACCGCCAGCGAAATCCCGACCAGCCCGGCATGCAGCGGGTCCAGCCCATCGGTCTCGGTATCGACGGCGCAGAAGCCCACCCGGCGCGCCTCCGCGACCCAGGCTTCCAGCGCCTCGGCCGTGCGCACGGTCTCATAGGGGCCGAAAGCCGCGCGATCAGGCGCCACCGGCGCCGCGGCCGGCGCCGCGTCCGCACGGGCGACGGCCGGAGACGGAGCATGGCTGGCCACACCGACCGCCGCCGCCGTTTCCTTCAGCCCCATCCGATGCACCAGCGAGCGGAAACCCATCCGCGTCAGCCAGGCACCCAGCTGCGCCTCATCCGGCGCACGGCAGACCAGTTCCTCCAGCGCCACCGGGCACGGCGCATCCTCGCGCAGCGTCACCAGTTCGCGCGACAGGCGCGCACGCTCGGCATGCTCGATCAGATTGTCGCGCCGCTTCGAGGCCTTCATCGTGGGCGCGCCCTCCAGGATCGCGTCCAGCGACCCGTATTCCGCGATCAGCGCCGATGCCGTCTTGGGCCCGATCCCCGGCACGCCCGGCACATTGTCCACCGAATCGCCGATCAGCGCCTGCACGTCGATCACCTTGTCGGGTGTCACGCCGAATTTCGCCTCGACCTCCGCCGGCCCGATGGGCTTCTGGCGGATCGGGTCCTGCATCTCCACGCCCGGACGGATCAGCTGCATCAGGTCCTTGTCGGACGAAACGATGGTGCAGCGTCCACCCGCATCGGTCACACGGCGGGCATAGGCCGCAATCAGATCGTCGGCCTCCCACCCCGCTTCCTCGATCCCCGGCACCCCGAAGGCCGAGGTGGCGTCGCGCACCAGGGCGAATTGCGGGCGCAGATCCTCGGGCGGCTCGGGCCGGTGGGCCTTGTACTGGTCATAGAGTTCGTTGCGGAAAGTCAGCCGCCCCGCATCGAAAATGACCGCCAGATGCGTGCCCACATGGTCGCGCAGCAGGCGCGCCAGCATGTTGGTAAAGCCGAAGACGGCATTGACCGGCGTCCCGTCGGGCGCGGTCATCGGCGGCAGGGCATGGAAGGCACGGAAGATGAACCCCGATCCGTCAACGAGGATCAGGTGAATCGGGGCGTCGCTGGACATGGGAGGTCTGATCAGTGCGCGCTGTCTTCCCCGGCATCGGGACTCAGCACGAACAGGCGCGAGCAATAGGGGCAGAAGGTCTGGTGTCCTGCGATGCGCAGCCACACGCGCGGATGGCCCAGCGCCCCCAGCCCGCCGTCGCAGGACAGGACCCGCGACTGCACGATCACCGTCTCGACATGGCCGAGGCGCGGATGGGGGACCGGATCGCCGGATTGGGCCGGAAGGGTCTGGACCTGCATATGTTCGCTCCGCCTCGTGATGATGGCCCTGTCGGCCGGTGGTCAGGATGGATGGGGGATGATACGCAGGATCACCGTGCTTTCAAACCTCCGCCTGTCACGCCTGCGCTATCTGGCCCCGCTCCTGCTGCTGGCCGGATGCACGATGCAGGACCCGCCGCCCCCACACCCGCCCGCCGCCTGGGCGGCGGATGGCCGTCTGGTGCCACCCGACACGATCCTGCGCCTGCCCGACGGCACCGGGGTCCCCACCCGAATCTGGCCCGCACGCGGGCAGGTCCGGGCCGTCATGCTGGCACTGCATGGATTCGACGACAGCCGCGAGGCGTGGGAATTCGCCGCCCCCACCCTGGCCGCCCAGGGCATCACCCTCTACGCCCCCGACCTGCGCGGCTTCGGCGGCATGAAGGATCGCGGCCAGTGGGCCGGTACCGACCGCATGGTGGCCGATGCACGCGACGAGGCCCTGATCATCGCAAGCCGCCACCCCGGCGTGCCGCTCTATCTGCTGGGCGAGAGCATGGGCGGGGCGGTCCTCACCTGCCTGATGGCCCGCCCCGACGCGCCGCCGGTCGCCGGCACCATCCTGCTGGCCCCCGCGGTCTGGAAACTGGGGGTCGGCCCCGAAACCGTGCTGCGCCTGCTGGCCGCCACGGCGCCCGACTGGCGCCTGACAGGCCACGAACTGCCGGTCCACGTCGTCGCGGGCGACGACATGACGGCAATGCGCCGCCTCTATTTCGACCCGCTGACCCTGCATGCCACCCGCATGCAAGCCGTCGCCGGCCTGGCCGCCCTGATGCGCCAGGCCGCCGACGCCGCCCCGCGTCTGCGGGGCCCCGCCCTGGTGATCTATGGCGGCCACGACCAGCTCGTCCCCCCGTCCGCCATGGCCACCCTGTGGCGCTACCTGCCCACCGACGTGCGGCGCGACTACATCCCGCAGGGCTATCACCTGCTGCTGCGCGGCCGCAGCCGGCAGGCCACGATCGCCGACATCGCGCAATGGATCACCGACCCCAACCGCCCCCTGCCCTCGGGCGGCGATATCGCCGCCGCCGTGTGGCAAGCCCTTCCCCCGGATGGCAGCGACACCCCACCCCCCATCCTGGCCCCATTGGACAACCTGCCCGGCAAATAATTGCCCGACAGGGCTGGCGCCCCGAAACGGTTCGAGGTATGGAGGCGTCACTGGACTCGTAGCTCAGCTGGATAGAGCGTCGCCCTCCGAAGGCGAAGGTCGAAGGTTCGAATCCTTTCGAGTCCGCCATTCCTCGGGAAAATTGTTGTATTTCAACCTTGTATTTTCAGGTGTGACACTTTTTCCAGAAGGTTTGACACTTTCACCCAGCATTGACATTGGGATTTCAGGAGCCATTCAGTTGATGTGCCCAGGACTCGAGCGAGCGCATCAAGTCGCTCCTGTTTCGGGGGCCGCACGACCGGATTCGTATTGTATGATCGCATTGCCGGTCACCTCGATCGCACGACCAAGCTCGCCGGTCGTGAGGCCCATGATCTCGCGCTTGGAGCGTATCCGCGCTCCCAAAGCGTGAGCTATCTCGCTGCGCGCGCGGCGCCGGATTTCTGTGGCCTCGGTCATTCGCTATTGTTGCGGAGGAGCCATGGCCCGTAAAGCGGCCACCCGGTCTTAACCGCCCGCTGCCTTTTCCTGATTGGCCCGCCGGTCTGCAACCGGCATGTCCCACGATTCACAGCCTCAACCGACGCACCCGGGCCCGCACAGATCATCGTTGAGATAGGCGATCAGATAGGGCCAGCGGCCGCCCCAACAAAAGACGCCGTTAGATCCCTAATTTCCTCAGCTCTTCTATCTGCCTCTGCAGTTGATCGATCCGCTTGCGCCGCAACTCAATCGCTTTGCCTGCAGCATCCTCGGCCGAGCGAAATGCCTCGCGGCCGAAGAGGAAGGTTTTACGCCCATCGCAGACCCACAGGCGGTGAACATATAAACGCGTGCCGGGACGGCAGGGCGCGATTTCAGTCCAGCCCTTGGCGGCCATCATGTCAGGTCGATAAAATCTTTCACTAGGCATCGCGTGGCTCTAACCTTGTGGGGACCATCCTGCTTGTGCGTATCCGAAAACGATGCCACTTGACAATGGAGGCATGCAGCGGACGAATCAAATGATAGATATTGTCAATGCATCTGATTATATGGAATCGGTTCGATCAATAGAAGAGTTGGTGACGGTATACCGTCAATTACTGAGCAATCTGAGTGATCTATATTTCGCATTGGGCCGTTTCGATCGATTCCAGAAGCGGGAACATGAAATAATCGACGTAAATTATCCGAAAGAATGGGTCTCCTATTACACGGACCGTAAGTATATACTCGAGGACCCTACTGTTTCTCAATCAGCACAAACTCAAACCCCATATCTCTGGCAGGAATTCCGTGATCTCCGACCGTCACAGCGGGTCATATTCTCGGATTTGTCAGATTTCGGTGTGCAGGACGGCTACACGATTCCGCTCCATGCCCCTGACGGCATGACGTTTGTCGCCAGCTTTGCCTTCCGACGCCCGGTTGTATCGGCTGCTGATCGCCTAGCCATCACGGCGCTGACCACGCAATTTTACTTCCGCTACAAGCGGTTGTTAAATCCGCCATCGTCAAGAGAGAATGTACTGTCTGAACGTGAAGGCGAATGCCTTTGCTGGGCAGCGCGAGGAAAAAGCTCATGGGAGACTGGCGTGATTCTCGGTATTACCGAGAACACCGTGAATTTCCACATCAAGAATGCACTTGGTAAATTGCAGAGCAATAACCGAATAGAAGGTGTCGTCCGGGCAATATGCCTCGGTCTGATTTCGCCGTAAACCTACCAGATCTAGTAGCTTCCAAATCTCACGAAATCAAAATACTTCACAAATATTCCGTGGAGTATTTCCAATGATTGAATTGTTGACACTCGAGACCGCCCACTACATGGGGACGGCGCTTATGGAACAGTATAAATTCCGATATAGGCAGTTCGTCGTGCGCGAACAATGGGACGTTCCGAATTATAATGGAATGGAATACGACCAGTTCGATACCCCAGCTGCAGTCTATCTGGTTTGGCGCGACGAGCGTGGGGCCGTTCGCGGCCTGGTGCGCCTGCTGCCGACAACGCAGCCTTATATGATCGAGAGCCTGTGGCCCGAGCTGATTCCTGACGCCGGCGCTCCGCGATGCACTGCGGTCTGGGAGAACACTCGGTTCGCGGTCGACCGCGACCTGCCCCCGACGGTAAGGAAGCAGGTGACGGCTGAATTAATCATTGCGTCGATGGAATTTGCGCTACAGCAGGACGTTCGTTCGTTTCTCATCGTGTCACCACGGGCAATCCTGGAACGTACCTTACCGAGGGCCGGACTTCAGCCCGAGATCCAGAAGAGCGTGCTCCTGCCGTCGGGCCATGCTGTTTCCTCTGCCTACGTCAATGTATCGGTTGATCGTCTGGAAACAGTCCGTCGCAAAGTGGGCCTTCAGCAGCCGGTTCTCCGCAATCATCTACAAGAGCATCAACATGCCGCATGAATGTACGCTGTCATCCAGTCAACGGGAGGAGAAAGCGCAGCAGATCGCCAGCGCGCTTGCCTATTTGCGGCTTGAAGCGGCTGGCGCCGGATTCTCCGATACGGTCTCGGGCCTCGAGGACCTGGAGAAGAGGGTCGTCCGCGAGGCGCGGGCGATCGTGTTCCAGTATAGCGGAAATGGACCGCCGATGAGGAGTAACTAATGGCTCTTCTATTTGATGATATATTTCCAAATGGACACGATTATAACAAAATCCCTTTCGAATTTACAGACAATCCAATGATTATCGCATATATTTTGAGAGGGATAGAAGCATCATGCCCGGAGGCAGTCGATGTTATTGCTGGGCTGCTCAATCGGCTTGATAGCCGCGAGATCGGATTACAACATATTTGTTCCAGCTTAAGCTAAGAATGCCGCGGACCGGTGGCTCAAGCGGCGCATAGGGTTGCTTTCCTGAAACCTGCCTCCCGTGCGCCCGGATGGAGTCGGTTCGGGCTGCGCAAGGGTATCGTGGAATCGACAGCGGCGGGCCGATTCTCTTACCTGCAAGGTTTGACAATCGTCGCAAAAACACCATGAATCACGGCGAGCCTCGCAGAACGATTTGACACACTATCTACTTGGTTTTCCCTACTTGTCCGTGTCCTGTCGAGTCCGCCATTCTCCTTAAAATTGATGAATAGAATCAATCTGTCAGATTGAGCGCATCAATTCTGACCCATGAAAAAACCCACGACATGGGTTGGAACACGGTCAGCCCCCGACGCCCGCGCACAATCGCCAGGCCGCGGCCGTCCCTCAGCACCGAATGGACAGCCATCCCGCCGCCCGCCTGCCGCCTGCCGCCTGCCGCCTGCCGCCTGCCGCCTGCCGCCTGCCGCCTGCCGGGCGGAGAATGAATGGAATCGGCGGAACTCCAATTTGAATTCCTGTGTGATGTCAGCATGATATCACATGATTTCGCAATCATCGCATCTCGGCGAGGCATCAAACATGCCCTCCGCCTTGCCAAACGATGGCTACCTTGGTACCAAGATAGCACATTCAGCTCGATCGCAGCCCCACGGCGTCACATGAAAACGAGCGAAGGCCAATGACCACCGACATTCATCCTGACGCGGAAGAGATCGCCGAAGTCGGAGAAGGGTTCTTGGGCAAGACTTTCCCCCCTGACCGTTTCCACCATCGTGAACACTTGATCATGATGGCCTATCTGCTCGTGAAGTATCCGGCCCACGACTGGCGAGCGGAACTTCCCGACCTCATTCGCAGCTATAATGTGGCTGCTGGCGGCATAAACGACGAAACCAGAGGCTATCATCACACCATCACCATGGCGTTCGTCACGATCGTCGAAACAATCGTTGCGCGGGCAGAGCACGGGGATCTCGTCGCGGCCTGCCGTGCCGTTCTCGCGTCGCCGGCCGCAAGGCAGGATGCCCTGCTGCAATTCTGGAGCCATGAACTGCTTTTTTCGAGAGAAGCACGGCGGAATTGGGTAGCCCCCGATCAGCGCGCGTTCAACGTGAGCGGCGTCGGCGATGATCTGACAACAGCGGAGAGAGAGGCGTGCGTAAGACGGCGATGAGTGGAGAAACCGGAAAGCACACGGTCGAGCGGGTCCAGACCGGCGTCCGGATCGAAAGGCGCATCCTCAAGGTCACCAAGGGACTCGCCGAGTATCTTGATATGAGCTTGGGAGACCTACTCGAAGGTGTCTTGCTGCACGCGTTCGAAGGGGAGGCCCCATTCGGCGCGCAGACGCTTGAGCGCATCAAGATCCTGCGCGGCCTCTACGAGCTGGATCTGACCGCAGCGGATGCGCACCAACTGGACGAAGCGCGCACCGCACGAAAATAGGGTTTGAGGAATGCAGCGGCAGCCGGTGCCGGCGCCCGATGGTCAGCCCCTCAGAACCCGCAGGACACCCGCCCACCGATAAAACGCGGCGAACCGGGAATATAGAGATAGGTCGTCGTCGCCTGCCCGCCGGAGGTGAAATACTGCCGGTTCAGGATGTTCGACGCATAGACCGTGACCTGCCAGCGGTCCGACGCGGGCCGGAACGTGACATGCGCGCCGAGCAGGAAATAAGGCGGCAGGCGATAGAATCCCGTCCCACCCGGCGTCATGGCCTGCGCACCACGGTAGATCCAGTTGGGCCCGAACTCGACCGCATAATGGGGGCTGACCGCCTGCCGCCAGTCGAGCTGCCCGTTCAGCGTCAGTTTCGGCTGCCCGTTATCCACGCCCGAGAAATTGTCGGTGATCGCCTTCCACACGCCATTCTGCGCGTAATAGGCATTCGTCTTCGCGCGGTTGACGGTCGGGAAATTCTGGAAAATGCCACGCTGCCAGCCGAAATTCTGGGTGACGAACAGATGGCGGAACGGGTGCAGGTCGATCGTGCCCTCGAACCCCCAGCTTTCGGATTTCGGCACATTGGTCAGTTGGCTCAGCGGCCCGTAATTCGGGATCAGGATCGTGCCGAGAATCTGCTGGTTGTGAAAATCATTGTAGAATGCGGCGGCGTTGATCCGCAGCACGTTGGGGATCGGGTCGCTCTTCAGCCCCAGCTCATAGGTCAGCACGGTTTCGGGCCTGAAGGGATCAAGCTGCGCCTGGACCTGCGTATTGTTGGCGGTAAACCCGCCGGGTTTGAACCCCTTGCTCATCTTGTAATAGAGCAGGACATTGCGCGTCGCCTGCCACGACACGCCCACCTGTCCGGCGAACTGCGCCGCCGCCGTGCTTTCGCCGTGGAAATCCAGCGTGCGCCCGCCATAGATCCGCGACGTCAGCCCGGTGATCGCCCGATCGTCGATCTCATGCAGTAGCCCCACGAACAGCGTCACATTGCGCGGCAGGCGGTAGCTGACATGGCCGAACTGCGACGTGGCCTCCTGATTCAGACCGAAGGTGGAGACCTGCATATAGCCACGGGCCGGCAGGTAATCCGTATAATCGAACGGAAAGGCCTGATTCATGCGCGAGCGCTGGTAATACGCGCCGACCACCCATTGCAGCCTGTCTTCGGCGTGCGTGTTCGCCAGCCGCACTTCCTGCGTAAAGCTGTTGGCCGCAACGGTGCGATAGGCATCCGCCTGCGCCGCCGCCGTCGCGTCCTGATCGGTGAACTCGGCCTCCCGCTCGGTCTCGAAGGCGCTGATCGCGGTCAGGGCGACGGGGCCGAAATCATGGGCAATATGCAGGTCCGCGCCCCAGAACCAGTTATTCTCGCTGGGCTTCAACCCGTTCTGGCGCCCGATCACGTTGGTAAACGCGTCCTTCGCCGACCATTCCGTCTGCGTCCAGCCCAGATGCGGGATCGGCGCCGAGCCGATCAGGCGCGCAATGGGCACGCCCCCCACCACCTCGCTCTGGTCGCGCACCACATGGCCCGACAGCATCACCGTCGTCCGCTCATCCGGCGTCCATTTCAGTTTCGCCCGCAGCGCCCAGCTATCGGCATCGCCCAGATGGGCGCCGTTCAGCGGATTGGTCTGCCAGCCGCCCCCCTGCCGCACCTGCCCGGCAAGGCGGAAGCTCAGCCCGTGAGCGATCGGCCCCGAGACATAGGCATCGCTGCGGCTGCGCGCGTAGGAAGCGATATCCTCGCTGGCGCCGTAATGGAAACTGTCGGTCGGGTCGTTCGTGCGCAGCATCACCTCGCCGCCGGTGGCCGACTGGCCATGCTGGGTGCCGACCGGGCCAGGGGTAACGGTCACGTCCGCCATGTCGAACATCAGCCCGGAAGCCATGGTCGAATAGGGATAGGCCACGTCGTCCACATAGGTCACGACCGGCCCCATATTGTTCTGGGTAAAATCGTTGAAGCCCAGGCCGCGCAGATAGAAATTGGTCGAGGCCGTACCGTTGATCGTCTGCACCGTCAGGTTCGGCGCCACATATTCCAGCCCGCGCAGATCCACCACACCCCGTTCGGTCAAACGTTCGGCCGTCACGCGCGTATCGGCATCGGGCAGATGCTGGGCGGCTTCATGGGTAAAGGCGCGACGGATACCGCTGACCTCCACCGTCTCGGGCGCCGGGCTGGCCGGATGCGGCACCGGCTTCACAGCCGCCGGCCGGCGCGGCGCGGCCTGTGTCACGGCACCATCCGGCTCGGCCCGGGCCGGCCCGCAAACCAGCAGCGCCGCCGTCAGGCAGACACTGGCGGAGCCGACCGCCATCACCCGATGTCCGGCAAGCGGGCACATCTTGCCGAATACGATCATATTGAGCCTCGCCGGGCGCCGTTCATTCTCGTTCATGACGGCATGGGCTATGACGCATCACATGCGCGAGAGCAACAAGGTTCGCCCAACCGCCTGCTTTCCCGCGACAGAACCGGTCGCCCTGTGGCCCGTGGTCAACGCTCGCCCGTCCCGGCAGCCATTTGCGTCAGGCTCCGCCACCCAGGCACCATCAGGCCCGCGGCCACAAGCAGCGCCGTCACCGCGATGCCGAACGAGATATCGAGGCCCCGCGCCCCGCGGCCCATCGCCACCAGCGCCAGCACAAGATTGGAGGCGGCCGCAACGAGAAGCAGAACAGGCGCCCCCATTCGCGGCGCCAGGCAGAATGAGGCCGCCACGCTCGCGACGAACACCCCATAATAACTCGCCGAGACCACAGCATAGGGCACAGGCCCCGAAGACATGGCCGCCACCACAAGCACCACCGCCACCCCGATCATGCACCCGGTGGTGCAGCCCAGTGTCAGGCGGGAGAGAATCCAGGTGCCGCGCGAGTCCGTGGCCATGCCTCTCCGGCGCTCCGAACGTCGCCGAGCCATGATCCACAGCCGATTGCCCGTATAGAACAGGAAGGCCCCGCCGAACCCCAGCACCAGATACCCCCAGCGCACGGGTGCTCCCCCATAACTGCCGAAATGCAGCGCGAAAAACGCGGTCACGATCGCGAATCCGGTCGACTGGCGACCCGGCAGGTAATCCGCCGAAATCACCCGGCCGGTATAGGGATCAAGCGTCGCGAAGCCGCTGACCGACCCGCGCAGCCCGAAGCGGACATCATGCCCGGCGACGCGCAGCGTCAGTTTTCCACCGCCCGGCCCCATGGGGCGCATGGCGTATTCAAGCGTATCCGGCACGAATCCCGGCGCCTGCCGCGCCAGGGCATCGACCACGGCGCGCGGCGCCAATGGGGCCGCTTGGGGCATGGCCGCAATCCGCACATGCGCCACCCTATCCTGATGGAAGAGATGCCCCTGGACGGCGAAGATCTGCTCGTGAAACGCAAAGACGACCGACGTGACCGCCATGACGACGTGAAAAGGCAACGAGAAGAACCCGAACAGATTATGCAGGTCGAGCCACGCACGAGACCTTCCGCCCTCCAGCCGGACCGCGAACAGCGTCCGCGTCAGCGCCGGCAGAAACGCGATCACCCCGGAAACCAGCGCCACGGCATAGACTAGGGCCACCACGCCCATGATCGGCATCGCCACCTCATGCGGCAGCGGCAGGCCGATCTTCTGGTGCAGTTCATCGATGAAATGAACAGCCTCGGACGGCGCCTGCGTGACAGTGACCGCCGTGCCGTCCGGCGCCAGCGCCGCCGCCATGATGACGGCCGGACCATGCCCATGGCCGCCCGGCCCCTTGGGCCACATCAGGCGCCCTGGCCGCATCCGGTCGGGCGCCAGCACGACCGTATAATGCGCCCGCGCCTCGGGAAACGCGGCGAAGGTCTTTTCCATCAATTCCGGCGTCCGGTCGAGCGGCACCGGCGCGGGCAGGCCCGTCGGCGGCGTCAACCAGTTCTGGAGCGGCTGCTCGAACATGCTGACGGCGCCGGCATAAAAAGCGACGAACAGGAACAGCCCCGCGAGAATTCCCGCCCAGCTATGAACCTCGCGATAGACCGCGACAATATCGGAACGGATTTTCATGACGCCACGATCTTCAGGATGACGAACAGCAGCCAGAGCGCCACGCTGCCCGCGCCCAGCACGGCCCAGGCGCGGGCACCGGAGCGAAACAGGAAACAGACACTGAGAACGACCACCCAGACCAACCCGGCCAGCCACATCAGAAACTGCGCAGAGAGCGTCATCGGACTGCCCGTCGTATGGCAGAGCGCCCCCACCACGGCCATGACCGCGAGGGCAAGGGCGCATCCCGGCACGATGCCGGCGGACAGTTTCGCCACCCACTGGCGATTATCCAGCCTGGCGCGCGTCATCGCCGTCTCCCCTGCCGGTCCAGCAGCGCGACCAGCGCCGGCACGATGCTCCAGAAGACCATCAGCAGCAGTGCTACCATGAAGATCGCCGTCGCGGGGCTCCGCACGCGAAGCACGCAGCCCAGTGCAACAGCTGCGGCGCCAGCCGCACCCGCCAGGCACGGCCCAGTCGCGGGACGGACGGCGAAAAGACGCTGGTGCGGCGAGGCGAGATAGGACAGCAGCCCGCACAGCACCGACGCCACGCCCCCGGTCGCCAGAAGGACAATCGCCAGCATCACCAGCGATATTCCAGACGCATGGTCAGGCTTCGCCCCTGCCCGTAATAGCAGGCCGAAACCGCGGTGCAGGTGGCGACAAACCGCTTGTTGGCGATATTGCGCATGTTGACCGAGAAGGACAGCCCGTCATAGCGGGGATGCGCCACGCCGAAATCATAGCGCAGGAACATGTCGAACAGCGTATAGGCCGGGATCGACAGCGTATTCGCCGTATCGCCATAACTGTGGCCGGTATAGCGAACCCCACCGCCGACACCCGCGCCCCGGAACATTCCCTGCCGGACGCGCTGGTCCACGAACAGCGACGCCATCCATTTCGGTGCCTGGGGCAGATAGTTGCCGACCTGCGACGCGGTATTCGACCGCGTGACCTTCGGATCACTGCGTGTGCCGGTGAAAATCACCGTCATGTCCCAGGGTAGCGTGGCGCGGCCTTCCAGCTCCAGCCCGCGCACGCGTCCTTCGCTGGTCTGCACCAGGCAGGTCGTGGTGCCACACAGCTCCCCTCCGGGAGAGGGGGTCGTCATGTTCTTCTGGGTAATCTGGTACCCACCGAACGTGACATAGATCGATTTGCCGTACTGATACCGCAGCCCCGCTTCGTACTGGTCGCCCGTCGTGGGCTTGAAGGGCTTGCCGTCCAGCGCGGTGGAAGGGTCGGACACCAGAGGCTGGAACGACGTGGCATAGCTGAAATAGGGTGCAAGGCCGAAATCCAGCAGATAAACCGCGCCCGCCCGCCAGGTGAATTTGTTCGAGTTCGTGACATAGCGTTTGCTGGTCAGGATGTTCAGCGTATCGTCCGACGCCCAATCCTGCCTGCCGCCGATCGTGACCCTCAGCCGCTCGTATTTGAGCTGATCCTGGAAATACACCCCGTTCTGGCGCGAAACCGTCGCGCTATAGACCTGCGGGCTCAATCCTGCCCCATAGCCCGCCGCCCCGCGCGAGACTGGATCGAAAATATCAAGCGTCGGCAGCACCAGCGAGGAATTCACCAGATCGCGCGAACTCTCCCAGTTCGTATAGAAATAATCCGTCCCAGCCAGCAACATGTGACGCACCGGGCCTGTGCTGACATGCCCCTCCGCCTGCGTATCCATGGCCACGCCCTGCGAACGGCCCCGCCCTTCCACCGCACGCCGATTGACCGTCTCTCCCGCGACACAGCCCGCGACCGTCGACGGACAGGCCGCCAGCGTGTCCCCGGACAGCACCGTGGCGCGATAGAGATTGTCCAGATAGGTGTAGCGCACATTGTTGCGCACCGTCAGGAAACGGTTGAAACGATGTTCCAGGAACGACCCGACCAGCGCCTGGGTACGGTCGAACGTGTCCCAATCCGGCTCGCCGATATTCGCATCATTGGCGATATAGCGCCCTTTCGAGGCCACGAGGGTGCCGGTCTTCGGCAGGAACTGGAAGGTGGAACCACCGGTATCGCGCTGATATTGCGCCAGCAGCGTCCACGACGATTGCGGCGCGAACGTCCAGGTCAGGCTGGGCGACACATAATACCGGCCGATCGATACGTCGTTCACCTGCGTCCCGCCATAGCGGGCCACACCAACGATCCGACCCAGCAGGGTACCGCTCTTGTTCAGCTTGCCGGAGACATCGCCCGACGCCTGCCCCTGCCAGTTTGCCAGATCCGTAAAGCCCGCCGTCTGCAGGAAGAATTCGCCATGGCTCTGCTCGGTCGGCTTCTTGGTCGTCAGATTGACGATGCCGCCCGGCGCCGTCTGCCCATACAGCGCGCCCGACGGCCCCTTGAGAACCTCGATCTGCTGCAATGCGAACGGATCGAACGATGTCCGGGTCCACTGTCCGCCGGCCGGCAGGCGCAGGCCGTCGACGAAATTATTGTTCGAGGAAAATCCCCCGGCGCCAAAGCCACGGACCGACACCTCATCCACGCGACTGTCGATGCCGCTCGGCTCGGCCTGCACGCCGGCGGTATAGGCCAGCGCATCCGCCACGGTCGGCGACGCCCGCAATTCGATTTCCTCGCGACTGACGATGGAAATGGATTGCGGGGATTCGATGATGGGCGTCCGCGTCTTCGTCGTGGAGGTGGCGTGCGACAGACCGGTCGCCGTCACCACGATCACCTCCTCCTTGGCACCCTTCTTTTCCTGCTTCTCACCTGTCGTTTCATCCTGAACGACATCCTGCTCGGGCACGGCCGCCATGGCAGGCGCGCCAAACGACGCCATGAAAGCAACGGGGGCGACGATGCCCGCCAAACGAACTGACTGTCTCATCGGCCCCTTTCCGCAACTGAAACCATGCAGCGGGTTCTTCTATGCAAATGAGACTTATTGTCAATAACGGACGATATTCGTTTACTTTTTGATACTCTTGCCACGATACGATATATTCACATTCCTCACTTTCCTTCTGCAAAATAAGGATTTTTTCAATATCCCCGCACCGAGGGCGCGCGGATGCCCATCGGCGTCCGCCGCCGCATGTTCCGTGTCCGGCCCGTCCCGGGCGACCTCAGATCAGGCTGCGCCGGAAGAAGACGACACGTTCGGTTTCACAAAATCCGAGCGCCTCGTGCATCGCGTGGCTGTCCATATTGCCGGCATCAGCGTCAGACGCGATTTCCGAACATCCGCGTGTCCGCGCCCACGCGACGATCCGGTCCATCAGCCGACGCGCCACACCGTTCCGACGCATGTCCGGCGACACATAGAGTCCTTCGACAAAAGCAACGGGCGACGTCGTGCACCCATTCACATAATCATGCCGCAGCGCAGCCTCCCCGAAACCGACGCACACATCCCCTCCCGCGACCGCCAGAAAGGCCACATGGTCGACGCTTGATGACGCCAGGGCCTCTTCAATGTCCCCTCGATGCCGGGCAATCGTCTCGGACGGCCACGATGCCGTCCGCATGGTCGCGTAGGCCTCGATATGCCTTTCGGCCACCGGCAGGATTTCCATCGCCCATCCCTCACGCACCTTTTCCGACAGGATGAGCATGATCCGCCTGAACACGGCACGCAACGCCTGCGCCCCGCATCGTCAGGGGCCGCAAGCCGCCATTCCGTCCTGAGTCCATTCGCGATAAGGAACGGAAAGACCTTATCCCCGGAGGCACCATGCGGATGATTGGCCTGATTGGCGGCATGAGCTGGGAAAGCTCGGCGGAATATTATCGTATCCTGAACCAGGGCGTGCGGGACCGCCTGGGCCCGACAGCATCTGCCCGCTGCCTGCTATGGTCGTTCGATTTCTCCGAGATCGAAGCCCTGCAGCATCGGAACGACTGGGAGGGCCTGACCGCCCGCATGGTCGATGCCGCCCGGCGCCTCGAAGCCGCCGGTGCGGACATGCTGCTGATCTGCACCAACACCATGCACCGGATGGCACCCGACATTCAGGCTGCGGTCCGCATCCCCCTGCTGCACATCGCCGATCCGACGGCCGCACACATCAAGGCGGCCGGGTTCCGGAAGGTGGGCCTGCTGGGCACCGCCTTCACGATGGAGCAGGCATTCTACAAGGACCGCCTGTCCGGACATCACGGCCTGGATGTCCTTGTGCCCGGCGCGCAGGACCGCGCCGAGGTGCACAGGATCATTTATGAAGAGCTGGTAGCCGGAACGGTCAGCCCGGCCTCCCGTGCCATATACCGCGAGATCATTGCCCGACTCGTCGAAGACGGCGCCGAAGCGATCATCCTCGGCTGCACCGAAATCATGCTGCTGGTGCGCCCTGAAGACAGCCCCGTACCCCTCTTCGATACCACCGCGCTGCACGCGCAGGCAGCGGTCGCCGAGGCGCTGGCCTGACTGGACAAGGCGATCGCGATCGGCATGGTCACCGCACATAATGTTATTGATAGTTATTCGCATTAAGACTAAAGGGGGCCCATCAACGCCGATGGTGGACCATGCCCCCTTCCCTTTCCCAGGCCAGACAGCCCCTTTTTCTTGCCTCCGCCCTGCTGCTGTTCGCGGGTTCCACTGCCTCCGCATCCACCATCCCTGACCAACCGCTCCCTCACGACAAGCCGCGCCATCACCCTCATGACGCGAAGCCCGCCCCCCATGGCCGGCATGAGGCGACAACCGAGGAAATCGAGGTCTCCGGCGCACGCCGCGCGCTGCTGGCCCGGAACGGCGCCGCCGCCACCAAGACCGCAACGCCCATCGAGCAGACCCCCCAGAACATCACGGTCATCACCCAGGAGCGCATGGCCGTGCTGAATTCCCGCGCGGTCTCCGAGGCCGTGCGCTATGCGGCGGGCGTTTCCGACTACGGCTCGAAGGACGATCCGCGCGGCTATTTCGGCACCATCCGTGGCTTCGCGCCCGACATCTATCTCGACGGCACCCGCACGCCGGATGCCGCCTCCTCCCAATCCTTCAGCATCGAGCCCTGGGGGCTGGAGGAAATGGACGTGCTGCGCGGCGCGACCTCGGCCCTGTACGGCTCCGGACAGCTCGGCGGCATCATCAACGCCGTCAGCAAACGGCCACGCGCGGACCAGAAGGACGAAATCGCTTTCCAGACCGGCTCCTACGGCCGCGTGCAGGGCGCGGCCGACCTGGGCGGCGCGCTCAACGCATCGAAAACATTGCTCTGGCGCTTCAACGGGCTGATCCGCAAATCCGATACCTACGCGAAGAACATCAAGAACAACGAAATCTATGTCGCCCCGTCACTGGGCTGGAAACCCGACAACAGGACCGACCTCACGCTGCTGGCCAGTTTCGAACAGCTCGACGCGGGCTCGACGGCACAGTTCCTGCCCGCCGCAGGCACCCTCACCGCCACGCAATATGGCCGCATCGCCCGCGATTTCCTCAGCAGCGATGCCGATTACGACGTCTATTCCAAACGGCAGGCGGCCATCGGCTACAGCTTCACGCGCCACCTCACACCCAACTGGACCATCACACAGAACATGCGCTACGCGCATCTCGATCTGGCCTATCGGTTCGTGACCACCTCGGCCCTGCAAAGCGACCAGCGCACCATCACGCGACAGGCGCTGCTGCAATCGGCCAACTACAACAATGTCACCCTCGACACCCGATCCGACCTGAAATTCCGGACAGGAGCAATCACGCACGAACTGCTCACCGGCATCGATTTCCGCAGCGATTTCCTGGCCAATCGCCGGGGGCAACGCGCCGCCCCCTCGCTGGATCTCTACGCCCCCGTCTACCGCCCCATCACCTGGCCGACCTATGCCACAACCACCAACACCAACGAGACGGAAAGCCAGACCGGCCTCTACGCGCAGGAACAGGCCACCTGGCACGATTTCCACCTGACCCTGTCCGGACGCGGCGATTTCACGGAAAGCCTGACCGTCGACAATCTGACGAAGCTGCACACCCCGCAGGCGAACAACGCCTTCACCGGCCGCGCCGGGCTGCTCTACTCTTCCCCGATCGGCCTCGCGCCCTACGCCGCCTACTCCACCTCGTTCCAGCCGCAGGTCGGCACGACACGGCTCAACACACCGTTCCTGCCGACACGCGGGCGGCAGGTCGAAGCCGGCCTGAAATACAAGCCGCCCCACGGCACACCATGGGGCGAGGATTTCATGCTGACGGCCGATTTCTTCGATCTGGTCGAAACCAACATCCTCACCACCGATCCGCTCGATTCAACCTACCAGATCCAGGCCGGCGAACAGCGCACCAGGGGGTTCGAGGCCGAAGGCGTCGGCCGCCTGCCGGGCAAGATCGACTTCCTCGCCTCCTTCACCTACCAAGACCCGAGAATCACCAAATCGACCACGACCGCGCAGGTCGGCCAGCGCCCCGTCGCCGTGCCATCGCATATGGCCTCCCTGTTCCTGAAGCGCGACTTCCATCTCACACAGGATCTCGTCACCGGCATCGGCGGCGGCGTGCGCTATACCGGCAACACGGCCGGCGCATTGCCCGAGACCTTCGCGGTGCCCAGCCAGGTGGTCTGGGATCTCGTCGCCCATGTCGATTACCGGCGCACGTCCATCCAGTTCAACGGCACCAACATCGCCGATCGCCATTATGTCGCGACCTGCACCCGTTCCGTCGCCTGCTCCTGGGCCCCCGGCCGCGCGGTGTTCGTCACCCTCGCCCATCGCTGGTAGAGGCACGCAAAAGCCATTCGTTGATCCATTGCGGCAGACAGCGTACAGATGTTCGCAATGATTGAACTCTTCGCGAACACCCAGCTCAGGGCCCTGCGGCAGACGGGAAAACCGAGGACCGACGCACGGTTTCATGATTGCTGCCCGATGCATACGGCAGATTTGTTGCGCAAAGAAATCATTCGTACCGCAAAACGAACAAGGGCCGATCGCGCCCGGATCTTTGAAATCCCCATCCTGTAGGAGAAACGCCCCTTGTCGAAAGCCGATGGTTCGTCCGGTCTTGCGCTGTTGTCCCTGGCCTGCGGGGCTTTCGCAATCGGGGTGACCGAATTCACCCCCATGGGGCTGCTGCCCGTCCTGGCGGACGGGGTCCATGTCAGCGTGCCCAAGGCAGGCAGCCTGATCAGCGCCTATGCTTTCGGCGTGATGGGCGGCGCGCCGTTCGTCACCCTGTTTCTGGCGCGCTATCCGCGCAAATATGCGCTGATCGGGCTGATGATCCTGTATGCGATCGGCAACCTCACCTCCTCCATCAGCGGCGACTATATGCAGCTGCTGCTGTCGCGCGTCCTGACCAGCATGGCACACGGGGCATTCTTCGGGCTGGGGGCGGTGGAGGCGGCGAGCCTGGTTGCGGCCAACCGCCGGGCCAGTGCGGTCGCCAGCATGTTCATGGGCCTGACCGTCGCCAATATCTTCGGCGTGCCGGCAGCAACCTGGCTGGGTGACACGCTGGGCTGGCGCAGCGCATTCGCCGCCATTTCGGTGCTGGGGGTAGTCGCGGCGGCGGCCCTGTCCTTCGCCCTGCCACTGGCCGAGGCCGGCCCCACGCCGGACGCGGCGGCCGAGATGAAGGCCATCATGCGCCCGAACGTGCTGATGGCGCTGGGCGTCACGGTGATCGGCGCCGGGGCGATGTTCGAGCTCTATACCTATATCGTGCCGATGCTGGAGCATATCACCCGGGCGGGGCCGACCCTGACGACGGTCGCGCTGATGCTGATCGGCGTCGGCTTCAGTATCGGCAATGCCATCGGCGGCCGGGCGGCAGACCGGTCGCTGGCCGGCACGCTGCTGGTGTTCTTCCCGATCCTCGGCCTGATCATGCTGGCCTTTCCCTTCGCGGCGCAGACGCCGGCCGGCGCGCTGGTCGGGGTCCTGCTGTGGGGCGTCGCCAGTTTCTCGCTGATGCCGGCCTTGCAGATGCGCACCATGCAGGCCGCGCACGATGCGCCGGGCCTGGCCTCGTCGGTCAATATCGGCGCCTTCAATCTGGGCAACGCGCTGGGGGCGGCCCTGGGCGGGGCCGTCCTGTCCCTGGGGTTCGGATATCCGATGGTCTCCGCCGCGGGCCTGGGAATCAGCCTGCTGGGCGTGGTGCTGGTCCTGCTGTCCCGTACGGGGCGCCTGTCACCGCAGGCCGAGTGACGCGCTTCCCGCCCTCTCCCCCCACAGATCGGCCAGCGTCTCCTCGGCAATGCCGAACGAGGTGCTGGCCCCCGTGCCGCTGCTGACGATCACCAGCCGCACACTATCCGACATAGCCGACCTAATCCTCCGGCCATACGATTGAAATATGGCAATTGTTACATCGGATTCCTTGCGATACGATAATATGGGAGGTTCCAAACGCGAAAGATGCAGAATCCATTTGGACACGCTATCGATCTCCTCAGACGCGTGGCATTGTTTTCGTGCAATCTCGCTCTCTTTGGATCGTGTCTGTTTCTCGCGCTGGATTATGGAAATCATTCGTCGGAATTCGTCCACGTTCTTCTGTTAAGAACAATCGTGGTCGCGCTGTGCATCAGGCTTCTCGGCATATTACTCGACGTGTATAGAGGCGATTCACGTTGGTCGCATTTGATCTTTCCGTCTGGCATGATGCTCATCTGTGCAATCTACGCCAGTGGCACCCAAATACAATCGCAAGCCCGCTTGCTTGTCGCGTGTGTCGAGTTGCTTCTAGTCTTCATCGCGATCAAATCATTTACAAGAAATACAAACAATAAATTCATATTCCCTGAACAGATCATATTAGAGAAGGCAGAGGCATTTTTCCCACCGCGAACAGCGCGAATTTTAGCTACCGAGCTTGTGGTCATCGTCTCTATTTTTTCTGGTATTCGCAGATCTTATCCACGGGATATCCAGCATGCGACGCGATTTGGATACACCGATAATGCGATTCTGCGCTGGATTCCATTGATCTTGGTGTTTTGTTCACCTGTCGACATCGGACTGACCCATCTTGCCTTACGAGCCCTCCATACAAATGCCGCCAAATGGACGCTTCTGATATTATTCGCTGATATTTATACGATTATTTGGATCTTTGGTATATTGGAAGCCATGAGGCAACGGCCACATTATATTACGGAAAATAAGCTGGTGGTCTTCCGGGGACCGTATAAGCGCGCCGAGATTGATCTTGCTCAGATCCTGTCAGTCGAGGTCGTGGAAACACCCAGCAAGAGAAGCATTCCCGGCGCAGAAAAAATGACTTTAAAGGGAGTTCCAACGGTACAGATTCAACTCAATCGGCCAATTCACCTGGTAAGATGGTTAAAGATAGACCCCACTCCCATTTCGACTTTTCTTGTCGCGGCTGATCAGCCACGTGCGCTGCACGAGGCTGTCATGGCGTCAAAGAAATCTCTTTCCTGCGATATAAAATAATGCACAGAACATCGTTTCCAACGCGTATATTCTCCAATGCGGCCCCACTTCGCATGCCCCCATCGGGTAGAGACCGGCTTTAACGCCTTACCAGGAATATTCCGACCCGGAAGGAGTCTGGCATCCCGCCCCTCTACCCCCACAGATCGGCCAGCGTCTCCTCGGCAATACCGAACGAAGTGCTGGCCCCCGTGCCGCTGCTGACGATCACCAGCCGCACACTGTCCGATATCCGCTCCATCAGCATGGTCTCGGGGCCACTGGCATAGGTGCCGGTCCAGCGCGACACCACGGGCGGGGTCGCCCGATGGACGGAAGCATGCTCGGACTGGATCAGATCATCGACCCGTTCGTCCGAAAACGGGTCCGGCTGGTCGGCATAGACATGGGAATCCCCCACGATCTGGCTGCCATCGGCGGCCCGCACCGCAATCAGGTGAATCCCCGCTGCCAGATAATCCGGCTGCTCCGCCTCCAGCCGCGTCATCAACGCCGCATGGCCCGCCAGATGGTGGTAGCCGCGATACCGCCCGACGCCGAGGTCAGACATCACCGCCGGCTGCGCGGCATCGATGCCGCCGGGCGCCAGACGCATCATCTGCAGCTTGCAGCGGGTCAGGCCGTGGGGCCGGATACGGTCGGGGAACAGCGTGTGGAAATCGTCGCCGGGGCAGACAATGGCCGCATCGGCATGGATCGTGCCCCGACTGGTCTCCAGGCGCGGAGGCGCCACGGAAAAGACGCTTGCCCCGCGCAGGAACGTCACCCCGTGCCGTTCCTCCAGCCAGCGCGCCAGACGCGGAATGGCCTCATGCGATTCCACCCGCAATTCATGGGGTGAATAGAGCGCGCCCAGCATGGCCTCGCCGCGCAGCCCCGGCCATGCCGACAGCGCCTCGCGGCTCAGCAGCGTACAGCCCGCGCCCATCTCGTCCTGACGAAAGGCTTCCAGCACCGCCATGGTCTCCGGCCGGCGCCCCAGCACCAGCAAGCCCCGCTGATGCACCGCAATTCCGGCATCGGGCGCGATCTCGGCCCAGATGTCGCGGCTGCGCCGCGCATGCCCCCAGGAACGGCCGCGTTCCTGCCCGCTGACGGTAATAAACCCGAAATTACGGATCGAGGCCCCATTGGCGGCCAGGTCCCGATCAATGACGATCACGCGCCGCCCCCGGCGGGCGGCAATCAGCGCATGGGCCAGGCCGCAAATGCCAGCACCGACAATGGCAAGGTCGTATCCGGCGGTCATGGAAAGGTCCGCAACTCGGTATCGGGCCGCTCGCCGGCCGCCAACCGCGCATCCAGCCGCTCCACCACGGCGGGCAGGTCGGCCACGCTGTCGATCACCTCATGCGCCCCGGCTTCCAGCAACACGGCGCGGGCGCGCTCGCGCCGGACGGCGAATTCATCGGGCGACATGGCCGCGATCTGCGCCTCGGTGCAGCCGAACACATTGCCCGAGACCGCAACCCCGACGCTCCACGCCCCGGCATTCCGTCCTTCGGCAACACCGACGATCGTGTCATCAACCTTCACCGCCCGCCAGGCCGGCCAGACATTCAGCGCGATCATGTTCCTCCACAGCATCAACGGGCCTGGACGGCCGGTTTGCGTCTCACCGGCACAGACCAGACAATCCACCTCAACCCCCTGACTGCGGGCGACGGGCAGGATTTCCTCCATGATCTCGCGCGTGTAGCCGGTGGTCGATCCGATCCGCAGCCCGCGCCGGCGCAGTTCCGCGACACACTCCGCGGCACCCGGGATCAGCACCGCGTGGCGCGCCGCCACCGCGATGTTGCGGGGGACAAACGCCTCGTAAACCCGATCGATCACCACATCGCCCGGCGCATGGCCATACATCTCCGTCCAGGCAGCGGCGATGCGCGGCTGGTTGAGCAGGGCTGCGACATGCGGGCGCTTGGCCAGCCCCATCGGGCGCCGTGCTTCCTCGATGTCGATCGAAAGACCGAATCCGGCAAAGGTTTCGACAAACGCTGCCATGGGCGCAAACGATCCGAAATCGACCAGCGTTCCAGCCCAGTCGAAGATAACCGCCTCGATGGAAAAATGCCCCGCCATGCGCCCTGCTCCGCATTCGACACAGGCACCATAACGCGCTGGCGGACGGGCAATAAAATCGATAATAACGATCATACTATCGATTGAATTTATGGATCAGCGACATGCAATATGTGCAGTTGCGGGCGGTGCAGGCGGTCGCAACCCACGGCGGCTTCTCTGCCGCCGCCTCGGCGCTGGGGCTGACCCAGCCCGCGATCTCCGATCAGGTCCGGCGCCTGGAACAGGATTATGGCTGCGTGCTGTTCCACCGGCGCGGACGAACGGTCGAACCGACCGAATTCGGCCGCCGGCTGCTGGCCATCATCCAGCCGATCTTCGAGGCCGAGCGCCAGGCGGCAGCCCTGCTGTCCCAGGCGGCGGCACTGGAATTCGGCACCCTGTCCATGGTGTCCGACGCGCCGGACCTGGCAGTGTCCCTGATCGCGGCCTTTCGCGCACGTCACCCCAATGTCGGCATCACCCTGGCCATCTCCAACGCCGATACCTGCCTCGAGCGGCTGCATACGGCCTCGGTCGATGTCGCGGTCACGGCGGCGGCGGCGGTCGATGCGCGGCTGCACGCGCAGACCCTGCGCGCGGACACGCTGATCGCGCTGGTCCACAAACAGTCCGACCTCGCCGCTCGCAAGAGCGTATCGTTTTCCATTCTGGCCGAACGCGGCATGATCTTTCGCGAACCCCGCTCCGCCACCCAACGCCTGCTGGCGGGCGAGCTGCAACGCCACGCGATCAGTTGCACCCCCACCCTGACGGTCGACGGGCGCGAGGCGATGGTAGAAGCCGTCGCGGCCGGGCTGGGCGTGGGCGTGATCGCGGCCAGCGAATATGGCGGGCGGCGCGGCGTGCGCGTGCTGCCGATCAGCGATTGCAGCGTGCGCATGGTCATCTCCCTGCTCGCCCCGCGCGAACAGGCCGCCTCGCGCCTGATCGGCGAACTGTTCACCGTCGCGCGGACACTGGAGCGGGCTCGCGCGGCCGCTTCAGCCCCCAAGGGCGCGGGATAGTTCCTCCGGGTCCATGCCACTGCTCTGCGCCGCGGTGGGAAAGGCGCCGGACCGCACATCGCCCACATAGGCCCGCAACGCCTCCTCGATCGCCGAGCCGATATCGGCATACCGCTTGGCATGGCGCGGCGACTTGCCCGGAAACAGGCCCAGCAGATCGTGCCACACCTGCACCTGCCCATCGCACCCCGCCCCGGCGCCGATGCCGATCACCGGAATGCGCAGCCGCTGCGTCACCGCCGCCGCCAGCGGCGCCGGCACCAGTTCCAGCACCAGGGCAAAGGCCCCGGCATCCTGCAACGCCAGTGCGTCCTCCACCAGCCGCCGCGCCGCCTCCGCCTGCCGCGCCTGCACCCGCAGGCCCAGCGTGTGCTGCGCCTGGGGCGTCAGGCCCAGATGGCCCATCACCGGCACGCCCAGCTCGGTCAGCCGCCGCACCGTCGGACCGATGGAGATCCCGCCTTCCAGCTTCAGCGCCTGCACCCCGGCCTCCTGCATCACCCGCCGGGCCGAGGCGATGGCGTCGCCCTCCGTCGCATAGGTCAGGAACGGCAGGTCGGCCACCACCAGCGCCCGGCTGCTGCCGCGCACCACGGCCCGCGCATGGCGGATCATGTCGTCCAGCGTGACCGGCAGGGTGGTATCGGCCCCATGGACCACCATCCCCAGCGAATCCCCGACCAGCAGCATCGGCACTTCCGCCCGCTCGGCCAGCGCGGCAGACGGATGGTCGTAGGCCGTCAGCATGGCGATCCGCTGCCCGGATTCCTTCATGGCCTGAATGTCGAAAACGGTGATGCGCATGATACGATCCATGAAATGGCCTGGTTGATGAACAGATAATCAGGAAACGGAAGAAACCGGCCGCCGCATGGCGCACCGCCGCGCCGCCGGCAGGCCATGCGCAATTTCGGCGGCCAGCACGCCCCACAGGCGCGGCGTCAAGGCCGCATCAGGCAGGATCGTAAAACCGGTCCGCGCATAGAACGGCGCATTCCACGCCACGTCGCGAAACGTCGTCAGGGTCACGGCCACCATGGCCTGCGCCGCGGCATGGGCAGCTGCATGCTCCAGAAACGCCCGGCCCAGCCTCCTGCCCTGATAGTCCGGCGCCACCGACATCTCCCACACATGCAGCACCGCCCGGCCGGCATCGGGTCCGTCGCCATCCTCCGTCGTCGCACGGGCGGTCAGGAAACCGGCAATATCCACCCCATCGGCGGCCACCCAGCAGGTCCCGGCTTCAATGGCTGCCAGATGCGCCTCCGCCGGCATCACGCCGTCATCCGCAATCCAGGCCAGATCGGGGATGGTGCGAAACAGCGCGCCCGACGCCTCTTCCACCGCCGGCAGCAAAGCGGCCTCATCCCGCCGGGCCGGCCGGATCTGCCAGTCACCACCCATCGTCCGTTCTCCCGGTTCCGGCATCGTCCTGTTCATGACGCCGTCCATGGAACGGGCCCGCCACGCGGTCAATCCACCCAGGACCGGCACAGTCTCAAGGTGCCACCATGTGATAGGGCACCACCCCCCGTTCCTCGCTGCCGGCGTCGATCCCGAATCCCGTGGCAGGAATCGCCCGATGCCGGCAATCGGTGCGGATGCAGGCGCGACACCCCGGCCCGATCGGGATCACCATCCGGTCGTCCCGCAGGTCCAGCCCGGCCGAATAGACCAGTTCCGGCGCATGCGACACCGCACAGCCCAGCACGATCGCCACCAGGCGCGGCCGGTCGAAATAAGAAACCGGCGAATGCCCCACCGTCCGCGCAACGCTGATATAGACCGCATCATCGGTGGTGCGCGACATCTGGACATGCAGCTTGCCGGGCGCCGAAAAACATTCGAACACATTCCATTGCGCGCACAACCCGCCGAACCGCGCACGGCTGAAGCGCGTGGCGCTGTAGCTCTTCAGCACATTGCCGGCGATATCGGTCTTGATGAAATAGAACGGAATTCCCTCCGCCCCCGGCCGCTGCATGGTGGACAGCCGGTGGCACACCTGTTCGAAACTGACGCCGAACTGCCGCTGCAACAGGTCCAGATCATGCCGCGTCTGCCGCGCCGCCCGCCGGAAACGCTCGTACGGCAACAGCAGCGCCCCGGCGAAATAATTGCTCATCCCCACCGTGGCCAATGCGCGCGCATCCGCGCTGCCCAGCCCCGACCGGCGCACCGGCCGGGCCAGAACCTGCCCATAATCCAGCCGCCCGATCACCTGCGCCAGCCAGAAGGCCGTACTCTCCGGCGGCACGCCCCCGGTGACCGCCAGCCGTCGCGCCCGCCGGTCGAACCGCCACATCACCCCCTGACTATCCAACGCGGCATCGGTCACGATCCGGATATCATGCCGATCGCGCAGATAGCGCCCCAGCATTTCGGCCGGCCCGCCTTCCTCCAGCCGCGCGGATTCGTACAACCCCTCCGCCGCCCGATCGATCTCGTCGAAATAGTTCCGCTCGGCCTGCACCCAATCGCCCACCGCGTCATACGATCCGGTGCCGGGCTGCGGCGCCGGCGCAGCGGCCCCGGCCTGCCCTCTCTCCTCCCGCAATGCCCGAAAGGCGCGATACAGCGTCACGAACTGATCGCACAGCCACGGCGCGCCCCGCACCGCCTCCTGCACCTGCCGAGGCGAGGGCATGGCGCTGAACAAAGGGTCCCCCAGGATCTCGCGCAACACCTGCATGCGCTGGATATCGCCGCTATCGCTGAACCAGGTCGGCTCGACCCCGAACAGCGTGCAAAGTTTTAACAGAATACCCGGCGTCAACGGCCGCTGATCGTTCTCGATCTGATTGAGATAACTCGCCGAAAGACCAAGCGCCGTCGCCAGCCCCTGCTGCGATTGGCCATTTTTCGCGCGCAGATCACGAATTCTCGACCCCGCGAAGATCTTTTCGCCCGCCGTCGCCATCTTCGCATCCTTCGCAAAACCAGCACCGGACCGTGGCACCATTTTGCCCGGATCGCCATTCCCGAATGCGCGAGAATGGCAATA
This sequence comes from Gluconacetobacter asukensis, assembly GCF_014174375.1. GTDB lineage: Bacteria > Pseudomonadota > Alphaproteobacteria > Acetobacterales > Acetobacteraceae > Gluconacetobacter > Gluconacetobacter asukensis. The sequence continues at coordinate 366,076 of NZ_JABEQE010000001.1, forward strand.
CTCCGCAGCAAGGCCCCCAAAGAGGAACCAAGCCATGCGCCAGTACGACATCACCGTCCACCCCGAGAGCGACCGTCTGCCGCGCGACGCGCAACTGGCCTGGCAGATCGCCGAAATCGCCGCCGATCCGGTCGCCATTCTCCCCGACGTCACCGAGATGATCATCAATCGCGTGATCGACAACGCATCGGTCGCCATCGCCTCGGTCAACCGCCATACGGTGGTCAGCGCCCGCGCCGAAGCCCTGGCCCACGCCCGGCCCGGCGGCGCCACCCTGTTCGGCTGCGGGCCGGAGGTGCGCGTCCACGCCGAATGGGCGGCCTGGGCCAACGGCACGGCGGTGCGGGAACTGGATTTCCACGACACGTTCCTGGCCGCCGAATATTCCCACCCGGGCGACAATATCCCCGCCATCCTCGCCGTGGCCCAGCAATGCGGCCGCTCGGGCGCCGAGCTGGTACGCGGCATCGCCACCGGCTACGAAATCCAGATCGACCTGGTGCGCGCCATCTGCCTGCACAAGCACAAGATCGACCATGTGGCCCATCTCGGCCCCTCGGTCGCGGCCGGCATCGGCACCCTGCTGGGCCTGCCTACCGAGACCATCTACCAGTCGATCCAGCACGCCCTGCACGTCACCACCGCCACACGGCAGAGCCGCAAGGGCGAGATCTCATCGTGGAAGGCCTACGCCCCCGCCCATGCCGGCAAGATGGCGGTCGAGGCCGTGGACCGCGCCATGCTGGGCGAAACCTCCCCCAGCCCGATCTATGAAGGCGAAGACGGCGTGATCGCCTGGATGCTGGACGGCAAGGGCGCCCATTACCGCGTCGCCCTGCCCGAGGCCGGCGAAGCCAAACGCGCGATCCTCGACAGCTACACCAAGGAACATTCGGCGGAATATCAAAGCCAGGCCCTGATCGACCTCGCCTTCCGCCTCGGCGCCGACGTCCGCGCCTCCGGCCGCAACTGGGACGACGTGAAGGACATCCTGATCGAAACCAGCCACCACACCCATTACGTGATCGGCACCGGCTCCAACGACCCGCAGAAATTCGACCCCGACGCCTCGCGCGAGACGCTGGATCACTCGATCATGTATATCGTCGCCGTCGCCCTGCAGGACGGCGCCTGGCACCATGTCCGCTCCTACGCGCCCGCACGCGCGCGCCGCGCCGACACGGTGCGCCTGTGGCGCAAGATCCACACGGTCGAAGACCCGAAATGGACCGCCCGCTATTACGCCGACGACCCGGCGATCAAAGCCTTCGGCGGCCGCATCACCATCACCTTCAATGACGGCACGACGCTGGACGGCGAACTGGCGGTCGCCAACGCCCACCCGCTGGGCGCCACCCCCTGGACCCGCCCCGACTATATCCGGAAATTCCGCGTCCTGACCGAAGGCATCCTCCCCCCCGCCGAAATCGAACGCTTCCTCGACGCGGCACAGTGCCTGCCCTCCCTGCGCGCGAACGAACTGCGCCAGCTCGAAATCGCCCTCCCGCCGGAGGCGCTGAAAGCAACCGACCGAACCGGCATCTTCAATTTCCCCGCATGAAAGACTGACCCCGCCCGCCCCTCAACGAACAGGGGTGAAGGGGACGACTGTCCCCTTCCGGGTGCAGGGCAGAGCCCTGCGAAAAGGCACAATAAGGAGACGTGACATGACCCAAGCGTCCAAGCCCAAGAAATCCGTCGCCCTCTCCGGCATCACTGCCGGCGAAACCGCGCTCAGCTCCGTCGGCCATGCCGGCAACGAGCTGCATTATCGTGGCTATGACATCAAGGACCTGGCGAACTCCTGCGAATTCGAGGAAGTCGCCCACCTGCTGATCCACGGCCACCTGCCCGACGCCGCCGAACTGGCGGAATACAAGGAGCGACTGCGCTCGCTGCGCGGCCTGCCCGTCCGCCTGCGCCGCCTGCTGGAGGATATTCCAGCCGCCGCCCACCCGATGGACGTGATGCGCACCGGCGTCTCCGCCCTGGGCTGCATCCTGCCCGAACGCCGCGACATGAACCCGGTGGGCGCGCGCGAGATCGCGGACCGCCTGCTGGCTTCGATGGGATCGGTGCTGCTGTACTGGTATCATTTCTCGACCAACGGCAAACGCATCGATGTCAAGACCGATGACGACACCATCGGCGGCCATTTCCTGCACATGCTGCACGGCCACGCGCCCCCGCCGGAATGGGTCAGCGCCATGCATGCCTCGCTGATCCTGTACGCGGAACATGAATTCAACGCCTCGACCTTCGCCAGCCGCGTGGTGGCGGGCACGGGGTCGGACATGTATTCCGCCGTCACCGCCGGCATCGGCGCGCTGCGCGGCGCGCGCCACGGCGGCGCCAACGAGGTCGCGCTGGAAATCCAGCAGCGCTACCAGACACCCGACGAGGCCCAGGCCGACATCCTGCGCCGGCTGGAAAACCGCGAGGTCGTCATCGGCTTCGGCCACCCGGTCTACACCATCGCCGATCCGCGCAACGAAGTGATCAAGCAATGGGCGGAACGCCTGTCGGCCCGCAGCGGCGCCATGCGCCTCTACACCGTCGCCGAGCGGATCGAGCGTGTGATGGCCGAGCGGCGGAACATGTTCGCCAACCTCGACTGGTTCAGCGCCGTTTCCTACAACATGATGCGCATCCCCACCGCCATGTTCACGCCGATCTTCGTCATCGCGCGCCTGACCGGCTGGAGCGCCCACGTCATCGAACAGCGCGAGAACGGCAAGATCATCCGCCCGTCGGCCGCCTATATCGGCCCCGACAAGCGGCCCTTCACCCCCCTGCACCAACGCGGCGGACTGGAGAAAGCAGCATGATCACCCTCACAGGCGGCGCCACCAACGGCGAGGCGGCAGGCCGGCGCTTCCGCGCCCTGCTGCAATCCCCCGATATCCTGCAACTGCCCGGCGCCCATAACGGCCAGGCCGCGCTCCAGGCCAAGGACGCAGGCTTCAACGCGCTCTATCTCTCGGGCGCGGCCATGACGGCCAGCATGGGCCTGCCCGATCTCGGCATCATCACCATCGACCAGGTCACGTTCTTCATCCGCCAGATCGTCAACGCCACCGGCCTCCCATTGCTGGTCGACGGCGACACCGGCTACGGCGAAGTGCTGAACGTGATGAACATGGTCCGCACCTTCGAGGATGCCGGCGCCGCCGCCGTGCATCTGGAAGACCAGATCCTGCCCAAGAAATGCGGCCACCTGAACAACAAGAAACTCGCCACCCCGCACGACATGGCCCTGAAGGTCGGCGCCGCCCGCAAGGCCGCGCGCGATCTGGTCATCATCGCCCGCACCGACGCGGCAGCCAGCGAAGGGATCGACGGCGCCGTCGCCCGCGCCAAACTCTATATCGAAGCCGGCGCCGACGCGATCTTCCCCGAAGCCCTGACCACGGCCGACATGTTCCGCGAATTCGCCCGCCGCATGCCCGGCGTCAAGCTGCTCGCCAACATGACCGAATTCGGCCGCACCCCGTTCTTCACCGCGCAGGAATTCGAAGAGATGGGCTACCACATGGTCATCTGGCCCGTCAGCTCACTCCGCGTCGCCAACAAGGCCCAGGAAGACCTCTACACCACCCTCCGCCGCAACGGCAGCACCGAGGCCATGCTGCCCCACATGCAAACCCGGGAATCCCTCTACCGCACATTGCGCTATCACGAATATGAGGCGCTGGATCAGTCGATCGTCGAAACCATCCTCCCCACGATCAGCGAACCGGCCTGAACTGCCAGATCGCAGGGCGCTGCCCTGCACCCGGAAGGGGACAGTCGTCCCCTTCACCCCTGATCGTCAGGGCCGGATGGCTCTGGGAGTAAGGTACAGCCTGCTTTCAGATAGCCCATCACAATTTGAAATCGCGCACGATCACGCACAGCATAAATAATAACTCCGCACATGTATAATTTTTTATTTTTATATATTTCGAACCTTCTCTGAAATATAAAATAATCCATCGACCCATTATGTTACACTTAGCAATCGTGGCACATTCTATTTAATGCCATACTCATTCATGCCTCTCATTCTTCTCGTCCTGAACCGCATCTCCCAGTCTGCCCAGGCATACGCTCTGTGGCACGCAATCGCTCTCCTCCGGCTGATCGGGCCCACATACGCATCGAACATGGGGGGCTTCCTGGCGCGTACGATTGGCATGAAACTCTCCGCTTCCCGCGTGGCCGATCGCAATCTGCGCGATATCATGCCCGAACTCGGCGCTTCGCAACGCAAGAACATTATCGCTGATGTCTGGGACAATCTGGGGCGAAACGTTGCCGAACTTCCACATCTACATGCTTTCATGCGTACGACTGCCGGCCCAGGCTGGGAAATAGAAGGGGAAGAACATCTTGAAGCGTTAAGGAAAAACTATAGCCAGGCGCTTTTCTTCTCCGGCCATTTCGGCAACTGGGAAATGATTCTCCCCATCGCCGGCAGCCTTGGCGTTATCGTGTCGGGCTTTTATCGGGCAAGTTCAAACCCGGTCATCAACAAGACCATACAGGCTCTCAGGCAGCGGGCTCTCAGCGAAGAAAGCATAATGTTTGCCAAAGGCTCCCGAGGCGCGCGGCAGGCGGTCATGCATCTCCAGCAGGGAGGCTCCCTGGGCCTTCTCGTCGATCAGAAAATGAACGACGGACTGTCCATCCCGTTTCTAGGGCGAGACGCGATGACGGCACCGGCCATCGCCCAGATGGCCTTGCGATTCAACCTGCCTGTCATGCCGGTATACGTGATACGCTTGGGCCCCGGCCGCTTTCGATTGGTTTGCGAACCACCTTTGCAGGTTTGCTCTACGGGCCGACATCATACTGACGTTGAGGCCATTTGCGTGGCCATGAACAATACGCTGGCCCGTTGGGTGCGGGAACGGCCGAACTCCTGGCTCTGGCTGCATCGGCGCTGGCCAAAGACCAAGGCAGCACTGCACGCTACTGGCTAGAGCATCTCCACTTTATTCCGGTTCATATCCTGCGGCGGTGAAGAAGTTGGCGCATTCGTCGGGAGTGAAAGCATCCAGGACTGATCCCGCGGCGTCCCATAAGGCTGTGACGGTTCTTGCTGCCTTGGCCCGTAAAAGGGCCTTGAGCTTGGCGAATGCCATTTCGACCGGGTTGAAATCAGGACTATAGGGAGGCGGGAACATCAGCCGCGCACCGGCTTGCTCTATAGCCTTTCGCGCTCTCGGAATCATATGAGCGGGCAGATGGTCCAGCACGACGAGATCGCCCGGGCTCAGCGTTGGCACGAGAACGTGCTCGACATAGGCCTGTAAGGCACGACCGCGCAGGCGCACCACCCGTTCGCCGTTCTCGCGCTCACGCCGAAGCCATCGGATCGCCGTCGAAATCCCGATCCCGAACCGCTTCGCCACCGAACGGGCCGACCCGCCCGCTGCTCCGGCTTCCAGAACGCGCACCCGTAGATCGTCACTCAATGCTCGCGCCATCACCTTCTATGAAAATGGTGAATCACAATCCACGGTCCGCGTCACCCCGCACGATTCATAGTTCAGTGGACGCTCTCTAGCAGCGACATCGGTCTCGTCCCTGAGCGGCACCGTAATCTGGCAGGTCGGCAGGCCGACAACCCCGCCGCGTCGATCAGGCGACGCTGGACGAAATCCTCCCATGTCAGGCCGCGCATCGCATCGATCGACACGATGCGCGGCGCACCGACGCACGAAAGACGTGCGCCGACTGGCCGGCGCACGTTCCTATGCAGGCTCTCAAAAATGGACCTGCGCCTTGAGGTACATATATCGTCCCGCATAGTCATACATGTCGGGCGAGGTGTTGTAGGAGCCGTTGGCATAGAAGTTCGGGTCGCGGCCGCCGATATTCTTCACGCCGGCGGTGATGCTGTAGCGGTCGCCATGATAGGTGACCATCACGTCATGATAGAAGGCCTGGTTCGTCTTCCACCATTCCGACACGCCCGGCCCGTAGGACGAGCTGGGATAGTAATTGAACCCGTCGATGAACCGCAGCATGTAGGTGAAGTCCCAGCGGCCGTGGCTGAACGTCGCCGTGCCGTTGGCAACCCATTTCGGCGGACCGGCGTCGGTGCCCAGATAGCTGATCAACGCCTGGCCATCCTGGCTCTGCTGCTTGTAGGACGTGACATCCTGGATGTCGGCCCCGAAGCGCAGCGAGTTCACGAAATCGATCGGCTGGTAGTAGCTGGCGTTGATGTCGATGCCGTCTTCGATGAAGGCGCCGGTATTCTCGTGCAGGCGAGACACCGGATAGAGCTGTCCATCTATATCGCGGCCATGCAGGATCGAGCAATAGCTGCTGGACAGGTTCGGACTCTCGTAGCACCCGTTCAATTCGGTCGGCAGCGACGGGTAGCCGATTGCCTCGGTGATGTGGGTGTGGAAATAATCGATCGTGGCGGTGAAGCCGGGCAGGAAGCGCGGTGTCACGATCGTGCCGATCGTATAGGTGCGTGAGAGTTCGGGCTGCAGTTCGGCATTGCCGCCAGTCTCGTATTTCAGCGATCCATTGGTCTGCTTGAAGCTCGACGGATTCACGCCCTGCGCGCGGCAGTTGGCGATAATGGTCGACTGCACCCCGGCCGGATAGGTCGAGACATAGGCGCAGGGATCGCGTGTTCCCGTCAGGCTGACGACCTTGGCCCTGTACAGGTCCTGGATGGTCGGGGCACGGAAGCCGGTGGCGATGTTGGCACGGAAGCTGATATCGCTGGTCGGCGCATAGATCAGGCCGGCATGCCAGTTATAAGTCTGACCGAACGTGTCGTAATTCGAGAACCGGCCCGACACCTCGGCGGACAGCGCCTTGGCCATCGGCAGGTCCTTCAGCAGCGGAATGCTGAGTTCGCCGAACACTTCGGTGACGTTATAGCCGCCGCCCGTATTGCCACGGACCAGGTTGGAATTGAGTCCCGCCGCATCTTCCCACGAGGAATGGAAATAGCCGTCGAGGCTGCGATGTTCCACGCCCAGGGCGATACCCAGCGGACCGTAGGGCAGCTTGGCGAGATGCTTGTTCGCGACGGTGAACTGCACGTCGCGCATCTCCTGCCCCGAGGGCTCGACATCGGTGAAGCCGATATAGTTCCGCGCCGCCTGGGACATCGTGCCGCTGAACGGATCCCACGACGCGCATCCCGCGATGCTGGAACACAGGTTGGGATCGTAATACCCCGTCGTTGATCCCGCGCCGCCGGTCTGGTGAAAGCCCAGAGCGTTTTCCATGTTGCGCCAGTTCACGTCTTCGCTCTCGCTGTAGCTCGTGGTGGTCTTGCCGTACGAGAAGAAGAAATCGTAAGTCCAGCCGTGGGTGCTCGGCAGGTCGCCCTTCGCGCCGCCGGTGAACTGGTAGTAGTTGACGCTGTCGTAGTCGTAGCGCCGGCCGAGATCGAACATGCGATCATACAGCGCCACGTCCTCGCCGAAGGGATTCCCCGGCTCGCCGGCCGGCACCACCATCGCGCCCGAATTGCCCGTCAGCGTCGTGACGGGGGTCGCGATATACATCGGCGTGCCGACGCTCTGCGTCTGGGTGTGGCTGTAATTCGCCGTCATATAGAGTTGCAGATGGGGGTTGACGTCGTAATGTCCGGTAACGGCCAGGGTCCCGACCTGCTGTTCGGAAATGATCTGGTTGTCCTGCGAATAATCGTAATTGTCGTTCCAGCTATAGGGGCTGTAGGTACCATCTCCGTTCGAGATCACGGATTGGGCCACGCCGTCACTGGACGCTGCCAGCGGCCGGCCGCCATTGACGGCGGCATAGACGGGCCGGGGTCCGTACTGCGATCCGAAATATTGCGGTTGGCCCGGCGGATTGTTGACCTTGGCTTCCTGCATCGCCCATTTGCGTTGATCCGCGGCCATGGGCGCCTGGTAGTTGTACGAACCTGCGATCGTGAAATTACCGCGATCGTGATCGAAGTTGAATCCGTGCGCCATCGTCAGCGCTGCCGTCTGGTCGTCGCCGTACTCGCTGACGCCGCCGTTCGCGGTAAAGGTCGTGCCGGTGAAATTCTTCTTCAGGATGATATTGACCACGCCAGCAATGGCGTCGGACCCGTAGGTCGTGGACGATCCATCCTTCAGGATTTCGATCCGGTCGATCATCGCCGGCACGATGGCATTCACGTCCGGACAGTCGACCGCCCCATTGCCGTTGACCATGCGGTGCCCGTCCACCAGCACCAGCGTGCGCGCCGTGCCCAGGCTGCGGATGTTCAGGCACGATCCGCCCGCATTGCTGAACGTGCTACCCGAAAAGCCCATCGACGGAATATGGGCGAAGATGTCGCCCGTGGTCATCGACGAGGATTGCTGGATCTGCTCGCTGGTGATGATCGTCACAGGCTGGATCTCGGCCGTTTCCTTGGCGCCCAGATGAGTACCGACGACGCTGATCGTCTCGCCGGTGCTATCCAGCTTCGACGTGACCTTGGTCCTCTTCGCGGACTGGTCGTTGATGGCCTGACCCGTCGTCGTGCCGGGCATCGAGATGATCTGCGCGCGGGCATCAAACGCCCAGCCAAGACTTAGTGCCGATATGCCGAAAAGAAGCCATTTTCTCGAACTGTTTCCAGACATTCTCATGAACTGACCTCTTCCCCACATATTTTTATTACGATTTGGAATTCTTTATCTCGCCGCTTTCCATGTCTATTTCAAAATGATTCACCGTCGATAACCCCCAGTTAAGGGCGGCCTGTTGAGTGCCACTGAGAACTGGGTTCTTCCGCAAAGTGTGTGCTGCTGAGGCTTGTACGGGATCGGTAAATCCTAAGAAATTGTGAAGAGAGAGGTGGCCGGGCGAATTCGGTCGGTCTGCTAGAACACGTCCGCTGAACAATGAATCGTTGGGGTGACGTACGGCGTGGATTGTGATTCCCCGTTTCATTGATGGAGAAGGTGATGGCGCGAGCATTGAGTGACGATCTTCGGGTGCGCGTTCTGGAAGCCGGAGCAGTGGGCGGGTCGGCCCGTTCGGTGGCGAAACGGTTCGGGATCGGGATTTCGACGGCGATCCGATGGCTTCGGCGTGAGCGCGAGAACGGCGAACGGGTGGCGCGCCTGCGCGGTCGTGCCTTACAGGCCTATGTCGAGCACGTTCTCGATGCTGAGCCCGGGCGATATCATCGTGCTGGACCATCTGCCCGCTCATAAGGTTCCGGGGGCACGAAAGGCCATAGAGCAAGCCGGTGCGCGGCTGATGTTCCTGCCCCCCCCTACAGTCCGAATTTCAACCCGATCGAAATGGCATTCGCCGAGTTCGAGGCTCCGTTACGGGCCAAGGCAGCAAGAGCCGTCACAGCGTAGTGGGACGCCGCGGGATCAGTTCTCGATGCCTTCACTCCTGACGAATGCGCCAACTTCTTCACCGCCGCAGGATATGAACCGGAATAAAGTGGACATGCTCCAGGTGCGCAGGTGCCTTTATTGCCACCCCTTGCGAGCCTGCGCCTCCCCCGTCACCCGCTGCCAATACTCATCCGCCCGCTTCTCGAACGTCCCCGCATCACGCGCATCACTCCGATAAAGCGTCCCCTTCGGAATCGGCGAGTAAACCTGCTCCACCCAACCGCGCGGATCATCATGCGGAAAGCGATACCCGACATGCCCCAGCGACGCCGCGCCCTTGTAATGCGTATCGCGCAGATGCAGCGGCACGGCGGCCGGCGGATTGTTCGCCACGAACTGCATCGCCGCCGAAATCCCCCGGCACGCCGAGCCCGATTTCGGCGCCCGCGCCACATGCAGCGCCGCATGCGCCAGCACGATCTGCGCTTCGGGATACCCGATCTTCTCGACTGCCTGCATCGCCGCCACGGCAGTCTGGAGCGCGGCATTATCGGCCAGCCCCACATCCTCCGACGCATGGATCATGATCCGCCGCGCGATATAGCGCGGGTCTTCGCCACCATGAATCAGGCGCGCCAGCCAGTACAGCGTGGCATCGGGGTCGGACCCCCGCATGGATTTCACGAACGCCGAAACCACATCGTAATGCGCATCGCCCGACCGGTCATGATTGACGGGCGCCGCCGCATAGGCCTCATCCACCATCGCATCGGTGATCGTGACCCGCTTCGCATCATGCCCGACCGCGAGGCTTTCCAGCGTCGTCAGCGCCCGCCGCGCATCGCCGCCTGACCGGCCGGCAATCCGGCGAACCTGCGCGCCCGTCAGCGAGACCTCGATCCCTTCCCCCCGCAGATGGTCGACGCCACGCCGCACCACCTGCTCCATCTCCTCGAGCGTCAGCGGCTCCAGCTTCAGGATGGTTGAGCGCGAGACCAGCGCCGGCGTCAGCACATGATAAGGATTGCCGGTCGTGGCCCCGATAAAATCGGCCGTGCCCTCCTCGCAGATGGCCAGCAGGTCATCCGCCTGCGTCGCCGAAAAGCGCTGCACCTCATCGACGAAGATCAGCAGCGGCACCATCCGCGCCTCATCCGCCAGCTTGCGAATGTCCGCAACCCCGCTGCGCGTCGCGTGCAACGGGCGAAAGCTCTTGCCGAGCATGTTCCCCACCGCCCGCGCGATCGAGGTCTTGCCCACCCCCGGCGGCCCATACAGAATCACGCTGCCCAGCGCCCCACCGGCAATCCGCCGCCGCAGGATCGAACCGGGCGCAACCGCCGCCGACTGGCCGATCACGTCATCCAGCGTCGCCGGGCGCAACTGCGCGGCAAGCGGCATCCGCCCCAGTGCCGTCCCACTGTCAAAAAGGTCGCTCATCCCTCACCCCAGACACGGAATTTTCCAGAACGGCGCAGGCCGCGCCTAATCATCGAACCGCCCGGAACGCCCGCGTTTGATGCCCGCCCGGTGCGCCTTGCCGTCCAGCCGGCGCTGGCGGGCCGCACGGCCGGGGCGCGTGGCCACACGAAAAGCGGGACGATGCGCCGCCTCGCGGATCAGCTCGGCCAGCCGTTCAATGGCATCCTCGCGGTTGCGCAGCTGCGTGCGAAAGCGCCGGGCGGTGATGACGATCACCCCATCCCGCGTGGCACGGCTGCCCGCCACCTCCAGCAGCCGGGCGCGCACCCGTTCGGGCAACGAGGGCGAGCGCGCGGCATCGAACCGCAATTGCGCCGCCGTGGCCACCTTGTTGACGTTCTGCCCACCGGGGCCGGACGCAAGGATATAGCTGACCTCCAGCTCGGACTCGGCCAGGGACAGTCCGGGAAGGATCGGGATTGCCATGCGCGCGGCATAGCATGTTTTGCGCCGCCGCGCGTGCTATTCCCCGCCTTGGCGCAGGGCGCCAACCTGCCCCTTCACCCCTTGTCGTGAGAGACAGGATGTTCCGGGTGGCCAGTCATCCGACTGCTTTCAGGCTTGCCGTCCGACTGGTCCGGCAGCTCGAACATATCGATGATTTCGGCTTCATCCTGTCCGGAAGCAAACCACTCCCGCACCAGTGGATGCGCGAGCATCCGCTCCAGATACGTCGCGGCGCCCCCCTGCAAGGAAACACCATAGGTCTGAAATCGAGAGGCCACCGGCGCGAACATGATATCGGCGGCATTGAAGCGCCCGAACAGCCAGGGCCCCTCGGGATGACTCCCCGCCGTCTTCCATATCGCCGCCACGCGCGCAATATCGTCTTCGACAGCCTGCGTCCGCACGGCCCGCCGATTGCGCCCCCTCGCATTGACCGGCATCGCCTCCCGCAGCGCATTCAGGCCCGAATGGACCTCTCCGGCATAGCTGCGTGCCCTCGCCCGCAGGAAGCGGTCGGCCGGCCAGAGGGCAGGACATTGCTCGTAAAGATATTCCACGATCGCAAGCGTGTCCCAGATCGGGAAGCCATCGACGCGCAAAACAGGCACAAGGCCGGTCTCGCCGCCACGTTCAATGACGCACGCCCGGGCACCCGTTACATAAAGCGACTGGATCGTCTCTTCGAAAGGCACGCCAGCCAGACGCAGCAGCATCCACGCCCGCATCGACCATGACGAATAATTCCTGTTCCCCAGGATGATCTCCCACGCCATCAATTCGTCCTCCAGAAGATCAGATCCAGGGCATCGGCAGAAAGCCGGGCAGAGCCTCGACACGCAGGAGCCATGCCCGCACGTTCGGATAGGGCTCCAGCGACACATGGCCTTCCGGAGCGTGGGCGACATAGCCATAGCAGGCAAGATCCGCGATCGTCGGAGGGCGCGCGGCCAGGAACGTTCGTCCGTCGAGATGCGCGTCCATGAACGCCAGCAATCGCTCGGCGCGCACGCACGCATCGGCGGGCTCGCCCGGGCGTTGCCACAGCGCCACCATACGGGCGGCAGCCGGCCCTTGCCTCAGTTCCCCCGCCGCAATCGAAAGCCAGCGCTGAACGCGCGCCGCGCCCACCGGATCGTCCGGCAGCCACAAGGTGCCCGCGCCGTAGGCCTTGGCCAGATAGACCAGAATGGCATTGCTGTCGGCCAGCACCAGATCACCGTCACACAGGATCGGAATCTGTCCGAGCGGGTTCAGACGCAGCAATTCCGGCGTCGGGCCGGAAACGATCTCGAACCTGTAATCGATGCCGAGCATCGACAGAAGCAATTGTACGCGATGCACATGGCCTGAAAGAGGCATGCCGTAGAGAATCATCATCGGTGCGATCTTTCGCTATGGTCGCTCCAGGGTCATTGTTTTGTCCGAACATGGCGATACGCTATCCTGGCACGACAGTCTTTCGGATGATGGAAGAATAGCGTTGGACCGCCTGGATGAACTGGCAGTGTTCGTTGCCGTGCTCGACTCAGGAAGCATGGCGGCGGCGGCGCGACGCCTGCATCGCTCTCCTCCCAGCATCAGCCGTATCCTGGCGGGGCTGGAGCAACGACTGGGCGCACGCCTGATCGATCGCACGACGCGACGCCTGGCCCCGACCGAATTCGGCCGTCACTTCGCCATGCAGGCGCGGGATCTCATCGCGCAATACGAAGCGCTGACCCAGGCAGCCACGCATGAGGCCGATCAACCCGCCGGCATGCTTCGGATCACGGCCCCGGCGACATTCGGGCGCCGCCACGTGGCGCCCATGCTTTCGGATTTCCTGTTACGGTTTGAAAGGGTCCGGGCCACATTGGTGTTGTCGGACCGCAATCTCGATCTGATCGAAGACGGTCTGGATGTCGCCATCCGCATTGGCGCGTTGACCGATTCAACCCTCGTGGCCCGCAAAGTTGGCAGCGTCGGGCGCATTCTGGTCGCCAGCCCCGCCTATCTGGAAAAACGGGGCACGCCGCGATCCGTCCGTGACCTGGCGAACCATGACAGTATCCTCATCGAAAGCCGGCCTGTCGCGCGGGAATGGCGCTTCGCCTCAGGCCCACACGACCGTGGGCAGCGTCAGGTCATACGATTGACACCACGCGTCCTGGCCAATGACGTCGAAGGCGCCATCGCAATGGCACGCGCAGGATTGGGCATCGTGCAGGTTCTGTCATACCAGGTGACGGAGGAACTCTCGGCGGGCCACCTCGTCCGGCTCCTGCCGGAGGCGGAACTTCCCCCCACCACGGTACATCTGATCAGCACCTGCACCTCCCATCGGCCCGCGAAAACGACCGCCTTTCTCGATTTCGCGGCGAACGCGCTGGAACAGCGTCTCCGGGTCATATCCCGCTCATCGAACCCGCCTGCCCCGGCCATGTCGCCACCCGGCAATCACGAGATCGAAACAAGACAATAACGCATAAAAATATGATCATTATATAAATGTGAATGATAAAAGATGCCTCTCGCACCTCACGAATAGAACACTCTATTGCGCGATCCGACGCGACCGCCAGCATGAAACATCCTTCATATTGGTATGCGCAATTTGCATAAATGACATACGCTCCGTTAGGGTGTCCGCCGAATGAACCAGAGGAGGTGAGCAATGCATAACATTACGGCGCTGATAGGCGACGCCGCGATCTTCGTGCTGCTACCCTGGCTGCTGTGGCGCCTGACGCGACGCGCCCTGCCCATCGCGGTACTGCCGATCCTGATCGGCATCCTGCTGGCGGTCTGGCACGTTCCCGTCGGCAAACTGGGTGTCCCGTCGCTCTATGGCGACGATATCGGCTGGGTGGCCGTGCTGATCCTGGCCTTCACCGCCGGGCTCGAGATGTGGCAGCACCCTGGCGAAGACGCCAATGCGGCCCATCGGCTCCCGCCCCAGCCTCTTGGCCGGCTCCTCGGCAGCGCGCTGGTCGCCCTGGGCGGCCCGTTCCTGGTCGGTTCCTTCCTGGCCTATGAATTCTTCCTGCCCCTGCAGGGCTGGCACGCGCCGCATGCCGCGCCATGGATCGCGGCGGCCTCGATCGGGCTCTGCATGGCCGTCAGCGCGCTGCCGGTGCTCATCGGCGTGGTGCGCGAACTGGAGCCCGCCCAGCGCCCGCTGGGCCAACTGGCGCTCAAGCTCGCCGTGGTCGATGACGCCGCCCTCTGGATCGGTCTGGCCGCACTCCAGTTCGCCGCCAGGGGCAGCGCCGCACTCCATGGATGGACCAGCCTGGAGTTCCTGGCGGTCGCACTCCTCGTGGGGCTGGCGGCCACAGGCAACTGGGCCTCCCGGCATTTCAGGCACCCGCCGGCCTGGGTCATCTGGACTGCCGTGCCGATCTATCTCGCCGCCGGTTCCTGGGCCAGCAAGCAGCTGGGGCTCCACGAACTGATCGGCGCCTATTTCGCGGGCGCGATCATGCCGCCCAGCTGGGTGCGCCGCCTCCCCATCGAGTGGGCCGGGACCTTCGCCCTGATCTGGCTGGCGCCGATGTTCTTCGGGCATAGCGGCCTGCGCATCGATGGCGATGCGCTTACCTGGCCGTCTGTCCTCGCCTCGCTGGCACTGGTGGCCGTCTCGATCGTGACCAAGATCGCCGCCATCTATATCTGCCCCCCGGCGGCGGGCCTGACACGCCGGCAGACATTGGGCGTCGGCGCCCTGCTGCAATGCAAGGGGCTGATGGAAATCGTCGCCGCGACCATCCTGCACCAGCAGGGCATGCTCTCCGAATTCGCCTTTGCCGCGCTGGTGGTCCTGGCCGTGATCTCCACCACGCTGACCGGGCCGATGTTCCGCGCCCTGGCCCCGAAACCGGGCGCCAGGAAACCCGCAACGCTGCCGGCGGGAGTGATCACGGCCAATTCCTGATCCCAGCCGCGTCTCTTACGACCCGTGCGCCGCCATCACGACATCGGCGGCGGCGCCGTGTCGGCCGAAGGCAGGGGGATGAACTCGTCATGGTCCGCATCGGGCAGTTTCATCCGCCCTTCCTTCCAGTCCTCGGCCGCCTGCGCCAGCCGCTCCTTCGAGGAACTGACGAAATTCCAGAACAGGAACCGCTCGCCAACGGACTCGCCCCCCAGCACCATCGCGGTCGTGGGCGCCAGGGCCCGAAAGGATGAGACATCGGGCCCCAGCACCAGCATCCGTCCCGCCGCGTATTGCTCTCCATCGATCTCGATCGCACCCTGGGCGATATAGACAGCCCGCTCCGGGTAACCCATGGGAATTTCCGCCCGCACCCCGGCATCCAGCTCCAGATGCACATAGAAGAGCGGCGAATGCGTCCGCGCGGCAGCGGTCAGGCCGTAAGCGTGGCCGGCAATCACCTGCCCCCGCACCCCGCCCGCATCCCATTGCGGCAGATCCGCCCCCTCATGATGCGAGAAGGACGGCGCCGCTTCCTCATCTCCCTTCGGCAACGCGACCCACGCCTGGATACCGTGCAGATGATCGCCGACCGCCCGCGCTTTCTCGAACCGCTCGCTATGCGTGATCCCGCTTCCGGCCGTCATCCAGTTGACCTCCTGCGGCCGGATCGCCTGTTCCGACCCCAGACTGTCGCGATGCATGACCTCGCCCGAGAACAGATAGGTGACGGTCGACAGGCCGATATGCGGATGCGGCCGCACATCCACGCTGCGATCGACCCCGGCCGCCAGATCCAGCGGCCCCATATGGTCGAAGAAGATGAACGGCCCGACCATCCGCCGCCGCGCGAACGGCAGAATGCGTCCCACTTCCAGACCACCGCCCAGACTGCGGCGACGCTGCTCGATCATCATCTCGATCATCGCACTTCTCCCTTCCAGCCTCACATGATCGAACCGCCCCGCCACAGGCGGCGGGGGCAATCACCCCCGCCACCGTCACGGCGATCCAGGCGCGCTCAGGCAGCGATCCCGCCAAAACGCCCGTTATTGAAATCCTCGATCGCCTGACGGATCTCCTCCTGCGTGTTCATGACGAAGGGCCCATATCCGGCAATCGGTTCATTCAGAGGCTGACCCGTCAGGACCAGGAAACTGGCCTCTTCCGCCGCCTGAAGCGTCACCTCCGTTCCCTCCCGACTCAGCAGAGCGAACTGCGCGCTGCCCAGTTCCGTACCGCCATTCACAATCAGGCGCCCCTCCAGCGAGACAATCGCCGTACTGTGCCCGGCGGGCAGGTCGAGCGTGACCTGCGCACCGGCCCGCAGCGTGCCGTCCCACACATTCAGCGGCGAGAAGATGCGCGCCGGCCCCTGCGCCGCCCGATACTCTCCGGCGATGATGCGCAGCCGCCCGGCATCGTCGGCAAAGCGCACCACCGGAATATCGGCCGCATGCAGCGTCTGATAGGCCGGCGGCGCGGCCTTGTCCTTCGCCGGCAGGTTCACCCACAACTGCACCATCCGGAACGCGCCGCCCTGCCTTGCATAGGACGCCGAATGGAACTCCTCATGCTGGATGCCATTCCCCGCCGTCATCCACTGCACGTCGCCCGGTCCGATGACGCCACCGCCACCGGCGGAATCGCGGTGCTCGACCTCGCCGTCATAGACGATCGTCACCGTCTCGAACCCCTTGTGCGGATGCTCGCCCACACCGCGCCGGCTTTCCGTGGGGCCGAACGCATAGGGCCCGGCATAGTCCAGCAGCAGGAACGGGCTCAGATGCTCGCCGAAATTGCTGTAGGAAAACAGGGAGCGGACCGGAAACCCGTCCCCCACCCAATGGCCGCGATCATTGCCGTAGCGGCCGAGAATCGTCTTCTGCATTGCCCATACTCCCAATCGACAGCACCCCGATGGAGGGCGCCCTTGCATGACAAGGACAATGGGGCGTTCCCCGCGCCGCATGAAGATTGCCGTATCGAACGGTGCGTCCTATTCATGAGACGATGAAGGACCTCAACGACCTTTATTACTTCGTGCAGGTCGTCCGCCACGGCGGCTTCGCCAGCGCCGCGCGCGCCACCGGGCTGCAGAAATCCCTTCTCAGCCGCCGGGTACGCCTGCTGGAGGAACGGCTGGACACGTTGCTGCTCCAGCGTTCCTCCCGCCATTTCTCGGTCACCGATGCCGGGCGCGCATTCTACGAACGCTGCGCGGTGGTCCTGGAAGACGCCGAGGCGGCGGAGCAATCGGTCGCGCAGCACCATGCCGAACCGTGCGGCATCATCCGCCTCAGTTGCCCGGTAGCCCTCCTGACCTTCCAGTTCGGGGCGCTGCTCGCCAAATTCATCATGCGCTACCCCGCCGTCACCCTCAGCCTCGAGAGCACGAACCGACGGGTGGAGGTGCTGGAGGAACGGTTCGATCTCGCCATCCGCGTGCGCTTCCCGCCGCTGGAATCGGAAAATCTCATCATGCGCGTGCTCGACACCAGCACACAGTGCCTGGTTGCCGCACCTGGCCTGATCGCAGCCCCCCTCACCTCGCCCGCGGACCTGAACACGCTGCCCAGCCTCGATTTCAACACCGCCTCCACCAGCCATTCCTGGCTTCTCGAAAGCAGGGACGGTCAGACGGCAACGATCTTCCACACGCCGCGCCTGGCAACCGACGACATGGCCGTCCTGCGCGAGGCAGCACTGGCCGGCGCAGGCATCGTCCAGCTCCCGACCATGATGGTCTGGCGAGACATCGCGGAAGGTCGCCTGATCCACCTTCTCCCCGACTGGCGGCCCCGCGCCGGAATCGTGCACGCCGTCTTCCCCTCCCGCCGGGGGCTTACCCCCGCCGTGCGCACACTGATCGACTTCCTCGCCGCCGAATGCGCCGCCCAGCGGCACGATGCGTCACGGGTTCTGCAACCATGACGGAGATTGTCACGAATGCGCCGGGGACCATTGATAGCGGACAACCATGATCGGCAAATGATCATGCGGAGATTCGCCACTCTTGCGCAGGCCGTGCCTTTCATAGAAGCGGCGCGCCGCGACATTGCCGGAACCGGTCCGGAGCCAGAATCCCTCATGCATGTCACGTTTAGCCACATCGAGCAGGATGGACCCGATGCCCGAGCGCTTTTTCATCGGGGCGACGAAAAGCTGCCGGAGCCAGGACTCCCCAGGCTCGAACGCCAGAAATCCGACGATCTCAGCCCCGTCACGCGCGACATAAACGCGCCACGCCCGCGTCCATTCGAACTCGAGACGCTCACGATATTCCGCCACAGCCGACACGGTATGGGCGTCGAGACCCGTAGACAGCGCACTCGCATGCCAGAGCTGCGCAACCGTATCGAGGTCGGACGCGCGCAATTCGCGCACCTGAACATTCTTCATGTCTTGCCCCTATGTTCCAATCCCGACAGACATGTCTCCCGAGCGGAGGCAGCGCCCGGAAAATGGACGAATATCCTGAAGACACGCATGATCAGGCGGATATCACCCTGTGATACTATTCTTTTTCCAGACAAGCTCCCAGAAGGTTGCCGACATGAGGCGCCTGCCTGCCCTTGCCTTCCTCTGCGCCCTGTCGGCAGGCTGTGCGGACGATCAGGGCCAGGGCGATCTGCACACGGCCGTTTCCCGCTGTTTCGCAACCTATCCGTTCCGCAAGGGCACCGCATACGACCGGTTCAGTTGTATCGCCGGCGCCCATCTCCACTACGGCCCGAACGCACTCGGCCCCCAGTACGACCTGGTTTCACAGATCGACATGGCCTCCCTGCGCATTGGCCTGGATGTCGACACCGGCACATTGAGCGTGCCGGAAGCCGAGAAAGAACTGCACTGGGTCACCACCAAGGCCCAGAACGAGGCCATTCAGCGATCGAACAGCCAACCGGTCACAACAGCGCCCCGCATGGACGATAAAAGACCGGCCAGTTGATCGGCCGGAAAACCCTTACTGCGTCCGGGGAATAACGGCCGGGTCGGAAGATTTCGCATCGGGATTGAGCACGACCGATCCGGATTGCGGGGAATAGGTGCCGGACGTCGACTGGTTCGGCGTGATAGGCGGATGGAACGCCGAAACAGGGCCGAATATGCCGCCGGCGGATTTCTTCATCGTGCCTTCCGGCTGGCGCGCACATCCGCGGGTGATAATGGAACAGATCCCGTCCGTTCCGAACAGTTCGTCATTGTCGCCCGTATAATGCACGTCCGACACCCGGTCATGGTCCAGGCGGATCACGGCCGTGCAGGTCGTCCCGCCACCGCCGCCGAACTGCGAGATCGTCGTAACGATGTCGCCCACCGGAATCAGCGTCGAACCGCCATAGCTCGGCTGCTTGTGCGTGCCGGTATAGACGAAGATCTGGGTCGTATCGTTCAACTGCTTGGTGGCAGCCGGAATCCCGGCACATGCCTGCAGATCGTAGGACGTCATCCCGATCATGGTAATCTGCGCCGTGTGCGCCGCCCGTGCATCCAGATATCCGCATCCACCCAGACCGAGAGAGAGCGAAGACACAGCGAGCAGACACAGAGTGCGACAGTTCATTCCCGGATTATCCCCACATCTCGATCGAACCACGCCCGGCACGGCGCATTTGTCCGACGACCCTAGTGCGCTCTTTCCGGTCGATGCAAGGCCGGGCCGGGCACAAAATACCCATTTCGCAATGAAACGGGCCGTTACAGGAATTATGGCCACATCATGATGGGCCGATCCTCAAATATCTTAATGAAAGGCTTACGCCTTTACTTCACCATTGCCTTCCGCGCCCCGCACTATCATCATGATGCCTATCGCCAGTACGGAGGGCGTCGTCCACGACGGATCGAAAGACCGGGCACGCCAGCCCGGCCGCAGCGTCCTCGACACGCCATCCGGCACCACGGGCCGCCATGCGGAACCGCATCGGAAATCCAGGGAGAATCCGCCACTCATGTCGCTTCTGTCTCGCCATACATCGCTTGCCCAGCCCGCTCTTGTGGCAAGCCTGCTCGCACTCGGCGCCTGCACGGCCGGCCATCCTCCCGCACCACCCCTGCCGGCCCTGCAAAAAGCCCCCGACCTGACGACGGCCGACGCGGCTTTCGTGCAGAAACTCAACGACATGAACGTAACGCAGATCGCCCTGGCCAAGGCGGCCCGGACCCACGCGGCCCGCAGCGACATCGCAACCCTCGGCGCGACCATTGAAAAGGACCTGACAGGCAACCAGGACAAGCTGGCGAAACTGGTAGCCCCCCACGCCATCACCCTGGCAGCCAAGCCTTCCCCCGAAGACCAGAAAATCGTCGACCGGATGCAGCATCTTCATGGCCCCGCATTCGACCGAAGCTATATCCGCTATCTTTCGCGCAACCAGGCCGGAATGAGGCCCGTCATCGAAACCGAGATCGCCACCTCGAAGAACACCGACCTGGCCAAACTCGCAACCGACACCAAGACCATGCTGGCCGCCTACACGGCCCAGCTCAAATAACCCCCTTCCGGAACGCGACGTAGGCAACACACAGCCTGAAGAGAGGTGCCGGTGGATATCAAGATTGTCGAACTGGATAACGAGGCTCTCGTCAACGACCTCGATGACTTGTCGGGGATTCTTGTCGACAGTGTCACGGCTGGAGCCGCCATCGGCTTCATGCTGCCCCTGTCAAAGGAAGAGGCAAGTCGTTTCTGGTCGCAAGATATCGGGAATGCACTATCGCGGGGAGAGCGCATCCTCTTTGGCGCCAGGCTGGGGCCGCGCCTCGTCGGCACTGTGCAGCTTGTCACAGCCTGTCCACGAAATCAGCCGCATCGCTGTGAAATAGCCAAGATGATGGTACATCCCGAAATGCGCCAGCGCGGCATCGGACGGATGCTGATGAATGCCGCACTCGAGCGCGCCCGCGACATCGGCAAGACCCTTGTGACATTGGATACGCGCAGCGGCGATGTCGCCCAGGGATTGTATTCGTCACTGGGTTTCGAAATTGCCGGTGAAATCCCCGATTACGCATGGGATTCCGATGGTCAGGCGATGCATGCCACGACCTACATGTTTCGACGCCTGTAGGCATATCCTCTGCAATTTCCATTTTCCCGTGCGCGTACAGACGCCCCGAATGTCACTCCCTGCCGAACAGCCGAATCGGCGATGAACGATCTGACAGCCGCCATAACGCTCAAGGCGGGGCGGAAGGCGAGCTTCCTGAAATACGGGGCAGCGCCCCGCTCGCACCCTTGTCCTCCCCGGCCTCAGCCGGCTCCGAAGGCAGTGAAATCAATTCCACACTCTGCGCCGGCCGCGCCAGCCGAATACCCTCGCCGGCGAAACGCTGGACCAGAAGCCGATTGAACGCCCGCTGCACCGGCCACCGGGCCGCATCGGTGCAGACGATCTGCCCCAGCAGCGTGACGGCCTGGGATGAAACCGCATTCACCCCCCAATATTGCAGGTCGCTCAACATGCCGGGGGCAAGTTCCGGGTCCTGGCGCATGCCCTCCACAATCTCCGCCAGCAGGGCGGCGGCACGGTCGATATCCTGGTCCGGCGCGATATCGACGCTGACGGCGGCATTGCCCACACCGCGATTGGTGTTGGTGACGGTGGAAACCGCGCTGAAGGGAATGATATGCACCGACCCGTCGCTCGCCCGCAGGCGCAGCGTGCGGATCGACAATGTTTCCACCACGCCGGACAGGCCGCCGGCAGTCACCGTGTCTCCCACCTCCATCGCGTTTTCCAGCAGCAGGAAAATGCCGGTAATGAAATCCTGCACCAGCTTCTGCGACCCGAACCCGACGGCAACACCGATGATCCCCGCCCCGGCCAGCAGCGGCGCGATATTCAGCCCGATCTGGCTGAGCACGGTCATGACCACCACAATGCTCAGACACACCAGCAGCACGGTGCGCAGGATCGGTGAGAGCGTGCGCAGCCGCATCGCCCGCCCAGGCTGCGCGCTGCTGGTATAATGGCCGATCTGCCGATCCAGCGCGGCATTGACATATTCCCAGACGACGATGCCGATCGCCAGCGCCACCAGCACCGTGGCCGCGGCCGAAACCAGCCGGCGCCCCACCTTGCCGTTATCGAACCACGCGAAGGCCGGCACCCCCCAGGCCTGCAACAGCGTGACGGCACCCGCGATTCCCAGTATCCACGCCAGCATCTGGCGGACATACGGGTAATAGCGCACGCCACGCCGAACCAGGCCCGATGCCGCCATGTCCGCATCCTGATCAGGGCGGAACGCACGGTCCAGCAACCCGAACAGCAGGATCGCCAGCGCCCGGAACACGATCAGAACGCCGAGGGCAATGGCACACAGGCGCCACACTCTCGTATAGCCCCCCGGAATGTCGGCCGCCGACACCAGCCACAACGCCCCGTCGAGGACCAGCGCGAAGATCCACCACCGCTCGGCCAACCCGTCGAACAGACCATGGCCCAGCCGCCAGCGCAGCATGCCCGGCGGCTGCAACATGCGCGCGACCGGGCGCCGCACCTGCACGATCAGCCCCGCCACCAGCAGATGTTCCTCCAGCAGGATCACCAGCCCGATCGCATCCTGCCCCGGTTCGGACAGCCCCAGCAGCCCGCCTGCATCGGCCAGGCACAGCGCCGCGACAGGCAGCGCGATCAGCGCGGTCGTCCATCCTGTGAGAATCCGCGCCATACCATCACTCAGCGGCACCGGCCGCAGATGCGGCAGCCGGGGCGACAGCAGGGCACCCAGCCCGATGATCGCCGCACGACCGATCGCATAGGCATTGATGACCATCAGCATGATCTGCGCCGTCGGCAACGCGTCATCCTCGCCGGCCAGAACATTGGCCATCAGCGTGGCGATCCCCAGGAACGCGGCGAGCGGCGTCAGTTCCAGCACCAGACGCAGCACGATCCAGGGCAGCAGACGCAATTGCCGCAGCAGGCGCGCGGCACGCCAGCGGGTCGCGGCCTCCTGCACGCGCACCCGTTCCGCAGAGGCACCGTTATCTTCAGCCGCGACGGCCGCACCGGGCGGCGGCCCCACCGCTTCATGATCCGGCTCGCGGGCCGGCAGCGGCAGGCGCGTCGCCAGCATCGTGTCGATCCGGACCAGATACCGGCGCAGCAGCATGGCCACTCCGCGCTCGAGGGCGAGCCCGATCAGCATCACCAGCCCCAGCCGCCACCCCAGCGCAACCAGCCCATCGCGCCGGGCACCGGGCGCCATGATCCGCCGCCCCCAGACGCCCACACTGCGCAGGTCCGTAAACAGGGCACCGAAATGGCGCACATGCTGGGTCACCGCGCCCGCAATCCCCCCCAGCCCATGCAGGGCCACAGCCCCCAGACTGCCCGGGGCCAGGGCGATCGGCGCCGGAGCCGGAGCCGGAGCCGGAGCCGCCGCCTTGGCCGCGTCCGCCGCAGGCGGTGGGGCAGCGGCCGCCTTGCCCGCCGCACCGGCAGGCGTCCGGGCCGCCGCATCCGGCGGCAGTCCCTGCAATGCGCGCAGATCCTGCAGAAAGGCCGCCCGCCGCTGCGGATCATCCAGCGTGTTCAGCAGATGCTGCAATTGCGCCTGGTCCGGCGTCGCCCCCTGCCCCCCAGGCACGGCACGATCCTGCGCCCGCGCCACCGGGAACAGCCCGGAACGCGGCACGATCAATGCGGACAGAAGCATGACCGTCATCAGCGCAAGCGCAACACGCAGACAGGCGGAAGACAGGCGATGGCGAGACGTAACAGAGGCGTCGACGGGCATGAGTCCTCCGGCTGAGCGATCTGGCGGACGGATATGGACCGACGGCGGCATATGCGTGTGCGCCGGGCGCGCGGCCCTAAACGCATGAGACAACAGGAAAGTTCGCGCGCACCCCGGCTGACGCGCGGCCGCACCGACGAGGACCGGTCTGGAAACGTGGGCGGGGCAAGCGGGAACGCCCCCCGGAGCCGACCCCATCATGTGCCTGCAAACCGGCCGCCACGGCGTACGCCGCCCGGGCGCACGACCAGCCAGGCCCAACGAAAAACCGGGGCCAGAGGCCCCGGTTTCCCACATGATTCGGAGTGCAGGCTCAGCCTGTTCCGTCAGCAGAATGGCGCGAATGCCGCGCCAATGGTTTGATCTGGATCAAGCCGGCGCGTCAGGAATCGCTTCCGGCACAGGCGGCCCCTTGCCCACCTGGAACGTGTTCAGGAACATCCGCGTCACCGCCCGCGCGATCATCGCGATATGGGCCGGGTCGGAATCGACCGGCAATTGCAGGCGCTTGCGCCAGGTAATGCGCGTCTGGCACAGGGCATAGAAGAGTTCGGCCGCCAGTTCCGGGTCCGGCACGTCCAGAATACCGTCACTGGTACGCGCCCGCAGCCAGTCAGACAGGATGCCGATCGCCTTGCACGGCCCGACCTGCCAGAAAATCTCAGCCAGATGCGGAAAGGTCGCCGCTTCCGACACAACGATGCGGTTCAGCATCAGCGACAGCGGCGAAATGGTCAGCCGGATCATCGCGGTGGCAATGCCCTCCAGCGTGGCCTCGGGGCTCTGGGCCTCCCCGATCGTCTCGAACAGCTTCGGCAGCTTCTCGCAGGCACATTCCTCGATGAAGGCCGCGAACAGGCTCGCCTTGCTGTCATAGTAATTATACAGCGTGCCCTTCGAGACCCCGGCATCGCGCGCGATCTGCGACATGCTGGCGCCCTCATACCCGTGCTCGGCAAAGATCCGGGCCGCCCCATCCAGGATCTGCCGCCGCTTCGCGCTGGAAATCCCCGGCAGATCCGGCACGTGGGGCGACTGAACGGCTGACATGGCGCTTACTACCTCCGGCGACCATTGCTTTCCAGCCCGGACGGATTGACCGGGCGGGGAAAGCCGATAGGGTATCGGCAATGACCGAACCGGTCGGTCATTGTTCATCATGATGTCATATTGCCTCCCGTCATGTCGATAGGACCGCTGGCGGGACCGGAGGAAGCAGGGGACCGTCTGGTGTATAAGGGATATTCTTGGCGGGCCGCCATCATCGGATTATCCGCCCTGGCCGGTGGATGCGCGGTCGGGCCCGATTTTCACAAGCCCGCAAGCTGGACGCCCCCGCACTGGGCCGGTCCGGGCTCGTCCCCGCCGACCGGACCGGCAACGGGCCCGGTCACCAGCGACATTTCCGACGCAGCGCCCGATCCGGCCTGGTGGGACGTGTTCCACGATGCCGAGCTGTCGGCGCTGGAACGCCGCGTGGCTTCGCAGAACCTGTCGGTCGGCATCGCCACCGCCCGCCTGGCGCAAAGCCGCTCCCAGCTCCGCATTGCCGGGGCCGAACGCTATCCGGGCCTCAGCGCCGCGGGGTCGTATTCGCGCGCGCAATACAGCACCAAGATGCTGCAACGCATCGTCAGCGACGTGGGCAAGTCCCCGCAGGTACAGCAGGCCATCCGCCAGTCCGGGCAACTGGGCAACGCCACCCTGGCCGACGAATCGGGCCACCTGACGATTCCCCTCTTCGACCAGTGGAAAGACAGTATCGACGCGACGTGGGAGGTCGATCTGTGGGGCCGCGTGCGCAGGCAGTACGAAGCCGCGGGCGCCGACCTGCAGGCCTCGAACGAGGAACGGCGCGGCGTGCTGACGGCACAGATGGCCGAACTGGCCCGCGACTACATGGCCCTGCGCGAGGCCCAGACCCTGCTGCACATCCTGCTGGACAATCGCGACACCGCTGCCCGCACGCTGGAACTCAGCCGCCAGCGCAATCAGGCCGGACTGGTCAGCGAGCTGGACGTGCAGAGCGCTCAGTCCCAGCTCGACGCCACCACCGCCCGCATCCCGCAGACCGAGCAGCAGATCGCCGTGCAGGTCAACGCGCTCAGCCTGCTGCTGGGCGAACCGCCGGCCGCCCTGGCCGGCGAACTGCTCAAGGCCGAGGCCATTCCGCCGGTGCCGCCGCGCGTCCCGGCCGGCGTGCCGTCCGAGCTGGCCCGCCGCCGTCCCGACATCCGCCAGGCGGAAGCGCAACTGCACGCCGCCACCGCGCAGGTCGGCGAGGCGGTGGCCGAATTCTACCCCCGCGTCACCATCGATGCCGGATTCGGCTTCCAGTCGCTCTCGTTCCGCGACCTGGGGTTCTGGAACGCACGGGCGTGGAATGTCGGCCCCTCGATCACATTGCCCATCTTCCAGGGCGGCCGACTGCGCGGCCAGCTCGAACTGCGCAAATCCGCCCAGCAGGAAGCCGCGATTTCCTACCGCCAGACCGTGCTGGGCGCGTGGCACGAGGTCGATAACGCGCTGACCGCCTATCGCGACGAACAGATGCGCCGCGACAGCCTGGCGCGCGAGGTCGCGGCCGACCAGCGCGGGCTGGACCTGGCCCGCGACCAGTATCGTCACGGTATGGTGACGTTCCTGACGGTGCTGGACGCCGAACGCCGCCTGCTGGCCGCCCAGACCGACCTCACCGGCAGCACGGCCACCCTGTCGACCGACCTGGTGCAGCTTTATTCCGCCCTCGGCGGCGGCTGGGAGACCACCTTCCCCGACTCCATTCCCGCCGGCTCTGCCCCGCATACGGTCGCGCAAGCGTCTTCCCATGGCCCGGCCTGATGGGAACTTCGCGTCGAAACCTGCTTTTCCGAACGACTCCAGCCGGCTTCAGGCTTGGCGGATGGCGGGCGGCAGCGTATAAGCCGCCCGTTTCGCGGCGGGTCCCTGTCGGGCGATGATCTCGTCCCGGGGGCAATATTCAAGGACGCGCACCATGATCACACTGCCCCCCGATTACCATCCCTCGGAAGACGAGGAGTTCATGAACCCGCTTCAGGTGGAATATTTCCGCCAGAAGCTCCTGAAATGGCGCGCCGATCTGCTGAAAGAAGCGGACGAGACCCTGGCCAGCCTCTCCGAAGGCGGCATCCACGAAGCCGACATCACCGACCGCGCCAGCGTCGAGACCGATCGCGCGCTGGAACTGCGCACCCGCGACCGGGCCCGCAAGCTGATTTCCAAGATCAACCAGGCCCTGCTGCGAGTCGAGAACGGATCATACGGATTCTGCGAGGAAACCGGCGAGCCGATCGGCCTGAAACGGCTGGAAGCCCGCCCGATCGCCACCCTGTCGATCGAGGCGCAGGAGCGGCACGAGCGCATGGAAAAGATCCACCGCGACGACTGACCGCACTTCGGCGGGGGCATGACCGGCTATCATACGGCCCGGTCATGTTTTCTCGCCAAGGGGGGTTGCAACACTCCCCGGGAGGCGGTAGGAACCGCCCACCCCGTTGCTGCTGTAGCTCAGTGGTAGAGCACTCCCTTGGTAAGGGAGAGGTCGACAGTTCAATCCTGTCCAGCAGCACCATGATTTCCCTTAGCTTTCTTCGGCAAGTGCCGGCACATTTTCTGTGCCAGTTGGCACAGAAAATCCCGAGAATGCGGATAACGCATCCGATGCGCGCCCCAGCATCCGTCCCAGCGCAGCCTCTCGCTGGCACGATGGTTGCCGGACCGGCGCCAGCCCTTGAACCGGCCCACGCCGTCCATCATGGGGTGATCGAAGCCATCATGAAGAGGCGGGTCAGTTAATGCTGACCGGCTTCACCGCTTGCGAGGCACGAATCGACGCCTCATGCATCGCCTTCAATGATGCATCAACGCGCGCCCTGATCGTCTCCGGGGGACCTGAAACGCCTCCAGCGACAGAAACGCGGGTCTATGGCAGCGGTCGACGTTCGATGCCTTTCCGGTCTCGCCGACAGCGCATCGATCTTTTCTGTCTCGTCGACCATGGACAAAAATTGTCGGTCTGTAATTCTGTGGCAGCAGCGTAACAAATGCACCAGCGGAAGCAATATCGGCAGGCGTCCCGATGACTGTATTTCTATAAGTGTTTCAATTGCGGCTACCCGTGCCAATTTCGTCATGGGACGAAGAACCAATAGAACGTTCAGGAACTGCAACTGCAAATCCGGTGCAAGTGTTCGCACGACTTCTTGGACCATAAATCGAGGCATCAGCACATTATCCTCTGCTCTATGTTCGCAATTACAAATTAATCTCACTTCGTTAATAAACCATGATGCAGAGGAAAAGAATTCTTATGCGGCCAAGTTTCCTTCTCTCTCTTTTATCTTTTATTCCTAAATTCTATGAATACGCGGGTATCCGCTGTCCGCATGGCCACTCCCGCATCCGCGCGGCGAGCGGCTAATGGGCCGCCCGCGCGCGGACCGGGCGGATCACCTGACTCTGACGTAGGAGAAAATTCCGTATCATGGACATATTGACGATGGCCCGCGCCATGGGCGCCGCACGCGCAGAACTGAGCCGTCAGAGTGCTGAGGGGCCAGATGCACCAACGATCGGATTTGACGGTTGGCCGACAGACGTGACCCTGGAGGGCCATTTCGATATCGAGGCCCTGGTGAAGGCCATCCTGTCCGGGGTGGCAGCTCACACGTAAGAACCTGTCTGGACCTGCGCGCCAGCAGCGTGTCCTCCGCGCGTTTCCACGCCGGGCGCGGCCCTCCGGGCCGCTCTCGGAGACTGCCCGCTCCACGCGCCCGCGCAGCCTCCGTCACAGGGTCCGCGCGGCACCCTCTGCCAAAGGCGTCACACCAGGGACGCCCCCGCCCGGCGCGCCGACAGCCGCCCATGCAGCAGCACCAGCGCCGCCAGCCACGCCATATCCAGCAGGAACGGCACATACAGATGCCCGCCCCAGACGATATCCAGCCCGATCGCCAGCAGGAAGGCGATGGCCAGCCAGTTACTGACCGGCGCCCCCGGCAGCGCCGCCACCTGCCCCCGCGCGCCGTCCGCGCTGCGCCGATAGGCCAGATGCGCCACCATGATCGACGCCCAGACGAAGATCAGCAGAAACGCCACACCCTGGATCGCGTAGCCGAACAGCCGGTCGGGCAGGAAATAATTCAGCACCACGCCGGCCAGCACGGTGGCGAACGAGACCGCGAAAGCCATCGCGGGCACCCCCGCCGCCGAACGCTCACGCAGCCGCGCCGAGGCCATGCCGCTTTCGGCCAGCGACGCCAGCGTGCGGCTGGTGGCATACAGCCCGGCATTGCATGACGACAGCGCCGCCAGCGCCATGACGGCATTGATCGCCTCGCCCGCCGTCGGCAGCCCCATATGCTGGAAGGCCAGCACGAACGGGCTATGCGTCGCATCCGCCTCGCCCCACGGCACGATCGCCATGATCACGGCCAGACTGCCCACATAGAAGACGATGATGCGCCCGACGATGCCGTTGATCACACGCGGCAGCACCCGCACGGCATTATCCGTTTCGGCCGCCGTCAGCGCGATGATCTCGGTGCCGCCGAAGGCGAACAGCGCCATCGGCAGGATGGCGGCAAAGCCGGCCATCCCATGCGGCAGCATCACCCCCGCATCCCACAGATGGCCAAAGGAGGCACGCGGCCCCGCCGGCCCCACATGACCCAGGATCGTGACCAGCCCGCAGCCGATCAGTGCAACGATGGCCCAGATCTTGATGATGGCCAGCCAGAATTCCATCTCGCCGAAGGTCGCCACGGCACGCGACCCCACGGCCAGCAGCACGCCCCCCAGCACAGCGGCGACCGCCCATTGCGGCACCTCCGGAATCCAGTGGCGCACGAAGATCCCGGCAGCGGTGATCTCGGAAATGCACACCAGCGTCCAGATCAGCCAGTAGCTCCAGCCGACCAGGAATTCCATGCGTGCGCCCAGATACCGCCCGACAAAGGCGTTCAGCGTCCGCCCTTCCGGGTCCGACAGCGCCAGTTCCGCCGCCGCCCGGCCGATCAGGAACACGACGATTCCGCACAGCACATAGGCCAGCAGCACCGACGTCCCCGCCTGCTGGATCGCCCCGCCGGACCCGAGGAACAACCCGGCCCCCACCGACCCGCCCAATGCCATGAACAGAATATGGCGCTGCTTCAGACCCAAGAACCGTCCCCCCGAAACCAACAGGGGCGGCGCCATGCCGCGCCGCCCGGGCCCTCACCATAGACACGGCCCATGCCGGCGCAAAGCCGGATCGCAGGGGAAACGACCGGACGGACGGCGCGATTATTTGGTGGTGTACCCGCCATTGATCAGGATGGTCTGGCCGGTGATCCACCAGCCCTCGGACACCAGGAAGCGGATGAAGGGCGCCACGTCCCCGATTTCCGTCAGGCCGGTGGGGCTGAAGGCCGACAGCGCCGCCGCCTGCTTGTGATAGGCCACGGCTTCCGGCGCCTCCTGCCCGTAGAAGAACGGCGTATCCATCGGGCCCGGCCCCACCGCGTTGACCGAAATCCCCCGCGCGCCGAACTCCTTCGAGGCCGCGCGGGTATAATGCTCCACCGGCGCCTTGGCCCCGGCATAGGTCGAATAGAAGGGCGTATAGGCCCCCAGCAGCGAGGTCACCAGCGTCACCAGCTTGCCGTTATCCTTCAGGTAAAGCCCGGCCTCCTTGATGAAGAAATAAGCCGCCTTGGAATTGATCGCCGTCATCGCGTCGAATTCCGCCTCCGTGGTTTCCACGATCGGCTTCTTCAGCACCTTCCCCACGGTATTGATCGCGATATCCGGCCGGCCGATCGCCCCCACCGTGTCCGCGAACAGCGCGCCACAGGCCCCGGCACGGGTCAGATCGGCCTGAAAGGCCACCGCATCGGCCCCCGCCGCGCGGATGTCGGCCAGGGTCTTCTCGGCCTCGGGCCGCGAGGAATCGCTGTTGTAATGGATCGCGATTGCCTTCGCCCCGGCCGCCGCCAGGTCGCGCGCGATCAGCCCGCCCAGATTCTTCGCCCCGCCGGCAATCAGGACCGTCTTTCCACGAATGCTGTGATCGGCCATCTCGATGGCTCCTTCCCGTGCCCCCGCCGGATGCGGGAGATCATGCGCCGCACGATATCATTCCAAAAACGCGGATAAATTTGCGTTTCCGAACAACACATGTCGTAGAATCCGAACAAACACCCCCATGCCGGGAGGGTTCCGAGGCCAATAATGGACCGCATCGACCTGTTCCGCATCTTCGCCCGCGTGGTCGAAAGCGCCAGCTTCACCCGGGCCGCCGCCACGCTGGACCTGCCGCGCTCCACGGTCTCGACCGCGATCCAGGATCTGGAGGCCAGACTTGGCACCCGCCTGCTGGCCCGCACCACCCGCCGCGTCGCCCCCACCCCGGACGGCGCGGCCTTCTACGAACAATGCGTCCGCCTGGTGGCGGATGTAGAGGAAGCGGAAGGCCAGTTCCGCCGCGAACCCGGCGGCCCGCACGGTGTGCTGCGGGTGGACATGCCCGGCCGCATCGGCCGGCTGGTCGTCGCCCCCGCCCTGCCCGACTTCCTGGCCCGCCACCCCGGCATCAGCATCGAACTGGGCGTGACCGACCGCGCCGTGAACCTGATCGAGGACGGAACCGACTGCGCGCTGCGCGTCGGCCCGGTGCACGATTCCACGCTCATCGCCCGCCACATGGGCGAATTCCGCCTGCTCAACGTGGCCAGCCCCGCCTATCTGGCCCGCCACGGCACGCCGCACCACCCGGACGACCTGCCCAACCACCTGGCCGTCCGCTACGCCTCCCCCGCCACCGGGCGCGTCGAGCCCTGGGAATGGGTCCAGGACGGCACAATCCGCACCCTCCCCCTGCCCGGCCGCGTTACCGTCAACAGCGCCGAAGCCCTGATCGCCTGCTGCCTGGCCGGACTGGGCATGATCCAGGTCCCCGCCTACGATGTGCAGGACCATCTGCGCTCCGGCGCGCTGGTCGACCTGCTGCCCGACTGGCGCGCCGAGCCCATGAAGCTCACCCTGCTGCATCCCCACCGCCGACACGCCGCACGCCGCGTGCGCGTCTTCGCCGACTGGCTGGCCGGGCTGCTGGCCCCCTTGTTGCGGGCCTGAGAGACTAAATTTTCAAACAGTCTTTAACTTTAACGTGCCATGACCGGCTGGTGATGGTGAGATGGACACTGGAAAGCCTCTTCCTGTTCTTTTTTGAAAAAAAGAACCAAAAAACTTCTGGACGTTTTAAACAAAACCCTGCCAGCCCGCGCGGAGGCCAATGAGACAAAAGTCTTTTTGCTTCTTTTTCTTCAGAAAAAGAAGAACCATCCTCCCGCTCCTCGCCCTGAACGGTTGCGCCCTGCGCGGCGCGCCTTCCTTCCCCATCGTCGGCGCCTATTTCCCGGCCTGGATGCTGTGCGCACTCACGGGCATCGCCGTGGCCGTGGGGCTGCGCGTGGTGTTCCTGCAAACCGGGATCGACGCCCTGCTCAGCTTCCGCCTGTTCACCTATGTCGCCCTGGGCACGCTGGCCGCCCTCGCCCTATGGGCGCTGGCATTCGGGCCCTAAGCATGGAGCGGATACACATGGGCGGCAGAAGCCGCATCGGCATCCTGATCGCCCTGGCCTGCATCGGCGCGGCCATCCTGGCCGGGCTCTATGTCGCCCATTGGGACGATGCCTACCCCTCGACCGACAGCGCCACCATCGACGCCGAACTGGTCCATGTCGCCTCGGTCGTCGGCGGCCGGCTGGTCGACCTGCCGGTCCGCGAGAACCAGCATGTCCACAAGGGCGACCTGCTCTACCGCATCGACCCGGAACCCTACGCGCTGACAGTGCGGCAGGCCGAAGCCAATCTCGCACTGGCCACGGCGGAACTGGCCAACCAGCGCCGCCTGCTGGCCGTCCGCACGGCGCAGGCCGCCACCGCCCGCGACCAGGTCACACGGGCACAGACCAACCGCGACCTCGCCGACCGCACCGTGACGCGGCTGGAGCCATTGGCCAGCCGCTCCTACGTCCCATGGCAGCAATACGACCAGGCGCGCGTGGCGCGGAACGACGCCGAGATCTCACTGGCCCAGGCCCGCCAGCAATCGGCGGCTTCCGAGGTCGCAATCGGCGACCTGGCCAGCGCAACGGCCGCACAGGCCGCCAGCCAGGCGGCACTCGACCGCGCCCGCTACGAACTGCGCCAGACGGCGGTAACAGCCCCGACCGACGGCTACGTCACCAGCCTGCGGGTAAAGGCAGGCGAGGTTCTGGCCCCCTCACAGGTCCTGTTCACCCTGATCGCCGACGAGGCATGGTACGCCGTCGCCAATCTGCGCGAAATCACCCTCCCGGCCGTCCACCCCGGCGACTGCGCCACGATCTATTCGATGATCGACCGCCGCACCCCGATCCAGGGCCGGGTGGAGAGCATCGGCTGGGGCGTGCTGTCGGCGGATTCGGCCGGGCCGGCCCGCACGCTGCCCCTGGTGCCGCGGCAGATGGACTGGGTGCATGTCGCCCAGCGCTTCCCGGTGCGGGTGCATCTGCAAGGAGCCACCCCCACCCTGTTGCGGATGGGTGCCACAGCCACGGTCGAGATCCGACATGGCGCCGCCTGTCCCTGACCCCGGCATGGCCGACGCCCCCCTCACGCCGCCCCGCCTGTGGCGCCTGGTGCGCGACCCCACGCCCGGCCGGCTGGGCCACGCGCTACGCATGGCGGCCGGCTGCACGACCACGGTTCTGTTGGGCGAAATCTGGCAGATACCCGACCTGGCGGTGCCGGCCCTGGTCACCCTGGCGCTCTGGCAGAAGGACCGCGTGACCAACGCCGTGGCCGGCGTGGCGGTCAACCTGCTGATCGTCATCCTGCTGGTGCTGATCTACGGGCTGATCGCGCTGACGCTGGACCACCCGGTGGCGCTGGTGCTGGTCATCACCCTGCTGTCCTTCGGCTTCTTCTTCCTCGGCTCGGCCAGCAAGCTGAAGCCGGTGGCCTATATGCTGGGGCTGATCGTGGTCTACGGGCTGGTCGCCATCGATCAGGCCCCGATCGGCGAAATCGTCACCCGCGCGCTGCTCTATACCGACCTGTTCCTGGCCGTGCCCGGCGCGGTCATGCTGGTGCTGGGCCTGCTCATCTGCCCCTCGCCGCGCCGGATTCTGACCGACGACATCGCCGCCCGCCTGCGCCTCAGCGCCGCCCTGCTGCGCGGCACCGACGCCGAGGCCCGCGCGCACGCCACCGGCCTGCTGCGCGAAGGCGCCACCGGAATGACGAAGGCCCTGCGCATGGCCGGCCTGGAACGGCTGTGGCACCCAGCCGACCTCGCCTGCCTGCGCCAGGCGGCCGATTGCGCCGTCGCGGTCCTGGCCCTGGCGGACTCCGAGGCCGCGCACCAGCACGACGCACCGCCCCAGGCGCTGATCGACGCGCTGGAGGAAATGGCCGCCATCTTCGCCGACGGCGACTACCCGACCGCCATCGCCGCCCCCGCCACGCCGCCCGACCGGCCGGCCTGCGCGGCCATGGCCGCTCTGCTGGCGGTCTTCACCACCCCCGACCCGACGTCCGGACAGCAGGACGCGCCGGCGAAAAAGAAAGGCGGCTTCTTCGCCCCCGATGCCTTCACCAATCCCGTCCATGTCCGCTTCGCGGTAAAGGGCACCGCCGCCGTCATGACCAGCTATCTCCTGTTCCGGCTGATCGACTGGCCGGGCATCCATACCTGCATCATCACCTGCTTCATCGTCGCCCTGCCGACGATGGGCGAAATGATCGCCAAGCTGACGCTGCGGATCAGCGGCGCGCTGATCGGCGGCGCCATCGGCATCGCCGCCATCCTCTTCGTCCAGCCGCATCTTCAGGACATCACCGGCTTCCTGATCCTGGTCTTCGCGGTCTCGCTGCTGGCGGCATGGGTCAAGACCGGCGACGAGCGGATCGCCTATGCCGGGCTCCAGATCGGGCTGGCCTTCTACCTGACCGACCTCAAGGGCTACGGCCCCACCAGCGACATGGCGACGGCCCGCGACCGCATCGTGGGCATCATGCTGGGCAACGCCATCACCTACGCCATGTTCACCAGCTTCTGGCCCACCAGCGCCTATGACGGCATCGCCCAGCGCCTGCACGCGGTCGCCGCCCTGCTGCGCCGCCAGCGCACGGCCACCACCAGGCAGGAGCAGGCCGCCTGCGTCGCCGCCCTGCAATCCGCCGTCTCGCAGGGCGAACGACAGGTGGAATACGCCCTCGCCGAGCCCATCCACATCCGCGCGGAAATGGACCGGATCACCGCCTTCCAGACCGGCTTCGCCGACGCCAGCCGCCTCGGCGCCGACATGCTCGACGGCACGGCAGCCGACCCCGGCGCCCGCATCGCGGCGCTGGAGGCGCTGGCATCATGAAAAGCCGCTTCAAAACCGCCGGCACGCCGCGCCGCGCGTCCCTGCCCACACTGGCCGCAACCGCGCTGCTGCTCGCCGGATGCGCCACCGCAGAACTGGCCACCGCCCCGCCGCGCCCGGACCGGCCCTGGACCCCGGACGTGACGGCAGCGGGCACCATCGTACCACCCGGCCACGGACAGCGCGGCCTGACGCTGCCGCCCGGATACACCCTGCCCGCCGACCCGGCGGTGGTAACGCGCGGCGCCTCGCCCGCCCTGCCGGCACAAACAGCGCACCCCTACACGCTGGCGGACCTCATCGACGTTGCGCAATCCGCCAATCCCCAAACCCGCCGCGCCTGGAATACCGCGCGCGACGCGGCGCTGGCGGTCGGCATCGCCCGCAGTACCTACCTGCCGCACCTGACGGCCACCGTGGTCGGCGGCTGGTCGCACAGCCACGGCCAGACATCCGATGCATCGCTGGACACCAACGGCGACGGCACACTGCCACTGGGCAACGGCCCCGGCACCCGCACGTCCGGCGCCGGCGAGGTGCAGACGCTGGGGCTGGAATGGCTGCTGTTCGATTTCGGCCGGCGCGCGGCCACCATCGCGGCGGCGCATCAGGCGCAGATCGCCACCAATATCCTGTTCACGGCGGCGCACCAGAAGGTGATCTATGCCGTCACCACCGCCTTCTACACCCACGCCGCTGCCACTGCCCGCGTGCGCCTCCTGCACACCGCCCTGGACAATGCGCGCCGCGTCCAGGCGGCGGCCGAGGCCCGGCTGCACCAGGGCCAGGGCACGATCGTCGACGTCACGCAGGCACGGCAGGCCACGGCGCAAATCGCCCTCCGCCTGGTCCAGGCCGAAGGCGATGACGAAAACACCTATCTGACCCTGCTGGCCGCCACCGGCGTCTCCGCCGAAACCCGGATCGGGCTGGAAGACGTGTCGGGCCGCCCCCTGACCCAGGACGACGCCCGGCTGAGCGAGGACATGGTCAAGCGCGCGGTAGCCCGCCGCCCCGACGTACTGGCCGCCTATGCGGCGGCGCGCGCGGCCCACAGCCGCGTCAGCGCGGCACGTGACGCGTTCCTGCCCAGCATCTTCATGACCGGCAACGTCTCCTACGCCACCGGCCGCATGAACCTCACCTCGGTGCCCGGCATCGGCAGCGATTCCGCGCCGACGCTGAACCTGTCGGCCAACCGTTTCAGCAGCCTGGTGCTCGGCGGCATCAGCGTGCCGATCTTCGATGGCGGCCTGCGCGCGGCGGTGGTCAAACAGGCGCAGGACCAGTCGGACAGCGCCGAGGCCACGCTGCGCGAGACGGTCAACGACGCCATCCAGCAGATCGTGGCGGCGGAAAACGCCCTGCGCACCGGCCTGCACGCCTACGCCGCCGCAACCACGCTGCGCACGGCCGCCCAGACCAGCTTCGACGCCTCCCTGACCGCCTATCGCAGCGGCACCGGCGCGATCACCCAGACGCAACTGGCGCAGAACGGCCTGCTGGACGCCGACATCAGCCGCTCCGACGCCTATTACGCCACATTGATCGCCGCCGCCGGGCTCGCCTTCGGCACAGGCGCATTAGGTGGGGCCGGGTTGTAAATGCGCGCTGGCGGCGATCCGACGCGCGTTTCCTGTGCTTCGGTGCTCACTTCCATCAAGGCCGCTCCGCTCCGATGCTCGGAAACACACGCCGGCCGTGCCGCTGCGCGGCACTCTCGCTCACCAGCCCACATTTCCAATCCGGCCCTCCGACCCTGAAGGCCCGCGGGCGCACGCAAACCCACCCAAGAATAATCATATAACTAATTGTTATATAATATTTTTCTACGAAATTATTATGGCACTCAGTGCCATTTTTCACAAGGATGTGACCGCGCTCCCGATTGCCGGTCATCCCCCCATCTATATAACGCGGGATACAGCAACACGGACCAACCCGGTCCTGTTTGATGTCCGGCTCCGTTTCCGGCCGCCTGTCGGATAGGGCCGTCGCAGTCCAAGGAGTGTCCGCAATGTCTGTCAACGAACAGCCGCCGTTCAAGGCACGCTACGAGAATTATATCGGTGGAGAGTGGGTGGCCCCGGTCAAGGGCGCCTACATGTCCAACATCACCCCCGTCGACGGAAGCGTGCTGTGCGAGGTCCCGCAATCCACCGCCGAGGATATCGAACTGGCGCTGGATGCCGCCCACAAGGCGTTCAAGGGCTGGGCCCACACCTCCCCCGCCGACCGCTCGCTGATCCTGCTCAAGGCCGCCGACCGGATGGAGCAGAATCTCGACCTGCTGGCCCGCGCCGAAACCTGGGATAACGGCAAGCCGATCCGCGAGACGCTGAACGCCGACATCCCGCTGGCGATCGACCATTTCCGCTATTTCGCCGGCTGTATCCGCGCCCAGGAAGGCGCGCTGAGCGAGATCACCGACACCACGATCGCCTATCATTTCCACGAGCCGCTGGGCGTGGTCGGCCAGATCATCCCCTGGAACTTCCCGCTGCTGATGGGCTCGTGGAAGCTGGCCCCCGCGCTGGCCGCCGGCAATTGCGTGGTCATGAAGCCTGCCGAGACCACCCCCGCCAGCATCCTGGTGCTGATGGAACTGATCGGCGACCTGTTCCCGCCCGGCACGCTCAACATCGTCAACGGCCTGGGCCGCGATGTCGGCGCCGCCCTGTCCAACAGCAACCGCATCGCCAAGATCGCCTTCACCGGCTCCACGCCGACGGGCAAGATGATCGCCCACGCGGCGGCCGAACACCTGATCCCGGCGACGCTGGAACTGGGCGGCAAGTCGCCGAACATCTTCTTCGCCGACGTCATGGACCATGACGACGATTATCTGGACAAGGCCATCGAGGGCTTCGCCCTGTTCGCGCTGAACCAGGGCCAGATCTGCTCCTGCCCCAGCCGCGCGCTGGTGCACGAATCGATCTACGAACGTTTCATCGAGCGCGCCCTTCCCCGCGTAAAGGCGATCAGGCAGGGCAACCCGCTGGACCCCACCACCATGATGGGCGCCCAGAACTCGCTGATGCAGCAGCAGAAGATCCTGGACTATATCGACATCGGCAGGAACGAGGGCGCGCAGCTCCTGACCGGCGGCGGCAAGCCCGATCTCGGCGCCGTGCTCCAGGAAGGCTTCTACGTCCAGCCCACCGTCTTCAAGGGCAACAACAAGATGCGGATCTTCCAGGAAGAGATCTTCGGCCCGGTGCTGGCGGTCACAACCTTCCGCACCGAGGAAGAGGCCCTCGCCATCGCCAATGATACCGAATTCGGCCTCGGTTCGGGCGTCTGGTCCCGCAACGCGAATACCTGCTACCGTATGGGACGCGGTATGGAAGCTGGACGTGTGTGGATCAACTGCTATCACGTCTATCCGGCTCACGCCGCCTTCGGCGGCTACAAGAAGTCGGGGATCGGTCGTGAAACGCACAAGATGGTGCTAGAACATTATCAGCAGACCAAGAATCTCCTGGTCAGCTACAGCGAGAAGAAGCTCGGCTTCTTCTGAGACCGCCGCGGGGGCGCAGGACACGGCGCCCCTACCCAACCCGGCAGGGCCCCGGCCCGCGCCGGGCCACCCGTGGCAACCCCTTGCAGATGGACCCTGAAGACGCGATGGCGACAAAACCGGAAATTCTCATCGTAGGGGGCGGCGTCGCGGGGCTGGCTCTGGCCACCCGGCTGGGCGACACGCTGGGCCGGCAGGGTCAGGCCCGGATCACGCTGATCGACAAGAGCTTCTCCCATGTCTGGAAGCCCATGCTGCATTGCTTCGCGGCCGGCACGGCCCAGAACGAGAATGACCGCATCAGCTTCATGGCGCAGGCCAGCAGCCGCCATTTCGAATTCTGGCCCGGCGAGATCGTGGCGCTGGACCGCGCGAACAAGCGCGCCATCCTCGGCCCCTTCCGCTCCGCCGAGGGCGAGGTGGTGCTGGAAAGCCGCACGGTCGAATATGCCGCCCTCGTGCTGGCCATCGGCAGCCGCGCCAATGATTTCGGCACGCCAGGCGTCGCGGAACATTGCCTGTTCATCGACAATCTGGTCGAAGCCAACGGCTTCAACGAAAAATTCCGCATGGAGCTGCTGCGCGCCTACGCGGCCGACAAGCCGCTCGACATCGCCATTGTCGGCGGCGGCGCAACCGGCACACAACTCGCGGCCGAACTGCACAAGGCGCTGGACCTGGTCGCCCTGCATTCCTTCGGCGCGGCACCCCCGCAGCTCAAGATCACCCTGCTCGAAGCCGGCCCCCGCATTCTCCCCGCCTTCCCCGAAACCGTGTCCACCGCAGCCCAGCGCCAGCTCGAAAGCATCGGCGTCTCGGTCCGCACCTCCGCCATGGTCTCCGGCGCCGATGCCGAAGGGCTGAGCCTGAAGGACGGCACGCGCATCCCCGCCACGCTGCGCGTCTGGGCCGCGGGCGTGAAAGCGCCGGACGTCACATCGGCCTTCGACGGACTCTCCCTCAGCCGCTCGGGCCAGATCCTGGTCCACCCCAACCTGCAATCACAGGATGACGAGCATATCTTCGCCATGGGCGACTGCTCATTCATCTCCTCGGACCCCCTGCCGCCCACGGCGCAGGTCGCCCGCCAGCAGGCCCACCACCTCGCCCGCCACCTGCCGGCCTGGCTGCGCGACGGACGCACGGTCCCGGCCTGCGTCTTCCGCAACAAGGGCGCCATCGTGGCGCTGGGCAATTACAATGGCTGGGGCACCCTGCCCGGCGGCACCGTCTTCGGCGGCGGCTTCCTCAACGGCCTCACCGCGCGGCTCGGCCACCTGATGCTCTACCGCCAGCACCAGGTGGAACTGTACGGCCTGTTCCGCGGCCTGATGTCCATCCTGGCCGACCGGATCGATGCGTTCGTGCGGCCCTCGGTCCGGCTAGACTGACCGAGCCTGACCGTAAATGCGCGCTGGCGGCGATCCGACGCGCGTTTCCTGCGCTTCGGTGCTCACGGCCCCAAAGGCCGCTCCGCTCCGATGCTCAGAAACACACGACGGGCGCGGCCCTTCGGGCCGCTCTCGCTCACCAGCCCACATTTCCGGTCAGGCTCTCCATTCCACCAGCCGCACAACGCGCACTGACAGCGATCCGACGCGCGTTTCCTGCGCTTCGGTGCTCACGGCCCCAAAGGCCGCTCCGCTCCGATGCTCAGAAACACACGACGGGCGCGGCCCTCCGGGCCGCTCTCGCTCGCCAGCCCACATTTCCGGTCAGGCTCTCCATTCCACCAGCCGCACAACGCGCACTGACAGCGACCCGACGCGCGTTTCCGATCAGGCCCTTAAAAGCCCCGCCTGCAATGCCAGCACCTTGTGCAGGATCGGCACCAGCGCCGGGCGCCCCTTGAGCCTGATCCATTCATCCAGCGCGGTGCGAAAGGCCGCGATCCCCGACCGCGCGGCCACGCGCGCCGCCAGCGCCTGATCGGGCGACGGCGGCAGCCGGCTGGCCAGGGCGGCGGCCAGCGCATCCTCCCACCGCGCATATTTCCGCAGGCTCACCGACAGCAGCGCCGGCGTCCGCTCAATCAGACAGGCGAAGGCGAACGCCTCGGCCCGGTTCTTCGCCATCTGCGGCACCACGGCTTCCAGCGCCGTGCGGATGATGTCCTGTGGCGTGAAATCCGCCGGGCAGGATTCGACGCTGGCGGTCAGCACATCGGTCATGTTCTGCGCCCAGGCGGTGACGATATCCGCCTTGGCCGGAAAATACCGGAACAGCGTCCGGCGCGAAATGCCCGCGCTGGCCGCGATCTCGTCGACCGTGGTGGTGTCGAACCCCTGGGTCGACAGCAGGCGCATCGCCCCTTCGATCAGCGCAGCATGGGTCTCGCTCCGCCGCGCCTCCCGCCGGGACGGCACGGAAGCGGCGACACGCAGGGAAGAAACCGGGGGCCGGGACACGGGCAAGACAGGATCGCTCTCGAACAGGACGGACCGGCGCACCGAACGGATCGGCACACCGAAAAAGGGGAAACCGGCAGGGTATCGGCCCACAAGACCGCCCCTCCCCGGCCGATGATAGTCGCGAACGGCAAAAGCCTCCACCCTCGCCACCGCACCCCCTCCCGGCAACGCAGACACACCGGAAAATGGCACTCACCATCCCGCCCCGCATCGCCACGATGCGAATAGACATGAAATTTCGTTTTCAAATCAACGATGTTTACGAAAAACCCCCATACCGGGTTGCACCGTGCAGCGCCAACGGACGATAATGCGCCGAAAGAAACAGCAGCGAGAGAAAAACGCATGACGGGATATCCGATCCCCACCCACCTGAGCCCATCCGCCTTCCAGGCCATCAAGGGCGTGATCTTCGACATGGACGGCCTGCTGCTGGACAGCGAAACCCTGGCGATGGACGCACTGGCCGAGGCCGGGACCGACCTGGGCTACGACGTGCCGCTCGCCTTCTGCCGCGGCATGATCGGCATGCCCGCCGACACCTGCCGCCAGATGGTGCACGACACGTACGGCACCGATTTCCCGCTGGAACGCTTCTTCGCGCTGCAGGAAGAGCATCTCCGCCGCTATGTCGACAGCGACCGCCTGGTGCTGAAAAAGGGCGTCATCCCCCTGCTGGACCTGCTCGACCGGCTGGGCCTGCCGCGCGCCATCGCCACCTCCTCCAGCCGCTATCGCACCGACCATCATCTGGAACTGGTCGGGCTCCTGACCCGCTTCGACGCCATCGTGACCCGCGACGACGTCACACGCGGCAAGCCGAATCCCGAACCCTATTTGACGGCAGCGGAAAAAATCGGAATCGCCCCCGAAGCCTGCCTGGCATTGGAAGATTCCCACAACGGCGCCCGCGCCGCCCACGCCGCCGGCATCCCCGTCATCGTGGTGCCCGATCTCCTGGCCCCCACCGAAGACATCCGCGAAAAGGCCCTGGCCATCGTCAACGACCTGGACCATGTCCGCCACTGGCTGGAACAGGCCCACGCCTGAACACCGGACAAAAACGCGCGCCGGGAGACATCGGCGCGC
The DNA here is from genome assembly GCF_014174375.1 of Gluconacetobacter asukensis. Classification (GTDB taxonomy): domain Bacteria; phylum Pseudomonadota; class Alphaproteobacteria; order Acetobacterales; family Acetobacteraceae; genus Gluconacetobacter; species Gluconacetobacter asukensis. Next base: position 408,425 of record NZ_JABEQE010000001.1, read on the forward strand.
ATGTCCCGACACGTTCCCCCAAAGCCGGAGGAAGGGGCAACGCGCCCTTTCCTCCCGCCCACGATGTCCCTCACTTTAGCGATTACGCATCGCCCGACATGGCTGCTTCCGCCTACTTTCCAGACGACAGATGCAAGCACATGCCTTCCCGACAGCGGACGCCCAATCTTACGGCACCATCCCTATCGCTCTACCCCACGGCATTGGTGCCTGATGCATCGCGTAGACAGTCTGCGGCACGATATGCGCCCGCGCAACCGCTGTTTCCACTTCATGCATCAGTTCAGGATTATACAACGAATTGTCCGGGTTCAGTACCAGCGTGTCGCTCGCGTAGAGGAGTTTCGCATCGGGCCAGTAAACCATGTATTGTCGCTCGGTCGAGGGCCCGCAGATCGGGATCAGCATGATCGGATTGTGACGGCTGGGGATCGCAAGCACCTGATTCACCATATGCCATTGCGGCGGCCGGGGATGACGGGCAAGGTCGTCGGGTCGCAGGATATGGGGAGCAGCAATCAATCGGTCCAGCAACGGACGGTTCAGATCGAGCTGATAAACCGGAATACCCCGCGCCACGGCTTCCCGCAGTCCCGCGACATGCGGCCAGGAATCCGTCGTCGAGATCACGGCCTTGATTGGCTTGCCCGGCACAAGGTGCGCGGCAGCGTCTAGCGCTTGTGCCGTATAGGACGCGGAAATCGGCGCTTCGAGCAGAATCAAGCCATCATCCTGTTCGATCACGCTGACATTCCATGCCCCCTGGAACAGCCAGACCCCGGGAACGATCGTTTGTGCCTGTGGTGGGAACGGCCGTTCCCATCCCGGCGACCGCAGGCTCTTGGCCGCCGCCGCTGAATCGACGGAGAAGGCGTCGCTTGCCAGGGCCGGATCGAATCGCACGTCCAGATATTGCTCGTGAGCAGTCTCCAAGCCGTTGCGCTGATCGACCCGGCTGGCCGGGAAAAGCACGCCGCCGACATCCTGCCAGCTGTCGAGATAGATGCGCTGATCGACGTCGCCCCAGACGTTCCAGAAATCTTCGAACGTCCGGGTCCGCTCGATCGCGTCGGGCAGATGGCTTCCGGCATTCAGGGCGAGACGAACCGTCTGCCCGTGATCCGTGAATGTCACCACCGTATGCGGTGCCGCGTGCAGCCATTCGGGCGCGGCGTAGCGCAGATCGGGCGCCTTTGCTGCGGCCTGCAGCACCATCATGGGCTCGTCATGCAGGATATCGTCACCTTGTTCGCGCGTTTGCCTGGCGGCCGGCCTGTCACCGCCTGGCGTTTTCATGACCGCGCCGGCTGCCGACACCACGACATGGGTTTTGTTGATATTTTCGTCCGGTGCGGTCGAGGGGAAAATGGACTCATGCACGCGATCGACCGCACCATGCCGATAGTCGACGATTCGGGTCTCCCGACCATATTCGATCTGGAATGGCGCCTGGCGATAGGATTGTTCCGCTTCCTCACGATGGCCAATGATCGCATATCGCGCCGTTCGCACGCCGGCCAGGCGGTTCGCACCACCCATAGCCTCGAGTGCGATGCCAATGCACGCATGGGGCGCAAGGCCGGCGCAGCCGGGTGCTCCATGCGCTGAAGCGACGGGCGCCCCATCGGGCGGCGGCGCAGCGGCACAGAGGAAAACCGGCACGGTCGCGCAGGTAATTGCCAGGAAGATCCGGTTCGCAGGAGCCATAAGATACCGTCTCAACGAGAGTCGCCAATCTGCATTAGGCATATTGCGGCAATTGCCATGCAGAAGTTACCGCACATTACCTTTCTGCAATTTTATTATGATTCATGTTTGAGAGCGGACAGTTCGTGGATACCGTCGCCTCCAGAAACGTTACGGCGGCGGCGATATCGCGTCAACGCCCTCCAAGGAGACTGGCAACGTCAATGGCACGCCCTTCTTTGTCCGGACGATGGGGCCTCGGACTGGCTCTTCTCGTAGGCATGACGCAGACTGCGCTCGCCGAGGAGGTTCCTCCGGTTTCCCCCGCCGGGTTCGGCGTCTTTCAGCCGTTCTCCAGCGATCCGGGCTTTACTCTGAACGCCGCATTCACGCCGGATGGCAACACCGTCTACGTCTCCAAAAGCCAGCCGACATGGGATGGCTTGACCATTTTCGCGGCGACGCAACAGCACGGCATATGGTCCGCCCCACAAGTCGCGCCGTTCTCCGGCGTGGACAAGGACACCGACCCGGCCGTGTCCCCTGACGGCACGTCGATCGTGTTCGCCTCGATCCGTCCCGCCACCGGGGCGGGCTATCGCTTGTATCGCTACGATTTCAAGGCCGGCCTGACCACGCCGGCCCTGCCCGAGCCAGCTTCGGCGACCGACAATGACCTTTACCCGAGCTTTACCCGAACCGGCGTCCTGTATTTCATGAAGATGGGCACAACCGGAACGGCGATCTATCGCGCCTCGCCAGCCGGTCATGGGTTTGCAACGCCGTCGCCTATCGTCATCCCTGGCGCGGATAAAACGACCCACGACATGGATCCGACCATCGCGCCGGACGAGAGCTTCATCGTCTTCGCCAGCAACCGTGCGGGCACGCTGGGCGCGAAGGATCTGTTCATCGCGTTCCGCACCACAACCGGCTGGTGTACGCCGTTGCATTTTGGCGCCCCGATCAACAGTACCGGCAACGAGGTCGCGACCGGTCTATCGCCGGATGGGCAGACATTATATTTCTCCACTGCCCGCTCAAGTGTCACGACACCGCGCACAAAACCAGCCAACAGCGTGGCTTTCCGCGTGGAACAGGCCAATTATGCCAACGGACTCCTGCGGCCCTACAAGGTGTCGATCGGCGCATTCGTTGCGACGCACCGGCCAATCGGCGGTGTGTGCAGTCATCCATGATGAAGCTGGTTCCCACCAAAGGCGCGCAAGGTGTCAGTCCCGCGAGGAAAAAGCGCATGGAGAGGTGCCTTTTGCCGACGCATGCGCATTATCGGCTGTTGCAACTTTCCTCAGGAAGCCTCGCCTGCTTATGCAGCGCCGTCCTGTGGTGCAGCGGCGCTCTTGCGACGCCGGACCCTTCATTCGAACCGAACCTGAAATCGGGAGACTTGTTCAGCAACGCTTTCTCGATCCAGCGTTCCGTAACGGCCCCTGGTTATCAGGAGTTCGTTTGGCGCAATGGCGGCACTGCCGATTACCGGGTGACCAAGGCGACCACCCACGACATCGAATTCGATATGCAGGCGCGGTACGATGGGCGACCGATCGCCCGGCACCATATCTCGATGACACCGGGTGGCGATCGCTTCTGCATCTTTAATGCGACCAAGGTTGCATGCGAGTCCGATCGCGATGCCAGTGGGTTATTGTTCAACCAAGCTGTATGGGGCAGACCGCTTGGCGGTCTGAAAAGCGGCAGTCATTGGCACGAGAGCCATCTGCCTGCCTGGGAATTCGGGGGGGCGGGTGGCTCGCAGGACGTCATTGTGACCGGCTATGACGTCACCACAGGCGCAATGACCTTATCAAGAGCCGGATCGGCGGAGGGTTTCTATTCCGAGAACGATCCGGGAACAATCACCCTTCTGAAAGATGGTCATCAGAAGGAGTTTCATCTACGGCGGGGCCATACCTCATGGCGCGGTGTGACGATCATTAAGGCTGGCATCGTCCTCAGCGACGAGATTATCGTCGAGCGTGATGACGTTCTTGTCGACGACGCGAACCAGACGGTCACCGCGCATGAACGTCGGATCATGCTGGAGAATGCGGCACCGTTTCCGACAATCGGTGTGTTGTGACCATGGAGAGGAAACTGCTGCGCGATCAAACCCGGGACTAAACATCTTGTCGAGGTATCGTCATGGCCTGCTCATGCTGGCCCGATATCGCGGTCGCCGCGGTCATGGGCGCTCTCGGCCCGCATGGCAGCAGACAGATCATCCGTCATGCCCGGCGTGAAAGGAAGGGAGTTTCACGTCGGGGCTGCGCGCTTGTTATCCCCGGCAGGGCTGCTTGAACGGGAGTGCGCAGGGGCGTGTCGTCTTTCGCCCTCACACGCGACCTGCCGATTTGTCTTTAACGTGTCCATAAAGCAGACACGATATCTTCCGCGGGAGCATCCCCGATTGCGCAGAACCTGGAAAAATGCAGGAGTTAGAGACGTTCCCAACGGTTCGGCAGGCGATTGCCAGAACGTAACTTTATGCTCGAAGGATCGATCCCAATATGAAACTTGCTGTCTTTTGTGGCTCAGCATCAGGAGATATTCCTATTTACACGGAGGCGGCCTATGCGTTCGGGAAACTTGCAGCCCGACGTGGGATCGGGCTTGTCTATGGTGGAGGCCATGTCGGCCTGATGGGTGCAGTGGCAGACGGAGCCCTCGCGGCAGGTGGGGAGGTGACGGGTATCATGCCGACAGCGTTGGCAGAGAAGGAGATAGCCCATACCGGCCTGACACGCCTAGAGGTTGTTCCAGATATGCACACGCGAAAGACCCGAATGGCAGAGTTAGCTTCAGGATTTGTGACTTTGCCAGGTGGCGCGGGAACACTGGAGGAAATTTTCGAGCAATGGACTTGGGCGCAACTAGGGCTTCACCAGAAGCCATGTGGCTTTCTGAATGTCGCTGGCTACTTTGATCCTCTTTTTGAAATGATCGAACGAACCGTGTCAGCCGGCTTCATGAAACGGGATTATGCGGAAATGCTGGTGTGTACGGTTGACCCGGATACGCTTTTGGAACGATTTGCCCGTTATCGCCCTCCTGCTCAGAAGTGGCAGTCAAAAAGCGCAGAAATCAAAGCCCAATGTATGCTCGAGAATCAAAACAACGGTTCTTGATAGTTTCTTGGCGCAAGACAGATAGATTGCAATCCGACACCAGACATTCGACTTTTTCTGTCCATGTCTGCCTGTCTGCCTGTCTGCCTGTCTGCCTGTCTGCCTGTCTGCCTGTCTGCCTCAGGATACGAGTAGACAGACGGGATACGCCTCATGTCAGTCGTTCTGAATAGATAGATGCATGTGGCAAAGCGGCTATTTATTATTCTGTGGATGTTGCTCGCCTATAGCATGACCAAAAATCGACCAGTTGAGGCGGTTCACTCTGCATTCCAGGGAATAATCGTCAGATAGGGCCAGCGTTTCAGCCATTTCTCCACTTTCGCCTCATAAATATCAGCCGTAATCTGACGTTTATTTGGTCTGACAATGCCATTGAGTAGGTCTGACAAACCGAATGGTGCGTATACTTCACTGCCATGTTTTCCCGGCTTGATGCCAATTGCTGTGGCGGTCGTCGGGAACGTATCAATAGCGTCTTCTACAGAGCGATAGGGTGAAATCGGATAGCCAAATTTTTCTTTGTACCAAAGATGCACACGCGCTTCGTTCTTTACGTCTATCCATACTGGTATGTGCGACAACATTGTCCGGATACGCTCGGCATTTCGTTGCTCACTTAATGCAGAGGTATCATCTGCATCGAAATACACAATATCCAGATCCGAAATGCCGTGATTTACGGGTAAGCCGAAATGGTTATTCCATATGGTTTGTGCCAAACAACCAGCCACCAACCAGCAATTATCCAGTTCTATTTGTTCCCAGATATACGACAGATCACGTATGAACGGATTCTGTAAAACAGTATCGGAAAATTGAATCGCGAGCGCAGTCTGCATGCTTGCTTTCTATATGCCTGCGTGAAAATCGAAACTTACATGCCTAAAGCATATAGGATCAAGTGTCGGCTTTTCCACGGTTTATTCTGATAGCCGACATGCCGCTTACCCCCGCATGTCTGCCTGTCTGCTGCACAAAGAAAGCCGGCAGTTCGGAGTAAAGCGTTGCTGCTTTTATTGGTTCCATTCTGCTCGTCCAGACCCAAGAAGAACAGCCGGCGACATCCACCGCATCCGCATTTCTCCGACAGTCGCAGGAGGACGAAGACGCAGCGCCGGCCCCCATGCCGTCATTTCCGAGTGTTCTAAAAAATCGCCCGGTCCGGCCCCACCAGGATCATCTCCGGCGTATTCACCCTCATGCGCGAAAAGCAGCTCCGCCGTCCGCGCCAGAGACAGCCGAAACCGCGTCATGGTATCTCCATGCAGTCGGGCGGCAATACCACGCACTGCCGCCGCAGCCATCAGATAACCTGTCGCATGATCAAGCGCCTGCACAGGCAAAGAAACCGGCACATCAGAACCGCGCCACGCCATTCCGCTGGCAGCGATCCCGGATGAGAACTGTACCAGACTGTCGAAACCGCGCCGGTTCGCCCATGGGCCGCTATGGCCATAAGCATCCAGTGACACATCAACCAGACCGGGCCGGATGGCCTGCCGCGCCTCAGCACCATATCCGAGACGGTCGAGGGCATCGGCCCGATAGCCGTGAACAAGAATATCTGCGCGGGACAGCAATCGTTCAAAGGCAGCTCTGTCGCCGGCATCGTGCAGATCCAGCCGGGTGCATTGCTTCCCGAGCGTGACATCCGGCGCCACGACGGGTTCTTCCCATCCTGGCGGATCGATGCGGAGAACCTGGGCTCCCCATCCCGCAAGAAAACGGGTCGCGACCGGACCGGCCAGAATCCTCGTCAGATCCAGCACGCGCAAACCGGCGAGCGGCCTTTCGCGATCGGGCCGCCATCCGGAATTACCGCACGATCCTCCCCTATCACACAGAACCAGAGGCTCTCGCGAAACGGCCTTGCCCTGTAGATGGTTTTCCCACTCTGGGCGGCTCCGCAGCCGCGCCGCGCATCCTCCGGCGGCGACAATCGCCCGCTCAAGCTCATCCCCGTTCCAGCCCGTGACAGCTTCTGCGACCGCTTCGCGCGTCGCGGTACTGCCGAGCACGGAAAGAGTTGCGCGTTTATGATGAGCGGCATTGGTGTGGATTTTAATCCAGCCATCCCGCGTGCGGTAATCACCCGCAATGGCATCCCATGCAGCCGGAAGCGTCCAGCCCTGCGGCCGGATCGAAAACCCGAACCAGAGTGAAGCGAGACGATGATCGACTATCACCGGTAAAGATGAACCTTCCTGATTCAGAAGGTCCGCGACCGACAGGCAGGCGGCTCCGATCGCCGCCGCCGCGAGTTCTGTCACAGGAAAGCAGGAGGAAAGGCGCTCTCTTCCAGAAAATGTCACCCGCCCGGATGCCTCATGAGCAAGCCCGGTCGCGGCAAGAATATCTCTGAGCAAAAAATCCGTCATATCCAGCGCCATGCGATATTCTCCTTTCGTCCGACAAGGCATGAAAGACACATGACTGGCGAATCAATTCGAATCCATCTCGTTGATATGGGAAACGGGTCCGTTATGAGCCGCTTCCTTCTTCCGCTCTTCTTCTAATGTTCCCGATACCAGACATTCCGCTTTCCCGGCCATAGCCGCGGTCGCGCGCGCTTTTACGAACAGGCTCTCGCAACCTCACGCAGCACAGCCCGCACATCCCCATCCGTCAGCCGCCGCAGCATGTCTGCAATGGCCGCCACCTGCCCGTCATGATCCGGCAGAGGCGGCCCGAACACGTCCTCCATCGCCAGAAACGTTTCCGCCTGCGCACGATGATCGTCCCGCGCATCGGCACAGATCTGCCACGGTCGGCAGATCCGCCAGCCCCCGGCATAGGCCAGGATCATGCGCGTGTCCGCTGAAAACCCCCATACGAAAGGATGCTAGTCCCCGGCCTCCGGCCAGCCGCCGCCCGTCGCCTTGCACAGCGCCACCACGTCCAGCAGCACCGCCAGCCGCGCCTGGATGTCGTCCTGCTGCGCGGTGCCCAGATCAGCCCGTGCGTCCAGCACCGCCAGCGCGTCGCCGGTCCCGTCGCGATAGCGGGTTCGGGCCAGGCCCAGCCGGGCGTTGATGCTGGCCACCGCCGCCCGGTCGCTCTCCCGCGTGGCGCGGTCGGTGCGCAGTGCGACCAGGGCATCCTCCACCTCGCCCAGCGCGTCCAGCACGCGCTGGCGATAGGTCAGGGCGGCCTCCTGCTGCTGTGCGCGGGCCAACCGGATCGCGGCCCGCAGCCGCCCGCCCTGGAACAGCGGCAGGGAAATCGCGGGGCCGAACTGGTAGAACGTGTTGCCCCAGTCCGCCAGGCTGCCCAGCGTCAGCGTGCGCTGGCCGACCTGCCCGGACAGCGTGATGTCGGGATAATGCTGCGCCACCGCCGCGCCGACCCCGGCGGTGGCGGCGTGCAGATCGGCCTCGGCCGCGCGAATATCAGGCCGCAGGCGGGCCAGCGCCGCCGGCAGCACCACCGGCACGCGCGGCGGCGGGTCCGGCAGGGGACGCAGTGCGGCAAGCGGGCCATCCAGCGCTCCCGGCGGTTGCCCGGTCAGGATGGCCAGCCGGTTCAGTGCCTGTCCCGCCTGTCGCTGGAATCCGGCCGCCTGCCCCTGCGCCCGCGCCAGCGCCGCGCCGGCCAGGTCGACATCCGTGCCGTCTGCCAGCCCCAGTCGGCGCTGGAACGCCCGCAGCGCCACCGTTCGCGCCCGCGCTGCCGCCACCTCGCCCGCCGAGTCCAGCAGCGCCTGGGTCGCCCGCCATTGCAGATAGGTCCGCACCACATCGCCCTGCAGCGTCAGCCGCGCATCGCCCTGGCGGGCGGTCTGCACCGCCACCTGCGCCCGTGCCTGTTCCACCAACCGCCGCACCCGGCCGAACAGGTCCAGTTCCCACGATGCGTCAAACCCGACCTGATACAGGTCCGTCCCCTGCGTCAGGCCACCGATCCCGCCCAGGAATGCCGGCTGCCCCGTGCCGCTGCCCGCGCCCCCCAGCACCGAGAACAACCCCGCCTCCCCCAGCCGCTCGCGCGTATAGCGCGCCGAGGTCCCCAGCTCCGGCAGGCCCGCGGCGCGCTGGGCGGCCTCCTGCTCCCGCGCCTGGACAATGCGCGCGCTGTTTTCCTGAAAGCCAGGATTGCCCGCCATGGCCCGCGCCACCAGCGCGTCCAGCACCGGGTCGTGAAACATCCGCCACCAGCCGGGATCGGGCCGCGCCACCAACGCGACACCACCATCATGGGCCGACACATCATGCCACGCCGCCGGCACCTCGGCGCGCGGGGCATGGAAGGCCGGCCCCACCGTGCAGCCCCCCACCCAGGCGAGACCCGCGACACACCCAGCCCGGACGGTCTGGCGCATCAATCCAGCGTTTCCCGATAGAAGCGCACGGCGACCGCGACCGTGCAGAGCGTGAACAGCACGATCGGCCACAGGTCGGGCAGGATCTCCGCCAGCCCGTTTCCCTTCAGCAGCACCCCGCGCACGATGCGCATGGCGTGGGTCGTCGGCATCCCTTCGCCGATCACGCGCGCCCAGCGCGGCATGCCCTGGAATGGAAAGACGAAGCCCGACAGCAGCATAAACGGCAGCATGGTGAACTGCGCCATCTGCTGCGCCTGCATCTGGTTGGCCGCCAGCGTGGAATAGGTGATCCCCAAGGCCAGGTTGCTGGCGATGAACACCCCCAGCACCCCGAACAGCAGAAGGATCGACCCATGCACCGGCAGATGCAGCAGCAGCACCGCGATCAGCAGGATGACCAGCACCTGCAGGTAGCCGATGCCGATATAGGGCGCGATCTTCGCCAGCATGACCTCGACCGGGCGCACCGGCATGGCCAGCAGGTTCTCCATCGTCCCGCGCTCACGCGTGATGGCCAGCGTGGTCAGCATCAGCGTCGACATCATCAGCACGACACAGATCAGCCCGGGCACCACGTTCAGCACCGTCAACTGCTCGGGGTTGTAGCGGGTATGCACCACGAAGCGGAATGGCACCGGCAACGCCATGCCCCGCCTTGCCGGCGGCAGGTCGCGCGCCAACACGTCGCCCAGGCCGGACAGCGCGGCGGTGGCATAGCCCACCGCCGTCGGGTCGGTGCCGTCGGTATCGACCAGGACTGACGGCGCCTCGCCCCGGTCCACCGCACGGTCGAAGCCCGGCGGGAAGTCGACGACGAACAGCAGCCGTCCTTCCGCGATACCCGCCTCCGCCTCGGCTTCCGACCGGACAAGGCGGGTCCGGTAATAGCCGGTATTGCGCAGCGCGGCGACGATGGTGCGCTCGTAACGCGACGGCTCCGCCATCAACACCCCGGTCGGCAGATCGTGCGGGTTGGAATTGATGGCGTAGCCGAAGATCAGCAACTGCATCACCGGCAGCGCGATGATCAGCCGCAGGGTCATCGGGTCGCGCCGCACCTGCAGCCATTCCTTGCGCAGCAGCGCGCGCAGGCGGCGGGCGGACAGCATGCCCATCACCCGTCCTCCTGTCCCAGCAGATGGATGAACACATCCTCCAGCCGGGGCGGCACCTCCTGCCATGCCAGCCCGCCCCCCTGCGCACGAATGGCCTCCTCCAGCCGCGCGCGGTCCATCCCCGCGACATGCAGCGCCCGGCCGAAGACGGTCGCGGCCTCGACCCCGGGCGCCTCGCGCAGCCGCCGCACCGCGTCCTCGACCCCGTCGCCCGTGCCCTCGAACGTCACCAGCCCGACACGGGCCAGCAACTCCCCGGCGCTGCCCTGGACGACGATGCGCCCGCCGGCCAGGTAGACCACGCGCGCGCAGCGTTCCGCCTCATCCATGTAATGGGTGGACACCAGCACCGTCAGGCCGCCGCCGGCCATGTCGTGGATCAGGTCCCAGAACGCGCGCCGCGCCCGCGCATCCACCCCCGCCGTCGGTTCGTCCAGCAGCAGCAGCGCCGGCCGGTGCAGCACGCAGGCCGTCAGCGCCAGCCGCTGCTTCCAGCCGCCCGACAACTGGCCGGCCAACTGGCTGGCCCGGCCGCGCAGCTCCATGCGGTCCAGCATGGCATCGACCGCGCCGCGCGGGTCCGACAGTTCATAGATCCCGGCGACAAGCTCCAGGTTCTCCCGCACCGTCAGGTCCTCATACAGGCTGAAGCGCTGCGTCATGTAGCCGACTTGCCGGCGGATGCGCGGCGCATCGCGGATGATGTCCAGCCCCAGGCAGGTCCCGCGCCCCGCATCGGGCACCAGCAGCCCGCACAACATGCGAATGGTCGTGGTCTTGCCGCTGCCATTCGCGCCCAGAAAGCCGCAGATCTCGCCCCGTGCCACGCGCAGGCTCAGCCCGTCGACCACGCGCAGCGTCCCAAAATCCTTGCGAAGGTCGTGGACGTCTATGACGTAATCCTCGGGCTTCGGGCCGTTCATCGCACGTTCCCCCGCCTGGTGGCCCACGGCGGACTGACCGTCACCGGCTGGCCCGGATTGAGCATCCCCACCTGGCCGGTGCGCGGCCGCGCCTGGACCATATAGACCAACTTGGCCCGGCTCTGGTCGCTGTAGATCAGCGGCGGTGTGTATTCGGCATGCGGCGCGATAAAATCCACATACCCCTCCAGCCCGGACGGGCAGCCATCACAAGCCAGTCCCACCCAGTCACCCAGATGAATGCGCGCCAGCATGCCCTCCGGCACGAACAGGCGGATCACGATATGACCCGGCGGCAGGAGCGAGATGACCGGCGTGCCGGCGTCCAGCACTTCGCCCGGCCAGGCCATGATATCGGCGATGACGCCGGTATCGGGCGCCACGACATGGCGCTGCGACAATCGCCAGTCCATGATCGCAAGGGCCGCGCGCGCCGCCGCCGCCGTCGCCGCCTGGGCGAAGATCTGCTCCGTTCGGCCGCTGGGAGCGCGTGCCTGCTCCAGCGCGGCGCGCAGCCCCGCGACGCGGGCCTCGGCCGAGCGCCAGGCGGCGCGGGCGGCGTCACGCGCCTGCATCGTCGCGGCGCCAACCGGGGCCGCCGCCTCCAGCCGGCGCAGGTCGGCCCGCGCGCGGTCACGCGTCGCCTCGGCGTCCGCCAGGTTCGACGCCGCTTGGCGGATTTCGGTCTCGCGGGCAGGGCCTTGCAGGTTTGCCAACTGGCGCGCGCTTTCCTCGGCCTGGCGCGCTGCCTGGTCACGCGCGGCGCGCTCGGCCACGTCGTCCTGGTCGAACAGCGCCTGCCCCGCCCGCACCTGATCGCCGCGCATCACATGCAGCCCGGTCAGCAGCCCGGCCTGCGTCGGACCGATCCTTACGAAATCCGCATCGACATACCCCTGCAACGTCATCGGCACCGCATGCCACGACAGCCCCCACCACAGGACCGCCGCCAGCAACAGCACGACCCCGGCCACGCCGGCCCGGCGGAGGCCCACCCGCGTCACCGTGCTTCCAGCGCCTCGACCATCGCCCGACCCTTCGCATATGCCGCACGCCGCGATAACGGCACACCGGGCGCCGCGTCGCGCGCCTCAGCTGAATTTTATTGGGGGCAGGAGGATTATTTCGGACGCTCACGCTGAACGCATCGATCCATGTCCGTCTTACAGAACGCGAACTGGCGCATTGCATGTCCGGATCAAGGAGGGGCAGCCGTCAGGAGTGCGCGCGCCGTAACCTTTCCCTGGCCGCCGACCTCCGAAGATCATGCCCGAAACCGCTCTGGTTCCAGCACGTTCAAGTCTGTCAAAGGAACGATGTCATGACCATTCCCGTGCTGATTACGTTCAGGAATATGGCGCCCTCATCGACGCTGGAAGCCAGAATCCGCGAAAAGGCTTCACTTCTGACGCGGTTCGAGCACGATATCCAGCGATGCCACGTGACGGTCGAGATCCCCCACCGGCACCATCGTCAGGGCCAGCTCTATCGTGTGAAACTGGTCATCACCGTGCCAGGAGGCGACATCGTCGTCGGGCGCGAAGGGTCGCAGGATCATGCACATGAAGATGCCCATGTCGCCGTGCGGGATGCGTTCGACGCTGCCATCCGGCAGTTGGAAGACCATGTCCGCATCCGCGGAACCCAGGTCAAGCACCACGAGCCCCTCTGGCTGGAAGGCCACGTTGCCCGGTTCGTCGCCGAGGCGGATCACGGCTTTATTACGACGCATGACGGGCGAGAGGTCTATTTCCATCGCCATAGCGTGGCCGACGACGGGTTTGATCGCCTGCAGGTCGGCAGTCCGGTACACCTGGTCGTGAGCGAAGGCGTAAACGGCGCCCAGGCCAGCATCGTGCGTGTGGGCGGAAAATCCGATCCATCGTCCTGAATACGGGAGGCCGCCCAGAGCCGCCGGCACACGCACGCTTTCCATCCCGGCTATCATCATAACCGGGATGGATTCAGGCGCCTTTACGAACAGGCTTTCGCAACCTCACGCAGCACAGCCCGCACATCACCATCCGTCAGGCGCCGCAGCATGTCCGCAATGGCCGCCACCTGCCCGTCATGATCCGGCAGAGGCGGCCCGAACACTTCCTCCATTGCCAGAAACGCTTCCGCCTGCGCCCGATGATCGTCCCGCGCATCGGCGCAGATCTGCCGCAGCACATCCGCGCGCGGGTCCGTCAGGCCGATTTCCAGGGCTTCCTGCTCATGCAGCGCAAACCAGCGGATCCAGCACGCAATCAGCAGCACGGCCCCCGTCACCGGGCGACCGGCCTCCAGATTCTCGCGCATCGGCGCAATCACCCGCGCGGCCATCTTCGCCGACCCGTTGCGCCCGATCCGCTCCACATCATGCGCAATGCCCGGATTGCGGAACCGCGTCATCAGCCCGGCGGCATAGGAATCCAGATCCTCGTCCGACAGATCGACCCCGGCCGACTGCTCATGGCGCATGAAATGCGTGGCAATCGCCCCCAGCGCCGGATCGGTCGCAGCCTCGGCCACCGTCGGCAGGTCCGCCAGCCCCCCGGCATAGGCCAGGATCATGTGCGTGCCGTTGAGCATCTGCAATTTCGCCCGTTCGAACACGCTGACATCGCGCACGAAACGGGTGCCCGGATGCGCCTCCCAGAACGGCCGCTCACCGTCGAAATTCTGGATGATCCACTGAAACCACGGCTCGGCCGAAACCGGGATCGTATCTTCCACACCCCCCAGCAGAAGCCGCGCATCGTCCAGATCCGCCTCCTGAAACGGCGGCGTAATCCGGTCGACCATCGTATTGGGAAAGACCACATGCGCGCCGATCCACGCCGACAGCGCATCGTCGCCACGCAGCGATGCGTAATCCATCACCACCTGCCGCAGCGTATCGCCATTCTCGGCCACATTGTCGCAACTCAGCACCACGGGCGGCACGCCCCCGCGCTGCCGCACCAGATCGAGCCCCGCCACGAGGATGCCGGGCGCGGTCCGGGGAAACGGCCGCTCCAGATCCTCGCGAATGGCGGCGGATTCCGGGTCCAGCCGCCCTTCGGCGGTGATATGATAGCCGCTGGCCGTCACCGTCAGCGTCACCACCCTGATCAGCGGATCGGCAATCCGGCCGATCAGCGCCCCCGGATCGGCCCCGGCAAAAACAGCTTCGGAGATCGCCGCCATCACGGAGGCCACCGTGCCGTCCGGCTCGCGGGTCAGCAGCGTGTAGCAATTCTCCTGCTCCCGCAATTGCTCGGCCAGCAGTGGCCGACGCATCGTCGCCGACACAATGCCCCAGCGCAGCCCGTCTTCCCCTGCGTGATGGATGGCCGCCTGCGTCGCCGCGACCTGATGCGCGCGATGGAAACTTCCGCATCCCAGATGCAAAAGCCCGGATTTCAACAGGGCCGGATCGAATTGCGGCCTGTAGACGCCAGCGGGCAGACTGGATAATGCGGAACGGCTCAATCGCAAAACATCAACCTCCATAAGCTTTATTAGTAAAATCAATTAAACAGGAATTATCAGGAAAATTCAAGATTTTTCACACATTCAAAATAAACTCCAATATTTCCCTTTGTTTTAAAGGATCTTTCATCACGATATAACAACAGATGAAACCGGGAAAACGTTCTCATCCACCGCCGGATTTTCTCGCCTTCCCGCCCCGATCCCGCTAGGCTGCGCGCGAACCCCATCCGTGGCGAGCATGGCCATGCCGAACGCGCCGTTGCCGGTCAGCAGGAGCTTCACCTCGGCCGACGGCGCGCCCTTCCCGCCCGGCGCCGTCTGGCTGCCCGAGGAGCAGGCGTTCAATTTCAGTCTCTTCTCGCGCAACGCCACCGCCATCACGCTGCTGCTCTATCGCGCGGACGACCTCTTCACCCCCTGCCTGCGCCTGCCCCTCCGCCTGCCGCACAACAAGACGGGCGACATGTGGCATGCCCGCGTACCGGCCGGGCAGGCCGGCGACGCCTGTTATTACGGCTATTCCGTCGCCGGCCCGCACCGGCCGGAAGAGGGGCTGCTGTTCGACGCCGAAAAACTGCTGCTCGACCCCTATGCGCGCGGCGTGTTCTTCCCGCCCGACTTCGACCGCGCGGCGGCCTGCCGGCCGGGACCGACGGCAGGCCGCGCACCGCTGGGCGTCCTGCCCGATCGCACCGGCGCCAGCCCACCCGCCATCCAGCGCCCCCGCCGCCACGATCACGACCTCATCATCTACGAGCTTCACGTCCGCGCCTTCACCCGCCACCCCTCGTCCGGCATGGCCAAGGCGCAGCGCGGCAGCTACGCCGCGCTGACGGCGCGCATCCCCTATCTCAAGGCGCTGGGGATAACGGCGGTGGAACTGATGCCGATCTTCCAGCGCGACCCGGTCTACGGCACGTTCTGGGGCTATATGCCGCTCAATTTCTTCTCGCCCCACGCTGGCTACGCCTCGGACGGCGCGGTCGATACGGCATGGCGCGAATTCCGCGCAATGGTCGCCGCCCTGCATGAAGCCGAAATCGAGGTCTTTCTCGATGTCGTCTACAACCATACCGCCGAGGACCATCCCGGCGGCCCGGTCTGGTCCTATCGCGGAATCGACAATCCCAGCTATTATTCCAGCACACCCGGCACCCCGTTCCGCCCCACCAATCGCAGCGGCGGCGGCAACGACCTGGACGTGGCGGCGCCGGTGGTGCGGCAGCTCATCCTGTCCAGCGCCTGGTTCTGGATCGCGGAGATGGGCATCGACGGCCTGCGCTTCGACCTCGCCTCGATGTTCTCGGTCGACGAAAGCGGCCGCGTCAATCTCGCGGAACCGCCGATCATCACCGAACTGTCCACCGCATCCCAGCGGTGGCAGACGCGGCTGATCGCCGAACCCTGGGTCGGCGACGGCTCGCTGATGCAACTGGGCCGGGCCTTTCCGGGCCGGAGCTGGCGGCAATGGAACGCCCATTTCCGCGACGATATCCGCCGCTTCCTGCGCGGCGACGATGGCTGCGTGCCGGTGCTGATGACCCGCCTTTACGGCAGCACCGACCTGTTCCCCGACGACCGCGCCCATGCCGCGCGCCCCTATCAGAGCGTCAATTACATCGCCAGCCATGACGGGCTGACGCTGCGCGACCTGTTCTCGTTCGACAATCCGGGCCAGATCGCCGCCAATTGCGGCCATCAGGGCACCGAGGGCACGCCCGAACAGGTCCTGGCCCTGCGCCGCCGCCAGACGCGCAACGCCTTCTGCCTGCTGATGCTGGCCAACGGCACGCCGATGTTCCAGGCGGGCGACGAATTCGGCCACAGCCGGGGCGGCGACCCCAACCCCTATGACCGCGACGACGAAACCAACTGGCTCGACTGGCGCCTGACGGAAAACGAAAGCGCCCTGCTGCGTTTCGTACGCATGCTGATCGCCTTTCGCACCGCCCACCCCTCGATCGCCCGCAGCGTCGGCTGGCGCGACGATGTCTCGTGGCACGGCGTCGATGGCGGCGACCCGGATCTGCGCCCGGTCTCGCGCAGCCTGGCCCTCTTCCTGCGGGGTGCGACGATGGAGGATGACGATCTCTATGTCTTCATCAACGGCTGGGACGACACGCTGCATTTCGCCCTGCCCGAGGCCGCACGGGGCGGCGCGCCATGGCGCAGCCTCATCGACACCGCCGCCGCCCCGCCCGCCGACATTCTCGCCGCCGAAACGGCACCGCCGGTCGGCGACATGGCGCGCCTGCCCGCACAGGCCCGCTCGATCCGCGTCCTGCTGCGCGGGCGGCACGACACGATCACGGAATAGCAGGAACCACAGCTACGGAGAGGTGACATGGCGGCCGACAGTCCCACGCTGACCCCACGCGCGGCGGAACGCGCGCTGAACAGCCTCGCGCTGGATCTGCTCTGGAGCTGGAACCACGCGACCGACGCGCTCTGGCACCAGATCAACACGGATTGCTGGGCCCACACCCGCAATCCCTGGACGACGCTGAACAACGCCTCGCGCGCGCATCTCAAGGCACTGCTGGGCAAGCCCGCCTTTCGCCGCGCGGTCGGCGATGCCATGGCCGCCCAGGCCGAACGCCTGCGCCGCCCGACCTGGTTCGCCCAGACGCACGACACATCCGCCCTGTCCTGCGTGGCCTATTTCAGCATGGAATACATGCTCAGCGAGGCGCTGCCGATCTATTCGGGCGGGCTGGGCAACGTGGCGGGCGACCAGCTCAAGGCGGCCAGCGACCTCGGCGTGCCCGTGGTGGCGGTCGGCCTGCTGTTCGCCCAGGGCTATTTCCGGCAGGAACTGACACCGGGCGGGCGGCAGCAGGCGCTCTACCCCTTCAACGACCCGTCCCAACTGCCCGTCAGTCCCGTCCTGACGAAAGATGGCGACGTGCTGCGGATTCCGTTCCGTTTCGGCCAGGGGCATGTCTGGGTCCGGGCCTGGAAGGCCATCGTCGGGCGCGCGACGCTCTATCTGCTCGATACCAACGACCCGGCCAATCCGGCGGCCGTGCGCTGCGTGACGACCCAGCTTTATGGCGGCAACGACGACCTTCGGCTGCGCCAGGAACTTACACTGGGCATCGCGGGCTGGCGCCTGCTCGACATGCTCGGCTACCAGCCGGATGTCTGCCACCTCAACGAGGGCCACGCCGCCTTCGCGGCGGTGGAACGCGCGCACGGCCTGATGAAGCGGCTGCAGATCCCCTTCCGCCAGGCCCTGACCATCGCACGGGCGGGCACGCTGTTCACCACCCATACCGCCGTACCGGCCGGTTTCGACCGGTTTCCGGCCGACCTGCTCCGGACCTATCTCTCGAATTACGCCAAGAACCAGCTCGACATTCCGCTGGACACATTGCTGGCCCTCGGCCGCGCCAATCCTGACGATCAGGGCGAGCCCTTCAACATGGCCTGGCTGGCCATCCGCGCCAGCGGCGCGGTCAACGGCGTGTCACGCCTGCACGGCGCGGTCAGCCGCCGCCTGTTCGCCCCCCTCTTCCCCCGCTGGCCCGAATCCGAGGTCCCGGTCGGCCACGTGACCAACGGCGTGCATACACCAAGCTGGGATTCGATCGAGGCCGACGCGCTGTGGACCGAAGCCGCCGGCCCCGAGCGCTGGCGCGGCACGCAGGAGGGCGTGGCCGACCGTATCCGCGCACTGGACGACCGCATCCTGTGGTTCACCCGCTGCCAGGCGCGCAGTTCCTTCATCGACAAGATCTCCATCCTGTATGCCGAGCGGCAGAGCTATGCCGACGCCGCCGGACTGTCGGGCCGGCCGGTCCCGGCTCTCAGCCCCGACGTGCTGACGCTCGGTTTCGCCCGCCGCTTCGCGACCTACAAGCGGCCGGACCTGCTGCTGCACGATCCGGACCGCCTGGCGCGCCTGCTCTCCCACCCTGATCGGCCCATGCAACTGGTGCTGGCGGGCAAGGCCCACCCCGCCGACACCGCGGGGCAGGACCTCATCACCCGCTGGATCGCCTTCTCGCAACGGCCCGATATCCGCGGCCGCGTCGTCTTCATGACCGATTACGACTTGGCACTGGCCGAAATCCTGGTCCAGGGGGTCGATCTGTGGATCAACACCCCCCGCCGCCCGTGGGAGGCCAGCGGCACCAGCGGCATGAAGGTACTGGTCAATGGCGGGCTGAACCTGTCCGAGCTTGATGGCTGGTGGGCCGAGGCCTACGCGCCCGAAATCGGCTGGGCCCTGGGCGACGGGCACGAACATGGCGAGGACCCGGCGGTGGACGCGGCCGAGGCCGATGCAATGTACACCCTGCTCGAATCCGAAATCGCCCCGTCCTTCTACGCCCGCGATGCCCAAGGCATTCCCGTCGCATGGGTCGCGCGGATGCGCGAAAGCATGGCGCGCCTGACACCGCTCTTTTCCGCCAACCGCGTGGTGCGCGATTACACCGACCGTTTCTACCTGCCGGCCGCCAACCACTACCGCGCCCGCCTGGCCAATGGCGGACAGGCGGCGCACGACATCCTGCAATGGCAGGACATGCTCGACGCATGCTGGCCCCAGTTGCGCATCGAATCGGTAACGTTCTCCGAACCGGACGGGCAGCGTCACGTGGCGGTGGCACTCTTCCTCGGGCATATTCCACCCGACGCGGTCCAGGTGCAGCTCTACGCCAACCCCATCGATGGCGGCCCGCCCTTCGTCACGACCATCCCCCCCGGCGGCTGCCCCGACGCGAACGGCATGACCCATTATACAGTAACGACCGGGCTGGACCGGCCGGCGACGGATTATACCGTGCGCGTCATCCCGGCCCATTGCGGCGTGGCGATCCCGCTGGAGAGCACGCATATCGCCTGGCAGCGATGAACGACCATCCCGAACGTGAAAAGACCTTGAATCACCAGACGGCATGCAAAAAGATAAAAATTCCACACTCGATACAATAAAGGCGCGCCAGGGTACAGGCACAGGCCTCCCCACGGGGCGCATGATCATCGACCGGCGGCCCGGCAAGTCATCCTCACTCGCCTCTCGACCAGCGCACGCCGAGCGCATATGCTGTTGCGGCTCTTTGGTTATATTTGCCGCTCACGAACAATGAGCAAGGCAGAAATCGTCCATATGGACCTTGCCTGACGTCTCGGGACCACACACGATACCGCGCCTCAACACTCAGTATAAGGTCAATCGTGGGAATCAATCAGCCTGTCCTCCCCCTGGCTACGGCGGAAGCCGCAATACGGGTAAAGACCTTCTGATGCGCAGAGCCTGTTTGGAAATGCGCGCTGGTGAGCGAAAGCGGCCTGGAACGGGCCGCGCCCGGCGTGTGTTTCCGAGCATCGGAACGGAGCGGCCTATATGGAAGTGAGCACCGAAGCGCAGGACGCGCGCGTCGGATCGCCTCCTGCGCGCATTTCCAAACAGGCTCTCAGAGGTGCATTGGCGATCCTGCTGTCAATGCTGATCTCATCGCTGGGCGTGCCGGCCCATGCCGACCCGCTGGACCTGCACCCGTCCATCTGCCTGGACGGCGCCGCCGGCATGGTGGAGCAACTGGCCCGGTCGGCCTACAGCATCCGGGGCTGCGCGACGCCGCCCAGAACGGACGGATGGGTCTGGCTGCATCTCTCCGACCCGTCCGTGCTGAAGGACCTGCCCGCGGGCTGGGCGCTGCTTCTCGACGAGAATCGTTTCGACCGCATAACCGTCGCCGCGACGAACAGCGACGGCAGCATCCAGAACTACAGTTATGCCGACGGCGGGGTCGGCCATGACTGGGCCCCCGGCGGCCTGCTGCGCTTCCCCTTCGATTCCCCCGGTGTCGAAATCTCCAGCCTGTCGATCGGCTTTCATCATCTCGACGGCGCCATCTTCATCCGCAAGATCGAAGCCCGCACCCCCGATGAGGAAGCCGCGCGGAGCATGGCCTGGCTGATCCTGACCGGGGTGATGATCGGGGCCCTGGTCTCCGCCATGGTCTACAACCTGGCCACCTATGACGGGCGCCGCGATCGTTTCCAGCTCTGGTATGCCGTGTGGACCGTGCTGACGCTGGGCTACTGCCTCTCCTGGACGAATTTCCTCGGCCTGTTCGACGACCGCCTGACCGGCCCGCTGGCGGTCAGGCTCAGCGACTGTTTCCTCGGTGCCACGGTCGCCGCCGGAACCATGCTTCTTCTGACGCTCATCGAGTTCCAGGCGCGCCACAGATACCTGCTGTGGACAGGCTATGTCCTGACCGTTCTCTCGACCCTCTCCGGCTTCGCCGCGGCGGCCGACACGCTGCTCCCGCCCGTGTGGACCGATCACGTCCTGAATGCCGTGCTGATGCTGGACGTCCTGTGGATTGCCGCGACGATCGCCTTCGCCATCCGCAGGCGAAGCCGGATCATCTGGTTCTTCCTGCTGGCCTGGATGCCTGTCATTTCGGTCTTCACATTGCGGCTGGCCCGCAATATGGGCTTCCTGCCCCAGAGCGACGCGATCGACATGGCGACATTCGCCTGCATCGCCTTCGAAGCGGTCGCCCTGTCGGTCACCATCGCCTACCGGCTGCGCGATATCGGGCGCGCGCGCGACAGGGCGGCCCGCGCGATGGCCGTGATGCAGACCGAAGCCGAAACGCTGCGCCGCGCGGCCATGACCGACCATCTGACCCAGCTGGACAATCGCGCCGCGTTCCAGGCGGCGCTCGACCAGGCGGACCCGCTGACCACGTTGCTGCTGATCGACGTGGATCACCTGAAGTCGGTCAACGATTCCTACGGTCAGGAACTGGGCGACAATCTGTTGCGCCACATGGCCATGCGCCTCAGCCAGATCGTTCCCGACGGCACCGCCCTCGCGCGGCTGGGCGGCGACGAATTCGGCATCCTCGTGTCCCGACCGGTGGAACAGGTGCTGCTCGAACGTCTCGATGCCCTTCAGGGAGAACCCTGGTCCCAGTCCGGCCGCACCCTGTCGCTCTGGTTCAGCGTGGGACAGACGGAATGCAACGGCTCCCCGGTCTCGGCCATGCATCGGGCGGACCGGGCGCTGTACTGGGCCAAGCAGCGCGGCGGCGGGCGCAGGCAGCCCTACACTGCGGAATTCGACCGCGCCGACAGCCTGGCCGCGCGACTGCTGGCCGACGCGCCCCACGCCCTCGCGGCAGGGGAATTCACGCTCTACTACCAGCCCCTGGTCGATCTGAAGACCGGCCGCCAGCGCGGCAACGAAGCCCTGCTGCGCTGGAACCATCCGGAACTCGGCCTGCTGGCACCGTCCGATTTCCAGATCCTGCTGATGGACGAGACGATCGGCCCCCGGCTGCAGGACGAAGTCATCTCCATCGCCCTGGCCGCGCTGTCCGATGTCGGCGACGGGCTGGCCTATATCGCGGTCAATTTCACCGGCGTGCATCTGCGCGGGGCGGCGGCGGGGCGGCACATCCTCAACCGCCTGCAGGAGGCCGGGGTCCCGCCCCACCGGCTCTGCGTCGAGGTCACGGAAGGCATCGCCCTCGACCATGCGTCCGACGAGATCGCCGAGGCCCTGCACGTCCTGCACACCGCCGGCATCCGCACCGCCTTCGACGATTTCGGCACCGGATACGCGTCGCTGGTGCATCTGCTGCGCTTCCCCGTCGACATCATCAAGATCGACCGGTCCTTCGTCCGCCAGCTGACGACGCCGGCCCGCAACGCGCAAGAGATCGTCCGCTCGGTCATCTCGCTCGGCAAGGCCCTGCACAAGCAGGTCGTCGCCGAGGGAATCGAGACTGAAGCACAGGCCGCCATCCTGCGGGAACTGGGCTGCGATTACGGGCAGGGCTATCTGTTCGCCCGCCCCGGCCCGCTTCTCCAGCCGCCGATCTACTGGCCCATCCGCGATGAAAACCACGAAGCCCTGGACGACGCGCCGCGTTCATAACGCCCCCCGGCCAGCCCCTCTCTCAATCCAGCAGAACCGGCCCCGAACGTACCGCCCCCAGCACATCCTGCGGGTTGCGCAGCGGGCAATCGGCGAGCGACAGGCAGCCGCAGCCGATGCACCGGTCAAGCTGGTCGCGCAGGCGCGTCAGATCGTCGATCCGCTCCTGCAGGCTCTCCCGCCAGGAGGTGGACATGCGGCGCCAGTCCTGCACGGTCGCCGCCCGGCCATCCGGCACACCCGCCAGCGCGGCCTTGATCTCCGCCAGCGACAGGCCTGCCCGCTGCGCCACGCGAATGATCGCGATCCGCCGCAGTACCGCCCTGCCATAGCGGCGCTGATTGCCCGCGTTCCGCCCGCTGCGGATCAGCCCCCTGGCCTCGTAGAAATGCAGGGTGGAGACCGGAACGCCGCACCGGCGCGCGACTTCGCCGACAGAGAGATCATCCGCGCGCATCGCATTTCCCGCCCGATTCTGCATTGACCTCAACCATGCTTGAGATTTTATGACCGACACCGGCACGCCCAGGCAAGCCCCGCGCCAGGACACTCCCCGCGGCACCCGGAAGGCAGCGTTCATGCGTTCTGACACCCCGTCGCGATCATCCCCCGCCCATGCCGCCGAGGCACGGCCGGCCCACACCGCGACCGGCTGGGCGGCCCTTTTTTCCGGCGGCAACGCGGCGCGCTCCATCACCCTCTCGGCCGGCGTCGTGCTGCACGCCATCAACCTGTACATGGCCATGACCGTACTGCCCTCGGCGGTGCGCGATATCGGCGGCATGCGCTATTACACGTGGAACACCTCGCTTTTCGTCGCTGCCTCGATCGTCGGTTCATCCCTGTCGGCGCGCGCGCTCGGCCGTTTCGGCCCGCGCGCCGCTTACGGGATCGCGGTTGCAATCTTCGCCACCGGTGCCGTGCTGTGCGCCACGGCCCCCGCCATGCCGCCCATGCTGGCCGGCCGCGTCCTGCAGGGCATCGGTTCGGGCCTGCTGGTCTCGATGGCCTATGCCGTCATCCGGCTGGTCTTCCCGCCCGCCCTGTGGCCACGGGCCATGAGCATGCTGTCCTCGATGTGGGGCGTCGCCACGCTGATCGGCCCCGCCATCGGCGGCCTGTTCGCGGGACTGGGCGTCTGGCGCGCCGCCTTCTGGACGCTGGCGGCGCTGTCGATCCCGTTCGCCATGCTCGCAACCTGCGTGCTGCCGCGCACCACCGGCGCCGAAGCCGGCAGCTTCCCCGGCATCGCCTGGCGGCAGATCGCGCTGATGGTCGGCTCGGTGCTGTGCCTGGCGGTGGCCGGTGCCAGCCCGCATGGATGGGAAAACCTGGCCGGATGCCTGATCGTGCTGGGCCTGTTCGCCTGCCTCGCCCATCTCGAACGGCAGGGCGGCACGCGCCTGCTGCCCGCCCGCGCGCTGGTCTGGGGCTCCAGCCTGGCCCCCTTATACGCCCTGATGGGCTGCCTGGCCCTGACCGTGGAAGTGATCGAGATCTTCGCGCCGCTCTTCTTGCAGGATCTGCACCGCCAGCCCCCCCTTACCGCCGGCTATCTGTCGGTACTGATGGCCGCCGGCTGGTCCACCGGCTCGATCCTCAATGCCGGCGCCCCACCAGCCCGCGTCGCACGCGCCCTGGTCGCCGCCCCCGCGCTGGGGCTGGCCGGCATTCTCTTCCTGGCCTTCTATCTGTCCGTGCCCACCGATGGCGCATGGCAGGCGATGGCGCCCGTCTGCGTCACGTTCCTGATGGTGGGCCTGGGCGTCGGCACGGCGTGGCCGCATCTGCTGACGCGCGTATTGCTCACCGCCCAGCCCGCCGACCGCGACCTGGCCTCGGCCTCCCTGACCACGGTGCAGCTCTACACCACCGCACTGGCCGGCGCCTGGGCCGGCATGATCGCCAACATTGCCGGCCTGGCAGACCCTGGCGGCATGGTGGGGGCCGAAAGGGCGGCATTCTGGGTGTTCGCGCTGTTCGCGATCATGCCGGCCATGGGTATTCTGACAGGATGTTCTTTTTTGAAAAAAAGAACCAAAAAACTTTGATTCGTTCAGGAGTTTTTTGCTGGGCCATACGATGACCCAAAACGAATAAAAGTCTTTTTGCTGCTTTTTCTTCAGAAAAAGAAGAGACCTTTCCCCAAAGAAGAAAGGGCGCCCCGTCTTCCAACGGAGCGCCCCCTTCAATCAGGCAACGCGACGCGGAGCGCCACGATGCTGCCCGCCGCCCGAGCGGGACTGGTTGCGGCCACCGCCGCCACCCCCACGGCCCCGGCCACCGCCGCCGCCCAATACCGGCGGCCGCATGGTCGATTTCTCGGCCGCCTCGGAATGGTACGGATGCTCCATCACCACCGGGATCGGCTTGCCGATCGCCTTTTCGATGTCGCGCAGCCACGCCCGCTGTTCGGCATCGCACAGCGACACCGCCCAGCCCTCACGCCCGGCGCGCGCCGTACGGCCGATCCGGTGAACATAGCTCTCCGGCACGTTGGGCAGGTCGTAGTTGAAGACATGCGTGACGTCATCGACGTCGATGCCGCGCGCCGCAATGTCGGTCGCCACCAGCACCTTGACGGCACCGGACCGGAAGCCCGACATCGCCCGCTCGCGCGCACCCTGCGACTTGTTGCCATGGATCGCCTCGGCCACGATGCCGTGGTCGTTCAGGAAGGCGGCGACCTTGTTGGCCTCATGCTTCATCAGCGTGAACACCACGGCGCGCTCGACCTTGGGCGAGTCCACCAGCATCTGCAGCGCGTCACGCTTCTTGTCGGTATCGACGAACATCACCGCCTGACGGATACGGTCGACGGTGCTGGACGGCGGCGTGACCTGCACGGTCGCGGGGTCGCGCAGCAGGCCGTGCGCCAGCTCGGCAATGCTGCGCGGCATGGTCGCCGAGAACAGCAGCGTCTGCCGGTCACGCGGCAGCTCGGCCACGATCCGGCGGATATCGCGGACAAAGCCCATGTCCAGCATCCGGTCGGCCTCGTCCAGAACCAGCACTTCCAGCCCGGACAGGTCGATATGGCCCTGGCCCATCAGGTCCAGCAGGCGGCCGGGGGCGGCCACCAGCACATCGACGCCACGGCGCATCGCCTCGACCTGCCGGCCCTGGCCGACACCGCCGAAGATCACGGCATGGCTCAGGCGCATATGGCGGGCATAGGCCTTGAAGCTCTCATCGATCTGCGATGCCAGCTCGCGCGTCGGCGCCAGAACCAGCACGCGCGCACCCTTGGGGGCGGCACGGCGATGATGGGTCAGCAGACGGTGCAGGATCGGCAGCGCGAAGGCCGCCGTCTTGCCGGTGCCCGTCTGCGCCAGGCCCAGCAGGTCCCGCCCGGCCAGCAGGTGCGGGATGGCCCCGGCCTGGATGGGGGTCGGGGTGGTATATCCTTCCTCGTTCAGCGCGCGCAGCAACGGCTCGGCAAGCTGAAGGTCGGCAAAAGTCGTCATGAAATGAAGCGCCTCCGGGCACTCGGCAATGGCCGGATTCCTCACGACAGGATGAGCATCCGGAAAGACTTGAAAGGAAAACACGACGCACGGTTCGCGCCCCTGCCTGGCAGGGCACGCTGTCATTCACCGTAATCCGTGGGTCAGAAAGGGTCTCTTGTCCGTCCAGTCCGTGCCCCCCGCATCAATAAGGCACGCGCGTACAAGTCCAGATACGGGACAGGCGGGGACCGTCCACGGGCGAGGCTTCTACCCGCATGCGCTCCCCACCGCAAGTCCTTATTCTGGCTGGCTGTCTCCGGGCGCCTCCGGGGCGGCCTCATGCAGCCGCCGCGCCAGCAGCATCGCACCGTCGATCGCATGCCCCCTCGGCACCGACAGACCGGCCTGCACACCAGCGGAAAGATAAGGCCGCAGCACCGGCGCCAGCCCGCCCAGCAGGCAGCAGGGCAGCGCCCCGAAACCATCCGCCGCGCGCAGGGCGGCCAGCAGCGCCTCGATCTCCGCCCCGGCACGGGCCAGCAGCCCGCGCGCCTGCGCATCCCCCTGCTCCGCCAGGGTGCAGACCAGCGGCGTCAGCCGGGCGAAATCGGCGGCCCGCGCGCCAACCGCCCACAGCATCGGCTCCGCCCCCTCATCCGCCAGCCGCGCGCGCACCGCCTCGCTCAACACAGTGCGCTGGGCACGGCCATCGCCCGCGCACAGCATCAGCCGGACGGCCTCCAGTCCGATCCAGGCCCCGCCACCCTCATCCCCCTGCGGAAAGCCCCAGCCCCCGACCCGCCGTGTGGCCCCGCCGGCAATGGCCAGACCCACCATCCCGGTTCCGGCCGCGATCATGGCCCCGTCTTCGCCCGCATGGGCCCCGACGCAGGACGTATAGGCATCCGAGACGATATCGAGGCGCGCGAACAGTGCCGGCCGGGCCAGGAACCGCGCCATGGCCCCGCTCACCTCGGCCCCCGCCAGCCCAGCCACGGCAACCAGCCGATATTCCGCACCCGACAGCCCCGCCCGCGACAGCGCCAGTTCCAGTGCCTGACGAATCGAATCCCACGCCTGCCCGGCATCGGTAGCGATATTGGCGGGTCCGCCTTCCCCTTCGGCCAGCAGAGCACCTTCCGGCGTCGCCAGCCGCAGGCGCGCCCGCGTCCCACCCCCGTCGATCCCGACCAGAACGGCAGGGCCGCCCGTCACGACAGGTCCGTCAGTGTCTGTGGCAACAGCTCAATGTCCCCGGCGGCGTAACAGAAACAGCGCCTGCTCGCCGAACAGATTGGCCAGCCGGATGGAGCGGCGCCAGGGCGCGCGCTCGCCATCCTCATCCACCGCCATCCACTGCTCGACCACATAGCCTTCCTCGCGGCACAGCATCAGGAAGTCGAGGATAGTGCAGGGGTGAATGTTCGGCGTCTGGTACCACGGCGTATGCCATACGGCGGTCATCGGCATGCGCCCGCTCGTCAGCAGCTTCAGCCGCAATTGCCAGTGGCCGAAATTGGGGAACGAGACGATGGCATGCCGCCCGATCCGCAGCATCTGCCGCAGCACCTCGCGCGGCCGCTCGACCGCCTGCAGCGTGCGCTGCAACACCACATAATCGAACGCCTCGTCGGGATAATGCGCCAGATCATGGTCGGCATCGCCATGCATCACCGGCAGCCCGTGGGCGACCGAGCGCGTGACCTCGCGCATGTCGATCTCGATCCCCCGCGCATCGCAGCCCCGGGTGCGGAACAGGTAATCCAGCAACGCCCCGTCACCGCTGCCGATGTCGAGCACCCGCGTGCCGGGACGGATCATGTCGGCAATCAGCCGCTGGTCGAGGCGCATGGGTCAGCCGATCCGTGCATGTTCGGCGGCGCCGGACAGGAAGCCGCGCACCGTCCGGTCGAAATCCGGCTCGTCGAGCAGAAAGGCATCATGCCCCTTGTCGCTGTCGATCTCGACGAACGACACGTTGGCCGCCGCGCGGTTCAGCGCCCGGGCCAGCAGCCGCGCCTGCGAGGTCGGGAACAGCCAGTCGGAGGTAAACGAGACGATGCAGAAGCGCGTGCGCGTGCCATGGAAGGGCCGCGACGGGTCCCCGTCATGCTCCGCGCCCAGATCGAAATAATCCATGGCCCGGGTGATGGTCAGATAGGAATTGGCATCGAACCGCCGCACGAACGACGATCCCTGATGCCGCAGATAACTCTCCACCTCGAAGATCTCGCCGAACAGCGACAGCGATCCGGCCTTGTCATACGGGTCGCGCCGCACCCGGCGGCCGAATTTCCGCGTCAGCGCCTCTTCGGACAGATAGGTGATGTGCGCCATCATCCGCGCCACCGCCAGTCCGCGCGCCGGCACCGCGCCCTGCTCCCAGTAGCGCCCGCCATGCCAGTCGGGATCGGCGAAGATCGCCTGCCGGCTGACCTCATTGAAGGCGATGTTCTGCGCCGAATGAAAGGGCGAGGTCGCGATCGGCATGGCGGCGAAGACCATGTCGGGGAAGGTGGCAGCCCATTCCAGCACCTGCATCCCGCCCATCGAGCCACCGACCACGGCAAACAGCCGGGCAATGCCCAGCGCATCGACCACCAGCTTCTGCGCCCGCACCATGTCGCGGATGGTGATGGGCGGAAAATCGGTGCCCCAAGGCTCGCCCGCCACATCGGGGCGCGGATCGCGCGGCCCGGTCGAGCCCATGCAGCCGCCCAGCACGTTCATGCAGATGACGAAGAACCGGTCGGTATCGATCGGCAGGCCCGGCCCGACCATGCGGCTCCACCAGCCCGGCTTGCCGGTCAGCGGGTGGGTTTCGGCCAGATACTGGTCGCCCGTCAGGGCATGGCAGACCACGATCGCATTGTCCCGCGCCGCCGACAGGGTGCCATAGGTCCGATACGCGACCCGCACCGGCGCCAGCCGGAAACCGCATTCAAGCTGCATCCCCTCGGGAAACAGCATGTGCGCATGCTCGATCTGGGTGGGCGTTGTCTGGTCCATTGCGCGGGCGGACATTCCGTCAAGAACGATTGCAGGGCGCGGGCAATATCCCCGTCACGGTCGATCGTCCTATGGCACCGGCGCCGAACACACGCAACAGGAGGCTGCGCCCAAACCTATTATCCCATGCGCAGAGGCTGTTGCAAAAGCTCCGATGGTGAGCGGAAGCGTGGCGCCAGCCACGCGTCTGGCGGTGGTTTTTGAGCATCGGAGCGGAGCGGCCTTGATGGCCGTGAGCACCGAAGCGCAGGAAACCGCCGTCAGGCCGCCGCCAGCGGGGCTTTTGCAGCAGCCTCTTTCACCGGATCGTGTGCACCCTGCCGGGTC
Organism: Gluconacetobacter asukensis; assembly: GCF_014174375.1. Taxonomy (GTDB): domain Bacteria; phylum Pseudomonadota; class Alphaproteobacteria; order Acetobacterales; family Acetobacteraceae; genus Gluconacetobacter; species Gluconacetobacter asukensis. Next base: position 437,769 of record NZ_JABEQE010000001.1, read on the forward strand.
CCTTCCACGCAGCACCGCGTTATGGTCGGGCATGCGGCCAACCATCGAAGGAACCGACGCCATGACCATCAAGAAATTCGGCACCGCCCACTGGGAAGGCGGCCTGAAGGACGGCAAGGGCACCGTTTCAACCGAAAGCGGCGCATTGTCCGCCCTGCCCTACGGCTTCAACACCCGCTTCGAAGGCGTGGCCGGCACCAACCCCGAGGAACTGATCGGCGCATCCCATGCCGCCTGCTTCGCCATGGCCCTGTCAGGCATTTTGGGCGGCGCCGGCCTCACCGCCACCGCGCTGGACGCCAAATCGGTCATCTCGCTGGAAAAGCAGCCCGACGGCTTCGCGGTCACCGCCGCCCACCTGACCCTCACGGCCACCATCCCCGGCGCGACCGAGGAACAGTTCCAGGACCTCGCCGCCAAGGCCAAGGCCGGCTGCCCGATCTCCAAACTGCTCAAGGCCGAAATCACGCTGGAAGCGACGCTGAAGGCCTGACCAGAAACGCGCTGGTGAGCACCTGCTCGCCACCAGCGCGCATTCCGCTCTGAGCCTGACCGAAAATGCGCGCTGGTAAGCGAGAGCGGCCCGGCCCGGGCCGCGCCCGTCGTGTGTCCGCGAGCACCGGAGCACAGCGGACGCGCGCCGGATCGCCACCAGCGCGCATTTTCGGTCAGGCGCGCGGATCGTGCCCGGTCTGGCCTCTGTGACGCAGCAGATGATCGGCTAGCACACACGCCATCATCGCCTCGCCAACCGGCACCGCCCGAATCCCCACGCACGGATCATGCCGCCCACGTGTCGAGACCTCGACATTCTCCCCGCCCCGCGTCACCGAGGGAACGGGCGTCAGGATCGAACTGGTCGGCTTCACCGCAAACCGCGCCACCAAAGGCTGGCCGGTGGAAATCCCACCCAGCACACCGCCGGCATGGTTGGCACCGAAGACCAGCCGCCCATCTTCCATCCGCATCGGGTCGGCATTTTCCTCGCCGGTCAGGGCAGCGGCGGCAAACCCGTCGCCGATCTCGACCCCCTTCACGGCATTGATGCTCATCAGCGCCATCGCCAGGTCGGAATCCAGCTTGCCGTAAATCGGCGCCCCCAACCCCGGCGGCACGCCCTCAGCCACGATCTCGACCACCGCACCGACCGAAGACCCGGCCTTGCGCACGGCGCCCAGATATTCTTCCCACACCGGCACCATCGCCGGATCGGGGCAGAAGAACGGATTGGTGCCGACCGCATCCCAGTCCCAGCGCACCCGGTCGACTTCATGCGTGCCGATCTGCACCAGCGCGCCGCGAATGCGCACCCCCGCGCCAAGCACCTGCCGCGCCACGGCACCCGCCGCCACCCGCATCGCGGTCTCGCGGGCCGAGGAACGCCCACCGCCGCGATAATCGCGAATGCCATATTTCAGGTCATAGGCCACATCGGCATGGCCCGGCCGATAACGCTCGGCGATATCGCCATAATCGCGCGACCGCTGGTCCACATTGCGAATCAGCAGCGAGATCGGGGTGCCGGTCGTCTGTCCCTCGAACACGCCCGACAGGATCTCGACGGAATCGGGCTCCTGCCGCTGGGTGGTGAATTTCGACTGGCCGGGCCGCCGCTGGTCCAGCCAGGGCTGGATATCGGCCTCGGACAGCGCAATGCGCGGCGGGCAGCCATCGACCACACAGCCAATCGCCGGCCCATGACTCTCCCCCCAGGTCGTAACCCGGAACAGATGCCCGAAACTGTTATCCGACATGACCCGATAATCCCTTCGCTACCACCCCAGCCTGCCCGCAAAACCTGCCCGGAGATGTGGGCTGGTGAGCGAGAGCGGCCCAACGGGCCGCGCCCGTCGTGTGTTTCCGAGCACCGAAGCGGAGCGGCCTTGATGGCCGTGAGCATCGGAGCACAGGAAACGCGCGCCGGATCGCCACCAGCGCGCATCTCCGGGCAGGTTTTCAGTCGCTGGCGACGCTGATGTCTGGCGCCATGGGGTTCTTCATGCCCACGATATTATAGCCGCAATCCACATGGTGGATCTCGCCGGTCACCCCGCCCGACAGGTCGGAGAGCATATACAGCCCCGCGCCACCAACCTCTTCCAGCGCCACATTGCGCTCCATCGGCGCATTGTACTGGTTCCACTTCAGGATATAGCGGAAATCGCCGATCCCGTTGGCGGCCAGCGTCATGATCGGACCGGCTGAAATGCCGTTGACGCGGATGCCGTCACGGCCCAGATCGGCCGCCATATAGCGCACCGAGGCCTCCAGCGCCGCCTTGGCCACGCCCATGACGTTGTAGTGCGGCATCACCTTCTCGGCGCCCAGATAGGACAGGGTCAGCATCGACCCGCCATTCGTCATCAGCCGCGCCGCCCGGCGGGCGACGGCGGTGAACGAGTAGCAGGAAATATCCATCGCGGTCAGGAACGCATCGCGCGGCGTGTCCACATAGCGCCCGCGCAGGAACTGCTTGTCCGCCCAGCCGATGGCATGGACCAGGAAATCGAGCGTGCCCCATTCTTCCTCGATGCGGGCGAAGGCCTCGTCCATCGCGGCGTCGTCCGACACATCGCACGGCAGCACCAGCGACGAGCCCACGCGCTCGGCCAGCGGACGGACGCGCTTGCCCAGCGCCTCGCCCTGATAGGTAAAGGCCAGCTCGCCGCCCTGCGCCGCCACGGCGTTGGCAATGCCCCAGGCGATCGAGCGGTCATTGGCCACACCCATCACAAGTCCGCGCTTGCCCTTCATCAGGGTGCCGGTGGCCGGGGCTTTGGACGCGCCGTCTGACATGATAGAATCCTCGGAATGGATGGAATATGGCATGATCGGAATGGCGCCGTGGTTGCACAAGCGCGCGCGTCGGACAAGATCCGAGCGGCCAGGCAGCCCCGGTTTCACCGAATGCGTGGCATGCCGGCCATGTTTCCACCCCCCGCCCGGCCAGAATGGGACCGACCGCTATGACCACGCCGCTGATCGACCTGGGGTCCGATCCCTTCGCCCTGTTTGCCCACTGGATGCGCGCGGCCGAGGCCGCCGAACCCAACGATGCCAATGCCATGGCGCTGGCCACCGCCACGCCCGACGGCAAGCCCTCGGTGCGGATGATCCTGCTCAAGGGCGCCGACCGGCGCGGCTTCGTCTTCTATACCAATCTTGAAAGCCGCAAGGCCGGCGAATTGCTGGAAAACCCGCAGGCCGCGCTGCTGTTCCACTGGAAGAGCCTGATGCGGCAGATCCGGATCGAGGGACCGGTCGAACCCGTCACCAACGAGGAAGCCGACGCCTATTTCGCCAGCCGCTCGCGCCTCTCGCGGCTGGGCGCCATCGCCTCCGACCAGTCCCGCCCCCTGGCCGACCGCGCGCTGTTCGAACAGAGGCTGGCCGAGGAAGAGGCCCGCTACCCGGAAGGCACGCCGATTCCGCGACCGGCCGACTGGTCCGGCTTCCGCCTGATTCCGGAGCGGATCGAATTCTGGCAGAACCGCGCGCACCGACTGCACGACCGGGCGGTATGGCGCCGCACGAATGCGGATGCGGGATGGGAGACCACGCGCCTCTACCCCTGACCCTTCCCGCTGGCGACGTTCCTGGGATTCTGGAGAATAACATTGAAGAATATACAGAAAATCCTTCTACCCCTGAACGGGACGTCCAATGCCGAGGCCGCCCTGGCAACCGGCCTGCTCTTCGCGCGGCAGTTCGGCGGCCATATCGCCGTCCTGCATGTGCGCGCCGACAGCCGCGACGTCGCCCCCCTGGCCGGCGAGGGCCTGTCCGGCGCGATGGTCGAGGACATGATGTCCGCCGCCGAGCGCGAGGGCGCACGCCGGGCGCTGGCCGTGCGCGAGATGTTCGCGCAGTACACCACCGATAACGGCGTGACGGTCACCGACGCCATCCCGCCCTTCCACGGCAACCCGATCGGCAGCGCCTCGGCCAGCCTCGTCACCATGATGGGCCGCGAGCATGAGGTCGTGACCTACCGCGCCCGCCTGTCCGACGTCACCGTGGTCCCGCATCCGGATTCGGGCGAGGAAATCTCGTCGTCCGAGACCCTGCACGCCATCCTGTTCGACAGCGGCCGCCCGGTCGTCATCGCCCCCCGCCGCGTCCCCACCGCCGCCGGACGGCGCATCTGCATCGCGTGGAACGGCACGTCGGAAGCCACGGCAGCCCTGCATCACATCCTGCCCTGGGCGGCCGAGGCCGAGGCGGTGCGCATCCTCTATTCCGGCGACTATCAGCGCCGGGGCCCCGAAGCCCGCGATGCCGCCGACTACCTGACCATCCACGGCATCCACGCCGACCTGGTGGAATTCGGCGACCCGGACGAGACGGTGGGCGCCAGCCTGCTGGCGGCCTGCCGCGATTTCGGCGCCGACATGCTGGCCATGGGCGCCTATTCCCACTCCCGCCTGCGTCAATTGATCCTGGGCGGTGTCACACGCCACGTTCTGGAGAATGCCGAAATCCCGGTGCTGATGAGCCGCTGACCCCCCTCATCATAGGTGCCATGCCAAAAATACCACGCCAATAAGACGTATATTTCACTTGAATATCGATCGAAGAATGGTTAGATCCCTCCTCAAAGCACGATAACCTCTCGTGCATTGAGAGGCTGCTTGCAAAGTCGGCCTGCCGAGCGAGAGTGCCGCATGGCGGCACGCCCGGCGTGTATTTTTGAGCATCGGAGCGGAGCGGCCTTGATGGCCGTGAGCACCGAAGTGCCGCAAATGCACGTCGGATCGCCGGCAGGGTGGCTTTGCAAGCAGCCTCCGAGGATATGGGTCTGCACCGTGCATATCGAGCCGACGATCATCCATGCCATCGAAGCCGCCGGCGAGGACGCGCCGGCGATCCTGCGCGCGGCGCTGACCGGCATGCCGCACGGGCGGATCGGCCTCGTCTCCTCCTTCGGCACCGAATCCGCCGTGCTGCTGGCCATGGCCGCCGAGATCGACCCGTCGGTCCCCGTGCTGTTCCTGGAAACCGGCCAGCATTTCCCCGAGACCCTGGCCTATCGTGACCAGCTCATCGAACGGCTGGGCCTGACCGGCGTGCGCAATATCAGCCCCGACCCGGCACAGATCGCAGCCCGCGACCCGCAGGGCCAGCTCTGGGCCTTCGATCCCGATGCCTGCTGCGCCCTGCGCAAGGTCGAACCGCTGGACGCGGCGATCATCCCCTTCGATGCGTGGATCACCGGCCGCAAGCGCGGCCAGGCTGCCACCCGCACCCACCTGCCGGTGATCGAGCCCCAGGCGGATGGCCGCTTCAAGATCAACCCCCTGGCGCGCTGGAATGCGGCCGAGCTGGATGCGGAAATGACACGCCGCGACCTGCCCCGCCACCCGCTCAGCCACCTGGGCTATCGCTCGATCGGCTGCGCGCCCTGCACGCGTCCGGTCGCCGAGGGCGAGGACCCTCGCGCCGGCCGCTGGGCCGGCATGGCCAAGACCGAATGCGGCATCCACGTCTGAGCCCCGCCGCAACGACCCCGAACCCTTTTCTGCCGAACCTGTAAGGTAGCGCCCACCATGGACGATCTCGACCAACTCGAAGCCCAGAGCATTTACATCCTGCGCGAGGCGTACCGGAAGCTGAAGCCGCTGGCCATGCTGTGGTCGCTGGGCAAGGATTCCAACGTCATGGTGTGGCTGGCGCGCAAGGCGTTCCTCGGCCGGGTGCCGTTCCCGGTGATGCATGTCGATACCGGCAAGAAATTCCCCGAGATGTACCGCTTCCGCGACGAATATACCCGCAAGTGGGAACTGGAGCTGCTGCTGGGCGACTGCCCCCCGGTCGAGGAAATCGACCCGACCCTGCCCCCGGCCGCCCGCTCCGCCGCGCGCAAGACCGCCGGCCTGGCGACGATGATCGAGAAATACAAGCTGGAAGGCGTCATCGCCGGCATCCGCCGCGACGAGCAGGCCACCCGCGCCAAGGAGCGCGTCTTCAGCCCGCGCGGATCGAGCCATAAATGGGACGTCCGCAACCAGCCCCCCGAATTCTGGGACCAGTACGCCACCCCGCATGAAGAAGGCGTGCATATCCGCGTCCACCCGCTGCTGTCCTGGCGCGAGATCGACATCTGGCGCTATATCGAGCGCGAAGGCATCCCGCTGGTCGACCTGTATTTCTCCAAGAACGGCAAGCGCTATCGCTCGCTGGGCGACCAGGACATCACCAGCCCGATCGAGAGCGACGCCTCGACGGTGGCCGAAGTGATCACCGAACTGCAGACCACCCGCACGTCCGAGCGCGCCGGCCGCGCCATGGACCATGAATCGGAAGATGCGTTCGAGCGGCTGCGCGTCGCCGGCTATCTGTGAACCCAGCGGACGGATCGAGACACACAATGAGCAACGATATCCTCCGCCAGGACGCGGCGACCCCCATCGTCATCGTCGGCCATGTCGATCACGGCAAATCCACCCTGATCGGCCGCCTGCTGCATGACACCGACAATTTGCCCGAAGGGCGGGTGGCGCAGATCATCGAATCCAGCCGCAAGCGCGGGTTGAAGGTCGAGTGGAGCTTCCTGCTCGACAGCCTCCAGATCGAGCGCGACCAGGGCGTCACCGTCGATTCCACCCGCATCCCGTTCCTGCTGGGCAACCGGCAGTTCGTGATCGTGGACGCACCGGGCCACCGCCAGTTCCTGCGCAACATGATCACCGGCGCCGCCGATGCCGAGGCCGCCGTGCTGGTGGTCGACGCCGCAGAGGGCGCCCAGGAACAGACGCGCCGCCATGCGATGCTGCTGCGCCTGATCGGCATCCGCCACGTCATCGTGCTGATGAACAAGGTGGATCTACTGGACTATGACGAGCAGAAGATCGCCGCCTCCGAACAGGCAGTCGCCGCCCTGCTCAAGCAGCTCGACATCGAACCCAGCCTGTTCATCCCGGCCTCGGCGCGCGAGGGCGACAATATCGCCTCCCGCTCGCCGCAGATGGCATGGTACAAGGGCCCGACCCTGACCGAGGCCCTGGCCCTGGTCCCGTCCCCCGCCGGCCGCGCCGACCTGCCGCTGCGCCTGCCGGTGCAGGATGTCTATCGCTTCGACAGCAAGCGCGTGGTTGCCGGCCGCATCGAGCGCGGCCGCGTCACGGTCGGCGACACGCTGGTCATCGGCACCCACGGCACCACCGCCCGCGTCGCCTCGATCGAAAGCTGGCACACCGCGCCGCAGATCTCCGCCGTGGCCGGCCAGTCGGTCGCCATCACGCTGGAACCGGACGTGATCCCCGATCGCGGCGACCTGCTGCACCGGCCGGAAGAAGCGCCGATCCGCACCGCGCGCATCCGCTCGCGCCTGTTCTGGCTGCGCCAGGAGCCGCTGCGCGTGGGCGAAAGCTTCCGCCTGCGCCTCGCCACCGCCGAGCATCAGGTCACCGTCGCCTCGATCGATTCCGTGGTGCGGCTGGACGACCTGACGGAACACGCATCCGACCACGTCCCGCCCGAAGGCTTCGCCGAGATCACCCTGGCGGCGTCGGAGAGCATCCTGTTCGACGCCTTCACCCCAGGCACCACCGACGGGCGCGGCGTCCTGGTCGATCGTCACCAGCGCATCGTCGGCGGCGCGCCGCTGATCGGCCCGGCCGATATCGCCAGCGGCACCAAGGCCATCCACCCCACCGACAGCACCGTCTCGCTGTGGGACCGGGCACAGGCGCGCGGCCATCGCGGCGGCGTGTTCTGGATGACCGGCCTGCCCGGCGCCGGCAAGAGCACCATCGCCCGCGCGGCGGAATCCCGCCTGTTCGGGCAGAAGATCGACGTCTCGGTGCTGGACGGCGACACGCTGCGCGCCGGCCTGTGCGCCGATCTGGGCTTCTCCGAGGCCGACCGCACCGAGAATGTGCGCCGCGCCGCCGCCGTCGCCCGCATCCTGGCCGAAACCGGCCAGGTGGTGCTGGTGGCGCTGATCTCGCCGCGCGCCGCCGACCGCGAACTGGCGCGCCAGGTGGTGGGCGAAGGCTTCCACGAGATCTTCGTCGATGCCGACCAGGCGACCTGCGAGGCCCGCGACCCCAAGGGCCTGTACCAGGCCGCCCGCGCCGGCCGCATCACCGGCTTCACCGGGATCGACGCCCCGTACGACACCCCCGCCAGCCCCGACCTGCACCTGCCCACCGGCACGGGCAGCGTGGGCGAGGTCGCGGATCGTCTGGCCGCCTATGTGGCCGACAGCGTCGTGCTGGCCGAGGGCACCCGCCGCCGCTCCTGACCGGAGGGCGGCCCCATACGAAGAGTGTAATGCACGATTAATAATCGTGCATTCCTCTTGTATTGGCCCCACGTAACCCCTAATGACCCTGTAGAACAGGGGAGCATCCTGTCGGCACCGGCCGGATCGGGTAAAAGAGGACTGACCAGTGAGCGATGTCAGGAACAACCGCCGCGAGGCGGGCGGTTCAAGCGTGATCACCGCCAACCGGCTGCTGGACGGGCGCATCGTCTGGCAGGTGGAAGAGGGCACATGGTCGACGCTGATCGACGACGCCCGGATCATCCCCAATGATGAGATCGAGGCCGCGATCGCCCACGCCGCCGGCCGCCAGCAGGCCGACGGGCTGGTCGGCGTCTATGGCGTGCAGGTGGATGCCGAGGCCGCAACACCGACTCCCGTGACGGTGCGCGAGCGCATCCGCGCCTTCGGCCCCACCGTCCATCCCGATTTCACGCCCGCAGCCGAGCTCGAAGCCCATGCCTGACACCATCCCAGCACCCGCGCTGCCCGTCGGGCATTACGGCTACGACCAGGTGGACCGCGCCTTCCTGGCCGACCGGGTCGAGCAGTTCCGCGACCAGGTGGCCCGCCGCATCGCCGGCACCCTGTCCGAGGACGAGTTCAAGCCCCTGCGCCTGATGAACGGGCTGTATCTGCAGCTCCACGCCTACATGCTGCGCATCGCCGTCCCCTATGGCGTGCTGGATTCCCGCCAGCTGCGCGAACTGGCCCATATCGCCCGCACCTACGACCGCGATTACGGCCATTTCACCACCCGCCAGAATCTCCAGTTCAACTGGATCAAGCTGGAAGACACGCCCGACATCCTGGCCCGCCTGGCCGATGTCGACATGCACGCCATCCAGACCAGCGGCAACTGCATCCGCAACGTGACCTGCGACCAGTTCGCGGGCGCGGCACAGGACGAGCTGGTCGATCCGCGCGTCCATGCCGAAATCCTGCGGCAATGGTCCACCCTGCACCCGGAATTCACCTTCCTGCCGCGCAAGTTCAAGATCGCGATCAGCGGCAGCCCGAACGACCGCGTGGCCGCCCGCTTCCACGATATCGGCCTGGTCGCCAAGCCGGCGCCGGACGGCGGCACGCAGTTCGACGTCTTCGTGGGCGGCGGCATGGGCCGCACCCCCATCGTCGGCGTGCACCTGCGCGACGACCTGCCGGAAGAAGACCTGCTGGCCTATCTGGAGGCCATGGTCCGCGTCTATAACGAGTACGGCCGCCGCGATAATATCTACAAGGCGCGGATCAAGATCCTGGTCCAGGCGCTGGGCACCGAAGGCTATCGCCAGAAAGTCGATGCCGAATTCGCGGCCATGAACCGCGCCCGCTACCGCCTGCCGCCCGAAACCGTCGCCGCCATCCGCGCCCGCTTCGGCACGCCGGACCTGCACGCGCCCGACGACGCGGCGGCCCAGCTCGACCGCGCCCGCCGCGCCGATCCGGCCTTCGACCGCTGGGTCCGCACCAACACAAACCCGCATCGCGCGCCCGGCTACATCTCGGCCGTCATCTCGCTCAAGCCCGCCGGCGGCATCCCCGGCGACGCGACTTCGGCACAGATGGACCTCATCGCCGACCTCGCGGATCGCTACGCATTCGGCGAAATCCGCGTCACCCACATGCAGAACCTCGTGCTGGGCCATGTGCGGCAGGACGAACTTTATGCCGTCTGGCAGGCCCTGCGCGGGGCCGACCTCGCCGCGGCCAATATCGGCCTGATCGGCGACATCATCGCCTGCCCCGGGCTCGATTACTGCTCGCTGGCCAATGCGCGCTCGATCCCGATCGCCCAGAAGCTCAGCGCCCGTTTCGCCAGTCCCGAATTGCAGGAAACGATCGGCCCGATCGAGATCAAGATCTCGGGCTGCATCAATGCCTGCGGCCATCACCATGCCGGCCATATCGGCATCCTGGGCGTGGACAAGAAAGGCGAGGAATATTTCCAGCTCACGCTGGGCGGCTCGCCGGGCAGCGACGCCTCGGTCGGCCAGATCCTCGGCCCGGCCCTGCCCGAGGACGCGACCGTGGACGCCATCGCCCGCCTGGTCGATGCCTATCTGGTCCACCGCACCGGGGGCGAACGCTTCCTGGATACCTACCGGCGCCTGGGCGCCGCCCTGTTCAAGGATGCCGTCTATGCCACTGCTTGAAAACGGACGGCTCGTCCCTGACATCTGGACGATTCTCGACGAAGAAGCTCCTTTTCCCGCCACCGGCCCGGTCATCGTGCCGCTCTCCCGGCTGGAAGAAGGGCTGGCCCGCGCGCCCGGCGAGAAACTGGGCGTCGCGATCCCGCAGGACGCCGAAATCGACACGCTGCGCACCGTCCTGCCCCGCCTGTCGCTGGTAGCCGTCACCTTCCCGATCTTCCGCGACGGCCGCGCCTTCAGCCAGGCCCGCGCCCTGCGCGAACACCTGCACTTCACCGGCGAAATCCGCGCCACCGGCAAGCCCCTGCCCGACCAGTACGAGTTCCTGCTCCGCTGCGGCGTCTCGACCGTCGACCTTCCCCCCGGCAGCGACCCGGAAGTCTGGGCCCGCGCCCACACACGCTTCCGCACCGCCTACCAGCCGTCGGTCCTTGGCGAACGCGCCGAAGGCGTCACACTGCGCCGGGTGCTCTGATCTCTCTGTTCTTTTTTGAAAAAAAGAACCAAAAAACTTTGATTCGTTCAGGGACGTCGTGTGCCCCCAGCACAAGGCTCCTGAACGAATCAAAGTCTTTTTGCTTCTTTTTCTTCAGAAAAAGAAGAAACACTCCTCCCGCACGCACCTCTTCCGCCCGACAGTCGCGCATGCTACCGCCGAACCCATGACACGACGCGGCATGCTGAAACGCCTGACGGCGACGGGCGCGGCCCGCGCGGCGGCGATCGGCCTGCTGCGCTCCTATCTGCGGCTGGCGATCGGCACCACGCGCTGGACGTTCGACATCCACCCCGACGCCTATCCGCTGCTGACCGGCCAAGGCGAACATTCCGTGCTGGTCGCCTTCTGGCATGAAGCGCTGGCCCTGACCCCGGCGCTGCTCTGGTGGTCCACCGCCCGCAATCCGACACTCCGACCCCATGTCCTGATCAGCCGCAACCGCGACGGCCGACTGATCGCCGACATCATCGCCCCGTGGGGCGCCGGCACCATCGCCGGTTCCACCGACCGCAAGGGCAAGGACAAGGGCGGGGCGGCGGCACTGCGCCAGTTGCTGACCCTGATCCGGGGCGGCAACCCGGTCGTCATCACCCCCGACGGCCCGCGCGGCCCACGCCGGCAGGTCGAACAGGGGGTCATCGGCCTGGCCCGCCTGTCCGGCGCACCCATCGTCCCCGTGGGCGGCTGGTGCGCCAACTGGCGGCTGGGCGGCTGGGACCGCATGATGATCCCCCTGCCCTTCGGACGCGGCCGGATCGTCTGCGGCGCACCGATCGCCGTCACCCGCGACGATCAGGACACCGCCCCCACCCACCTCGCCACCGCGCTCGACGCCGCCATGCACGCCGCCACTCCCGCCCGCGCGCGTGCGGCCCAACGCGTATGGGCCGGGCTGGCCACCCTGCTCGCCCCGGCCCTGACCCTGCTGCTGCACCGCCGCCTGGCACGCGGCAAGGAAGTGCGCGGCCGCCAGCGCGAGCGCATGGGCCTGACCGCCCGCCCCCGTCCAGCCGGCAGGCTGGTCTGGCTGCACGCCGCCAGCGTGGGCGAAACCCAGTCGATCCTGCCCGTGATCACGGAACTTCTGGCCCGCGACGCCGCCCTGCACGTGCTGCTCACCACCGCCACCGTCACCGCCGCCAACCTGCTGGAGCAGCGACTGGCCGGCACGGCGGAGGGCGCGCGTGTCATCCACCAGTTCGTGCCGCTGGATGTCCCCCGCTGGATCGGCCGCTTCCTCCGCCACTGGCGCCCCGACGCCGCCGCGCTGACGGAAAGCGAACTCTGGCCCAACCTGATCGAGGCCTGCCACCGCAAGGGCATCCCGCTGGCGCTGCTGAATGCCCGCCTGTCCGACCGCGCACGAACCGGGTGGGGCCGCCTGCCCGGCCTGGCCGACCGCATGCTGGGCCGTTTCACGTGGATCGCCGCCCGCTCGGACCTCGACGCCACCCGCCTCCGGGCGCTGGGCGCCACGCGGATCGACATACCGGGCGACCTCAAGAACGCCGCCCCACCCCTGCCGGCCGACCCGGCCGCAATCGCCCACCTGCGCACCCTGCTGGCCGACCGCCCGGTCTGGCTGGCCGCCGCAACCCATGAGGGCGAGGAAGAACAGATAGCCGACGCCGCCCGGCAACTCCGCACGCGCCACCCGGACCTGCTGACCATCATCGTGCCCCGCCATCCCGAACGCGGCCCGGCCATTGCCGAAACTTTGGGCAACGCCCCCCGCCGCGCGGCAGGGCAGGAACCCGGCCCGAACGATACCTTCTGGATCTGCGACACGCTGGGCGAACTCGGCCTGTTCTATCGCGTCGTGCCGATCGCCTTCATCGGCAACAGCCTGCCGGGCCCCGGCCGGCGCGGCGGCCACAACCCGCTGGAACCCGCCCGCTTCGGCACCGCCCTGGCCACCGGCCCCCTGACGGAAAATTTCCTCGACGCCTTCGCCCGCCTGGGGGACGCGGTGCGCGTGGTGCCCGATGCCGGCGCACTGGCCGAATGGGTCCACATCATGCTGGCCGACCCCGCCCGCCGCGCCGAGGCCGGACATCAGGCCGAGGCCGCCACCCACGCCGATTCCACCCTCCCCACCTGTCTGGCCACGCGCCTGCTGGCCCTGATGGATGCACGCTGATGCGCGCCCCCCGCTTCTGGTCCGATAGCGATGACAGCTGGCCGGCCCGGTTTCTGGCCCCCGCCGCCACCCTCTACGCCCACGCCACCGCCCGGCGGGTGCGCCAGCCGGGCTGGCATGCCCCCATCCCGGTCCTGTGCTGCGGCAACCTGACCGCCGGCGGCGCGGGCAAGACGACACTGGCGCTCGATCTGGTCGCCCGGCTGGCCGCACGCGGCCGACGCGTGCATGTGCTCACGCGTGGCTATGGCCGCCGCCGCGCCGGGCTGCTGCGGGTCGATCCCACCCGCCATACCGCCGCCGATGTCGGGGACGAGGCCCTGCTGCTGGCGTCCCTCGCCCCCACCCATGTCTCGGCCGACCGCGCGGCCGGCGCCCGGGCGGCGATCGCCGAAGGCGCGGACTGCCTGGTGATGGATGACGGGTTCCAGAACCCCGGCCTCCATCAGGACATGAAGCTGCTGGTCATCGACGGCGCCAGCGGCTTCGGCAACGGTCACGTCATCCCCGCCGGCCCGCTGCGCGAACCGGTCGCAACCGGCGCCGCCCGAGCCCACGCCGCCATCCTGATCGGCGACGACCGCACCGGCGCCCTCGCCCGCCTGCCGGGCCACCTGCCGGTCCTGCGCGCCGATCTGGCCATGCAGGACGCAACCCCGCTGCTGGCCGGCCAGCCGGCCATCGCCTTCGCCGGCATCGGCCGGCCCGAGAAATTCTTCGACGGGCTGCGCGCCCAGGGCATCACGCCGGCAGCCTGCGTCCCCTTCGCCGACCATCACCCCTACACGCCCCGCGACCTGAAGCGCCTGCTGGCGCTGGCCACAACCCACGGCGCGGCACTGCTGACCACCCCAAAGGACGCAGCCCGCCTGCCCCAGGCATTCCGGGCCCGGATCCGCACCGTCGGCGTCAGCCTGGCATGGGCCGACCCCGCCGCGCCGGAACGCCTGCTGGACCAATGGCTGGAAAGCGCCCCCCGATGACCCAGCCCCGCGACGAGACCCGCCCCATCACCCGCCTGATGCGGATCGAAGCCCTGGCCGCGCGCGCCGCCCTGGCCCTGCTGCGCCGCCTGGGGCCGGTGCGGGCCTCGAATGCCGGCGGCGCACTCTGCCGCGCCATCGGCCCGCTCCTGCCGGTCTCGCGCGTGGCCGACACCAACCTGCGGCTGGCGATGCCGGAACTCGATGCCCCGGCCCGCCGGGCGGTGATCCGCGCGGTCTGGGACAATCTGGGCCGCACGGTGGGCGAATTCCCGCATCTGGCCGCCCTGCCGGAAAATCCGGCCTCCGGCCCCGGCTGGGATGTCGTCGGTGCCGAGCATCTGGCCGAACAGGTGGCACGCGGCGGCCCGGTGATCTTCATGTCCGGCCATATCGGCAACTGGGAAATGCTGCCCCCCGGCGTGGCCCATCACGGGCTGCCCTTCGCCTCGTTCTACCGCGCCGCCGGCAACCCGCTGGTCGACGACATGATCCGCGCCCTTCGCGAAGCGGCCATGAACAAGGCAGCGGGGGGCGAGCCAGTGCCCATGTTCGCCAAGGGCGCACGCGGCGCACGCGGCGCGCTGGCCCATATTGCGCGAGGCGGCCGCCTGGGCATGCTGGTGGACCAGAAGATGAATGACGGGATCGAGGCCAGGCTGTTCGGCCACCCGGCCATGACCGCCCCGGCACTGGCCGCCATGGCCCTGCGCTATCGCTGCCCCGTCATCCCCGGCTATGTCGAACGGCTGGGCCCGGCCCGCCTGCGCATCCATGTCGAACCCAAGCTGGACCTGCCCGACAGCGGCGACCGGCAGGCCGACATCCTGGCCCTGACGCAGGCCGTCAACGACCGGCTGGAACGCTGGGTCCGCGCCCGCCCCGGCACCTGGCTGTGGCTGCACCGTCGCTGGCCGAAATCCCTCCGCCCCTAGGGCCTGAGCGAAAATGCGCGCTGGCGGCGATCCGACGCGCGTTTCCTGCGCTTCGGTGCTCACGGCCATCAAGGCCGCTCCGCTCCGATGCTCGGAAAACACACGCCGGGCGCGGCCCTGCGGGCCGCTCTCGCTCGCCAGCCCACATTTTCGCTCAGGCCCTGACAGGCTGCTTCATCGCACACCCACGCGCCACCGCCCCGTTCATGGTCAATCGGTGGCAAATTCGTCTCAGAATCGCATCAATCATAGGCAATTCACGCTGCCGATGCGACAAATCAATGACACTCACGATCAATCGCTGATTACGTTACGATCATATGCATCATTTCGTGCCTAAAATTAGGTCTTTTTTGCAACAAATCATTGCTTTTTTGCCACATGCCCGAACTTCTGCCTTTTTGGGTGGCGGGACGGATCAGATTCAATTTGGCAATGCCCGGCACCGCGCTCTAGCGTTTCCCTCGCCCCATACTCCGAGGACATGACAGATGCCCGCGACGATGATGACCCTGAAGGCGACCACTCCCTCCACCGACAACGTCGTTCCGCTGCGTGCGAATTTCCTGCCCCGCCATCGGGAATATCTGATGCGCTGGCTGGACGCCGGAACCTGCATGGGACTGTGTGACGTCGACGTCTCTCCCCGTTCCGGCAACGGCCCGATCGAGCACGTGCTGGTCTGGGTACGCGAGAACGCCGATCCCGCCTATCTGTTGCGTCCCGAAGGCATGAATTGGGTCCTGGTCGACAATCTGCGCGACCACCGGCTGGGCAGCTTCAAGACGTTCGAAGCGGCGCTGTACGCAATCCGCCCCGTCCTGGCCTGCGGCGCGACCGCGGCGGCCTGAACGCCGCCGCCCCTGCCGCCTGCGTTCCCGCCAACCGCCAACCCGTCAGCTCTGTTCCCGCGCCAGGCGCCCCGCCGCGGGACTGACAATCCGCCCGCCGCCGGTGGGCTGGATCTGGAAAATCGCCAGATCGCGGCGTGTCTGACCATCCGGCGTCAGCCCGAACACGCCATCCACTCCTGAAAACCCGTCCGGACGCGTCAGGGCCTCGACCGTATAGCCGTTCGGCCGGTCCGCCGGCCGCGCCCGGTCCAACGCCCCGACCAGCGCCGAGGCATCATAGGCCAGGTCGCTCAGCGGCGTCGGCATGGTGTGATAGCGCGCCATATAGAGCTGGACGAAACGCTGCCGCGCCGCCGGGTCGGGCGCCGCATACCACGCGCCCTGCAACGGCCCCAGCTTGCCGGCAAACGACGCCCACAGCGCCGTCCCCAGAATCCGCACCGGCGGCAGGCCGCCATTCACCGGTGGCGCCGGCGGAGCGGCCGAGCCATCGGCGGTCGCGGCCGCACCCGGCGCCGGTGGCACGCCGATCACCTGGAACGATTGCAGCGCGTCGATCACCGCCGCCAGTTGCAGCCCGGTATCGGCCAGCAGCAGTGCATCGAAGGGCGGCGGCCCCGGCCGCGACGGCGCGGGCGCCGGCTGCGCCTGCTGCACCGCGCCCCCCACCGGATCGACCGCCGCCGCCACATCGGGCGGCAGCGCGGCCTGGGCGGCAGGCTGTGCCGCGCTCATGCGCGCATCGTAATTGGACAGGGTCTTCAACCCCTGCGTGATGCTGGCGGGGCTGTCGGTATGATAGACGATCTGAGGCACGGCCAGGCCCCGCGCCGCGCAATCCTGCACCAGCGCACGCCCCATCGCCCGGCCCAGCGCCGTCCCGGGCAGGAAGGCGGCAAAATGCTGCCGTCCCTCGGCCTGCGCCGCCGCCACCATCCGCGCGACCTGCTGCTCCGGCGCGATCCCCAGCGCCCACACGCCGGGCCGGCCAACCGACACGTCGCTGGTAAAGGCCAGCATCGGCACCGGGCCCGTCGTGGAAACAGTCGCCGCCTGCATGGTCTCGGCGGCGGTCAGCGGCCCCAGGATCACGCCATCGCCGGCCGCCAGGGCCGCCTGCGCCGCGGCTCCCGCGCCACCGGCGGCGGCCGTGTCCCGAATATCCAGCGGCGGGGCCGTGGGGCTGCCCAGCGCCATCCGCGTCGCCGACAGCATCGCCTGGCCCAGCCGCGCATTGCCGCCACTCAGCGGCAGCAGCACGCCGACCGTGCGGCCCGGCACCACCGCCGCCGGCGCCGCCGGAGTGACCGTCGCCACCGGACCGCCCCCTTCGGGGCCCGCACAGGCGGCCAGTCCGGCCAATGACGCCGCCAGCAGCAGTCCGGCCTTGCCAGAGAGGCCATGACGGGCTGAATCTGCAGGCCGTTTCTGCATCCGGGTTGCGAATGACCGATTCATCTTCCTCGTCCCTGCCTTTCCACGCACCCCATGAAGCGGTGTCCTCCAGACCTGCGCCATCTTCCCATAGCGGAGCCGACCCCGCCCGTCATGCCCCCGGCCCGGACGACACCGTCCCACCGGCCGAAGACCTCACCGAAGACGAGGACGCTCTCGCCCCCGCCGGCCATCCCGGCGGGGGCGTCCTGACCCTCGTCTCCACGCCCATCGGCAATCTCGGCGATTTCAGCGACCGCGCGGCCGCAACCCTGGCGGAAGCCGACCTGATCCTGTGCGAGGACACCCGCACCAGCGCGCGCCTGCTGACCGCGCGCGGCATCACCACCCGCACCGAGCCCCTGCACGACCATAACGAGCAGCACCGCATTCCCGCCCTGATCGCTCAACTGGAACGCGGCCGCCGCATCGCCATCATTTCCGACGCCGGCACGCCGCTGCTCTCCGACCCCGGCTTCCGCCTGGCGCGGGCGGCCATCGCGGCCGATATCACGCTGACGGCGGTGCCCGGCCCCAACGCCGCCATCACGGCGCTGACCCTGTCGGGCCTGCCGCCGCACCCGTTCATGTTCTCGGGTTTCCTGCCGCCCCGCTCGGCGGCGCGGCGCGAGGTCCTGGGCAGGCTGCGCGCCGCCGAGCAGGCCGGCCTGTCCGCCACCCTGATCTGGCACGAGGCCCCGCACCGGCTGGCCGAAATGCTGGCCGACCTGGCCGACATTTTCGGCACCGACCGCCCCGCCGCCGTGGCGCGCGAACTGACAAAACGGTTCGAGGAAGTACGGCGCGGCCCCGTGGGCACGCTCGCCGCCTGGTACACCGACAATCGGGCGCGAGGCGAAATCACCGTCCTGCTGGGTCCGCCGGCCGAGGATGACAGCGGCGCCGACGATCTGGACGACCGGCTGCGCGCGGCGCTGGCCACCCTGTCGGTCAAGGACGCGGCTTCCTTGGTCGCGGGCGCGATCAACCTGCCCCGCCGCACGGTCTATGCCCGCGCGCTGGAACTGGCCCGGCAGACCGACGACCCGCACCGCTAGCGCCTGCCCGCCGGCGGAAGGGCCACCCGGCACGCCCCGCCTATTGGTCACCAATATTCGTATCGAACAGCCCGTCCGGCATCGGGCCGCCCCCCAGGCGGACATTGAACAGATCGACCTGCGTCGCCTGCCCCTGCGCGTCCACCACGCTCCACGAGCGCAGCGACAATGGATTGTCATGGAACACCAGTGTCAGGCTCCCGTCTCCCGGCGAGGCCGTCCGCACCAGCGTGACCTGCACCAACCCGTTGGCATGCGTAAAGGCCGTAACGGTCACATCGCCCGACAGTTGCAGGCCGGGGCGCAGCAGCAACCCCAGAGGAGTCTTGTCCAGCGGCAGGGTCGTGGTCTGGCCCAGCTGGCTGTCGTTGAAGACCACCTGCCCATGATTGGCCACCAGCAGCAGCGGGCTGGGCTTGTCATATTCAAAGCGCATCCGCCCCGGCCGGTTCAGCCATGCGGTGCCAGTGGCGCGCTTGCCGTCCGGCGCCAGTTGCTGGAACTGCGCCTCCAGCGTCGTAATGCCGTCCAGATAGGTCTGGATACGCTGCACCCAGCCCCGATCGGCGGGCGAAAGCGTCGCCGCCACCGTCGTCTGGGCGCGTGCTGACGCCACGGGCAGGCAACCCATGGCCACCAGCCCGCCCAGCAGGCAGGTCGCGATACGGGTCGGCAGGAAAGGCAGGCGGTTCGGTCGCGTCATGGCACCCGGTCGGTCGCAGGGGGGGTCGCCGGTCAGCCACCCCGCCGGGGCACCGGTCCAGCCCGACTTCGTTGCCCGATCATTCCGGCAAGATCAAGGCGCTGCCCCCGATGCCCCCGCCCTATCGCAGCCGCCCCGACGCCACCAGCGCCGCCAGCCCCTCCGGCACGGGCATGTCCGCCGGCAGTTCCGGCGCCGGGCACGGCGCATCCAGCACGGTGCGGATCGGAATCACGCCCGCCCAGACCGGATAATCGCCCTCGGCCCCATCGCCCGGCGGCGCGTTGCGCACCTTCACGCTGGCCTCCTCGATATCCATCCACAACACGGCGGTCGCCTTGCGTTCCTGATCGGTCATCGGCCGCAGCGTCTCCCACCGGCCGGGAAAGAAATCCTCGATCATGTCGCGCAGCGCGGCGCCGATCGCCTCCTCCCCCTCCAGCAGATTGGCGGTGCCGAACACCATGGCCGAGCGATAATTGACCGAATGGCTGAAGGCCGAGCGCGCCATCACATACCCGTCCATCTGGCTGCATGTCAGGCACACAGGCGTCCCTCGCGCCGCGCGCAGAAACCGGCTGGCCGCCGAACCATGCCAATACACCCGGTCCCCCACCCGCCATTGCAGCGTCGGCGTCACATAGGGCGCGCCATCGATCACATAGCCCACATGGCACAAGGGCGAGGCATCCAGCACGGCATACACATCCGCCCGCGCGTGGCTGCCGCGCTCATGGGCGCGCCGCACCCGGCTGCGTTCGGTCACGGGGTAGGACTCGGTCATCACAGGCTCCTGTCGTTGCCCACCGACGCTGGACGGAAAACGGTCTGGCGTTAACATCCAGTTCTTCCATTTCCATCAGACCAGTTGAGCCCCACCGTGACCGACGCAACCCGTCCTCCGCCGCCCGCCTGGCTGGTCCTCACCCCCGAATCCGGCCCGCTGGAAAGCCAGATCCACCGCGCAATCCGCGAACGGGTCCTGGCCGGGCAGCTCGCCGCCGGCGACCGCCTGCCCTCCAGCCGCGCCCTCGCCCGCGCGCTCGGCGTGGCGCGTTCCACCATCGTACTGGCCTATGACCGGCTGCGCGCCGAAGGCTTCCTGGACGCCCGCGCCGGGTCCGCCACCCGCGTCGCATCCCTGCCTTCCCCGCCCCTCCACGGGCACAACGCCCCGCCGCCATCCCCGCCCCCCGGCATGCCGGACATCGTGCTCGACGCCCTGCGTCCCGGCCTCCCCGATCTCGCATCCTTCCCGCATGCCGCATGGGCCCGCTGCCTCGGCGCCCGCGCCCGCGCCGGCCGGCTGATCGACCTGGGCTACGGGGGCCGCGCCGCCGGCGCCCCGGAACTGCGCGCCGCCATCCTCTCCCATGTCCGGGCCACACGCGGCGTCGTCGCCACGCCCGATCAGGTCGTCATCGTCCCGTCGATCCGCATCGCCGTCGAAGCCATCGCCCGCATCGCCCTTTCCACCGCCGCCAACCCCGTCGCCTGGGTCGAGGAACCGGGCTACATCCCCATCCACACCATTCTGAAAGCCGCGGGCGCCCGGCTGGTGCCCCTCCCCTGCGACAGCGAAGGCATGGACGTCACCCACGCGCCCGGCCCGCCCCCGCGCCTGATCTGCGTCACCCCCTCGCACCAATACCCGACCGGCGCGGATATGAGCCTGCGCCGCCGCCTGGCCGTACTGGGCCACGCCCACGCCAGCGGCGCCGTGGTGCTGGAAGACGATTACGACAGCGAATTCCAGTACGACACCCGCCCGGTCGCCGCCCTGCAAGGCATCGACCGCACCGGATCGGTCGCCTATCTGGGCACGTTCTCCAAGATCCTCGCCCCCGGCCTGCGCGTCGCCTACGCCGTGCTGCCGCCCCGGCTGGTCGCCCCCCTCACCGATTTCCTGTCCGGACGCGGCATCGCGGTGCCGATCCACCTCCAGCTCGCCCTCGCCGACTTCATCACCGACGGCCATCTGCGCGCCCACATCCGGCGCATGAACACCCTCTACGCCGACCGCATGGCCGGCGCCCTCGCCGCCCTGCGCCACCATTGCGACACTGTGCTGATCCCCGGCCCCGGCACCGGCGGCCTGCAACTGGCCGCCCGCTTCACCGACCCCACACGCGACGACCGCGCCATCGCCCGCCGCCTATGGTCCCAAGGGCTCGGGGTCCGCCCACTCTCGGACTATCATCTGGGCCCCGCCCAGCCCGGCCTGCTGCTGGGCATCGCTTCCGCCACGCCGGAGGCCATGGATCGCGCGGCACGGGTGATTCGCGCGTGTCTGTAGATGTTCTTTTTTGAAAAAAAGAACCAAAAAACTTTTGATCCGTTCAGGAGTTTTTTGCTGGGGCACACGATGCCCCAAACGAATAAAAGTCTTTTTGCTTCTTTTTCTTCAGAAAAAGAAGATCCTTTATCCCGCCGACCCGATCAGAATCCCGGCTGCAAACACCAACGCCCCACCAAAGACAATCTGCACCACGGCCGAGCCGAACGGCGTATCCTGATACCGCCACCGCACCCAGGAAATCAGCAGCAGTTCGACCACCACCACCACCATGGCCACACTCATGGCCAGCGGAAACCGGTCGATCAGGAACGGCACGGTATGGCCGATCCCCCCGGCCGTGGTCATCAGCCCGCAGATCAACCCGCGCAGCAGCGGCGCCCCGCGCCCCGACAATTTGCCGTCATCCGACAGCGCCTCGGCAAACCCCATGGAAATCCCGGCCCCGACCGACGCCGCGATCCCGACCAGAAAAGCCTCCCATGGCCGGTGCGAAGCAAACGCCGCCGCAAACACCGGCGCCAACGTGGAGACCGACCCATCCATCAGCCCCACCAGACCGGGCTGGATCACCTGCAACACGAAGCGCCGCCGCGCGTCCTCGTCCTCATCCTCGCGCTTGCTGGCCGGCAGGCGGTTCAGTTCGATCTCGCCCGCCGTCTGCTCGTGCCGGTCTTCGGCCACGGCCAGATCGCCCAGCAGCTTGCGCGTGGCGGCATCGGTCGTGCGCAACGCCGCCTGCCGATAGAAGCGCGCCGCATCCATCTCCATCTGCCGCGCATAGCCGCGCACGGCCTCGATCCCCAGCCCCTGCACCTGCCAGGCCGGCCGGCGAACCATGACCCCCGCGATATCCTGCCTGCGAATCAGCGGAATATGCTGGCCGAACCGCCCCACATACAGGTCGATCAGGTCGCGCCGGTGCTCGTTCTCCTCATGCACCATGTCCGTAAAAATCATGGCCGTATCAGGATATTTTTCACGAATAGCATAGGCGAAATCGGCATAGATCCGCGCGTCTTCCTCCTCGTTCGAAATCGCGAGGGCAAGGATTTCCTGATCGTTCAGCGTCGTGAATTTGCGCATGGCCACTATATGCCGGAACCTTCCGGTCCCGCACAAGATGTTTCGATATCGTGAGAATTAGTCGCGTTATCGACTACAAAGAAACAAACACCACCAGCTCGTCTCTCCACGAAGAACCTGGCCGCACATGCGGGCTGGCGAGCAAGAACGCCGCAAAGCAGCGCGCCCGGCGTGCACCGCCAATCAGCCGCGAAGAGCGTGGCCGGAAATGTGGGCTGGTGAGCGAGAGTGCCGCGAAGCGGCACGGCCGGCGTGTGTCCGCGAGCACCGGAGCGGAGCGGCCTTGATGGCCGTGAGCACCGGCGCACAGCGGACGCGCGCCGGATCGCCACCAGCCCGCATTTACGGCCACGCTCTCAGACGGCGGCTTCGGCGAAGATCTTGCTCACATCGCCCTGCCAGACGCCATGATACCGCTCCAGCCAATACTCGGCCTGGGTCGGCGCGCCGGTCACGATCGCCTGCAACGGGGCCAGCAGATGGCTCTCATCCCGCCCATTATTATCCGTCACCGCGCGCGCCCGCAGCCCGTCGGTCGCAATCGCCACCATGCGGGCGGCCAGATCGCGCGCCGTCCCACCGGCCCACGGCGCATCCAGCCCCTGGCGCGGCACGGCGGCACGCAGCGCCACATACTCCGCCCAGTCCTGCTCGCGCACCAGCGCGTCGGCGGCCGTCAGCGCCGCATCGTCATACAGCAGCCCGACCCACAAGGCCGACTGCGCCAGCATCATCTCCGGCGACCCGGCATCCGCGCCCCGCATTTCCAGGAACCGCTTCAGCCGCACGTCGGTAAAGGCGGTGGTCAGATGGTCCTCGAAATCGCCGACGGTCGGCACCAGCCCGTCCAGCCCGTCCTGCCGCTCGCCCTTCATCCAGGCGCGAAACGACCGCCCGGCCACATCCAGGATCTGCCCGTCGCGCACGATGAAATACATCGGCACGTCCAGCAGCCATTCCACATAGGCCTCGAACCCGAAGGACGGATCGAAGAAGGCCAGCGGCATGCCCGACCGCACATTGTCGGTATCGGTCCAGACATGGGCACGGTTGGAGAGCAGCCCGTTCGGCTTCCCCTCGTAGAAGGGCGAATTGGCGAACAGCGCGGTCGCCACCGGCTGCAACGCCAGCGACACGCGCAACTTGCGCAGCATGTCGCTCTCGGAGGCGAAATCCAGATTGACCTGCACGGTGCAGGTCCGCGTCATCATGTCCAGCCCCAGCGTGCCGACCTTGGGCATGTAGTTGCGCATGATCGCATAGCGGCTCTTGGGCATCCACGGCATGTCCGCGCGGCGCGCCAGCGGGTGGAAGCCCAGCGGCGCGAAACCGATGCCCAGCGAGCGTGTAATGGGGCGGATCGCCTCGAAATGCCGGGCCATCTCATGGCCCGTATCGTGCAGGCTGGCCAGCGGCGCGCCCGACAGTTCGAACTGCCCCGCCGGCTCCAGCGACACCGAGCCACCGCGTTCGGAGCCGATTCCCTTCAGCCCGATCAGCTTGCCCTTGTCCTCGATCGCTTCCCATCTGCCCCCGCCATCCTGGCGGTTCAGGTCGGTCAGGATCTCGCCAATCCCGTCGGGCGCATAGGGCGGCGGCATCCAGGGCGCACGCTCCGGCCCGGCGGCAGCCGGCAGGACAAAACCGAATTTCTCATGCTCGGTGCCGATGCGCCACCGTTCGCGTGGCTTGCCCCCATCCGCCAGCAACCCGGCCAGTTGGCCGATCGATTCAATAGGGGTAATATCTTGCTCGCCGGGGTTCGACATCGTTTCTGAACAAGCCTTCAAACACAGAACGGATCGACGGATGGGTCCGTCGCAGCCATGCGACCGACCGGTCGGTCAGCGGGAATCTGCACCAGACGCGCGCCGGAAGCCAGCCCCCATCAGGGACAGGCCACATGCGGCGGCCGTATCCGCCCGCAGGATCAGTTTTCCCAGCGTGATCATCCTGATAAACGGCCGCGCACGCAACATCCGCCGCTCGGCATCGGAAAAGCCGCCCTCGGGGCCCACCAGCAGCCCGTCCCCGTCGGCAACGATGTCGATCTCCCCCACCCCGTCATCCGGCCCGCTGCGCTCGGCCGCCACAAACAGGGTGCGCCCGGCCGGCCACACCGCCAGATGCTCGGGCAGGCGCGCCGGTTCGCCGATCGCCGGCACATCCAGCCGCTCGCATTGTTCCGCCGCCTCGATGGCAATCGCTTCCAGCCGCGCGACATTCACCCGATGGGTATTGGTGCGCTCGGTCAGCACGGGCAGAAAGCGCGTCACCCCCAGCTCGGTGCCCATGCGCACCACCATGTCGGTGGCATCGCGCTTCAGCGGCGCGAACAGCAGCACCGGCCCACAGGCCGGTTCCGGCGCGCGACGGCGATGCAGCAGCCGCACCTGCGCGCGGTCGCGCCGCACCGCCACCAGGCTGGCCAGCCACTCCCCGTCCTGGGCATTGAACAGCGCGACTTCCGCCCCCGGCGCCATCCGCATCACGGTGCCGAGGTAATGGGCCTGACCCGGCTCCAGATCGCGCACCGCATCCGCCTCCATCGGCGGCCGGCCGGCCGGATCGGCGAACAGGCGGGGACAATCCTTCATGACGACATCACCTCCGACCGGCCGGCAACGCGCCCTCCCGCGTCCGGCCCTTGACCACGTCCCTCCCGCGCC
Organism: Gluconacetobacter asukensis; assembly: GCF_014174375.1. Taxonomy (GTDB): domain Bacteria; phylum Pseudomonadota; class Alphaproteobacteria; order Acetobacterales; family Acetobacteraceae; genus Gluconacetobacter; species Gluconacetobacter asukensis. The sequence continues at coordinate 462,845 of NZ_JABEQE010000001.1, forward strand.
CCATCACACGCGGGCATGAGAGGCTGTTTCAAAAGCCCTCTCAGCTGCACCCGATGCCTTTATTGTGCCCGTGTGTCCAGACGGAGACCCCAGCGTGACCCCGCTCCCCCATACCGACATCCGGACCACAGGCTGGATCAGCCACCTGCCGGCAGCCCTGCGCCCCTACGCGCTGCTGGCCCGGCTGGACCGCCCCATCGGCACCTGGCTGCTGTTCCTGCCCGGCCTGTGGGGCATCCTGCTCCCCGGCGGGGTCGAGGCCGGCGAGCGCCTGCGGCTGGCGCTGCTGTTCGCCATCGGCAGCGTGGTGATGCGGTCGGCCGGCTGCGTGGTCAACGATATGTGGGATCGCGACATCGACCGCATGGTGGCGCGCACGGCAGGCCGTCCGCTGGCCTCGGGCGCGCTGCGCATGCGCCAGGCCGCCTGGTTCCTCGCCCTGCTGCTGGCGATCGGGCTGATTATCCTGCTCCAGCTCAATCCGCTGTGCCGCGTGCTGGGCGTGGGGTCACTGCTGCTGGTGGGGCTGTATCCGCTGGCCAAGCGCTTCACCTGGTGGCCCCAGCTCGTCATGGGCTTCACCTTCGGCTTCGGCGCCCCGATGGGCTACGCGGCGGCGGCCGGGCGCATCGACGCCGCCTGGGCGGCACTCTATGCCGCCACCATCCTGTGGCAGCTCGGCTTCGACACGATCTACGGCTTCCAGGATATGGAGGACGACGCGCGCATCGGCGTCAAATCGACCTCGCGCCTGTGGGCGGGCCAGCCCCGGCTGTTCGTCGGCACGTGCTACGCGCTGGCGGTGCTGGCCCTGCTGCTGGCCGGCTGGCTGGCCGGCTGCACCATCGGCTTCTGGGTGGCGATGGCGCTGCCTTCCATCGCGCTGGGCTGGCAGGTCGCCCATCTCGACAGTACCGATCCGCGCCGCTGCCTGATGCTGTTCCGCTTCAACCGCGAGACGGGGCTGGCGGTCGCCCTGGCCATCCTGGCCGGACTGACCAGCCGATGAACACCCGCCCCGATCCCGAATCCTTCATCCTCGCCAACACCAGCCCCGCCCATGCCCCGCTGGTGCCCGAGATCACGCTGCACCTCGCCACCCAGATCACCCCGATCTGGCAGGCCAGCGAGGACTGGCTGACCCAACAGGATATCGAACCGCCCTTCTGGGCCTTCGCCTGGCCGGGCGGCCAGTTGCTGGCCCGCCATATCCTGGACAATCCCGCCCTGGTCGCCGGGCGCCGGGTACTGGATTTCGCAGCCGGCTGCGGCATCGCCGCCATCGCCTGCGCGCAGGCCGGCGCCAGCATGGTGGAAGCCGCCGAAATCGACCCCCTGGCCGTCGCCGCCATCACGCTCAACGCCCGTGCCAACGGCGTGGCGGTCACCGCCACCGGCGCGGACCTGGTCGGCACCACGCTGCGCTGGGACCTGATCCTGTGCGGCGACGTCTGCTACGAAAACCCGATGACCGAGCATATCCTGCCCTGGCTGCGCGACGCCGCGCGCACCGCCGAGGTCTGGATCGCCGATCCCGGCCGCGCCTACCTGCCCCGCGCCGGCCTGCACCCCATCCTCACCCGCGACGTCCCGACCACGCGCGAACTCGAGGATCGGGATATGCGCCGCACCACCCTCTACCGCATCACCCCCTGAGCCTGTCTGGAAATGCGCCCTGGTGGCGATCCGACGCGCGTTTCCTGCGCGTCGGTGCTCACGGCCATCAAGGCCGCTCCGCTCCGATGCTCAAAAACACACGCCGGGCGCGGCCCGTTCCGGTCCGCTCTCACTCACCAGCCCACATTTCCAGACAGGCTCTGATCAGGAATACGCGCCGATGACGCTCCGACGCGCGTTTCCTGCGCGTCGGTGCTCATGGCCATCAAGGCCGCTCCGCTCCGATGCTCAAAAACACACGCCGGGCGCGCCCCTCACGGGCCGCTCTCGCTCACCAGCCCACATTTCCAGACAGGCTCCGATCAGGAATACACGCCGATGGCGATCCGACGCGCATTCCCCGCCTGAATGGCGTCAGTCACGCCCGGCATTGACCACGCGCTCCACCAGCCAGTCCCGCAGATCCCGGGCCACCTCCTCCGACACGGCGCCAGCCGCCAGGATACGGTACCATCCCGCGGCATCGCCGTCATTCCGGCCGCGCTCTTCCAGCCATCGCGTCAGCAGCCCATCTTCGAAATGAAACCCGCCCTGCGGCGAATTGCCGCGCGTGGCCGTCCACAGACAGGCCAGCGCGCCCAGATCGCTATGGATGCCACTTTCCTGCTCCTGCGCCTGGCCCGAACAGGTGCGATACCAGTCCAGGAAGTCATCGGGGGGCATCGGCCGGGCAATGCCGAATCCCTGCCCGTAGCGACAGCCCAGATGACGCATGGCCTCGATCATGTCGGCATCTTCCAGCCCCTCCACCACCACCTGGCTGTGCATGTCGTTGCCCATTTCCTGCAGCGAGCGAATAACGCTGAAAATCTGCAAGGGCACGTCGCGAATATAATGTAACAGGCCCCGGTCGACCTTGATGCAGTCGAACGGCGTCGCAGACAGCCGCACCAGGTTGCTATGCCCCGACCCGAGATCGTCGATGGCCACCAGCACACCCATCGAACGGAAACTCTGCAGGACCGCCCCCTGCCTGTCCGGATCGAGGTCCTGCGTTTCCAGGACTTCCAGCGTCAACCGGCCGGGGGCAATATCGTGGCATTTCAGCATGTCGTCGACCACGCGCAGGATATTGGCGTTCGACAGGCAGGACGGCGGCAGATTGACCGACATCCCGGTGGAAAGACCCTTTCCGTCCCACGATTGCAGCCATTCCAGGCTCTGCTCAAGCCCCATCTGGAACAGCCGGTCGAGTTCGTCATGCCCCAGCAGCGTCAGGAAGGTCGCGGGCGAAAGGATCGCGCCGTCGGCATCCTTCAGCCTGGCCAGCGCCTCGACCTTCAGCACCTGGCCCGTGTACAAATCGACGATGGGCTGCATGAACATGCGCAGGCCGCCGGAGAACAGGCGCTCGCGCAGACGGGACGAACGCTCGTCGGACATGCCCTGCCCGTTCTGCCACAGCGTTTCCCATGTCGTCTGCAATCCGCCGGCAAATTCCCGCATGCTGGTGGATTCGAACTGGTTGGGGCAGGCCCCGAACAGGGTCAGCACCAGCGCCGTGGTCCCGTCCCGACGCAGGATCGGCACGCTCAGGGACGAATGGATTCGCAAATCCACCATCAGCGTATGCCAGGGTGCCATGCCCCTATCCAGTTCGATGGAGGGGCAGGTCTGCCGTTTGCCCGTGCGCCAGGCCTGGGCACCGACAAAGCCGCCATGGGGTGATCCGGCGGCAATCACGGGCCGCACCTCGCCGCGCAGCAGCGCCTCGTCCAGCGCCGCGGCGCACGGCCCCGCGACCGATTGCGCGACCAGCTCCCCTTTCGTGTTGGGGCGGACCAGAAAAGCGGCCTGGATACCGGGCAATTTCCCCAGGCCGGCCAGCGCCTCGGCACTGACCGGGCCCCACGCGCCGCTGGGCATATCCTCGGATACGGAAGCGGCATAGGCCTTGTGCACGCCCTGCCCGATCAGACGCCGCATCCTGCGATCGTCCCGATAGCGGGCCTCGATGATCTGCTGCACGCGATAGCGGTCGTCGCTGCCGATGCCGTGGGCCGCCATGTCCGCCAGCAGCAGGCGCAGATAGCCGCTCTGCTCGGCGACGAAGATGGCCTGCTCGACGCCGAACAGCGCATACATGACGCCCAACGTGCGCGCGGTCACAAGCACGTCCTTCCGGGTGGTCGCCGGGGCGGCCAGAAACTCCAGATGCCTCGCCTCGCGCTCATTCAGGCGGTCATGCTGTTCCGGCGTCAGATGGGCCAGCACGGTCACACCGCCGCTTTTCTGCCAGATCGCCGGGATCGCACCCTTGCGAATCCTCTCCCCGATCCGCGCGGTAGCCCCGACCGCGGGCGCCATGAACTCCGCAGCCGCCACCCCATAAGGGGAAATGGGAAACAGGTCCGCGCCGTCATCGTCCAGATCCTGCGCTTCCTCGATGGCGGCTGCGAAATGCCAGTTGCCCTCGCGCTTACCCTTGCCCTGCTTGGCCTGGTACATCGCATTGTCGGCCTGACGCAGCAATGCCTCCGGCCGGTCGCCATCCCGCGGAAAAAGCGCGACCCCCATGGCAAGGCCTACCCTGGCGGTGTTCCCGTCATCCAGGACAAACGGCTCCGCCACGACCGAGGACAGGCTGTCCAGCGCCGCCTCGACCTGGTCGTTCGCCATGTCCGTATCGAGGTTTTCCAGAACGACCACGAACTCGTCGCCCCCCAGCCGGGCAACATAACCATTCTCGCGCAGCGCTTCCCACAACCGCCGGCTCAGTTCGGTCAGCACCTTGTCGCCGGCGGCATGGCCGTATGTGTCGTTGACGGATTTGAACCCGTCCAGATCCATCAGCCCGACCGCCATGGACGTGCCGCGCTCGCGGGCCCGTTCCTGCGCCTTGGGCAGATATTCCTCCAGCGCCAGCCGGTTGGGCAGCGCGGTCAGCGCGTCGCGCCGGGCACGCCTTGCCTCCTCCTGCCGCAATTTTTCCATATTGCTGCTGGCATCCAGCCGGTCCAGATTCTGGCCCAGCAAGTCCGCCACCCGCCGGCACAGCGTAATACTCTTCTCGTCGAAACCGTCGGCCCGCTGCGTCGTGAAGGCCAGCACGGCCCAGATCTGCCCGCCCCGCACCACCGGCACCGACAGCACGCCGCGCCACCCCCGCTCCATCAACTGCCAATAGCCCGGGATTCCGGCAAGGTCGGTCGCCGGATCGTTCGTAAAGACCAGCTCCCCGTTCCGCCAGGCCCGCACCGTCATCGGCACGGCGGTGGCATTGGTGTCGACCCGCCAGTTCAACCCGGCGATCAGGTCCGCACCCTTGCCCGCCTGGGCCCGCACGCACATCCGGTCGGACAGATCGGGCTGCACCAGCCAGACGGCGCTGAACAGTGTATTGTCGACCAGCGCCTCGCACACCGCACGGCATTTTTCCGCCTCGTCCTCGGCGGCGAGCATGGCGGACACGGCATTGATCAGCGCGCGATACAGGCGCTGCGCCTCCTCACGCTCGGTCACGTCCTCGATGGTCCACACCGAATCCGTACCCGGCGAATCGTCCAGCATCACAGCGGACAGATCAGCGATCACATCGTGCCCGTCCGGCCGGGCCAGACGCACACCGGACAGCTTGGCCCGGCCGCTGGCGCGCAATTGCGCCTGCGCCTGCGCCAGTTGCACACCATGATCCCTGCCGGCCAGGAGCGTATCCGCCGGGACATTGTGCAGATCGCTCGGCGCGCAGCCCGCAAGGGTGGCAGCAAAGGCGTTCGCGCGCTGGATACGCATGTCGCGCACCAGCACGATTCCCACCTGCGACCGGTCGAGCAGCGCCACCTTCGACCGCCGGTCGTCATACATCCTCAACCCGCGCGAAACGCTGGCCGCCGCCTCCAGCAGGATGGTCCTGATCGCGGGGTCGAACGCATCCTCCCGCCTGTCATACACGCCGAACACAGCCCAGACCCTGCCGGCGCGCCACAGCGGCAGCACCGCGCAGGACCGCACGCCCAGCGCATGCATGCGCGCCTGCCAGGGCAGCAGATCGTCCTCACGCGCGATATCGGCACAAAAGACCGGCTGCCCGTCATGCCAGACGCGCCCGGCAGGGCCGTGCCGCGCCGGCCTGTCCGGCGCGGCCGAAAAGGCCGGATCGTGCAGTTGCGCAACCGGCCCGCTGCACGCCAGCAGCTGGAAATCCCCCGCCTCGTCCGGCCGGGCGACAAAGGCGGCGCGCAGGCGCGCGTTTCGGGTCGCGGCCTCGCACACCGCGTCCAGCAAGGCGCTTTCGCCCAGGGCGGGATCGAGCGCCATGCCGACACGTGCCAGAAACGCGTTGAATCGATTCAGCCGGTGCAACCGCCGGAACCGCTTGCGCACAAACTGGCGCTGCCCGCCTTCGCTCCCCCCGCCGTCCATCGCGGCTTCCGCCAGCGAGGTGAGGCGTCGGGAGGCAGGCAACAGAGAGCGCGGCAGACGCATCAGACAACCCCAGCCACCGGAATAGAGAGAAACATCTACTATAGCATTGGCTAAAAAATAAGCCCTGCACTAGGGTTATATTTATGATTTTATTGAGTAAAAGAATTATTTCTTACAAACATAAGCTTCTCTCAATTTTCCATAAACAGAATAAGAATATAATTTGTTTTCAAAAGAAATTTTCCCTATTCCGTCAGGTATACATTAAATAAAATTCTTTTTATCCAGAAGGGCACAAAATCATTACTCATGCCGCGCGCGCAGCAGTCTGCTGGAACTGATCAGCGCCGCCGCATAGGCACAGGCGGCCGCCAGTTCCAGGCAGCGCAGGGTCGGGTCATGGCGGACGAAGCCGAAGGTCAGGGCAACGAACATCGCCCCCATCGTCTGGCCCCACAGCCGCGCGACCGAGACCATGCCGCTGGCGCTGCCCGAGCGCCCGTGCGGCGCCGCCACCATCATCGCGCGATTGTTCGGCGGCTGGAAAATCCCGAACCCCATCCCCGCGATGGCGATGCGCCAGGCAATGTCCAGGTTCCCCGCATCGGGCGGCAGCAGGCACAGCAGCACGAATCCCGTCCCCGTCACGCACAGCCCGACCGAGGACAGGATACCCGCCGGCACCCGGTCCGCCAGCCGCCCCACCAGCGGCGAGATCGCGACGATGCCCACCGGCCACGGCGTGATCAGCAGCCCGGTCGCCACCGCCGAGCGATGCAGCACCGTCTCCAGCGTGAAGGGCATGGAGATGATGAAGAAATTCGACGCCACGAACGCCATGAACCCTACGCTGAACGCGATCAGGAAATCCGGCACCGCCAGCAGGTCGATCGGCAGCATCGGGTCCGACCGCCCGGTCTGCCGCCGCGCGAGCTGAAAGAACGCCGCTCCGCCGATCAGCAGCAGCCACACCGCCACCACCGGCCCGCTGCGATGCACCAGACTGTCCAGCCCGACCACCAGGCAGCCGATGGCCACCACGTTCAGGGCCGCGCTGGCCAGGTCGAACGAGGACGCGCTACGCGGCGTCGCCGGCAGATAGACCAGCGCCGCCACCATCGCCGCCCCGCCCAGCGGCAGGTTGATCAGGAAGATCCACGGCCAGTCCGCCACCGACAGCACGGCCGCGGCGATGGTCGGCCCCAGCGCCACGCCTGTCGCCACCACCACGCCGTTCAGTGCGATGCCCTTGCCGATTTCACCATGCGGGTAGATGAAGCGGACCAGCGCGATATTCACGCTCATGATGCACGCGCCGCCAATGCCCTGCAGCGCGCGGGCCAGCGCCAGTTCCAGCAGCGTATGCGACATCGCGCACAGCACCGAGGCCACGACGAAGGTCGCCAGCCCGATCCGGCACAGCCGCGCGAATCCCAGAAGCGACCCCAGCGAGGCCAGCGGCAGCAGCGTCGCCAGAGCCGCCATCTGATAGGCGTTGATCACCCAGATCGACGAGGACGGGCTGGCATGGATGTCCTGCGCGATGGTCGGCAGCGCGACATTGGCGATGGCATAATCCAGCACCGACAGCAGGACCGACAGCGCCACGGCAAACATCGCCAGCGCCCTGGGCAGCCCGTAAAGCCCGTCGCCCTCGCGCAGGACCGTCCCGGTCACGGCCGGTCAGCCCGCGCGCAGGGCACGGGCAAACAGCGCCTGGACCCACCCCATGGCCTGCAGGAACAGCGCCGGGTCGAACCGATGCCCCTCATCGCGGAGGAAGGCATGCTGGCCGTTGACCTCATACCATTCATGGCGCACCCTGGCCCCCTCCAGCGCCTCGCGGATCGTCTGGCGCCCGGCAAAGGGCACATGCGGGTCCTGCCGCCCCCAGACCATCATCGCCTCGCCGGAAATCTCGTCCAGCCGGCGCAGCGTATCGTCCGCCCGCCCCGCGCCCAGCGACGCGGAATGGACGTCGGTGGCATAGAAGCACGCCGCCGCCTGCACGGCAGGGTTCATCGCCGCCCGCAACGCCAGATGCCCGCCCAGGCACACGCCCATGGTGCCGATCCGCCCGGTGCAGGCCGGATGCGCCGCCAGCCACGCCACCGCCGCGCGCGCATCCTCGTCATAGGCCGCCAGGGGCTTGGCATATTTCAGTTCGTTGCCGCGATCGGTGCCCGGCGCATCATAGGCCAGCACGCATCCGGCGGGCTCGTATTCGTGATAGACTTCCGGCACCGCCACCACATGGCCCATCCCCGCGACCATCGCGGCCAGCCGGCGGATCGGCGCCGTCACCTGATAGATCTCCGAGAACAGCACCACACCGGGAAAGCGCCCTTCCGCCGCCGGGCGCAGCACATGCAGCCGCATCGGGCCGGTGGCCGTCGCGATATCCTGGGTTTCGTCGCCGCGCAGTATCATCGTCCCGCCCTACCGTCCCAGTTCCCGCAGCTTCCGGCCCGCCATCAGCCGCGCCTCGATCTCCTCCAGCGACACGCCCTTGGTTTCGGGCACGTAGGCGAGGGTGATCACGATGAACAATCCGTTCATGATGGCAAACAGCCAGAAGGTCCAGCTCTGGCCCAGCGCGGCCATGACGGTCAGGAACACGTTGCTGACCAGCCAGTTCGCCGCCCAGTTGGTGAAGGTGGAGCACGCAATGCCGAAATCACGGCCCCGCAGCGGCTGGATTTCCGAACACAGCGTCCACACCATCGGCCCCGCGCCGATGGCGAAGCCGGCAACGAACAGCAGCAGCGCCGCGACCATGCCGCCCAGGATCGGCGTCGAATCGCCACCGACCGCCGCCAGCCCGCCCGCCATCACCATCGCACCCGTCATGATCGCGCAGCTCAGGATCAGCAGCGGCCGCCGCCCCCAGCGGTCGATGAAGGCGATGGCAAAGCCGGTGGCGGCCATGTTGACCAGCCCGATCAGCGCCGTGGCCCAGGTCGCGGCCGACACGCCGAAATGGGCGGCCTGGAAGATCTTCGGCGCGTAATACATCAGCACGTTGATGCCGGTGACCTGCTGCATCACCTGCAACGCCACCCCCAGCAGCACCGACCGGCGGAAATTCGGGCTGCTGCGGAAGAACGCCAGCCCGCTGCCCCCCTCGCGCTTCAGCTCCTGCGCAATGTCGCGGATCTCGGCATCGGCCTCGGCCGGGCTGACGCGCAGCAGGCGCATCACCTGGCTGGCCCGGCTCCGCTCGCCGCGCATCATCAGCCAGCGCGGACTGTCAGGCAGGAACAGGCACGCGGCGCAGAACAGCGCCGCCGGCCCCGCCATCAGCCCCAGCATCCAGCGCCAGTGCCCGCCATAGGAGAGCAGGCTGTCGGTGACATAGGCCAGGAAGATGCCGAGCGTGACCATCAGCTGATAGAACGACACCATCGCCCCACGCACCGATTCCTGCGACACTTCCGAAATGTAGAGCGGTGCCGCAAACGCCGCGATCCCGACCGCAAGGCCCAGCAGGATCCGCCCGACGATCAACACGGCGACCGACGGCGCCAGCGCGCACAGCCCCGCCCCGGCGACGAACAGCAGCGACGCCGCCAGCAGCGCCCGGCGCCGCCCCAGCCGGAACGAGATGCGCCCGGCCACCAGCGAGCCCAGGGCGGCAGCGGCCATCATCGACGAGACGATCCATTCCTGCGTCCGCGCGGCGGCATGGAATTCATCGCCGATAAAGCCCAGCGCCCCGGCGATGACGCCGGTATCCAGCCCGAACATCAGCCCGGCCATCGCGGCCAGAATACCGACCACGACCGCCCGCGCGGCCGCGTGCGACCCGCCATGGGGTCCGGCGGGTCCGGCCGCCGCCTGGCTCGTCTTCGTCTGGTCCGCTGTCATGTCATGGATTCCCTATCCCGGATTCGGCACCCTGCGGCGGGGCGCCCGGGCAGCTTGTCTCCCGCCCCTGTCCTATCCTGTTGCGTTCCATGCAAGTCCGTTCCCGACACCGCGAACCGCGGAAACGGTTCGTTATGGGACCAAATCCCCCATTCTGGCCAGAGACCTTGGTGATCGGGCGCGCGAAGAAAAAAACGACCCGATAGCGAACCAACCCGCCTCTCCCGGATATGAGGCCCCGAGCCATTGACATTCGCGCGCCCGTTCCGCGCTGATACACGTTCCCATTCACTGCAGACGCGGTTCAATGTCCCCAATCCTGGCGATTTCCCTGGCAACCGCGGCGATTGGCGCCGTCGTGCTCCTCATCGGGCGCTACAAGCTCAATCCCTTCATTGTCCTGGTCTGCGTCTCCCTCCTGCTGGCCATCTGCGCCGGCATGCCGCCCGAAAAGGCCGTCGCCTCGTTCGAGGAGGGCGCGGGCCATGTGCTGGGCCATATCGCGACCGTGATCGCGCTGGGCACGATGCTGGGCAAGATGCTGGCCGAATCGGGTGGCGCGGACCAGATCGCCCTCACGATCACCCGCATCGCGGGGAAGAAACGCATCAGTTGGGCCATGATGGTCATCGGCCTGCTGATCGGCCTGCCGGTGTTCTTCGAGGTCGGGTTCGTGCTGCTGATCCCGCTGGCCTTCACGCTCGCGCGGCGCACCTCCACGCCCCTGCTGCTGCTGGCGCTGCCGATGGGGGCGGCGCTCTCCGTCACCCATGCGATGATCCCCCCGCACCCGGCCACCCTGCTGGCCCTGTCGGCGTACCATGCCGATACGGGCCGCACGATCTTCTGGGGCGTGATCATCGGCACCCCCATCGCCGCCCTCGCCGGCCCGGTCTATGCCCGCTTCATCACGCCGCATATCCACACGGAAGGAGAGGCCGCGCTGGCCGAACAGTTCGCCGGCAAGGACACGCCGACCGACATGCCGCCCTTCCTCACCACGGTGCTGACCATCCTCGCACCCGTGCTGCTGATGCTGGTGGGCTCGGCCGCCGACCTGGTCACCCGCCCCGGCGGCCTGCCGAACACCGTCCTGCATTTCATGGGCAATACCGACATCGCCCTGCTGCTGGCGACCGTGCTGTCCTTCTACGTCCTCGGCCTGGCGCGCGGCTTCTCGCGTGAGACGATCCTGCGCTTCACCACCGAATGCCTGGGCCCGACGGCACTGATCATGCTGCTGGTCGGCGCCGGCGGCGGCTTCGGGCGCGAACTGATCGACAGCGGCGTGTCCAAGACCATCACCGATGTCGCGGTGGGGGCGCATGTGCCGCTGCTGGTGCTGGCCTGGTTGCTGGCGGTGGTGGTCCGCGTCGCCGCCGGCTCGGCCACCGTGGCCATGAGCACCGCCTCGGGCATCGTGGGCCCGATCCTGCTGCACAGCCACGGCACGTCGCCCGAACTGATGGTGCTGGCCACCGGCGCCGGCTCGGTGGCGCTGGGCCCGATGAACGATGCCGGCTTCTGGCAGATCAAGGAATATCTGGGCCTCACCGTCGGCCAGGCGATCAAGACCTGGTCGGTCATCGAAACCCTGATCGCCGTCCTGGGCCTGGCCTTCTGTCTTTTAGCCTCACTCTTCATCCACTAAGCCGCCCGCCCGAAATCCCGGAACAAGCGACAACAATCGCAAGAAACAGCTTGCGTCATCCCCAGGGGATGACCTTACCACCGATCGCATGGCAAAAAATCGATCGATGGCTTCACCATTTCCAGACGGAGCGGCAGCTATCGCCCGCCGCTTCGGGGTGACGGTCAAAACCCTCCGTGTCTACGAGGAAGCCGGGCTGATCCGGCCGGTACGGAACGGTCATGGCTGGCGGACCTACGGTCAGGCCGAATGTGAGCGACTTCACCTCGTCCTGCTGCTGCGACGCTTCGGCCTTACGATTGCCCGCATTGCCGAAATGTTTGCCGCGGGGCAGCCGGATCTCGCAGCCATACTGGACCTCCAGGCCGAAGCCTTGGCAGAACAGCAGGCGCACATCACTGAAGCCTTGTCGCTGATCGGCCGCGCCCGCCGGCATCTGCGCGAGCATGGCAGCATCGACCGTGAGACGCTGGCAGCCTTCGCCCGGGCCGAACCGGCGCGGCTGCGCTGGACGCCAGCACTTCAGGCGCTTGCGGCGCGATGCTTCACGCCCGCCCAGCAGCGCCTGCTGGCGGGGGTCGCCCCGTCGATCGAAACGGAATGGGAAGCCGTCCATCAGGAACTGGCGTCAATCATCGACGGGCCACCCGACACGCCCCGCGCGCGCCTGCTGGGTGCGAAAACGGCCGAACTGATCAACCGCTTGACTGGTGGCGATCCCGCCATGCGCACCGCGCTTACACACTTTTGGCAAAACGGTTTTTCCGCCCCCGAAATCGCACGCTCATTGCCGATGGACGAGAAAGGCTGGCAATTCCTCGGCCAGGCCATGGCGGCGCACGCACGCGCGGAGAAAGCCCGATGAACCGGGTCCTGGCCATGCTCCGCAGCCTGTTCCACACCTTTGGCGGGCTGGTGCTCTACTGGGCTGTCCTTCTCGCGTTCGGGGTCAGGCCGGCCATCGCAGCGACCTTGCTGTTCATGCTGCTCGAAGGCGCGTGGCGGCTGCTGACGCATCGCGCATTCCCGCCGCTCTGGCTGCTCGCCAACGGCGCTGCCCTTGTCTTCGGATGCATCGACCTGTGGGCACGCACGCCTTTCATGATCCGCTATGAGGGGGCGATCATCAACCTCCTCACCGCTGCGGCCTTCGCGGTCGGAGCATCGGGCCGCGAACCGATCGTGATGACATTCGCCCGCCGAAGGCGTCCGGACATCCCCGTCGATCGTCCGGAGATCGTCCGCTTCTTTCGCGCCTTTACCTATGCCTGGGCGCTCTACTTCGTCGCACGAGCGGCGGCCTTCCTGTGGATCATGACCGCATTTCCCCTGGTTCAGGCGGCGGCGATCCGAACGGTGATCGCCTGGGCAAGCCTCGGCGCAATGCTGCTGGTCAGCATCAACGGACGGCACGTGTTCGCTCTATGCCAGCGGCTCGGCTTCTTCCACCCCGCGCAGGATTCCTCATCATGACAGAGCTGCCGACCAACACCGCCGCCGACCGTGTACCCCTGCCCCAGGAGGCATGGTATGTCGGCGCGGCCAGCTCGCGCCTCACGGATGCACCGGTCGCGATCGTGATCCACGGGCAGGCCATCGTCCTGTTCCGCGACAGCGAGGGTCGCGCACACGCCATGCACGACCGTTGCCCGCATCGCGGCGTCGCCCTGTCGCTCGGTACGGTCTCGGAGGGTCAGATCGCCTGTGCCTATCATGGCTGGCGGTTCGACGGCACGGGGCGCTGCCGGCACATCCCCTCCCTACGCCCCGAACAGCCGGTCAGGACAGCGCCGGTGCGCGCCTATCCCACCGTGGAGCGCGACTTCTATGTCTGGGTATGGACAGGCAAGGGCGAACCGAATGGACAACCGCTGCCGATCCACGGGTTCGATCGTTATGCCTGGCTGCAGGGCGCAACGGCGCTAGCCTGTGAAGCGATCATGCCGATCGAGAACAATCTCGATATCTGCCACGCGGCATTCACCCATCCGCACATGCACCCGCAATGGTTCCGCGCACAGGCAGCCGGCTTCCAGCCAACCCGGTACGAACTGGCGACCGATCCGGGAGGATTGACAGTGAGCGCGCCCGGCACGCTGCTGCGCTTCGACCTGCCCGACCGGGTGACGGTCGGAAGCAGCGAAACCTTCAGGCTCGTCCTTCACCACGTTCCCACCACGCCCGGCCGATGCATCCAGCATTGGTTGCTGCAACGGGAGCCGACACATGAACCGGCAGCGCCGATCTGGTCGGACAAGGAACCTGAAATACTGGCACAAGACCGCCATGTGCTCGAATCGGCGCAGCGTGCCTACGCGTATGAGGGAGACGCTTTCGAGCAAAGCGTGGAAGCGGACGCGACGACGCTTTCCGCCCGGCGCTCCATCCGCCTTGCATCGCAAGGGCGAATGGAAGAGGCATTTTCAGGCAACAGGAGCATATGCGTGCTGAGTTGAGCAAAGCTGCCTCGCCGCGCCTTACGGCAACAGCGAGACAGTCCCGAGCCCCGAAGCGTTCACCCCCGCCCGGCCCTACGACGAGGCCCCCTCCGCATACGGGTTGCGGGTGCCGCGCAGCAGCAGCCGGATCGGCGTGCCCGGCAGGTCGAATTCCTCGCGCAGGCCATTGACCAGATAACGCTGGTAATCCTCGGGCAGCAGCTCGGCACGGGTGCCGAACAGGATAAAGGTCGGCGGCCGGGCCTTGGCCTGGGTCATGTAGCGCAGCTTCAGCCGGCGTCCGCTCACCAGCGGCGGGCTGTGCCGTTCCAGCATCATCTCGAACCAGCGGTTCAGCGCCCCGGTCGGAATGCGCTTGTTCCACACTTCATGCGCACGCCGCACCACCGGCAGCAGCTTGTGCACGTTCGCCCCGGTCAGCGCCGAGAACGACACGACCGGAATCCCGCGCATCTGCGCCAGCGAGGTCTCGATCCGGTCCGAAATCGCCTGCCTGGTGGCAATCCGGTCCTCGACCGCGTCCCACTTGTTCAGCGCCAGCACGCAGCACCGCCCCTCGCGCTCGATCAGGCGGGCGATCTGCAGATCCTGCTCATGCACGCCCAGCGTGGCATCCAGCGCCAGCACCACCACTTCGGCCATCTTCAGCGCCTCGATGGTGGCCGAGGTCGACATCTTCTCCAGCCCGTCCTCGACCCGCGCCCGGCGGCGCAGGCCGGCCGTGTCCACAAGCTGGATCGGCCCCTGCTCGTCATGCAGCAGCACGGTGACGGAATCGCGGGTCAGGCCCGGCTCCGGGCCGGTAATCATCCGCTCCTCGCCCAGCAGGCGGTTCAGCAGGGTCGATTTCCCGGCATTGGGCCGGCCGACGATCGCCAGGCGCAGCGGCCCGGGCGGCCGCTCGTCCAGCTCTTCCCCGTCCTCGCCATATTCGACGGGCTCCACCGGCTCCGGCGGCGCCTCGGGCGGCATGCGGTCCGCAATCTCGCCCATCAGTTCCGACAGGCCCTCGCCATGCTCGGCCGAAATCGCCAGCGGCGTCCCCAGGCCCAGCGCGAACGCCTCCATGGCCGCGGCCGCACCCTGGCGGCCCTCGGCCTTGTTCGCCACCAGCAGCACCGGCCGCCCCTGGCGGCGGATCCAGGCGGCAAAATGCTCGTCGGCCGGGGTAATGCCCGCCCGCGCGTCGATGCAGAACACGACCAGATCCGCCTGCGCCACCGCCGATTCCGACGAGGCCCGCATCCGCCCGTACAGCGTATCGGGCGCGGCCTCTTCCAGCCCCGCGGTGTCGATCAGCCGCACCCGCCGCCCGCGCACGGTGGCTTCGGCTTCCTTGCGGTCGCGGGTCACGCCCGGCGTGTCGGCCACAAGCGCCTGCCGCCGCCCCACAAGGCGGTTGAACAGCGTCGACTTGCCGACATTCGGACGCCCGGCGATCACGACGATCGGCAGGTCATCCCCGGTCGGAACGGAAGGAAGCTTGGCCAAGGTAGAGATTATCCCTCGAACACGATGCGCTCGCCCATGCGGGCGCACCCTACTCTCTTATATCGTTTTGGAGACTGATTCACGCTTCGGGTCGCTGCGACCCGAAGCGATCAGGCCCTAGCTGTAAGCGTTCAGCCTGCCGTCGTCGGTCACGATCAGCAGCCGGCCATCCACCACGATCGGCGTCACCGTGGCAACCCCCGGCAGCTTTCCGACCGTCAGAAGCGCACCCGTCGCGGGGTCGACCGTGACATAGCCGGTCTCGGGCATGGTGCTGACGCAGACCAGCTTGCTCCCGGCCATGATCGGCCCGGTCCAGGTCACGCCATTCTTCTGCGCGTCGACCCGGCGATAGCGCCGCAGTTGGGTGATCCAGCGCACATGCCCGTTCACACGGTCGAGGCAGGCCAGCTGCTGGTCCAGCGACAGCACATACAGCCAGTTATCGATCACCAGCAGCGTATCCTGGCCGGCAACGGTCCGCTCCCACAGCCGGCGGCCCGACCGCAGGTCGATCGCCACCAGGACCGAGCCCGCACTGATGGCATAGACCGTCTGGTCCACGATCACCGGCATCCCGCGCACGCAGGAGAAATCGACCGTCGAATCCTGGCCGTTGGTGCTGCCCAGCGTGTCGCTCCACACCACCTCGCCACTGGCCGCCCGCAGCGCGACCAGATCGCCCGAACCGAACCCGGCCACCACCACATCCCCCACCACGGCGGGCGCGGGCTGGCCGAAGATCACGGTCACGGCCTCGGTGGCGGCATAGGTCCACAGCACGCGCCCCGTCGCCGCATCCAGCGCCAGCAGCCGCTCGTCGATGGTGCCGAAGAACAGCCTGCCATCCACCACCGTCGGCGCCGAGCGGCCCGGCGCCTCGGTATCGACCCGCCACTTCACCTTGCCGGTCGCGGCTTCCACCGCCAGGGCCTGTCCCACGCCGTCGACGATATACAGCGTGTCGCCGGCGATGCTGAACCCGCCGCCGAGATTGCTGGAGCGCATCTTCTTCGGCTTGGGCGTGAAGTGCCACAGCTCGCGCATGCGCGGCCATTCATAGGCCCGGATCACCCCCTGCGCGTCACTGACGAAGATCCGGCCATTCGCCACGATCGGCGTCGCCTGCAACACGCCGCGCCCGCTATCGCCCAGCGCGGCGTAGGACAGCAGCTCGGGCTCCGACACGCCGGCACCGATCCCGTGCGACCATTCGCGCCGCATCTGGCCGCCCCAGGCCATGTTGACCCCGCCATGGGTCGGCACGCGCCCCGGCTGCAGCCACTCGCCGATCGCGGTCTGGGCGGGAATGGCGATCGGCGCCTTGTCGTCAGGATCGACCATCAGGCCGGCACCCGTCGCCAGCACGTCGACACGCTTGCCCGCCAGCAACGGCTTTTCGTCATCATCGAACAGGCTGCATCCGGCCAGGACCGGCACCATCGCACCACCCAGGAGCGCATGCCGGCGGGTCAGAACTTTGTTCATGGAAATCCTGCGCTACGAAAGGAAAAACGGGGCCATTTCGGTTTCTGTACGCCCGACGGCACGAAAACACTGTCCGCCTGGCACTGCCTAGGACGGTGTGGCATTCAGGGTCTGGAGCATGCCGCCGGCCCGGCTGCGCAGCGCCTCCGGCACGTCGATCTGCGTCGTCAGCTGCCCCAGCCGCCGGCGCGCATCGGCCAGATGCCCCTGGCGCAGGTCCAGCATCGCCTCGCATTCCTCCGCCAGCCCGCGCCACGGCTTGCCCGCGCCGTCCAGCGTGGCCAGGCGCGAACGCAGCACCGCCGGATCGCCATTGTCGATCTGGTGCTGCACCCACAGCAGGCTGGCCAGCCCGCGCAGCAGCGCATCGGCGCCCTGATCGTCCGCTACCTGGCTCCACAGCGCCAGCGCGCCCTTGCTATCGCCGCTCGAGGCCAGCAGCGCCGCGCGTTCCAGCCGCGACAGCGTCCGCAATCCGGAGGGCACGCCGTCCAGCGTCGCCAGACGCGCCAGCGCGTCCTTCTGCTGGGGGGTCAGCGCACTGGTCTCGCCGGGGGCGATGTGGCTGGTATCGGCCGCGCGCAGCGCCGTGAAATAGGTCGTGCCCCAGGCCTGCGCGGCCTGTCGCCCTCGCCAGGCATGATATTGCCAGCCCCCCACGCCGGCAGCGGCCACCACCACCACCGCCACCGCCGCGCCGACATAGCGCCGGGCCATCAGCCGCAGACGCTCCATGCGCATGTCGTCGTCGACTTCCCTGAAGATGTCGTCAGCCACGTCTCAACCGCTCTCCGCATCCAGCCGCGACGGGCCCGGGCCCGTCATTCCAAGGGCGGACCATAGCCGTCCCGGCGCACGCGGGCAACAAACCCGCATGCGCCGGCCCGAAGCGAACCGGGGGAAGCGCTCAGTGGCGCGAGAAGCGCGCGGCCCCGGCCTTGAGGTCGGCGGTCAGCCGCGCGAAATGGCCGGCAATCCGCTGCTGCACGGCCACGCTGGCCTGATGGACCTGATCGATGCGGGCCTTGGCCTGGGCACTGATCGTATTCTCATCGTGCGCAGCGGCACCGGCGACGCAGGCATTATAGGCCCGCGCGGCCTTTTCATACGCCGTCGCGGCATCGACGCTGGCATTGTAGCGCGCGACGCTGCTGGAATCGACCGTGGGCGCGGCCGGCTCCTTTCCACAGGCGGGCGCGGACCACGTCACTTCCGCCGCGCGGGCGACCGTTACCCCCCCGGTCAGGGACAGGGCGGCGGCACAGGCCAGAAACCGGCCCGAGATCATGGCACCCAAGAGACATCCTTCCTTACTACGGTCCCGCCGTCACGATGACGGAGATCGCGGACGATGCCGCCTATGCCGACAAAATGTCGAAATCAGGGCGCAAAGCAGGCCAGCCGGCCGGCCGGTTCGCCCAGGATCGTATCCTCGCGCATCACCGCCCGCCCGCGCACGATGGTCGCCATCGGCCAGCCCGTCACCGCCATGCCGTCGAACGGCGTCCAGCCGGCCGGGGTGGCGATCCAGTCATTGGTGATCCGCCGCTGCGCCGCCATGTCGACCAGCGTGAAATCGGCGTCATAGCCCATGGCGATCCGCCCCTTGGCCTGCAGGCCATAGACCCGCGCGGGCCCGGCGGCCATCAGGTCCACCATCCGGCCCAGCGACAGGCGCCCGGCATTCACATGGTCCAGCATCACCGGCACCAGCGTCTGCACGCCCGTCAGCCCGGCGGGGGTGGCAGGCCAGGGCTTGGCCTTGGCCGCCAGCGAATGCGGCGCGTGGTCCGAGCCGATCGTGTCCACCATGCCGTTGCGCACCGCCTCCCACGAGGCCTCGTAATGCCGCCGGTCGCGGATCGGCGGATTCATCACCGCCAGCGCCCCCAGCGTCTCGTAACAGTCCGGCGCCACCTGGGTCAGATGGTTCACCAGCACCTCGACGGTGGCGACATCCCGATGCGCCGCCAGCCAGTCCAGCTCCTCGGCGGTGGACGTATGCAGGATATGCACCGGCCGCCGCGCCCGCCGCGCCAGCCCCACGATCCGCCGCGTGCCCAGGAAGGCGCATTCCTCATCGCGCCAGAACGGATGCCTGTCGTACGACATCTCCTCGGTCAGCAGCTTCTTGCGCTCCTGTAGCCGATATTCATCCTCGGAATGGAAGGCCACGCGCCGGTGCCCATGCTCCAGCACCTGGCGGATGCCCTCATCATCCTCGATCATCAGGTCGCCGGTCGAAGACCCGGCAAAGACCTTGATCGCACACACACCGTCAAACTGCTCATATTCGCCCAGCCGCGGCGTATTGCCCCGCGTGGCGCCGACATACATCGCAAAATCGACCCAGCTCTCGCGTGAGGCATATTCCTGCTTCCAGCGCAGCATGTCCCCATCGGTAATCGAGGGCGCGGTGTTGGGCATGTCGAACACGGTGGTCACGCCCCCCAGCGCCGCCGCCCGCGTGCCGGTCGGAATACTCTCCACGGTGGCATCGCCCGGATCGCGCAGATGCACATGCGGGTCGATCAGCCCCGGCAGCACATGCAGGCCGGCGGCATCGATCACCTCGTCCGCCTCGTCCGCCACGCCCACCGACAGGCTGGCAATCCGCCCCGCCCGCACGCCGATATCGGCCCGCGCCTCGCCCCACGGCAGAACGCAAATCCCGTTCCGGATGATCAGGTCGTAATGCATCGGTCCCTCGCAGCCTGTCGTTCCCCGCGACGTACTCCTTTCGGCCCACACGCGGCAAGACCGCACGATGGTCCCCGGCCCGGATCGCCTGCCGATATGAAGTCCGGGAACGAGTGTGCTACGGAAACCGTCCTGCGAACACGAATACACCGAATAGGCTGAAAGACGACTGCGTATGTCCCGCGACCACGACCTGGATCCTCAGTTGCTTCGGTCTTTCCTGGCTGTAGCGGACACGCTCCACTTCACGACGGCGGCCCATATGCGTGGGGTCAGCCAGTCCACGATCAGCCAGCACATCAACAGGCTGGAAAAGATCCTCGGCCGCTCCCTTCTGGAGCGGAGCACCAAGGACACGAGGTTGACCGAGGACGGGCAGATACTCGTTCCCCATGCCAAGCAGATCCTCGCCGCATGCGAGGCCGCATTTGACGAGTTCGAGCCGGACTTCCTCTCGGGCCATATCCGCTTCGGGGTATCGGACGACCTGGTCCTGTCCCACCTGCCCGAAGTCCTGCGGGAATTCCGCACCATGTATCCAAGCGTCCATGTCTCCATGGTCGTCGGGCTGAGTTCGGAACTGAACAGCCGCCTGCAGTCCGGGGAGCTGGACGTGGCCTGCACAAAGCGCTTCCTGCCGTCGAGCGAGGCATTCGAGGGAGAATGCGTGCTGTGGCGCGAACGGCTGCGGTGGCTGGGCGCCAGAGGGTTCAGCCTGCAGGCGGGAAAGCCCGTGCCGCTGGTGGCGTACGAGAAGGAAAGCCTGAACCGCCGCCGGACGATCGAGGCGCTGAACCAGGCGGGCCTGGCCTGGCAGCTCTCCTTCGTCAGTGACCATCTCAGTGCGCTGATAGCCGGCGTCAGGGCCGGCTACGGGGTCTTCATGCAGTCCGCGCTGCTGATCGACGACAGCATCGTTCCGGTGGAAGCGGCAGAGCTGCCACCGCTTCCGGACATGGAGTTCCTTCTGGTGCCCGGGCGCTCGACGCGGGCGGTCAAGGCCCTGATGCGCACGCTGGTGGAAAATGTTTCGCGGGTTGCGCCGCACGGGGGCGAGATCCCGGCGACGCTTGCCGCTCCTCAGCGGGCGACGGCATAGCCCTGCATGCCGCGCGGATTGGCACCCGCGTAAAGCCTGCCGTCCGCCTCGCGGCGGATGGCAGAGAGCCGCCCTTCGCTCCAGTCGCCGCCGACCACGACATCATGGCCACGGTTACGGAGATCCTCCACGACATCCGCGCCGAAACGGCCCTCGACGACGAGACGTGCGGGATGTGCGTCATGGGGCCAGAAACTGCCTGGCCAGTGTTCGCTATGAAAGCTCGGGGCCTCGATGGCCTGCTGGATGTTCATACCGAAGCGGGTCATGCGCATGTAGAAGGTGAACGACCATTGGTCCTGCTGGTCGCCGCCGGGGGTGCCAAAGGCCATCCAGGGCTTTCCGTCCTTGAGCGCGAAGCTGGGCGTCAGGGTGGTCCTGGGGCGTTTACGCGGCGCCAGCATATTCGGATGCCCCGCCCGCAGCGAGAACATCTGGGCGCGCGAGCCCAGGCCGAAACCAAGCTCCGGTATGACGGGCGCCGACTGCAGCCACCCGCCCGACGGCGTGGCACTGACCATGTTGCCCTCGGCATCGACGACATCGACGTGGCAGGTATCGCCTTTCGTGACGCCCATGTTCGAGACGGTCGGTTCGCCCACGCCGCTCGCAACGCGACCGTCCCCCTGGGCAGGAGGCAGGAATCCGGGCTCCGGCACCCTGCCGTCCGGCCGGCCGGGACGTAGCTCCAGCGAGGCCCGCTCTCCAACCAGGCTCCGCCTGGCATCGTTATAGGACGCAGACAGAAGCGTCGCGAGCGGAACGTCCGGCGTATCGCCGTAGAAGGCTTCACGGTCGGCATAGGCCAGCTTGGCGCATTCGGTGACGGTGTGGAGAAAATCGGCGCCACACGGGTCCATGCCGGCAACATCGAATCCCCGCATCAGGGCAAGCTGCTGGAGAAACACCGGCCCCTGGCTCCACGGGCCGCATTTCAGGACGGTATACCGGCCATCCTGCAACGAGACGGGATCTTCCAGGGTCGCCCGCCATGCGGCAAGGTCGGCCGATCTCAGCAACCCGGCATGGGGCGTTCCGCTACTGTCCATCATCGGAACCCGGCAGAAGCGGTCGATGGCTTCCGCGACGAAGCCGTCATACCACGCATGCCGCACGGCATCGATGCGGTCCTCGCGTGTCGCGCCGGCGGCGGCGTCCTTCAGGCGTTTCAGGGTCTCCGCCAGAACCGGCCGCCGCAGGAGCGTGCCCGCGGCCGGAACCACACCGTCGGGCATGAAGGTCTTCGCGTTCTCGGGCCAATGGTCGCGGAAGAGGCTCTCCACGCTGGCGATGGTCGCAACCATCTGGGGCATGACGGGCACACCCTGCACGGCATAGAAGATCGCATATTCGATGACATCGGCGAAATCCCATGTCCCGAAGTCGCGCAGCATCAGGCACCAGGCATCGAAGGCACCGGGCACGACGGCGGCCAGATGCCCGGTTCCGGGAATCTCATCCAGATCCAGGGCATGATAGGCGTCGATGCTCGCGCCGGCGGGCGAAACGCCCTGCCCGCAGATCACATGCTGCTTTCCAGTCCTGGCATGACTGACGATGATGGGGGCATCTCCGGCCGGCCCGTTCAAATGCGGCTCCGCAACCCAGAGGGTGAACCCGGCGGCGACGGCAGCGTCGAACGCATTCCCGCCCCGTTCCAGTACGGCTTGTCCGACGCCGCTGGCCAGCCAGTGCGTCGAGGCGACGGCACCAAAGGAGCCGCAGAGTTCCGGGCGTGTCAGGAAGGGAGTCATACTGCTCTTGCTTTCTTCTTGCTTGCAATGTGCACATTCGTGACGCGCTGCGCGGTCATGAGGATCACGGCGGAAAGGACGCAGATAGCGATAACGTATCCGATCCAGGACAATCTGCCGCCCGTCACGCCGATGATCCACGCAAAGACCAGTTGCGCGGTGGAACCGAACAGGGTGACGCCGATGGAATAGGACAGGCCGATGCCGAAGGCCCGCTGGTCCCTGGGGAACAGCGAGGCAAGGAACGCCATTCCGGCACCACCCGAGATGGCGTTTCCGATCATGAGGACGGCGCAGGCAAGGGTCAGACTCTCCAGGGAGGGCGCCTGGAGCATGAGCCAGAAAACGGGAAAATAGAGTGCGGCATTGACCAGTCGGGAGATGACGATCACCCGGCGCGCACCGTATCTGTCGGCAAGCAGCCCGCCGGCGACCGAACCCGCGAACCCGACAAGCCCATTGCTGATATTGATGAGCAGCGCCTTGCGGATCGGCATGTGCAGCGTATGGACGGCATAGGTGACGACGAACTGGAAGAAATATTGCTGGATCGTGCTTCCGGCCTCATAGACGATTCCGATGGGCAGGCGCCTGAACGCATGGCTGTGGAACTGCCGCAGGAAATCGGCAAACGACAGGCGCTCCTCTTCCGATGGCACGGTTTCTTCCAGCGTTTTCCGAAGATAGATCCCGACCGGGGCGATCAGCATCCCGAAGACGAAGGGGAGTCTCCACGCCCAGTCGCGGATCGTATGCTCGTCGAAACCAAGGAAGAGGATCAGCCCCAGAAGGCCGGAGATCAGCGCGCCGAGATGCTGCCCGGTGGTCTGCCAGCTTCCGGCAAGGCCCATCCGCTCTGCGCGGGCGCTTTCCACCAGGATCGACGTGGCGGCACCCAGTTCCCCACCCGCGGCAAACCCCTGCAACAACCGGGCGACAACAAGGGCGAGCGGGGCGAGGACGCCGATCGATGCGTATCCGGGCAGAAAGGCGATGATCGCACTGCCGGCGGCCATGACCCAGACAGTCAGGGTCATGGCGGCACGGCGGCCATACCGGTCCGCATAGGCACCGATGAGAAAGGCACCGAGAGGACGGACCAGGAAACCGATGCCGAAGGTAGCCAGCGTGAGCAGCAGCGCCGTATCGCTGTGCCCTGCGGGGAAGAAAATATGCGAAATGACGGTCGCGAACGTGGCATAGGCCGTGAAGTCGAACAGTTCAAAGGCGTTTCCGACGGCGGCGCCAACGATATTCCTGCGGGACGATGCGGATGTCGGGTTCATGCAGCCGGCCTCAATATGTCAGCGACATGCGGCCGCCGATGAAACGGGGTGGTCCGGGAATGTAGAAATAGGTGGTGGAGGCATTCCCGGCGGTGTCCGCATATTGCCGGTTGAGAATGTTGCTTGCATAGGCCGTGACCGACCACGGACCGTTTTTCGGCCGGAACGTGACATGGGCTCCGAGCAGGAAATAGGTCGGCAGGCGATAGACGCCGACGCCGCCAGGGGTGATGGCCTGGCTGTCGCGATACATCCAGTCCACGCCCCCTTCCATATTGTAGCGCGTGAAGACGTCGCTGCGATAATCGGCCTCGCCGTTCAGGGTCAGTTTGGGAATACCGGAATCGACACCGGCAAAGCTGTCGTAGAAACCCTGCCAGATCCCGGTCTTCGCGAAATAGGCATTGGTCTGCCCACGGTCGATATTGTTGAAGACCTGGTAGGTGCCGCGCTCCCAGCCGAGATTCTGCGTCAGGAAGACATGCGGAAGGGGGTGCGCCTCGATGGAGGTCTCGAAGCCCCAGATATCCGATTTCGGCGCATTGACGATCTGCGACAGCGGTCCGTAACTCGGCACCAGGAAGGTGCCGACGACCTGCTGCCCATGATAATCATCATAGAACGCAGCAGCATTCAGGCGCAGACGGTTGGGAATGAGGTCGCTCTTGAAACCCGCTTCGAACGCCAGGACGGTTTCAGGCTCGAACGGGGCGAGCTGTGCCTGCGATACGGTATTGTTGGCCGTGAAACCGCCCGGTTTGAACCCCTTGCTGGTCTTGAAGTAGAGCAATGTTCCCTTCGTCGCCTGCCACTGCACCCCCAGAACGCCCGAAACCTGCGCCGAGAGGGTCGATTCGTTGTTGAACTGCTTGTCGTTGATGCCGAAATGCCGGGTGCTGAGGCCAAGCAGGGCGCGCTGGTCCAATGTATGATTGAGCCCCCCGAACAGCGTAATATGATACGGCAGCCTGTAACTGACATGGCCGTATTCGGAAATGCTTTGCTGGGTGGACTGGAAGGCCGTCTCGCTGAGGTAACCGCGCTGCGGCAGATAGTCCGTAAAATCGAAATAATAGTTCTGCAGCATGCGCGTACGGTTATAGAACGCGCCGACATCCCATTGCAGGCGGTCGCCGGGGCTTGAATTGCGAAGCCGCACTTCCTGCGAGAAGACATTGGCGACGATATTGCGATAGGTATCGCCGGTCGAAAGCGCCGTCGCATCCTGATCCGTGTATTCTGCGACACGTTCCGTCTCATAGGCGCTGATGGTCGAGAGCGTCACCTTCCCGAAATCATGGCTCATGTTGAGGTCGGCGCCCCAGAGCGTATTGTGTTCGCTGGGCATCAGGCTGGCAGAACGCCCGATCATCTGCGCGAACTGGGGGCGGAGACTCCACTCGGCCTGCTGATATCCGAGCTGCGGAATGGGCTGGGACGCGACGAGGCCGAGCGCGGGGCGCCCGGTCACCACCTGATCGTCATCCTGCATCCAGTGGCCGGTCAGCTTGATGGTGGTGTGCTCGTCCGGCGTCCATTTCAGCTTGGCGCGCAGCGCGCCGTCATTGGCGTTCCCCAGATGGCTGCCGTTCTGCGGGTCATATTGCCACCCGCCACCATGAACGGTCTGGCCGGCAATACGGAACGACAGATTGCGGGCAATGGGTCCGGAAATGAACAGATCCGTCCTCGATCGGGCATAACTGGCGATATCTTCCGTGACGCCGCCATGCCAGTCGGGCGTGGGGTCGTTGGTATGGATCGAAACCTCGCCGCCCGTATCCGCCATGCCGTGGGTAAATCCGACCGGACCGGGTGTGACATCGACGTTGGAGAGGTCGAACATCTGGCCGCCCATCATGGTACTGAGCGGAAAGGCGACGTCATCGACGTAGGTCATCACCGAAGACATGTTGTTCTGCGTGAAATCGTTGAAGCCGATGCCACGGATGAAGAAGTTGGTGGTGCCGGTTCCGTTCATGCTCTGGATGGTGACGTTCGGCGCAACGCGCTGGAGGCCCTTGACGTCGAACACGCCCCTGTTGAGCAGCGTGTCGGCGGAAATATGGGTGACGGAATTCGCTTCGTGCTGGGCCTTCGAAAAACTGAAGGCGCGGCGCGCCGAGTTCACGGTGATGGCTTCCGCCTCGTCGCTACCGGCCTGACCGGCCGGGGCACGGGCCGCACCCTGCCTGGCACGCGGAGCATGGCCGTGGCTGCTGTTCCTGGGATGAGGCGCAGTGCCCTCCGCGCGGGCTCCGGACAAGGGTGCTCCAACGGTCAGCGTGATGCCAAGGGCAGACAGCATCAGGTGCAGCCTGCGCGTTTGCGCTGTGCGAGCAGTTCTATGACCGGCCATGCATCCCATCCTATTCGATTATTCAATATCGATATGACATGGATATTTCGATAGTCGATAAAATCCGGTCGTGCAATGAATTTTTTTGGCCTGGGAAATCGATAGGAATCATCAAATAATTGATTTTTATTGCTTTTATACCCACCCAGGAAGACGATCCCTGCTGCCCGGCGACGCGTGAACGCCATCCAGGCGCGATGCGAAGCGCAAGCGCGGATCGGTGTGGACAGACGGTATGGGAATGCCGGGCGCCAGTTCCGGGTCAGTATTCCGGCATCGGCCCTGTCGAAGGCGGCGCAACCTGCCTGCGGCGCGATCTCGCGCGCGGCGTGCTCACGCCCGCCATTTCGCGATCATGTTGGCGCCCCGAAGCATCGGCAGGCGCACATGACGAACGGTGAAAGGTCAAGACAAGCGAGGACGGAAGCCCCGGCCGGGGTCGCCGCGCCTATCGGCTCTCCCCCGGGAGCATCTTCCCCGGATTGAGAATCCCGTTCGGGTCCAGCGTGCGCTTGAGCACACGCATCACATCCAGCGCCACCGGATCATGCTCGTCGGTCAGGAATTCGCGCTTGCCCAGCCCGACCCCATGCTCGCCGCTGCACGACCCGCCCAGCGCCAGCGCGCGCCGGACGATCTTCCGGTCCAGCGCCCAGGCCCGCTCCAGCCCGTCCGGCGTGGGCGGCACGAGGATGATCGTATGGAAATTGCCGTCCCCCACATGCCCGACGATGGGCGCCGTCAGGCCGGACTCCGCAATATCCGCCTTCACCCCCACGATCAGCTCCCCCAGGGCCGAGATCGGCACGATCGCATCGGTCGTCATGGCGCTGTAACCCGGCCGGTAGGCCAGACACGCCCAATAGGCATGATGCCGCGCACGCCAGAGCGCCGCACGCTGGTTCGGATCGGTCTGCCAGTCGAAGCCCAGCCCGCCGCGATCCTCCACGATGCCCTCCACCACCCCGATCTGTTCGCGCACCGATTCCGGCCCGCCCACGAATTCCAGGAACAGCGTGGGCAGCGCCCGCAGCCCGCTCAGCAGGGAATAGCGGATGCTGGCATCCATCTGCACGTCGTCGAGCAGTTCCAGTCGCCCGATCGGCACGCCGAACTGCAGGATGTCGATGGCCGTCGCCACCGCCTCCGACAGGGTCTCGAACTGCACGACAGCCGCCGCAATGCTTTCGGGAATAGGGTGCAGCCGCAACTGGACTTCCGTAATCACCCCCAGCGTGCCTTCCGACCCGATCAGCAGATGCGTCAGATCATACCCGGTCGCGGATTTGCGCACCCGCCCGCCGGTGCGCATCACCCGCCCGTCGGCCAGCACCGCCGTCAGCCCCAGCACATTCTCGCGGATCGTGCCGTAGCGCACCGCCGCCGTGCCCGAGGCCCGCGTGGCGCACATGCCGCCGATGGTGGCCTCGCCACCCGGATCGACGGGGAAGAACAGCCCGGTATCGCGCAGCGTGTGGTTCAGAAGCTGCCGGGTAATGCCGGCCTGCACCCGGCAATCCATGTCCTTCGGATTGACCGACAGCACATCCGTCATCCGCGACAGATCGAGGCTGATCCCACCCTCCGGCGGATTGACATGCCCTTCCAGCGACGTCCCGGCACCGAAGGCGGCCAGCGGCACGCGATGCGCATTGCACAGCGCCAGGGTCTGCGCCACGTCATCCGTGCTCCGCGCGAACACCACCGCACCGGGCATGCTGGGCGCGTGATGGCCTTCGCCATGGCTGTGCTGCTCGCGCACGGCATCGGTGGTCGAAACCTGCTCCTCCCCCAGCCGCGCGCGCAGGGCCGCAATCAGGTCGATATCCATGCGTTCCGCTTCCCTTCGCATCCGTCCATCGGGTCAGGGCCCTGGTCGATCGCCCGAATATAACGGCATATTCAACGCTTATCTGTCATTACCCGTCACGCAATCGGCCCCGGATGGACAATTCAACAAACCGTACGCCTGCCTTCAGCCCGGCAGACGATCTCCTGGTTTCAGATTCGGACGGTCTATCGCGTATAATTGTCTTCACTGCTGAAGGGGCGACACGTGCCCGCCGCCACACCGGGCACCTTGAACGGTCATTCTTCATCGCGTCGGCATATTCTCCCCGATGATACGTCGCGCCCGGGCTCTCTGGCTGAAAGCACATCACGAATGGGCCGCATGCGTTACCCGTTGAAAGCCTCACCGATGACGTCAGGGATATTCTTCTTCCTTCTGCTCTCTGTCCTGCTTCTTTCGTACCCCTCCCCTGTGCCGGCAGCCACGGCACGCTCCGGATTCGTCATTACGGTGCTGGGTGCGCGTGGGGGCGTGCTGGACGGCAACCTCAGTGCCTACATGGTCCGACCCGCAGGCGACGACCGCGCGGTCCTGTGCGACGCCGGGACCGCGACAGCCGGGCTCGTGGCGGCCGATCGGGCCGGGGCGCTGGATGACATTTCGCTCCCCCCCGGCACCGGCCTGACCCGCCCGGGCTATGTGCTGACGCACACCATTCGCGCCTATCTGATCAGCCACGCGCATCTTGACCACGTCGCGGGCCTGGTCGTCGCCTCACCCGATGACAGCGCCAAGCCGATCTACGCACTGCCGGCCACTCTACATGATGTGTCGGAGCATCTGTTCAACTGGCGGATCTGGCCGAATTTCGGCGACGCGGGGCAGGCCCCCACGCTGGGAAAATACCACTATCGCGCCCTGGTACCGGGCCGGACGGCACCGCTGCCCGACACCGCGATGACCGTCACAGCCTGGCCGCTGAGCCATGGCGGCATCGAGTCGACCGCCTTCCTGATTGCGGCGAACGGGGCCTCGGTCCTGTATCTGGGGGATACCGGGCCCGATGCCGTCGAGGGTGGGCACCGCCTGGACGATCTGTGGCGTGCGGTCGGGCCGCTGGTCAGCGCGCACCGATTGAAGGCCATCGTCATCGAAGCCTCGTACGACGACACCCGACCGGACCGGCTGCTGTTCGGTCACATGACCCCGGCCTGGGTGGCGGGCACGCTGCGGGACCTGGCGCGCCGGGCTGGCGGTCCAAGCCCCCTGCGCGGGCTGACAGTGCTGATCAGCCACGTCAAAGCCAGCCTGGCCGAGGGTCCCGCGCCGCAGGAGGCCATCCGGCGGGACCTGCTCCGGGACGCAGCGCGCGACGGACTGCAGGACGTCCGCTTCGTCATCGCCGAACAAGGACTGCGCCTGAACCTGGACTGAGAACCCGCCCGCCTGGAAACACGCGCCGGATCTTCACAGCCCCAAACGCGGCTGATGTTCAGCGGCCCCTACAACAGCGACAGCAACCGCGCCTCCAGCCGGGCAGACTGTGCGGGCGCGCTGAGCGACTCCCGCACGACCTTCAGCGCGGCATCCGCCATCCCGTTCCGCGCACCGGGGGCCAGCATCGCCTGCATGGCATCCGCCAGCGCCACCGGGTCGGCGGCTGGCACCACCATCCCCGCCCCCGAGCGCCCCAGCACCCCGTCCAGTCCCGACTGGTCGGAGCCGATCACCGGCACCCCGCGCGCCAGCGCCTCCACCGCCACGCTGGGCAAGCCTTCCCGGTCGCCGCCCGCCGACACCACGCTGGGCACCAGCAGCGCGATCGCCCGGTCCACCCGCGCCGCCAGTTCCGCCGCCGCCAGCCACCCGGTGAAGCGCAGATTGTCCAGCCCCGCCGCATAATTCCGCATGGCGGGCAGCAGCGGCCCCTCCCCCGCCAGCACCACCGGCGGCGCCAGTCCCCGCCCCGCCAGCACCCGCAGCGCATCGATCAGGGTCGCCACCCCCTTCTTCTCCACAAACCGCCCGGCGAACACGAACTGCTCCGCCGGCCCGGCGGCAGGGGCCGCCGGCTCCACCCCGATCGGGATCACCTCCAGCAGGCCGGGCGCCACCCCCCGCTCCAGCAGCTTGTCCCGCACCCCTTCCGAGACACAGACGAACAGCGACGCATAATCCTGCAACGCCCGCCACCGCCGGCGAAAGATGGCAGGCGGCACCCCCCAGCGATAATGCCGGTCCTTGAAGGCATCGCCGCCATGAAACGTCACCACCAGCGGCACCCCCAGCGCGCGCGCCATCGGCAACGCCAGCGCCCCGCCCCGCCCGAACTGCGCATGCACCAGCACCGGCGACAGATCCGCGACATCCCGCGCCGCCCCCCAGCCGACCTGCCTGAACGCCGCCTGACGCAACGGCCGCAACGGCCCGCTGCCGCCTAGAAACCGCAGATCGCCCGGCAGATCGGGCGCCGACGCATCCCGCCGACACCCCACCCAGCAGGGGCGCAAGGTCTGGAACCCGATATATTGCCGCCGCATGAAGGCCTGCTCCGAAGCCGGCAGCAGCCGGTCGCGATAGACCAGCACGGTCTTCACGCGGGCACCCCCCGCCCGCCGCGCACGGCAGCCCCCCGCTCCAGCAGAGCGACCGCCGCCTCCACCACCGGCGCCACCTCCAGCCCCGCGATCGGGGCACTGCCTTCCGGCCCCGGCGCCGCGATGCCAAGCGCACAGCGCCCCACCGGCCCATATTCCGACATCCGGCTGGGCCCGAACAGCCCCAGAGTCGGCGTGCCGACCGCCGCCGACAGATGCATCAGCCCCGAATCATTGCCGACAAATCCCCCGCACCGCGCCAGCAGCGCCGCCACCTGCGGCAGGGCTAAGCCGCCGCCCGCATCGACGGCATCGGGCAGCGCTTCCAGCACCGGCGCGGCCATCAGGCGTTCCCCCTCGCCGGGGCCATACAGAATGACGGGGCGCATGCCCGGCCTTTGTGCCTTCAAGGCGCGGGCCAGCGCGATGAAACGCTCGGCCGGCCACACCTTGCCCGCCCAGTTCGCCGTCGGCGCCAGCGCCAGCCAGAACGGCCCGTCCGGCAGCATCGCCGCCGCCCGCGCCCGATCGGCCGGCGCCGTCCACATCACCGGCAAAGGCGGCGGCGACAGGCCCAGCACCTGGCCCAGATGCGCGATCCGCGCCCCCGGCCGCCGCCCGCCCCGCATGATCGCCCGCCGCCGCGCGGCCAGAAACAGCGTGACCGCCGAGCCCCGCAGGTCCACGCACAGATCCCACCGAATCCCGACGCACGCGCGCCACAATGCCAGCCAGTGCAGATCGTATTTCCGCTTCGTCACCACGATGGTGCGCTCGCGCCGGGGCATCGCTTCGAACAGCCCCGCCGCCACGGGCCCGCAGGCAATGGTAAAGCGCGCCTGCGGATAGCGGGCGAGCAGGACATCCAGCAATCCGGTGGACAGCACCGCATCGCCCAGGCGGGTGGAGGTAATGAACAGGATACGCATGCGGGCCGAGCCTACCCCATCGCCCGCCCCGGCGAAATCGCCGCCTCTCCCGCAACCGCATGACAGACCCCACATCAGCCCGATCGAACGCGATATATCCTTCGAAGGTCTCGGAGGCTGCTTCAAAAGCCTCGATGGAGAGCGGAAGCGCGGCACCAGCCGCGCATCTGGCGGTGATTTTCGAGCATCGGAGCGGAGCGGCCTTGATGGCCGTGAGCACCGAAGCGCAGAAAACCGCCGTCAGGCCGCCGCCAGCGGGGCTTTTGAAGCAGCCTCTCAGCTTGTAGGATCGGCACCATGGTTGACCCGACACACCTCGCCCATCTTCCGGACCGGTCCGTGCTGGCCCTCTCCGGCCTCGACCGGCACAGTTTCCTCCAGGGGCTGGTCTCCAACGACGTCACCGAAGTCGCCCCCGGCCACGCGGTCTGGGCCGCGCTGCTGACGGCGCAGGGGCGCTGGGTGGCCGATTTCTTCCTCTTCGCCGACCCGGACGGCGCGCGCCTGCTGCTGGATTGCGAGGCCGCACAGGCCGACATGCTGCGCCAGCGCCTGCTGCGCTACCGCCTGCGCTCCGACGTCTCGATCGACCAGACCGGCTTTGCCGTCCACGCCGCCTGGGGCGCGGTGCCGCCGATGATCGATTCCGCCATCGGCGCGCCCGACCCGCGCCTGGCCGAGGCCGGCTGGCGGCTGCTGCTGCCGCGTCCGGCGGAAGACGCGGCCGACCACGCCGCCTACGACGCCCACCGCCTGTCCCTGGGCCTGCCCGACGGCTCGCGCGACTGCGAGGACGGCAAGACCCTGCTTCTGGAAGCCAATTTCGAGGTCCTGAACGGCATTTCCTGGACCAAGGGCTGCTATATGGGCCAGGAACTCACCGCCCGCACCCGCTATCGCGGCCTGGTCAAGCGCAAGCTGCTGCCGGTCTCCGGCGCGGCCCTGCCGCCCCCTGGCACGCCCCTGCTCCAGGCGGGAAGGGAAGCCGGGCACATGGCCTCCTCCCGCGACGGCCACGGGCTGGCGATGGTGCGCCTGGCCCATCGCAGCGGCGAACTGACGACCGAAGCCGGCCATTCGGTGCAGGTCCACATCCCCGACTGGCTGGCCCTGCCGGAAGCCGACGCGCCGAAGGACTGAGCCTATCGCGCGGCACCTGCTGGACAGGTGCCGCGCCATGGAGTGTTGTGCCGCCATGACCGACACCACCTACACCGCCCCCGACGAGGCCGCCCGCGCCTCCATGCTCGACAGTGTGCGCTTCGACGGCGCGGGCCTGATCGCCGCCATCGCCCAGCAGCACGACACCGGCGAAATCCTGATGCTGGCGTGGATGAACCGCGAGGCGCTGGACGAGACGCTCCGCACCGGCCGCGTCTGCTACTATTCGCGCAGCCGTGGCGGCCTGTGGCGCAAGGGCGAGACCTCGGGCCAGGTGCAGCATCTGGTCGATGCCCGCCTGGATTGCGACCGCGACGCGGTGCTGCTGCTGGTCGACCAGACCGGGGTGGCCTGCCACACCGGCCGGCGAAGCTGCTTCTTCAACGCCATGCGCCCCGAAGGGCTGGTCGAAACCAGCACGCCGCTGATCGCGGCCGACACGCTGTACGGGCGCGGCTGACCGCCTCCGCCCGCCCCTCTCACGCAGGTTTACCCGATGACCAAGCCCGACCCCTCGCCCGCCGGCAAGCTCGCCTTTCTCGCCATCCTGCTCGCCATGACAATCGGGCTCGGCGTCTACACGATCCACTCGGCCTTCACGGCCCTGCACAGCACGGTCGAAGGCGGCACCCCCACCACCCCGCCCCCCGCACCGGCCGATTCGGCAAAACAGTAACGCGCGCACCTCATCTTGACGCGCCGCCCGGCCCGTCCGGTTCCGGACAGTCCGTCCGCAACCGGACAGGCAAAACCGACGCCCCATAAAAACCATTACTATACAACAAGATAACACCAGACCCGCATGGTCTAGACTTGTCTGCGCAGAAAAGCAGAACAGGGACAGCAGATCATGGACCGACCGATTTCGTCGCCCGCCCCAGCCGCGCGCCGTCATCGCCCGCATCCAACCCCATGCATGGGCATGTTCAACCGGATCGGCATGTTCAGGGCCGAACGGGGATGGACGCGCAAGGCCCTCGCGGAACGGGTGGAGGTCAATCCCCAGACGATCGGCTTCCTGGAACGGGGCGACTACACGCCCAGCCTGGAACTGGCGATGAAGATCGCCCGGGTCTTCGACGTCCCGATCGAAATCATCTTCTCTCTCGAACCGTTCGAAAACATCGCCACCATGCTGCATGCCAGGCAGAGGCGATGACGGAAGAGCCGTCTTCTACGCGGCGGAATGCCCGTCCAGTACCGCCATCAGCTCCGCCGCCGCCGCATCGTCCGGATCGCCCTTGGGCGCGGCCAGCTTCTCCATGACGGCGCGGAAGCCCGCGCGCTGCAACGCGGCGCTGTGCTCATCGGTCAGCAGCCGATGCACCGTCTCCGCCAGCAAGCCCGGCCGGCAGCGTTCCTGCAACAGCTCGGGCACCAGCCGATGCCCGGCCAGCAGATTGACCATCGCGACATACGGCACCCGGATCAGCCGCCGCGCCAGCGCCGCCGTAATCGGATTGACCCGATAGGTCACCGCCATCGGCACCCCGGCCAGCGCCAGTTCCAGCGTCGAGGTCCCCGATTTGGTCAGCGCCGCCCCCGCCGCGGCAAAGGCATCGTGCTTTTCCGCCAGATCGGTCACCACGATCGGCCGCACCGGCCAGTCGGCTACCCCACGCCGCACCACATCCGCCACCACGGGCGAGACCGGCACCACCGGCACGATACCGGGACAGGTCGCCATCAGGATGCGCAAGGTCCGCCCCAACACCGGCAACAGGCGCGGCGCCTCCGACCGGCGGCTGCCCGGCATCAGGATCAGCACGGGCGTGGTCGGCGCAATGCCATGCCGCGCCCGAAACGCCGCCCCATCCCCCCGATCGACCCCCGATTGCAGCACCGGATGCCCGACAAACCGCGCATCGAGTCCATGCCGACCGAAAAAATCGGGCTCGAACGGCAGCAGGCACAGCAGCCGGTCCCACAGGCCCGGAAACTCCCGCACCCGATGCTCCCGCCACGCCCAGACCTGCGGCGCGACATAATGCACGCGCGGAATGCCCAGCTCCGCGACGCGGCGCAGCAGCCGCAGCGCAAAACCGGGACTGTCGATGGTCACCACCAGATCGGGCCGCGTCGCCGCGATATCCGCCACCGCCTGGTCCAGCCGCCGCGACAGATGCCGCAGCCGGGGCAGCACTTCCACCAGCCCCATCACCGCCAGGTCGCGCAGCGGAAACAGGCTGCGCAATCCCGCCTCCTCCATCCGCGTGCCGCCGACCCCGGCAAAACGCAGCGTCGGGTCGCGTCGGCGCAGCGCCGCCATCAGGCGCGCCCCCAGCACATCGCCGCTGGCCTCGCCGGCCAGAATCCAGACGGTTCGCCCCGGTGCGGCCTCCGCCATGCGGACTAGCCTTCCCCCCGCAGCGTCGCCCCACTGGCCTTCTGCACCGCCGCCACAACCGCGCCGCATATGGCCTCGATCTCGGCATCGGTCAGGCTGGCCTTGACCGGCTGCAACGTCACCTCGACACCCAGCGACTTGCTGCCCTCCGGCACCTTGTCGCCCTCATAGACATCGAACAGCCGCACGCCGGAAATCAGCGTCCGCTCAGCCCCCCGCGCCGCACGCAGCACGGTCTCCGCCGCCACATCCCGCCCGACGACAAACGCGAAATCGCGATGCACCGGCTGGAACGCCGAAAGCTCGGGCGCCGCCCGCCGCCGCCGCTTGGGGTCGGGGATTGCATCGAGGAACAGCTCGAACCCCACCACCGGCCGATCCAGCCCACGCCCGGCCAGCAGCGCCGGATGCAACTGCCCGAACACGCCCAGCACGATCTTCGGCCCCTGCCGCAGCACACCCGAACGGCCGGGATGATAATGGCCCGGCGCATCCGCCGTCACGCTGATCCCCTCGACGGGCGCACCCAGCGCCGCCAGCACCGCCAGCACCGCCAGCGCGTCCGCCTTGGCATCCCACAGCTCGACCGGCTCGGCCGCCCGGCCGGGGAAGCGCGGCGCATGCCCGCTACGCAGCGCCGCCGCGATCTGGCTCTGCCCGGCTTCCGAGAAGCCCGGCCCGACCTCGAACAGGCCCAGATCCGGATAACCCCGTGCGGTATTACGCTCGATGGCCGCCAGCAGGTTCACCAGCGGCGTCGGCCGCATCTGGTCCAGATCGGCGGCAATCGGGTTCAGCAGACGCAGGCTCTCCGGCACCGCACCAAAGCGCGCACACGCTTCCTGCGCCGCGAAGGAATACGCCACCGTCTCCATCAGCCCCCGCGCCGCCAGCACGCGCCGCGCCGTGGCAGTCCGCGTCTGGCGCGGCGTCAGCGCCGGCAGCGGTACGGCCGAAAGCGCGGGCAATGAGACCGGCGGGATCGAATCCAGCCCGCGCAGACGCAGGATCTCCTCGATCAGGTCGCACTCGGAATCGACCGCCACAGCCCCCTCGGCGGCGGCAAAGGCCCGCTCGGCCGAAAGATCCGGCGCCTGGTCCAGCACCATCTTCATCGCGATGTCATTGCGCCAGGACGGCACATCCACCACCACGCGCGCCTCATCGCGCTCGCGCACCTCGAAGCCCAGCACTTCCAGCGAGGCCACGGCCTCGTCCGCCGGCACATCCAGCCCGCCCAGCCCGGCGATCCGCGCGAAGCGCAGATGCGCCTCCCGCTGCCACGCCGGCGCCTCGCCGGCCGAGACCACCTCACTGGCCTCACCGCCGCACAGTTCGATGATCATCCGCGTCGCCGCTTCCAGCGCCGCCACCGGCAACGCCTGGTCCACGCCACGCTCGAACCGGTGCCGCGCATCGGAATGCAGCCCCAGCCGCCGGCCGCTGAGCGCGATCCGCACCGGGTCGAACAGCGCGCATTCCACGAACACGCTCGTGGTCTCGTCCGTCGCCCCGGTCGCCTCACCGCCCATGATCCCGGCCAGGGACTGCACCCCGGTCGCATCGGCAATCACGCAATCCTCGGGCGACACCACCACATCGCGCCCATCCAGCGCACGGAAGCTCTCGCCCGCACCCCGGCAGATCGTCAGCCGCCCGCCGGTCACCCGGTCGGCATCGAACACATGCAGCGGCCGGCCCAGATCGAAAGCGAAGAAATTGGTGATATCCACCAGTGCGGAGATCGGACGCAGCCCGATCGCCCGCAGCCGCTTCTGCAGCCAGTCCGGGCTGGGCCCATTGCGCACGCCGCGCACGGTCCGCCCCAGCACCCACGGGCAGGCCTCGGGGAAATCGTTGGCCCAGCTGATGGACGAGTCGAAGGTCCCCTCGACAGTCTCGGCCAGCCAGGGGCGCAGATGCCCCAGCCCCGCCGCCGCCAGGTCGCGGGCAATGCCGCGCACCGCCAGCGCATCGCCCCGGTTCGGCGTCACCGCAATCTCGATCACCGGATCGTTCAGCCCCGCGAAATCGGCATAGGAGAGGCCGGTCACCGTGCCCTCGGGCAGTTCGGCGATGCCGTCATGGTCCTCGCCCAGCCCCAGCTCACGCAGCGAGCACAGCATGCCGCCACTGGCCTCGCCACGGATCGACCCGGCCTTGATGGTGATGTCCAGGCCCGGAACCCAGGTGCCCGGCGGCGCGAAGATCACCGACAGGCCGGTGCGCGCATTCGGCGCGCCGCAGACCACCTGCACCTCCTCGAAGCCCGGCCCGGCATCGACGCGACACACGCGCAGCCGGTCGGCATTGGGGTGCTGCACGGCCTCGATGATGCGGGCGGTGCGGAAGGCGGCCAGCCGGGCGCCGGGGTCTTCGACGCCTTCGACCTCCAGCCCGATCGTGTTCAGCTTGGCGCAGATCTCATCGACCGAGGCCGTCGTGTCCAGATGGTCGCGCAGCCAGGACAGGGTGAACTTCATCGATCACAGACCTTCATGCAGCAGGGCCGGCGACAGCGGGCTGGTGCCGTAATGGCGCAGCCAGCGCACGTCGCTCTCATAGAACGAACGCAGGTCCGGGATTCCGTGACGCAGCATGGTCAGGCGCTCGATCCCCATCCCGAAGGCGAAGCCCTGCCATTCGCGCGGGTCCAGCCCGCAATTGGCCAGCACGCGCGGATGCACCATGCCCGAGCCCAGAACCTCCAGCCAGTCGCCGCCGCCGCCGATCTCGCCGGTCTTGCGCGACCAGCCGATATCCACTTCCATCGACGGCTCCGTGAACGGGAAATACGAGGCCCGGAACCGCACCGGCAGGCTCGGCTGGCCGAAATAGGCGCGCAGGAAGTCGGTCAGGCAGCCCTTCAGATGCGCCAGCGTGATCCCCCGGTCGATCACCAGCCCCTCGCACTGATGGAACATCGGCGAATGGGTGGCGTCATGGTCGGCGCGATAGGTCCGCCCCGGCGCAATGATGCGGATCGGCGGCTCCTGACCGAGCATGGTGCGGATCTGCACGCCCGATGTCTGGGTGCGCAGCACGCGCTCCCGCCCGCTGCCCGCTTCGGCCGGCAGGTAGAACGTGTCCTGGTCGGTGCGCGCCGGATGATGGTCGGGCGTATTGAGCGCCGAGAAATTATGCCAGTCGGTCTCGATATCCGGCCCCTCGGCGACCTTGAAGCCCATCGCGCCGAAAATGGCGGCCATCTCCTCCATCGTCCGGCTGATCGGATGGATCATGCCCTGCGATTCGGGCCGCACCGGCAGCGTCACATCCACCCGCTCCGAGGCCAGGCGCGCATTCAGGATCGCCGCCTCGATCTCCGCCCCGCGCTCCTCGATGGCGCGCGACAGATCGTCGCGCAGCCGGTTCAGCGCTCCGCCGCGCAGCTTGCGCTCCTCGGGCGACATCCGGCCCAGTTCCTTCAGCAGCCCGGTCAGCCGGCCAGACTTACCCAGCGTGCCCACACGCACGGCATCCCATTCCCGCCGGTCGCCGGCCCCAGCCAGCGCGGCCAGCGTCTCCTGCCGCAGGATTTCGAGATCGTCGCTCATGGCACCTCGCTGGAAACAGACACGCAATAATAGGGGCAGAGGCTGTTTCAAAGCCCCGATGGTGAGGGGAAGCGCGGCGTCAGCCGCGCGGCTGGCGGTGATTTTCGAGCATCGGAGCGGAGCGGCCTTATCGGCCGCCCGCCGCGAAGCGCAGAGAATCGCCGTCAGGCCGCCACCAGCGGGGTTTTGAAACAGCCTCTGAAGAACCCGAGACCTGCGCGGATACAGGCTCCGACGACGGGAATAAACCCCCCAAATGCAGAACGGGCCGCCCCTTGCGGGGCGGCCCGTTCCAGACCACTAACCGTAAAGGAGCAATCAGGCAGCCAGAGCCGCCTGCGCCTTCTTCACGATCTCGGCAAAGGACGCGGCATCGTCGAACGCGATGGCGGCCAGCACCTTGCGGTCGATCTCGATCCCGGCCTTGTCCAGCGCGAAGATGAACTTGCTGTAGGTCAGGCCATGCTCGCGCACCGCGGCATTGATACGCTGGATCCACAGGGCGCGGAATTCGCGCTTCTTGTTCCGGCGGTCGCGATACGCATACTGCAGCGACTTCTCGAGGCGCTCGAGAGCGATGCGGTAGTTGGTCGAAGACCGGCCGCGGAAGCCCTTGGACTGCGCAAGGACCTTCTTGTGACGGGCGTGCGTCGTGACGCCCCGCTTAACACGTGCCATGTTTCAGGTGCTCCTTATGCCAGCCCGTAGGGCGCCCACTGCTTCACAGTCTTCCCGTCCATTTCGGTCAGGGTCTGCGAGCCGCGGTTGGTGCGCTTCATCTTCTGCGAGCGGTTGATCAGGCCGTGGCGCTTGTTGCCCGGCCCAGCCAGCACCTTGCCGGTCGCGGTGATCTTGAACCGCTTCTTGACCGACGACTTGGTCTTCATCTTGGGCATTTTCATCTCCTTCAATTCTGCGGGCTGCGACCGCACAAGGCGATCAGGCAGCGATCACGGCCGGGCATGCCCATTTCAGGCCCGGACGCGCGAACAGGCCGCTGCCTATAGACAAACCCGCCCCCGCAATCAAGCCTTGCCTTCCCTCTTTCGACCCGCAATGACGGGATTCCCCTCGAAGCCGCCGGCCGACACGCATCCAGCCTGCCGGCCTGCCCTCAACCAGGGATCATCCCATGCCCATCCTTCCCCCCTTCGGCCCGGTGCCCCCTTCCGTGCTGATCCCGCCCTACGACCGGGCGGCGGTCCGCCCCGGCATCGCGCATCTCAGCGTGGGCAATTTCCACCGCGCGCACCAGGCGGTCTATCTCGACCGCGTGCTGGCGCGGCCGGGCAACGCACAATGGGGCATCCTGGGCATCGGCGTGATGGACGACGCGCACGAACGCGCCAAGGCCGAGGCGCTGCTGGCGCAGAACGGCCTCTACACCCTGACCGAATGCCCCGCCGACGCACCCGACACGGTGCGCTTCGTCGGCTCGATCGTGGAGTATCTGCACGCGCCCGACGACCGGGCGGCCGCCATCCGCCGCCTGGCCGACCCGGCGATCCGCATCGTCAGCCTCACCGTCACCGAAGGCGGCTATTATGTGGACGCGGCCGGCCATTTCCAGCTCGACCACCCCGCCATCGCCGAGGATTTGGCCCGCAAGGTGCCGCACACCGTCTTCGGCCTGGTGACCGAGGCCCTGCGCCTGCGCCGCGATGCCGGCACCGGCCCGTTCACTATCCTGTCCTGCGACAATCTGCCGCATAACGGCCGCGTCGCCCGCACCGCCTTCCTCGCCTGGGCCCGCGCCCGCGACGCCGACCTGGCCGACTGGATCGAAGCCCAAGTCACCTTCCCCAGCACCATGGTCGACCGCATCACGCCCGCGGTGGGCCCGCTGGACATCACGCGGCTCGATGCCGGCAGCGGGGTCGAGGACCGCGTGCCCGTCTTCTGCGAGGATTTCATCCAGTGGGTGATCGAGGATCATTTCTGCGCCGGCCGCCCCCCACTGGAGGATGTCGGCGTCCTGTTCACCGGCGACGTCACGCCCTACGAGCAGGTCAAGCTGCGCATGCTCAACGCCTCGCATTCCATGCTGGGCCTGCCGGGCATGCTGATGGGCTACCGCATCGTCAGCGACATCATGCACAATCCAGACGTGGTGGCGCTGCTGGAGCATTACCTCGCCCAGGATGCCGAGCCGCTGCTCCAGGCCCCGCCGGGCATGGAACTGCACGAATACGCGGCACAGCTCCTGCGCCGCTTCAGCAACGTGGCCATCAGCGACCAGCTTCCCCGCATCGCCTCCGACAGCGCCTCGAAACTGCCGGTCTTCGTCCGCCCCACGGCCGAGGGCACGCTGGCACGGGGCGCGGATGCGTCGCGCATCGCCTTCCTGCTGTCCTGCTTCGCCGAATATCTGCGCGGCCACGACGATAACGGCGCCACGTACGAGATCCACGAACCCCATCTGGGCCCCGACGACCTGGCCCTGGCGGCGGACGCGGACCCGACAAAGGCGCTGGACATGTCGGTCTTCGCCGGCTGGGGCCTGCGCGACCATCCGGCCTTCGTGGAATTGTTCGCCCAGACCCTTACCGCACTGCGCACCGGGGGCACCCGCGCCTGCCTCCGCCAGCTCGTCAGCCCCCCGGATTCCGCCCCGTCCTCCTGACCGCCCAATGACACGAAAACTTGATATCGTTTCACATAGGGCCGAAACGTTGTTACGGACCGCATGGCCGCCGCGATCGCGACGCTTCGACACCGCGTCGCGCAGTCGCAATCCGTTTTTAACAGTTATCGGATAGCTCATGAAAAATCGAAACGGGACGCCTCCCGTACTGACCATTACCGCCGGGATCTTCATCCTGATCGGCCTCTATCTGCTGGCCGGGGGCGCCTGGCTCGCCACGCTCGGCGGGTCGCCTTATTACGTCATCGCCGGCCTGGCGATGCTGGTCACGGCGGGGCTGCTGTTCCGTGGACGGCGCGAGGCCCTGTGGGTCTACGCGCTGCTGCTGATCGGCACGATGGTCTGGGCGGTAAAGGAAGTCGGCTTCGATTTCTGGGCCCTCGCTCCGCGCGGCGACGTGCTGGTGCCGCTGGGCATCTGGCTGCTGCTGCCGCCGGTCACGCGCCACCTCACCCCTGCCGGCGTGGCGACCGTCCTGCCGCTGCGCGCCTCCGTGGTCGCCGCGATCGCGGTCGTCGCCGGCGCCCTGCTCCAGGACCCGCAGGACAAGGCGGGCTCCCTGCCCCAACTCGCCAGCAACGCGCCCACGCCGGGCGACGCCACCGCGATGCCCGATGAAGACTGGCAGGCCTATGGCCGCACCCAGTTCGGCGACCGTTTCAGCCCGCTGAAGCAGATCACCCCGGCCAACGCGCACGACCTGAAAGTCGCCTGGACCTTCCGCACCGGCGACGTGAAGCGGCCCGACGATCCGGGCGAATTCACCGACGAGGTCACGCCGATCAAGATCCGCGACACGGTCTATCTGTGCTCGCCGCACCAGATCCTGTTCGCGCTGGACGCCGCGACCGGCAAGCTGAAGTGGAAATTCGATCCCAAGATCACGTACAACGCCACCTTCCAGCACATGACCTGCCGTGGCGTCTCTTATCATGAGACCCAGCCGGGCGCCGAGACGATCGACGGCGCGCAGGCCCCGAACGACTGCCCGCGCCGCATCTTCCTGCCGACCAATGACGGCCATCTCTACGCACTGGACGCCGAGACCGGCGAACGCTGCGCCCATTTCGGCGATAACGGCGTGATCGACCTCCAGGAACACATGACGGTCCAGACGCCGGGCTTCTACGAGGCCACGTCGCCGCCGGTCGTGACCGACAAGGCCGTCATCGTCTCGGGCGCGGTGATGGACAATTACTCGACGCATGAACCCTCGGGCGTCACCCGCGGCTTCGACGTCTATACCGGCCAGCTGATCTGGGCCTTCGACCCCAGCAACCCCGACCCGAACGAAATGCCGTCCGAGACGCATCATTTCGTCCCCAACTCGCCCAATTCCTGGATCGTGTCGTCCTACGACCCGAAACTGAACCTGATCTACATCCCCATGGGCGTGCAGACCCCCGACATCTGGGGCGGCAACCGCACCCCGGACGCCGAGCGCTATGCCAGTGCGATCGTGGCGCTGAACGCCGATACCGGCAAGCTGGCCTGGTCCTACCAGACCGTCCATCATGATCTGTGGGACATGGATATCCCCGCCCAGCCCAGCCTGGTCGATATCCGCACCGCGTCGGGTGACATCGTGCCGGCGCTCTACGCCCCGGCCAAGACCGGCAACATCTTCGTGCTCGACCGCCGCACCGGCACGCTGATCGTCCCCGCGCCGGAGACCAAGGTGCCGCAGGGCCCGGCCCCGGGCGACCATCTCTCCCCCACCCAGCCCTTCTCGGAGCTGACCTTCCGTCCCAAGAACAACCTGACGGATGCCGACATGTGGGGCGGCACCATGTTCGACCAGCTCATGTGCCGCATCATGTTCCACCAGTTGCGCTATGACGGCCCCTTCACCCCGCCGTCGCTGCAGGGCACGCTGGTGTTCCCGGGCAATCTGGGCATGTTCGAATGGGGCGGCCTGGCGGTCGATCCGCAGCGGCAGATCGCCATCGCCAACCCGATCGCCATCCCCTTCGTCTCGCGCCTGATCCCCCGTGGCCCCAACAACCCGGCCTCGCCGGACGGCTCCAAGCCCTCGGGCTCGGAAACCGGGGTCCAGCCGCAGTTCGGCGTGCCCTATGGCGTGACGCTCAACCCGTTCCTGTCGCCGCTGGGCCTGCCCTGCAAGCAGCCGGGCTGGGGCTATCTGGCCGGCATCGACCTGGCGACGAACAAGATCGTGTGGATGCACCGCAACGGCACGATCCGCGACAGCGCCCCGGTCCCCCTGCCCTTCAAGGTGGGCATCCCCAGCCTGGGCGGTCCGCTGACCACGGCGGGCGGCGTCGCCTTCCTGACCTCGACGGCCGATTATTATATCCGCGCCTATGACGTCACCACCGGCCGCCAGCTCTGGCAGGACCGCCTGCCCGCAGGCGGCCAGTCGACCCCGATGAGCTATGCGGTCAATGGGCGTCAGTTCATCGTCACGGCCGATGGCGGCCACGGCTCGTTCGGTACCAAGCTGGGCGATTACGTGGTGGCCTACGCCCTGCCGGAGGCCCACTGACCGTCAACCCTCTGCCTGTGGCGAAATTATCAATAATTTGTGATTGTTAAAATTCACGGTTTATTGATTAAGATTTTGT
The DNA here is from genome assembly GCF_014174375.1 of Gluconacetobacter asukensis. Lineage (GTDB taxonomy): Bacteria > Pseudomonadota > Alphaproteobacteria > Acetobacterales > Acetobacteraceae > Gluconacetobacter > Gluconacetobacter asukensis. Next base: position 506,653 of record NZ_JABEQE010000001.1, read on the forward strand.
CACAATGCTTCCGACAGGTTGCAGGCTGCCGGGCGGCTCCATAAGAGGGGGCCGCCCGGCACAAGACGGACAGGGATGGAAACCCGCTTTTCATGCCCGGAGGTCCGCACATACGGCGACCTGCCACCGCGCATGACAGAGGGGTGACACCATGCGGCTTCCATCCACCAGAGATCCTTCATGATCGGCCGCACCGCCATCCTGCGCCTCGCCGCCGGCGCGGTCGGCCTCGGCGCGATCGCCGGCGTCGGCTTCCTGGCCTATGCGCTGCATCCCGCCATCGCCCCGATCGCGCCACCAGCCGCCACCAGCTTCTCCGCCGAGAGCATCGAGCGCGGACGCGTCCTCGCCGCCGGCGGCTATTGCGCGGAATGCCATACAAGGCGCGACGGGCAGCCGGGCATCCCCCTGGCCGGCGACTACGCCATGGCCACACCGTTCGGCACCATCTATTCCAGCAACATCACGCCAGACGCCCAGACCGGCATCGGGCGCTGGTCGCTGGCCGCCTTCACCCGCGCCATGCGCTACGGCGTGTCGCGTGACGGCGCCAACCTGTTCCCAGCCTTCCCGTTCGATCATTTCACGCACATGACCGACGGCGACATCTCCGACGTCTATGCGTATCTGATGGCGCAGAAGCCGGTGCATTCGGTCAAGCGCGAGAACACGCTCCCCTTCCCGTTCAACATGCGCATCCTCCAGGCCGGCTGGAAGCTGATGTTCCTCCATCCGGGCGCCTACCAGAACGACCCGGCGCATGACGCGCAGTGGAATCGCGGTGCCTACCTCGCCGAGGGGCTGAGCCATTGCAGCGCCTGCCACACCCCGCGCAACGCGATGGGTGCGGAAAAGGCCGGCGCCCCCTATGACGGCGCCCCGGTCGATAACTGGATCGCCCCGCCGCTCAACGCCACCAACCCCACCCCCGTCACCTGGACGGAAGACGAATTCTTCCAGTATCTGCGCTACGGCGTCGCCCCGCTGCACGGCAGCGCCGCCGGCCCGATGTCCCCCGTGGTCCATGGCGGCCTGAGCGAGATGCCGGAAGCCGACGTGCGGGCCATCGCCCACTACCTGGCCAATATCGACCACGCCGACGCCCGCCAGCCCGGCGACGCCCAGCACCTGACGGCGGCGATGGCCAGCTCGACCCGCGACCTGACGACGCCGCAGACGTCGGACCCCGACGCACGGCTCTATCAGGCCGCCTGCTCGGCCTGCCACGCCAATACCGGCGCCAAGCCGGTGCTGGGCCGCCCCGAACTGGCCCTGAACAACGCGCTGTGGCTGGATGAGCCGACCAACCTCTATCAGGTCATCCTGCGCGGCATCGGCACCGAGGAAGGACAGGCGGGCATCACCATGCCCAGCTTCTACCATGCGCTGACCGATGCCGACCTGGCGCGCCTCGCCGCCTATCTGCGCCGCACCCGCACCACCCTGCCGCCCTGGACCGACCTGGAGAAGAAAGCCGCCGCCGTCCGCGCGACGCTTCCCGCCCCGCCGGTCGCCGCGTCCCATTGAGAACCCCATTGAGAAACGGAGTCCCGACATGACGAGTTTTCGGCTCAATGGCCAAGACGTATCGGTCGACGTTCCCGACGACACCCCGCTCCTGTGGGTGATCCGTGACGAAGTCGGCCTCACCGGCACCAAGTTCGGCTGCGGCATCGGCATGTGCGGCGCGTGCACCGTGCATGTGGGCGGCCGCGCCACCCGCTCCTGCATCACGCCGGTCTCGGCCGTACAGGGCGCGGAGATCACGACCATCGAGGGTCTGGACCCGGCGGGCAACCACCCGGTGCAGGAAGCCTGGAAGGATCTCCAGGTCCCGCAATGCGGCTACTGCCAGTCCGGCCAGATCATGCAGGCCGCCAGCCTGCTGCACGACTACCCGCAGCCGACCGACGAGGATATCGACGCCGTCATGGGCGGCTCGCTGTGCCGCTGCATGACCTATATCCGCATTCGCGACGCCATCAAGAAGGCCGCTGCGGCCACGCGGGGAGAACCGTCCAATGGGTAAGCTCGGTCGGATGGGACTCGGCCAGCGGGCCGGCAACGAGGCCGCGAACGGCCTCTCGCGGCGCGGTTTCCTGATGGCGGCCGTGGGCGCGGGCGTCATGTTCGGCTTCCCCGCCGCCCGCGCCGCCCAGCAGTTCGTCACACCCGGCCTGCCCGGCGACGGCGCGTTCGAGCCCACCATCTGGTGCGCCATCGCGCCCGACGGCACCATCACCGTCAACATCATCCGCGCCGAAATGGGCCAGCATGTCGGCACCGCCCTGGCCCGCATCATCGCCGACGAGATGAACGCGGACTGGGACCGCGTGAAGATCAATTACGTGGACAGCGACCCGAAATGGGGCCTGATGGTCACCGGCGGAAGCTGGTCGGTGTGGATGACATGGGACGTCTTCCGCCAGGCCGGCGCCGCCGCCCGCCTCGCCCTGACCGATGCCGGCGCCACCCTGCTCGGCGTCCCCGCCGCCCAGTGCACCACCCGCGACGGCATGGTGATCGCCGGCACCAAGAGCATCAGCTACGGCGACATCGTGGCCCGCGCCCACCCCACGCGCAGCTTCACGCCCGATGAGCTGGCCAAGCTGCCGCTGAAACCGGCCAGCGAACGCCACCTGATCGGCAACGAGGCGCTGAAGGCGCTGGATATCCCGGCCAAGACCAACGGCACCGCCATCTACGGCATCGACGCCAAGGTCGAAGGCATGGTCTATGCCCGCCCCAAGATGCCGCCCACCCGCTACGGCTCGCGCGTGCGTTCGGTCGATGACAGCGCCGCCCGCACCATCAAGGGCTACCAGCGCTATCTGGTGATCGAGGACCCGTCGGAGGTCGTACAGGGCTGGGTGGTCGCCATCGCCAGCACCTACAGCGCCGCGATCCGCGCCGCCGACCTGCTGAAGGTCGACTGGACGCCCGGCGAGACGATCAACGTCTCCGAAAAGGACATTATCGACCACGGCCGCACCCAGATCGACCGCAAGGATGGCGGCGTGATGGTGTTCGACGACAAGGGCGTGGATTCCACCTTCGCCGCCGCCGCCTCCACCTTCTCGCAGGATTACACCTGCGCCTCGGTGATGCACTACCAGCTCGAACCCACCAACGCGCTGGCGTTCGAGAAAGACGGCATCTTCGAAATCCACGCCGGCAACCAGTGGCAGTCGCTGATCCTGCCGACACTGGCCAAGGCGCTCGACCGGCCGGAGAAGAGCATCGTCCTGCGCAGCTACCTGCTGGGCGGCGGTTTCGGCCGCCGGCTGAACGGCGACTACATGATCCCGGCGGCCCTGGCGTCGAAGGCACTGGGCAAGCCCGTCAAGCTGATCCTGACGCGCTCGGACGACATGCAGTTCGATTCCTTCCGCTCGCCCTCGATCCAGCGCATCCGCGTCGCCTTCGACGGCCAGAAGGCGATCACGGCCATGGAGTACCACGCCTCCGCCGGCTGGCCGACGCAGGTGATGGCGGCCGCCTTCATGTCCAAGGGCGTGGACGGCAAGCCGTACGACCCGTTCGCCATCGCCGGCGGCGATCATTGGTACGAGGTCGGGCCGCTGCGCGTCCGCGCGCTGTCCAACGATCTCGCCAACCGCACCTTCCGCCCCGGCTGGCTGCGCTCGGTCAGCCCCGGCTGGGTGAGCTGGGGTCTGGAATCCTCATGGGATGAAATCGCCCATATCCAGGGCAAGGACCCGGTCCAGTTCCGGCTGGAGCACCTCACCGGCGCCGGCCGCAACAAGGGCGAGGCGCCCGATTCCACCGGCGGCGCCCTGCGCCAGGCCGCCGTCGTCCGCCGCGTGGCGGAAAAGGCGGGCTGGGGCCGCACCCTGCCCAAGGACACCGCCCTGGGCATCGCCACCACCTTCGGCCAGGAACGCGGCATGCCGACCTGGATCGCCTGCGCCGCCCAGGTCCATGTCGACCGCGCCACCGGCATCGTGCGCTGCCAGAAACTGACGATCGTGGTCGATGCCGGCACCATCGTCGATCCCGACGGCGCCCGCGCCCAGACCGAGGGCGCGGCCCTGTGGGGCCTGAGCATGGCATTGTTCGAGGGTTCGGAGATCGTCGGCGGCCTGCCCCGCGACCGCAACCTCAACACCTACACCCCGCTGCGCATCGCCGACGTGCCGGAGATGGAAATCGAATTCCTCCCCAGCACCGAAAAACCGACCGGCCTGGGCGAACCCGGCACCACGGTCGTCGCCCCCGCCATCGGCAATGCGATCTTCAACGCCGTGGGCGTGCGCATGCGCCACCTGCCGATCCGCCCGGCAGACGTGCTGCGCGCATTGAAGGAAAAGGGTAGCGCCGCCACCTGACGCCGCCCCGGTTCGAACAGAGCCGTTCGAACCGGGCCCCTCGGGAGACGCGCGCCGGGAGGATTGCCCGCGCGCGTCTCCGCTCAGGCCCTCAGCTCGGCCCCGGCCTTCGCCCGCTTCAGCATCATTCCATTAGCCAGCTTGAACAATTTATACGGAACGATCTGCCGCGACACTTCCGTCCGGACCAGCGGCGACAGGCCGAAACCGGCCAGAAACTTCGCGCTGCTGACCGATCCATAGCTGTCGAAATCGAATGTCAGCCCCATCCGGTCGGCCAGTTCGATGGATTTCCAGAGCAGCAGCGCATTCACCCCGCCGACCCCGCAGGACAGATCGCGCGCCGACTGCCAGAAATACGCGTTGACCGCCCCCCAGACGATAATAACGGCCGCGACGCTTTTCCCATCCCGGTTCCGCGCCGTTACGATGACGGCCTGATTTCTCGCCCTGGCGGCATTGAAGATGCGCTCCATCGTCTGGAAGTCATTTTTGTTTTCCTTCTCCGACTTGTTCAACAGCGACAGCCGCACAAAATCGGAAAAATCATACCCGTACTCGACCGAAACCTGCTGCTGCGCCGACCGTATGACATTTCTCGTCTTCTGGTCGCAGTTCTTCCATATCGCCTGAATATCAGAAGGATATGGAACACGAAATGTAAACTGCTCCTCGCAGCTGAAATCCTGCAACGAAAAGCCGAAGGTGGATTCGTCACCGGGCGGAAGCCTGATCCGGATACTGTCATGCCGGGGCAGGCGCCCGACAAGTTCCTCGATCAGGTTTCGGACATTCTGCGCATGCTTGAAAGGCTTCGATGGCGGAAGATAAAAGGTCGGCCCCAGGGTCCGCGTATAGATCGGCATGCCGATACACGTAAAACCCATCCTTTTCGACAGGAACAGCGGCATGCTCAGCCGCAGGACCCCAGCGTGCCGGATCTCCAGAATTTCAAAATTTCCATTGGTGGCGGCATCCATCCACCATTCTTCGTTGAACGGATCGGGATGCTTCGCATTCCTGGGCCCAAGACATACCGAAAACAGGATATCAGGATCAGTATTTTCTTTATTTCCATTAAACAGAGCACGAGGCAGGTTAATTGACATTTTTGCCACTCATTAGTTAATATTTTGATTATTATTAGTTATAATAAACAAAAAGACACAATCAATTGATGGTTATATTCCCGTTATATTTTCATCCATCATACAGTCCTGTTACAAATACCCACCTGTTACAAATACCCCTCAGCCCCTCCCTGCCCCGACGGACAAAAAGCTTGTTTGAAAAATGCGCGCCGGATCACCACCAGCGCGCATGTCCAGACGGGCCCTTACAAAGGAACGACGCCATCCCCCCATTGGTTGCCGCTCCCGCATCCCCACGAAGGTGATTTGTGGGCGGTCAGATCCCATCATCACGCGATGATGATCGCCGGCCTGCAGAGGCTGTTTCAAAAGCTCCGATGGTGAGTGGAAGCGTGGCGCCAGCCACGCGTCTGGCGGTGGTTTTTGAACATCGGGGCGGAGCGCAGGAAACCGCCACCAGCGGGGCTTTTGCAACAGCCTCCTATCGCGACGGCACCACGCGCCCGAAGACCAACACCCCCACCACACGCCGCCCATCCTCCGACAGAACGGTCATGACCAGCCGCGCCCGGTCCGCGGACAGCGCCCAGCGCGTCACGACGACCCGCGCCGTATCGCCGGCCCTGACCCCGTGCGTCACCACCAGCACCGGCCCCTCCCGCCGTGCCGCGACGGTGCGCAGCGTGCTGGTCCCCAGCACGGTCCGCTCCGGAAGCGTCACAACGCGGCCATCGGTCGGCAGTTCGAGCGTCAGATGCTGCACCCGCCCCCGCGCCGTCGCGACGATGACATCCGTGATACGCTCCCCCCGGTCGATGATCGTATCCGTCCGCGCCTCCGGCTCCTGAAGATCGCGATAATCGCTTTCTTCTTCGTCCAGGCACCATATTCCCGAAAACCCGTCCGGCTCCCGCCCATAAGAAGGCAGGCCGAGGCAAGCGACGAACAGGACAATCAGAACGCTTTTCATCATCGGGCACCCGGCGCCACCCAGGACGCCCCCCACCGGCTCGGCTTCGCCCCCATGACAAGATACAGGGTGCGGCCATCCACCATGTCCCGATACGTCACCATGGGCGATGCCAGCGCCACGCCATCCAGGGTCGCCGACCGGATATAGGGCGCCTCCGCCGCTCCACGGTCCGCCACGACGCTGAACACCCGCCCATCCCCCATCCGCAAACGCGCGCGAGAGACCAGGGGCGAACCGATCATGTAGATGCCGGACGCCGGATTCACCGGATAGAATCCCAGGGCCGAAAACACATACCAGGCCGACATCTGCCCGCAATCATCGTCGCCATCCAGCCCGGACACGCGGTCGGCATATTCCGTCCGCATGATCGCGCGCACCCGCTCCTGCGTCTTCCAAGGCTGCCCGACGAAATCGTAAAGATAAGGCACATGATGCGACGGTTCGTTGCTGTGCCAGTTGTAATCACCGTCGAAATAGCGATCCAGCCGCGCGGCCAGGGCATCCCGCCCGCCCATCAACCCGATCAGCCCGCCGACATCATGCAGCACGTCGAACGTGTAGACCCACTTCCCGCCCTCGGTCCATCCAACATCCGGCCCCGCCCACGATCCGTCGAGATTGCGCGCCTGCATAAACCGCGTGGCCGGATTGAAGATGGTCCGGTAATCGCCCGACCGGCGCAGGAACTGTTCATAATCCGCCTGCCTGCCGACCGCCCTGGCAACCTGCGCCACACACCAATCATCATAGGCATCGTCCAGCGTGCCGGACGCCGCCTCCGCCGTACGGTCGGCCGGCACATAGCCCAGTCGCAGCGCATAGCTCAGCCCGCCCCGCGCCTCGTACGGCGTGCCCGGCTTGCGGTCGCGCCAGTCATTCGTCGCATCGCCATCGGGCGGCACCGTCGCATCCTTGCGCACCGCCTCCCAGGCCAGCGCCCGGTCGAACCCCGTAAACCCCTTGCCGATCGCCTCCGCCACCAGCGCATCCGCATGGGTGCCGATCATGATGTTGGTATAGGACGGGTTGGGCCATTTCGGCATCCAACCCCCCTGTTGGTAATCCTGCAACAGGGCCTGGATCATCCCCCCGATGCGCTCGGGCGCCACCAGCGTCAGCAGGCTGAATTCGGCTCGGAACACATCCCAGGTCGCGAAATCGGTATAGCTGTCGCCCTCATGCACACGGTCGTCAAATGCACTGTAATAGCGCCCATATTCCGAAAGCGACCGTGGATAGAGCAGCGCATGGTACAGCGCCGTATAGAAGATATGCCGCTGCTCCCCGTTCAACCCCTCGACCGCAATCCTGTCCAGCTTCTCCTGCCAGACATCATGCAGCGCCCTGCGAACAGTCTCGAAATCCCACCCCGGAATCTCCCGCCGCAGATTCTCCCGCGCCTGCTCCACGCTGATGAAGGAGGTACCCACCCGCACCTCAACCTCATCCGTCCCCGCATCGAAGGTCGCAAACGCCCCCGTCGGCCGATCCGGCGCCGGCATGGCCGGATAGGTGCTCATCCGCGCCGGCCGGCTGAACTGAACGACGAAATAGCCCCGAAAGCGCGGCAGCGTCAGCGGGCCGAGATCGGCATCCGAACGGCGGGGATTATATCCCGCAATCTCGCCCTTCGCCTCGTCCACCCGCACACCACCCGCCACGCCCGCGCGGCTCGCCTCCACCAGCACCCGCCGCGCCGCCCCGGCGGGAAAGCGGAAGCGGAACAGCGCCGAATGCGCCGCCGCCGTCATCTCGGCACGGATCGCCTGCCCGCCCTCCCCCATGACGACCCGATAATAATCGGGCCGCGCCACCTCGTCCCGATGGCTGAACGGCAATGCCCGCTCGGCAGGCAGGGTCCGGGCCTCGCCGCTCTCGGGCATGATCACCACTTCACCATAATCCCCCATCCACAACGCCGCCTGATGGGTGCCGACAAAACCGGAAATGGACCGGTCCTTGTAATAGTAGGACAGGCCAGGGTGGCCGCTCTGCCGCGTCTGCGCCACCCACCCCGTCATGCCGAAGGGCGGCGTCACCACCGGCATGGTGCGCCCATAGCCGATCGGGCCGCCACCGGTCCCGATCAGCGGATGCACCAGATCGACCAGATCCTCCGCGCAGGCCGCACGCCCCACGACCGATCCGGAAACCGCCAGAAGAACAGAGGCAAGAACGGCACAGCGTCTCACGGTGACGACACCCCCAGCAGACGGGTAAAGGTCGCAAGCGGGCACACAGCCCCGCCCCCACAGCCCGGCACGGCCAGATAGGCCATATCCGGCGGATCGCGCTCATCCCCCGCCCGGTGCCGGCCGGGCGCCTGCGACTGGAACAGCACCTGCACAACCGGATGCCCGCCCCGCGCATCCGTCAGCAGGGCAAAGCCCAGCGCACTGCCCACCGGCACATCATCCATCGCATAGCCCGGCGCATGCACATGCAGCCCAAGCTGCGCCAGCAGCGGCACGATCGTGCTGTCATGCCCCAGCCACACCGCCACAGCCGGGCCATCGGCACGGGTCAGGCCCGCCGCAATCGCCGGGCGCAGCTTCTGGCTGAGCACGGGCGCCAGCGCCGGCAATCCCGTCATCACATGCAGCATCGCCGCATGCAGTCCGGACAGGCCGGCAAAATCCTCATCGCGCACGGCCCCCCACGCCACCGCAGCGGCAGGCCGGCCGGACAAGGAGCCCAGCATGATCGCCTCCGCCGCCGACGACGCCGGCAGCAACGATCCCGAAAGGGTCAGATGCCGGCCCGACGCATCGACATCCAGCACCGCCGGCGCCCCGTCATCGACGCAAAGCGCCCCCCGTCCCGGACAGCCCATCAGCCGCCGCAGCACCGCAAGCCCCTCGTGCGGCGGCCCCGCCAGCAACCCGGCAGCGGCGGCTTCTTCCCGCAGGCGCGGCAGCAGCGCCCGCAAATCCACCTGGCCCGCATCCGCTTCAACCGGCGCAAACATCGGGTCCGGCACACCAATCGGCTCATGACGCACCGCAACCGGGCAACCCGGCGCCAGGCCCATGGCAAAAACCTCGGCACTGGCCACCGTCCGCCGGCTGGAATTTGCCCGCAGCCGCAGCGCATCGGGCGCCGGGCACCCGTCGGCCGCAAACCCCGGCACGTCATTGCCCGCCAGCAGCACCCGCTCCCACGCCCCCAGCAGGCGCATCTGTGCGGCCCCCTCCGGCGTCAGGTCACCCGGCGTTCCCGTCCACACCGGCCATGCATGATCGACCAGCGCGCGCGACGGCACCTGGTCGGCCAGCGGCGAGCGCAGACCATGCCGCACCACCAGCACCAGCCGGCGCAGGCGCAGCGCGTCGGCCGCACGCGGCGCGATCGCCGCATCCCGGCAGGATGCCGGCGCGGTCACCGGGTTGCAGCGCGCCGCCAGCCCGGTCCCGAACCCCACGCGATAGCCCGTCCAGCGCGCCGGCTCGAAATCCGGGTAATCGGTGCTGACAAGCTGGGCACCGCTGGCCAGCGCCGCATCGCGCCGTGCCGGGTCGCCGCTGCGCCCCTCCCGCGTATCCGCATCGGCGCGCGTACGCACCAGCATGTGCCGGCGCACCAGTTCCGCAATCGCCTCCGGCGGCCCGTCATTCAGCTCGGTGAAGGCCGCATCCTCGGCATCGGGCGGCGCATTGGTAAAGGCAACCCGCCCCCGCAGCCCCGGATGATCCTTCAGATACAGGTCACGATTCGACCGCTGATCCAGCAGAAAGACCATTTTCCCCCGCGCGGCATCCACACCCGGCCAGCCACGCGCCGCAACGGCATCCCGCAGGCTCGCCGCCTCACCCCGCACCTGATCGGGCGTCAGCACCTCCCCCGGCGCGAAGACGGAACGGATCTCCCCGTCCAGCGCATCGAAGCTCCGCGCGGTAAAATGCTCGGGCTCGGTCAGCGGCGGCCGCGATCCCTGCTCGATCTCCAGCAGCACGAACAGCGGCAGATGCCCCGGATGCGCCCGCGACCACGCCCGTACCTGCCCCAGACAGGCCAGCAGCGGCTGGCAGGTCGCCCGCTGGTCGATATCGGGGATATGCATCACCTTGAAGCCGGGGCGCCGCATGACGGCCCCATCGCCCGTATCGGCGGGCGGCAACCCCGCCTCCGCCAGCCAGCGCGCCGATTGCGGATGCGCGAACCGCCCGCCCGCACTGTCCGCATAGACATCCAGCTCGATCTGCCGGATCCCCCGGTCGAACTGCGCCGGCAGGTCCGCATGCGCGTACTCCAGCCCCTGCGCCGCCTTCGGATCGCGTCGCGCCAGCAGCGCCGCGATCGGGGGCGCCAGCCCGGCATGATAGCTGTTATGCGACCCGATCACCTGGATCTGGTCCAGCCGCACCTCCTCCGCCGCCCCGGATGCCGGCGCCACCCCCGGCAGCAGCAACAGGGCCAGCAAACAACCCCCCGCCACGCGCCCGGCGCGACGGGGGAACCGGACGGCCATCAGAACTGGCCCATCAGTGACAGGCGGAAATTCCGCCCCAGGATCGGCCGCGCCAGGAACACATTCTGCCCCGCCTGCGAACTCAGCACCTCACCCGCACGCGGATTGCCCTCCGTCAGGCCAAGCGAGTTGTTGAGGTTCTGACCGGAAAGATTGAAGGTCAGATAAGGCGTGATCGCATAGGTCGCACCAAAGTTGATCACCGTATAGGCCGGCAGGCGCTGGGTATTGGCCACATCGGCATAGCGCAGCCCGTAATGCTCGATATCGGCCTGCAACAGCAGCCTGCCGTCCAGAAGATGCAGGCGCGGCGTCACGCGAAACATGACCGGCGGCGTCCGCAGCAGATGGTTGCCGGTATAATCCAGCAGATTGGGCGACCCGTTGCTCAGCACCAGATAGCGCATCTTGCCGAACCGCGCATTCTGCGCGGTGCCGGAGAACACCACGTCGAAATACTTGCTGGGGCGGATCGTCCCCTCGAATTCCAGCCCATACGTATGGGTGGTCGCCGTGATCGCCTGCTGGTTGTACGACCCCGTCTTCACGTCGAAGACCAGATTGTTGATCCCGTAGCTGGGATAGTCGGTATTGAACCCGGTCAGGAAAAGATCCGCATAGCGCGACTGATATTTCACACCGCCTTCATACATGAAGATCTTCTGCGTGATCGGCACCGCCACCGGATTGGTGATGAAAGACGCCAGGCTGGGCAGGCGATAGGCACGCGTGAAGCGGGCAAAGAACCCAAGATTGGGCTGAAGCTGGTAATTCACGCCGATCGTGCCGCCGAACCCGGCGAAACTGGCATGATAGGGCGTATAGACCCCGTTGCCCGACAGCATGTTGGACAGATAAGGCGCCGCACCCGCCACCACACTGTGGCTACCTTCCACCAGGCCGCTGGTCCGCTGCGCCTCATAGCGCACGCCGGCATCCACCCGCAGCTTCTTCGTGATGGCCCATTCATCCGTCGCATAGCCCGCAACGTCGGTATCATCGCCATGCCCGTTGGCAAATTCGGTACCGTAGCGGGTATAGCCGTTCTGGGTGATCGACCCCACGACATTACCCGCCGCATCCACGGCATCGATGTTCAGGCGCTGGGCATGCGACGTGGTGTCCAGCAGCATGTTGGCCGAATAGCGCGTGAAATCCTCGTTGAAATACGTAACGAACGCCCCCATCGCCACATCATGATGGCCGAGGAACGAGAAGGATTTCTCCAGCTTGAAGTCGTTCATGACCTCATGCTCGTTCATCCACACCGCGCGCAGCGAGGCATCGGTCACATAATTGTTGCCCGTCACCGCCGAGGAGAATTGCTGGCTCGGGTCATTCAGGTAACGCAATTGCCAGCCGGTGGCGCCGGCGAACATCGACCCGGCACTGGCCAGCCCGGCCAGACGCGCGCCGGACTGCGTCACCGCACTGGGTGACAGCACGGTCCAGGTCGCATTCATCGCGCGATAACGGAACGTGTCGGACAGATGCCACCCATCCGCCAGATCATGCCTGAAGCCGGCCGTCACCTGATGAAGGTTGATATGAATGCCGCTCTGCAGGTCGATATGCTTCGTGCTGCCACCGGGGCCGGGCAGATACGCATTCTCCAGCGCGGTAGACGCATAATTGCCGGTATTGGCATTGAAACCGGGAAGCGACGTGATGTTGCCCGACTTGTCGTAGGTCACAGGAATGTCCGGGAAGAACGCCGTCCGGTCGTCCATGTGCTTGTAATCGACGAAGACGCTGCCGCCATGGCTGAAATCGCGGCTGATATTGGCGCGGATCTGCCCGCCCGAATTGGCGCGGAAACCGGGGTCGCGCACGCCGTTCTCCACCCGGTAGAACCCGCCCAGGCTCCAGCGCCAGGCGCCGGCCGGTCCACCCAGCCAGGCATCGGTGCGGTACAGCCCGTCATCGCCGAACGTCTGCTTGGCCAGCCCCGACAGTTTGCTGGTCCCCCGCCGCGACAGGAAATTGACCAGCCCACCCGGCGCATTCTGCGCGACGATCGAGCTCGGCCCGCCACGCACCACCTGGATCTGCTTCATCGTTTCATCAATACGAAACGAATCGTCCGCGTTCAGATAACCCAAAGCCGGGTCCGACTGGATCGGCAACCCGTCTTCCTCAAGCTGGACCGATCCATACCCATCCACCGGAATACCGCGCGCCCGGATATTGGCACCCACTTCACCGCCCGAGGCCTCGACCCAGAAACCGGGCGTGTTCTTCAGCGCCTCGGACACCGAAGACGTCCCCCGCACACGCAGATCTTCCTGCGAGATGGTGGTGATCGCGTAGCTGGCATCGATCTTCCGCTGCTTCCTGGTCGACGCACGGCCGGTCACGATCACGGCCTCGCCTTCCCGCAGCGATGCCGGCGTGGCCGAGGCCCGCGCAGCGCGTTGAAGCAGCCACACCCCATCCGCCTTCGAGCGCACCGAAATCCCGGTGCCTTTGAGCATGTCGTCGAGCGCCTGCTCCGGCGTCTTTCTGCCTTGTACGGTGCTGGAGCGGACATTTTCCACATCATGCCCATCCACCGCCACATGCACGCCCGACTGGCGGCTGAACTGCGTCAGGGCAGACGCCAGAGGCTGCGCCGGAATGGAAAAATCCTTCTCGGCGGATGATTGCGCAACGGCCGCACAGGGCAGCACCAACGGCAGCGTGGCCATGGAGGCCATGGCCAGGCCAAAGACAGGGAAGGGAGAAAAAGCGGCACCGAACACAGGTCGAGGACGCGGGGTCTTTCTTTTCACAGGATCTATCCGGGCTTTTCATGGTGGATGGAGGACACCAGTGAGTTGCCCCACGCCCCGAATTTCCGTCTCTCGTTTTCGTGAAAGTTAAATGACAACCGGAATGGATCAGAACCCACCCGGAAATACGCTCTGACGAACGAGAGCGGCCCGCCAGGGCCGCGCCCGTCGTGTGTTTCCGAGCATCGGAGCGGAGCGGCCTTGACGGCCGTGAGCACCGAAGCACAGGAAACGCGCGTCGGATCGCTGCCAGAGCGTATTTCCAGGCAGGTTCTCAGTAGATGTCGAGCCGCCGTGCCGACGCCACATAATCGACATGCAGCACACCCCGCGCCACCCGCGCGAACGTGTCGGGATCGTCGAGCGCGAACGAGCCCATCAGCACACGCCCGCCCGCCTGGCCATGCACCATCAGCTTCTTGGCGTTGTAGCGGTTGAAGATCGTAGCGGCATCGCCAAGCGTTTCGCCCTGCAATTCCACCACGCCACGTTCCCAGTTGGTGGCCCGTGCCAGCTCGTCCGCCGTCAGGCCGCGCAGCCGGGGCGCCGATCCCGCCCCCATGGTCAGGCAATCCCCGGCCCGCAGCGTAAACCGCTCCCCGGTCCCCTGCCGGATCGCCACGGCACTGCCCGAAAGCAGCAACCCGGTCGTCCGGTCCCCCGCAATCGAGACCTGCACCCGCCCGACCGAACGAAATGTCAGGCTCCCGGCATCCAGCCGCGCCTCCCGCCGGCTCGACAGCACACACCGCCCATCCAGCAGCCGCGCAGCCGCGCCACCCACCAGCAGGCCGGAAAAGCAGTCGAGCCGCACCGTCCCGCCCGCAATCTCGACCGAGCGCGGCGCCGCATCCCGCACGCTGTAGAAGCGCCCCATTTCCCGCGACGGCGCCGGCCATGCACCAAGCGCCACACCCGCCGCCGCAGCCACCATCGCCCGGCGCGACAGACTCCGCGCCGGCAAGGGGTGCGGCGCAGCGAACGATTCCGGAGGGCGAACGGCCTGGGGCGCACCGGCCCCCGCACCCGGCCTCAGCGCCGCCGCGCGTTCCGTCGCCTGCCACACCACCTGCGCGCGGATCATCGCGCCACGATGGCGGATATCGGCGCCCAGCCAGCAGTCCAGCTCCCCCTGCTCTCCGGCGGTCAGCGCGGCGCGGTCCATCCGCGCCACCCAGTCCGCGGCGATGCTCTCAGGGGTTGGATTTTCCCTTCCGCAGGTCACCGGGCCCATGCCCGCCGCCCTGCGCCGGAAGATCCCGGCCGGCATAGGCCGTGCCGATGATCCTGAGCGCCCTGGCAAGCTGCTTTTCGACCACATTCTCCGAAACATTCAGGTGAAGCGCACATTCGCGTTGTGAATATCCATAAAAGCGGCGCAACACGAACACGTCCCGGCACCGGTCGGGCAGCTCGCGCGCGACCTGGTCGAGAAAACGCAGTTCCTGCCGCGCGGTCACCGACCGTTCGACCGCCTGCCCCTGGTCGGGAATCTCCGCGCCCGAAAAATCGGTCAGGGAATCGAACGAGACGATCCGTGCCTTGCGATAGTGTTGAAGAACCAGATTGCGCGCCACAGCAAAAAACCATGCACGCGGAAATCTGATGGATGTGTGGTCGGCCTCGGCAAGCTCCACCCAGGCCTGCTGGATGATATCGTCGCTCTCGATCCCCGAAAAACGCCGAAGCCAGCTCCGCACATCCCCCTCATGCGGAAGAACGTGGGTCGCCAGCCAATGATTTCGCTCTTCGGGAAGCAATGGACCACATCCAGTCGCACAAGGACGGCGCGTCGATAGCATGCGGCCCCGGCAGGAAATGTGATAAACTCGTGACATCCACGGCCGCCCCGCCGCACGCTGCGGCATGGAAGTCGCCCCCGTGGCGCGTTATGGTCGGGCCATGCCGATCCTGCCCTATATCGTCGCCGCCACCTTCTTCATGGAGTATCTCGACTCCACCATCATCGCCACGGCCTTGCCGGCGATGGCGCGCAGCTTCCATGTCGGCCCCAACGAACTCAGCCTGGGCATGACGGCCTACATGCTGACACTGGCGGTCTTCATCCCCATCAGCGGCTGGATGGCCGACCGTTTCGGCTCGCGCACCATCTTCGCCACCGCCGTGTCCATCTTCACCGCCGCCTCGATCCTGTGCGGCTTCGCCGGCAGCGTGAACATGTTCATCGCCGCCCGGGTGCTCCAGGGGCTTGGCGGCGCGATGATGGTGCCGGTCGGGCGCTTCATCGTCATGCGCAATACCGAGACCAGCCGCATGATCCAGGCGGTCTCGACCATCACCTGGCCGGCGGTGGTGGCCCCGGTGGTGGGGCCGACGATCGGCGGCATGATCGTGACCTTCACAAGCTGGCGCTGGATCTTCTTCATCAACCTGCCGCTGGGCCTGGCGGTGCTGGGCGTCATCTTCGCCGTGGTGCCGCAACAGTTCGGCGAGCGCCGCCCGCTGGACTGGGGCGGCTTCGTGCTGGGCGGCCTGGCGCTGACATCCATCCTGCTGGGCACGGAGCTGGCCAGCAACACCCGGGCCAGCCTCACCCTGGCCGCCCTGCTGTTCGGCGGCGGCCTGCTGCTGGCCATCGCCACCCTGCGCCACGCGGCGGCCAGCGCCCACCCGCTGCTCGATTTCGGGCTGATGCGCCACCCCACCTTCAGCGTCACCATGTCGGCCGGCACGCTCTCGCGCCTGACGATCGACGCCATCCCCTATCTGGTGCCGCTGCTGCTCCAGATCGGCTTCGGCCTCACCGCCTTCCATGCCGGGTCGCTGATGCTGGCCTTCGCGCTGGGCAATCTGGGCATGAAGATGTTCACCACCCGCATCCTCCAGCATTTCGGCTTCCGCACCACGGCGGCCGTCAACGCGGCACTAGGGGCGCTGTTCGTGCTGCTGGCGGGCACCATGGTGCCCGCCACTCCGGTCACCATCCTGCTGCTGGTGCTGCTGGGCTGCGGCATCACGCGCTCGATGCAGTACACGCTGCTGGCCACGCTGGGCTTCGCCGATATCGGCGGCCAGGAAAAGGGTGCCGCCAGCACGCTCCTCAGCGTCAACCAGCAGATGTGCATCGGCATGGCCGTCGCCTTCGCCGCCCTCACCCTGCGCCTGATCGCCACCCTGCGCGGCGAACACCCCGCGACCGACGCCTTCACCCAGACCGACTTCCACTGGGCCTTCCTGGTCGCCGCCATCCCCCTGATCCTGTCGATCCCCGGCTACCTGCGCCTGGACCGAACCGCCGGCGCCGCCTTACGCCAGGCCTCCTGAACCCCAGATAATCAGAAGTCAGTCCAAAAAATGAGTGCCGGAAACGTGGGCTGGTGAGCGAGAGTGCCGCGTAAGCGGCACGGCCGGCGTGTGTCCGCGAGCACCGGAGCACAGCGAACGCGCGTCGGATCGCCACCAGCGCGCGTTTACGGCACTCATTTTGTTTACGGCGCTAATTCTGGCGCCAGGGCAGGCCGTCGGCTTTCCAGCCGGCCTTGGCACCACGATGCCCCTCCGCATCCAGCGGCCCCTCGAATCCGTTCGCCACGTTGAACACATGCGTGAACCCCGCCATCCGCGCCGCCATGGCGGCGGAGTGGCTGCGCGCGCCGGAACGGCAGATGAAATGGATCTCATGCTCCGGCGTCAGCCCCGCCGCCTGGAGCTGCTCCAGGAAGCGCGGATTCGGCTGGCCGGTCATCGCCTGCCACGAGACAGGGATCACCTGCTTGCCCACCGACGCCAGGTCGGGCAGGCCCACGAACATCCATTCCGCATCGGTGCGGACATCGACCAGCTGCGCCTGCGGGCGATTGCCCAGCGCGTCCCAGGTTTCGGTGGGGGCTACGTCCTCGATCATCTTGTGTCCCATCGCAAGAATGCACATTGTGCGCCTGAACGGGCGCCCGGCCCCGGCCGGGCGCATTCCGGCGGCACCCAGCCGCCACGCACGTTGCGGAGAAGGTGCTGCGTTATGGGCCAAAGTGCAAATCCCATCGGCTGGACAACCTCGTCCACCGACATGACTGCCGCGATCGGCCACACGCCGCTGATCCGCCTGCGCCGCGCGTCGGAGCTGACAGGGTGCGAGATCCTGGGCAAGGCGGAATTCATGAATCCCGGCGGCTCGGTCAAGGACCGCGCGGCGCTGGCGATCATCGACGACGCCGAGCGGCGCGGCGTGCTCAAGCCGGGCGGCACGGTGGTCGAGGGCACGGCGGGCAATACCGGAATCGGCCTCACGCTGGTCGCCAACGCGCGCGGCTACCGCTCGGTGATCGTGATGCCGGAGACCCAGAGCCAGGAGAAGATCGACTTCCTGCGCATGATCGGCGCCGACCTGCGCCTGGTGCCGGCCAAGCCGTTCCGCGATCCGGGCAATTACGTCCACGTCTCCCGCCGCCTGGCCGAGGAAACGGGCGCGGTCTGGGCCAACCAGTTCGACAATCTCGCCAACCGCGAGGGCCACCGCGCCACCACCGGCCCCGAGATCTGGACCCAGACGGAAGGCAGGATCGACGCCTTCACCTGCTCCTGCGGCACCGGCGGCACGCTGGCCGGCATCGCCCTGGGCCTGGAGGATTCCGCCCGCGCCGAAGGCCGCGCCCGCCCCCGGATCGTGCTGGCCGACCCGGAAGGCTCGGCCCTGTACGGCTGGGTCAAATCCGGCGACCTCAGCGTCAGCGGCAGTTCGATCACCGAGGGCATCGGCCAGTCGCGCGTCACCGGCAACCTGGAAGGCATCGCCATCGACGACGCCGAACGCATCCCCGACCCCGAGGCGCTGGAGCTGATCTACGAGCTGCTGATCCAGGAAGGCCTGTCGATCGGCGGCTCGTCGGGCATCAACGTGGCGGCCGCCATCCGCGTCGCGCGCAAGATGGGCCCCGGCCACACCATCGTCACCATCCTGTGCGACGGCGGCAGCCGCTACCAGTCCAAGCTCTTCAACCCGCCTTTCCTGCGCGAGAAGAACCTGCCCGTCCCCGCCTGGCTCACCTGACAGCCTGAGCGAAAATGCGCGCTGACGGCGATCCGACGCGCGTCTCCTGTGCTTCGCGGCGGGCGGCCATCAAGGCCGCTCCGCTCCGATGCTCGGAAACACACACCGGGCACGGCCCTGCGGGCCGCTCTCGCTCGGCAGGCCGACTTTTCAGACAGCCTCCAAGCCCGCCATAAAAAACCCCGCGACCGGCACGCCGGCGCGGGGTACCCGCCAATCCACAGGCAGCCTTTCACTACGGCACCGGCTCGGCCGCATCCTTCCCTTCGGCCACGGCCGGCACCGCATCCGGGCGCGACGTATCGCCCATCAGCAGTGCCACCAGAATCACGCAGACCAGCCCCGCCCCCGCCAGGATCAGGAAAGCCAGCGAGGCCGAGCGGTCGGCCACCGTGCCGGCCAGCGTGGTCGAGAAGCTGGCCCCCGCCCCCATGGCCAGCCCCAGAATGCCCATGCACATGTTGAACCGGCCGCTGATGCGCGTCAGGTCGGCGGCCACCAGCGGCATCATCACCCCGAACGATGACGAGCTGATCCCGTCCAGCAGCTGGATCGCGACGATCAGATAGGGGTTGGTCGTCGTCGCCAGCAGGGCGGCCCGCAATGGCAGGGCGGCAAAGGTCACCAGCATCACCGGCCGCCGCCCGATCGTTTCCGCCAGCCGCCCGATGACCGGCGACAGCGCCGCGCCGACCAACTGCGGCAGCAGGATGCAGGCCGCGATCACGATCTCGGCAATATTGCCCGCATCCTTCGTCACCTGCCCCGCCGCCAGCGACAGGATACCCGCCGCCGACAGGTGGAAGAAGGCAACGCAGATCGCAAAGGCGAACAGCCGCCGGTCGCGCAGCAATTCCCACATCGCCCCCTTGGTGCGGGGCGGCCGCTCGCCCTCGGCCACGGCAGCGGTGTTGATCGAGGCCGGGGCTTCGACCGGCTCGATCATCATCAGCGCCATCAGCCCCGGCATCGCCAGCGCGGCACCGAGGAAGAACGTGGCCTGGGGCGACACCCAATAGCCCACCGCCCCCATCAGCCCCGAGCCGATGGCATTGCCGATGGACGCAAAACTGGCATTGCGGCCGAATCGCTCGCCCAGCAGCCCCTTGCCGTCATCGGGCAGGCGCAGCACCTGCGCCGCCACCACCGCCAGGGTGATGGCACCGATCGCCGGCGTCAGCGTGCAGCTCGCCAGCCCGTGCAGAACCTCCGCCAGGGCGACGGGCATCTGCTGCGGGAAGATGGCCAGCAGCAGGCACGAAAAGATCACGGCGAGAATCGACAGCGCCGCCACGCGATGCTTGTCGCGCAGCCGGTCGACCAGCATCCCGGCCGGAACCTGGCTGACCATGGCGGTGACCGACCCGATGCTCAGGACGTAGCCGATCTGGCCCTGCGTCCAGTGGGCGCCGGTCAGATACACCGCGATGAACGAGCCGAAAGAAGCCTGCAGATTTCCGACGAAGAAATTGAGCAAATCCAGCCCGCGCTGGCTGTTCCTGGGCAGTTTCACGCAGGGCCGTCCCCGCGCTGTCCCTTGTCGCGCCGCCTCATCGCGCCATGAACCCCGACCGGCCGGCAGCGGCATGCCCCGCGGGCGGCCCGTCTCCCCCGCCACCCGGCGCGGGGGGCACCAGCGGCGGCGGCGCGGGCTGGGGTTCGACCGATAGCGGCCCAGGCTCGGCCTCGGCGGGGGCCACCACCGGGGCCACGGGTGCCGCCGCCGGCGGCGCCGGCACCACGGGCGCGGGCGGCGGGGCCTGAACCACCGTCACATCCATCGAGGTCGGGTCATAGGCCGGGGCCGAACGGACCCCCGCCCCGTCGATGCGCAGCTTGACCGGGCTCTTCTCCGTCAGCCCGCCCATCACGAACGCATCCCACGCAATGGCGATGCGCCGGTTGCCCACCCCCAGAAAACCGCCGACATCCACCACCACGGCCGCCGGACGCCCCTCCTGGTCCAGCAGCACGTCGATCACCTGCCCCACATGGCTGCCATCGGGCGCCACCACGTCGCGGTCGATCAGGCTGCCCAGCCGGTGCGCGGCGGTGGCCGGCGCGGCATGGCCATGCCCGGTCTGCGCCGGCGGCGGCGCGGCCAGCACGACCGGCGGCGGCGCCGTCAGCTCCGGCAGGTCGCCCGTCGGCATGTCCCGCGCGGGATTGCCGAGAAAAGGCACTCCCGGCCCGCCATCCGGGCCAGGCACCACCGGGTCGGCCGCGCGAACGGCACCGGCCGACAGGACAAGAAGGGCCGACAGCGCACCGAACAGGACCGCCGGGCGTACGAAACGGCCGGGCGTACGCGCGACCGGGGACAGGGTGGAATGTTCCATTCCCAATCCTGTGCATGAACCGGGCGCTCCTGTCACAGGCTTCCAGCGGGTCCATCGCGTTTTTTTTCCGGCCCCGCCCCTTCCGGGCCCCGATTGCAACCGAATGAAACACCGGCTGCACGGCACGAAAAAGCGCGGTAGAATGAAGGCATGGAGCCCCTGCCTCATATTCTGGTCGTCGACGACGACCGCGAAATCCGCGATCTTCTCGCCCGTTTCCTCGAACGCAACATGTTCCGCGTCACCACGGCGCGCGACGGGCGCGAGACCCGCAAGGCGTGGCAGGCCGGCCATTACCAGATCGTGGTGCTGGACCTGATGCTGCCCGGCGAAACCGGTCTGGAACTCGCCCGCTGGCTGCGCGAGCAGGCCAATGTGCCCATCATCATGCTGACGGCGATGGGCGAGGAGACCGACCGCATCATCGGCCTGGAAATGGGCGCCGACGATTACCTGCCCAAACCCTTCAACCCGCGCGAACTGCTGGCGCGAATCCGCGCCATCCTGCGCCGGACCAGCGAGGCCGCCACCCTGCGCGGCGCCGGCGGCCCGTCCCAGTGCCTGCATTTCTCGGGCTGGACGCTGGACGCCACGCGGCGGCGGCTGCTCAACCCCGACGGCACCGAGGTGGCGCTGACGGGCGGCGAATACGACCTGCTGACGGCATTGCTCGACCGCGCCAACCGGGTGCTGACCCGCGACATGCTGTTCGACCTGCTGCGCGGCCGCCAGGCCGGCCCCTTCGACCGCGCGATCGACGTCGCCATCAGCCGCCTGCGCCGCAAGCTGGAAGATAACGGCCGCAACGCCCAGCTCATCAAGACCGTCCGCGGCGGCGGCTACGTGCTGGCATCCGATGTCGAACGAAGCTGAAGACCGACGCTGAATGAACGCCGCCGATTCGGGCCCGGCCACCCGCACGCCCCGCCTGCCCCGCCGCGTGCTCCGCTGGTTCTGGCCCCGCTCGCTGGCCGCCCGTACCAGCCTGCTGCTGATCGTCGGCCTCGGGATCATCGAGGCCATCGGGCTGACCGTCCACGCGCTGGACCGCATCGATTTCGACCGCCGCATGATCCAGCAGGAAAGCCAGAATCATGTCGGCATGATCTATCGCTCGATCGTCGAGACCCAGCCGCAGGACCGCGAGGCCGAACTCGAGGCCCTGCACCCGCCCGCGACCTTCCACATCGCCCTCACCCCCGGCCCCGACCCCGACATGGTCGAACAGACGGCCGACGACCCGATGGCCCATATGCATATGGGCCAGCCCCCCTTCGGGCATGAGCCCTTCGACCGGCCGCCCTTCGCCCGCTCGCCCCAGGGCCAGCCGCCGCTGCCGCCCCACCTGCGGCCGCGCCAGATCCTGTTCAGCATGCCGCACGGCTCGCCCCGGCGGGCGGTGGCGTTCCTGCTGCCCGACGAGACACGGTGGCTGACGATCCGCTACACCCTGCCGGCGCCCAATCCGTTCCGCTCCCCCACCTTCCCCACCGCCTTCGCGCTGATGACGGTGGCCGGCGGCGTGCTGATCGTCTGGGGCGTGCGGCGGCTGGTCGCGCCCGTCGGCACCCTGGCGGCAGCGGCCGAGGCCCTGGGCCGCGACGTCAACGCCCCGCCGATGTCCGAGGACGGCCCGCTGGAAATCGCCCGCGCGGCGCAGGCCTTCAACACCATGGCCAACCGCATCAGGCGCTTCCTGACCGACCGCACCCTGATGCTGACGGCCATCGGCCACGATCTGCGCACCCCCATCACCCGCCTGAAGCTGCGGGCCGAATTCGTCGAGGACGACGAACTGCGCGGCAAGTTCCTGGCCGACCTGGACGAGCTTGAGGCCATGGTCTCCGCCACCCTGGCCTTCGGGCGCGACACCTCGCGCCGCGAACCCATGGGCCGGCTGGACCTGACCGCCCTGCTCCAGACCATCCTGGACGAAGCCGCGGAAACCCACCCCGACCAGGCCGACGCGATCGGCTTCGCCGCCCCCCCGCCGGCGGTGACGATCGAGGCCCGCCCGGTGGCGCTGAAACGCGCGCTGAACAACCTGATCCAGAACGCCATCCTCTATGGCGGCGGCGCCCAGGTCACGCTGGAAACGCCGCTGCCGGAAAACGAGGGCGAAAGGCTGGTCACGGTCCTGATCGAGGATAACGGTCCCGGCCTCCCCCCCGAGGACCTCAACCGGATGTTCGAACCCTTCGTTCGCGCCGAAATCAGCCGCAACCGCGAAACCGGCGGCACCGGCCTCGGCCTGGCCATCGCCCGCAACATCATCTGGGGCCTCGGCGGCGACATCCGCCTGGGCAACCGCACGCCCCACGGGCTACGCGCCACCGTCACCCTGGTCTGCTAACGCGCCTGGAAATGCGCGCTGATGGCTTTGGCGGGAAAGTGGAATGTCAGGTCTGTTGGAAAAGATAGAGAACCCGTCCTTTCCCTGGTGACCCCTATCGGATCATTCATCCGTGTCAGTCGCGCGATATGGACAGGCCCGCGAGAAGCGGCGCGTACGCGGCGAGCCTGCGGGATACGAACGCGGTGAAGAGCCGCACGCGCTTCGTCTTGCGTGTCTCTCCCTGCGTGAGAAACCAGAGCGTTCCATGCCTGTGCAGGTCGGTGCCCGGCACCCTCGCCAGCAGGGGGTCGGCATCGCCGACGAAGCACGGCAGTTTCGTCATCCCGATCCCTTGCCGCGTTGCGACGATCTGCGCCTCAGCGTCCGGGGTCCTGAACGGAACCCCTGTCGTGTGAACCTCTCCTCCGCGGGCCCAGCCCGGAAGTCCATTATTGTTTATGACGATCCAGCGGACAGGATCGGCCACACCGGCACGCCACGCGGTCAGGCGATCGCGCGACATATAGATGCCGCTGGACAATTCGGGGCCTGGCAGGCCGTGAAGATTGGGCGGCAGTGTTTCCCGGTCCAGCACGATACGGATCGCGACGTCGGCTTCCCGGTTCGTCAGATTCGCGACCGCGCCGCTCGGCAGGATCTCCATCTCGATGTCCGGATGCATGCGGGCAAAATCAGCAAGATCCGGCATAAGCAGATGTGTCGCGAGGAACGGCGGCAGCGTCACGCGCAAAAGCCCGCGCACGCTCTGGTCGCGACCGAAAACGCGCGTCTCCAGCTGGCGCGACGACGCTTCCATCTGGTTCGCGAACTCAAGGATCTCCTCGCCCGCTGCCGTCAGGCGATAGCCCGCAGGCAGCTTTTCGAACATGTGCGTCCCGAGCTGCTCTTCAAGCTGAGCGATCCGCCGCAGCACGGTTGAATGGTTTACCCCCAGATGCCCGGCGGCAGCCCGCACCGAGCCGCCGCGCGCGACGGCAAGGAAGTAGCGAACATCGTCCCAATCGATCATGGTGCACTCCGGCACCGCACGGTGCGCCTTCCAAAGCCCATATCCGCCGCATCGTGCGCCATGACGCGCCGTCATCATAGCGTATGGCGACGAATTTTCTCCGGCTTTCAAACGGCGATGACTGATCGTCCGAAGGCCGTCAATCGTTCAGCCGGTTCGATTTCGCACCACCGATGTGCGCGCTTTCACACTCAACGCCTGACGCCGCCAGACCTATGTCGAAGGTCTCGGGGATCTCCCCGAACGATCGAAAACGGAGCCTGAAGGGAAAGATCATGGGAAAGCTCGACGGTAAGGTTGCAGTCATCACGGGTGGATCGAGCGGCATGGCGCTGGCGAGCGCCAGGCGGTTCGTTGAAGAAGGCGCCTATGTGTTCATCACCGGCCGAAGACAGGAGGCTCTGGACGAGGCCGTCAAGCTGATCGGCCGGAACGTGACCGGCGTACGCGGCGACGCGGCCAATCTGGACGACCTCGACCGCCTGTTCGATACGGTCAAGCGGGAAAAGGGCAGGATCGACGTCCTGTACGCAAGCGCCGGCACGGGCGAAGCCGCCCCGCTGGGCGAGATTACCGAGCAGCATTTCGACACGACCTTCAACCTGAATGCGCGCGGCACGCTGTTCACGGTTCAGAAGGCGTTGCCGCTGTTCAACGATGGCGGATCGATCTTCATGACCGGGTCGGTTGCTTCGCTCAAAGGTTTCCCTGGTTACAGCGTGTATGCGGCGAGCAAGGCGACGCTGCACGCATTCGCACGCGGGTGGCTCAACGAACTGAAGGGCCGGAATATCCGGGTGAACGTGCTGCACCCGGGGCCGATCGCCACACCGATGCAGGACCAGGTCCTCACCGAGGAAGCGAAGCGGATGTTCGAATCCCTGATCCCGCGGGGAACGATGGGTCGTCCCGAGGAAATCGCGGCGGCCGCGCTGTTTCTCGCCTCAGACGAGTCCAGCTTCGTGAATGGGGTGGAACTGTCTGTCGACGGCGGCTTCTCGGCCATCTGAAATCGTGCCGGATCGCGGGAAGCGGCCGACCGGCGGGAACCAGCATGTCCATGG
>NZ_JABEQE010000002.1 GCF_014174375.1 Gluconacetobacter asukensis
CAGCCGCACCACCAGCACCGTGCAGGCGCCGCAATCGCCTTCGTTGCAGCCCTCCTTGGTGCCGGTCCGGCCGCAATGCTCCCGCAACCAGTCCAGCACGGTCAGGGTCGGTGAAAAGCCGGACATTTCATAATACTCGTCGCCGATATAAAACCGGACATGGTGTCGCATTGGCGGCTTCTCCTGACACGAGGACCCGAGATCGGACGCAGCGACCACCCGGCAGGAAACGGCATGACCATAGGGACGCTTCCGACAAACTTGCGGATACGACGCGACAACCAGATTTTTCATCGCGATGACGCGCTGATGAAGCATCAACAGGCGACAAAAAAGCTCGATGCGCGACGCGCCCCTCAGTCTCCGCAGGCGCGGCAAATCCGCAGATCAGTGCTAGTGACTGTATGACAATATAAAATTGCCGATATCGAACCGCCCGTCCAACACAAAGAACGTGACAGGCCGTTGCATTTTTGTCGACACCGGCGCAACCGCCAGTCCTCCTTGACGTTTCTTGACAAAAGCCGCCAAGCTGGATTCGAAACATGCCACATTAAGCCACATACCGTGAACAAGGGTCTCATCAACCAGTCCGATGCCCACTATAAAAACCAGAATACCCGGCAATCGTAATGCGGGTCGAATTTTTACGTTGTCCCGCTTCTCGATCTATTTCGAGATGGTGGCGCAAACGGGTTCCATTCGACAGGCCGCGAGTGCGCTGAACGTCTCGGCATCGGCGGTCAATCGACAGATTCTGACCGTGGAACAGGAGATGGAGCTCCTGCTGTTTCACCGGCATAGTGCAGGTCTGACCCTGACGACGGCCGGAGAGTTGCTGCTGGCAGCGATCATGTCGGGAAAACGCGATTTCGAGTCGTTCCGTACACGCCTCGAAGATCTGTCCGGCCTTCGCCGCGGCCTGGTGGAAATGGCCGTGGTCGAAGCCGTCAGCGATCGTTTCATTCCGGAAATTCTTCTTGAGGTCAACAAACTCTATCCCCGTGTCGAATTCAACATCCGGACACTGGACATCGCGGAAATCTGGGAGGCCGTCACCAGTAACGAAGTGGATTTCGGCATCTCGATCCGCGAAGGTGCGTCGAAGAAGGTCCGTACAGTCGCCACACTCAATTCGCCCGTCGGTCTGGTCGTGCGATCCGACCATCCGCTCGCCGACCTGCGGGAAACCAGACTAAGCCATGCGGTAGGATTGAAACTCATTCTTCCCAGCGGCACCTTGGCAATCGGTGCCAATATTCGCGAAACCCTGGCGCGGCATAGTGTCAACCTGCACGCGGCGATCACCAGCAACCGCATCGTCAGCATCAAATCGCTCGTCAGGAGCGGCCTGGGAGCAGGCCTCCTGACCCTCGCCGACGTCATGAACGAAGTGAAGGCCAGAGAATTCAGCTTCGTCCGGTTGATCGATACCGGCATCACACCCCTGAATTTCTCCCTCTTCTACCATGTCCAGCGTAGCATTTCTCCTGCCGCGCAGACGGTGATCGACTTGATCTCGGATAAATTCAACTCAATCCTCGATGAGACGGACCAGACCTGAGAACCTGAAGAAAAAAAGCAAAAAGACTTTGATTCGTTCAGGGGCATCGCGTGTCCCACGCACAAAACTCCCGAATGAATCAAAGTTTTTTGGTTCTTTTTTCAAAAGAAGAACCTCAGGCATCACCCGGCAGCGCAATGGCGCCCCCCACGAACAACACCGCGACCCCCAGCGCCACCGGATGGAAGACACCCATCAGGACCAGCGCGCCGGATGCCGCGAGCAACGCAAAGGCGGGGACGTAAGGAAATCCCGGCACTTTCCACACCAGATGCGCACTGCCGTCGCGCCGGCGCAGCCTGAACAGGCTGGCCATGGTCAGTACATAGACGATCAGCGCGCCGAACACCGACAGCGTGACCAGTGACGCCGTCAGCGACTGGCCGCCGAAGCTGGCGAAATCGTCGCAGAGAATGGCGGCAATCCCGATCATGCCTCCGGCAAGGGTCGCGACCCAAGGCGTGCCGAGGCGGGGATGGCGGTGCGCGAGCAGGCGCGGCAGGCCGCCGTCGCGCGCCAGCGCGTAGATCTGCCGCGAATAGCCCATGATGATGCCGTGCAGCGAGGCGATCAGCCCGAACAGGCCGAGCCAGACCAGCATGTGGACGTAGCCGCTATGCGGGCCGACGACGATGCGCATGGCCTGCGGCAGCGGGTCGTTGCGATCGGCAAGGGCGCGCCAGTCGCCCACCCCGCCGGCCAGTACCATCACGCCGAGGGCGAGGACGACCAGCGTGAAGATCGAGGCGACATAGGCCAGCGGCAGGGTGCGGTGCGGGTCGCGCGCTTCCTCGGCGGTCAGCGCCACGCCCTCGATGGCGAGGAAGAACCAGATGGCGAACGGCACCGACTGCGCGATGCCGCCCAAGGCGGCGAACGAGACCTGCCCGCTGCCGGCCCAGCCGCCATCGGTAAAGCGCGCCATCGAAAAGCCGGGCCAGACGATGGCCATGAAGATCAGGAGCTCGATAATCGCCGCCAGCGTCACGAACAGCTCGAACCGTGCCGCCAGATGCACCCCGGCGATATTGAGCGCCATGAATGCGCAAAATGCCCCCGCCGCCGCCAGGGTGGGCGACAGCCACGGATATTGCACATGCAGGTAGGCGCCGATCGCCAGCGCGATGGCGGGTGGCGCGAAGACGAATTCCATGACCGAGGCGATGCCCGCGATCAGCCCCGCCCGCCGCCCGAAGGCAGCGGTGACATAGACGAACGGACCGCCCGCGCGCGGCATGGCGGTCGTCAGTTCGGTGTAGGAGAAGATCAGCGACAGGTACATCAGCGCGACCGCGAGGGTCGCGACCAGAAAACCGAGCGTGCCGGCGCTGGCCCAGCCATAGCTCCAGCCGAAATATTCGCCCGAGATGACCAGCCCGACCGCGATGGACCAGAGATGGATGACGCCCAGATGGCGGGGCAGCGCGTCGGTCTGGGTGGTCATGGCGTGCCGGGCGGCAATTGGGCGGTCATGCTGTCATCCTTGAGGGCAATGCCGCTGCGCCCCAGCGTGCGCGCGCCGCGCAGCAGCCAGGCGAGGCGGAAGGCGGCTTCGTCATGCGTCATGCCGCCATGGGCATGGATGTTGGAGAGGCAGTTGCGTTCGGAATCCATGCGGCCGATTTTCGGGTCCCATGTCAGATAGAGGCTGAGACTGTCGGCGGCGCTCAGGCCCGGCCGCTCGCCGATCATCATGACCACGCAGCGCGCGCCGACCCGCGCGCCGATCTCGTCCCCCAGTGCGACCCGCGCATTATGCGCGACGATGACGGGGCCGACGGACCAGCCCGGCAGGGACGCGCGCGCGGCCTCCAGCACGCCGGGCGCCTGGCGCGCCGCCGCCAGTGCCGAGAGCCCGTCGGCGACGACGAACAGGACGTCGCAGGGCGCATGCGGCAGGCGCTCCGCATCCTGCGCGCGCAGCCGCCGCCCCAGATCCGGGCGGCGTACGAAGACGCCGCGATCGGGCGCGCGGCTGCGCACTTCGATGAACGGTTCGGCGAGGGAAAGCCGGGTCGGATCGAGCGTGGCATGAACCGCCCGTCGGGCCGCCGCGTGCGCGGCCTGCAAGGCGCGTACATCCGCCCCCGCCAGCGCGTCGCCGGCCCGGCCGAGGCCGATGCGGGCATGGGTCAGGCCACGCAGCGCGGTCCAGGGATCGCGGGCGAGATCTGGCCGGCTCTCACTCATCCATGAAGCCGGGAAGGGCCAGCGGCGCGTTGGCGTTCAGGCGGCGCTTGCCGTCCAGCAGGGCCATCCGTTGCAGCCAGTGTTCGAATTCGGGGGCGGGAGCGGTGCCATAGACGGAGCGGACGGTCAGGATGTCGTGGTAGGAGAGGCTCTGGTAATTCAGCATCACGTCATCCCCTCCCGGAACGGCGATCAGGAAATTCACCCCTGCGGCCGCCAGCAGCAGCATCAGATCGTCGCTGTCGTCCTGGTCGGCTTCGGCATGGTTGGTGTAGCAGACGTCGCAGCCCATCGGCAGGCCCATCAGCTTGCCGCAGAAATGATCTTCCAGGCCAGCACGAATGATCTGCTTGCCGTCATAGAGATATTCGGGGCCGATGAAGCCCACGACGGTGTTGACCAGCAGCGGCGCATAGTCGCGCGCCACCGCATAGGCGCGCACTTCCAGCGTCTGCTGGTCGACCCCGAAATGCGCGTCCGCCGAGATCGCCGCCCCCTGCCCGGTCTCGAAATACATCACATTCTCGCCCACGCTGCCGCGCCGCAGGCTTCGCGCCGCCTGATGCGCCTCGTCCAGCAGCGCCAGCGAGACGCCGAAGCTTTCATTGGCGCGCTGGGTGCCGGCGATGGACTGGAAGACCAGATCGACCGGCGCCCCGCGCTCGATCATCGCCAGCGTATTGGTGATGTGGGTCAGGACGCAGCTCTGGGTCGGGATGTCGTAGCGCCGGCGGATTTCGTCGAGCATGTGCACCAGCACCATGCCGGTCTCGATGGAATCGGTGGCCGGGTTAATGCCCAGCACCGCATCGCCCGCGCCCAGCAACAGCCCGTCCAGCAGCGAGGCCGCGATGCCGCGCGCATTGTCGGTCGGGTGATTGGGCTGGAGGCGCGACCCCAGCCGCCCCTTCAGCCCCTGCGTGTTGCGGAAGGCAGTGACGACACGCACCTTGCGGGCGACCGCGATCAGATCCTGGTTGCGCATCAGCTTGCTGACGGCCGACACCATTTCCGGCGTCAGGCCCCGCGTGATGGCGGCCAGCGCGGCCTCGTCGACCTCGTAGCTCAGCAGCCAGTCGCGCCACTGGCCGACCGTCATATGCGCGATCGGCGCGAAGGAGGCGGCGTCGTGCCGTTCCACGACCAGACGCGTGACGTCGCACTGTTCGAAGGGAATGACGGCTTCGTTCAGGAAGGCCCGCAGCGGCACGTTGGCCAACGCCTCCCGCGCCGCCACCCGCTCGACCGGATCGGCGGCGGCCACGCCGGTCAGCTCGTCGCCCGACCGCAGGGGCGAGGCCCGGGCCAGCAGGGTGCGCAGATCGTCGAACCGATAGCGTTCGCCCTGGAGGGTCGCGTGAAACACCATGGGGCCGTCCGTCGTCGAGAGAGCGGGTCTGGCAGGGCGGAGCGCCCTCTTGTTCTTGTGTAAGCGGCCGGTCGCATACGCGGCAAGCGCCGGATTCCGCCAGTCACGGCTGTGCGCCCTTCCTGTCGCAGGGCGGAATGTGATAAGTCGCAGCGCACCTGGCGCCTGGACGCGGCCCTGGCGGCCCTGCCGCCACCGCAATGGGGGCGCGCTTGTAGCCGGAGTTCGCATGACCGCCCCAGTTCAGGAAACGACGACTCAGGACACGAAGCTGGTCCTCGCCCTGCCCAAGGGACGCATCCTGAAGGCCGCCGCCCCGCTGCTGGCCGGCGCCGGCATCCTGCCGGCCTCGGACTGTCTGGACGAGGGCAGCCGCCGGCTGCGCTTCCCCACCGACGACCCGACGCTGGACGTGGTGCGCGTGCGCTCGTTCGATGTCGCGACCTTCGTGGCCTTCGGCGGGGCGCAACTGGGCATCTGCGGCGCCGACGTGCTGATGGAATTCGACTATCCCGAAATCTATGCGCCGCTGGATCTGCGCATCGGCGCCTGCCGTGTCTCGGTCGCGCGCCCCAAGGGCCAGGGCGAGGGCGACAATCCCGCCCGCTGGTCGCGGGTGCGGGTGGCCACCAAATATCCGGCCATCACCCGCCGCCATTTCGCGGCGCGCGGCATCAATGCCGATATCGTGCATCTGCATGGCGCGATGGAACTGGCCCCGGTGCTGGACCTGTCGCACCTGATCGTGGATCTGGTCGATACCGGGTCCACCCTGCGCGCCAACGGGCTGGAGGAAACCGAGACGATCGCCACCGTCACCAGCCGGCTGATCGTCAACCGCACGGCGCTGAAGACCCAGCCGGAGCGGATCGGCGCGCTGATCGCGCGCTTCCGCCAGGCGCTGGCCGCGCCCGCCACCGCCGAGACCCTGCCCGCATGAAACGCCTCGACAGCACCCAGCCCGATTTCCGCGCCGGCTTCGCCCGCCTGCTGGCCGACCGCGAGGGCGATACCGCCCGCGTCGATGCCCCGGTGGCCGAGATCCTGGCCCGCGTGCGCGCCGAGGGCGATGCCGCGCTGTGCGCCTATACTGAGCGGTTCGACCGCATGCCGATCACGCCTGACCGGCTGCGGGTGACGGAAGCCGAGATCGAGGCCGCCTGCGCGCAGGTCTCGCCGGACCTGCTCCAGGCGCTGGACGTGGCCGCCACGCGCATCGAATCCTTCCATCGCGCGCAGTTGCCCGCCGACCTGCGCTATACGGATGCCGAGGGCGTGGAGTTGGGCATGCGCTGGACGCCGCTGGATGCGGTGGGGCTGTATGTGCCCGGCGGCACGGCGGCCTATCCGTCCTCGGTGCTGATGAATGCGGTGCCGGCGCGCGTGGCGGGCGTGGAGCGGCTGGCCATGTGCGTGCCGACGCCCGACGGCGTGCTGAACCCGCTGGTGCTGGCTGCCGCCCGCCGCGCCGGCGTCAGCGAGATCTATCGCGTCGGCGGGGCGCAGGCCGTGGCGGCAATGGCCTACGGCACCGCCACCATCCAGCCGGTGGACCGCGTGGTCGGTCCCGGCAATGCCTATGTGGCCGAGGCCAAGCGGCAGGTCTTCGGCCGGGTGGGCATCGACAGCATCGCCGGCCCGTCGGAAGTCGTGGTGGTGGCCGATGCTGGGGCCGATGCGCGCATCGTGGCGCTGGACCTGCTGGCGCAGGCCGAGCATGACGCGCTGGCCCAGTCGATCCTGATCACCACCGATGCCGCCCTGGCCGACCGGGTGGCCGCGGCGGTCGAGGCCGAACTGCGCACCCTGCCGCGCGCCGCCATTGCCGGGGCAAGCTGGGCGACGCATGGCGCCATCATCCTCGTGCGCGACCTGGACGAGGCGGCGGCGCTGATCAACGAGATCGCGCCCGAGCATCTGGAACTGCTGCTGGCCGAGCCCGAGGCGCTGTTCGCGCGCGTGCGCCATGCCGGTGCGGTGTTCCTGGGCTATCAGTGCGCCGAGGCGATCGGCGATTATGTGGGTGGCCCCAACCATGTGCTGCCGACCAGCCGGACGGCGCGTTTTGCCTCCGGCCTGTCGGTGTTCGACTTCCTCAAGCGCACCACCTTTATCGGTGCGGGGCCGGATGCGCTGCTGCGGATCGGCCCGGCGGCGGTGGCCCTGGCGCGGGCCGAAGGGCTTGATGCGCATGCCCTGAGCGTATCGGCCCGGCTGGACGCGCAATGCTCGGGCGCGGACAAAGCTTGACCGCGGCCCCGACAGACCGCACATATCCGCCTGCATTTCATCCGACCGGCCGCAGGACCGTCCCAATAGGACGGTCCTGCGGCCATGCCTGCTTCCTTATTTCCGGCCCGATGCCGGCCAACCAGCATGATCGAAGGATACAATGTCGAAAGAAGACATGATCGAATTCAGCGGTACGGTGACCGAACTGCTGCCCAATGCCATGTTCCGCGTGAAGCTCGATAACGAGCACATGATCCTGGCCCACACCAGCGGCAAGATGCGCAAGAACCGCATCCGCGTGCTGGCCGGCGACCGGGTGAACGTCGAAATGACCCCGTACGATCTCTCCAAGGGTCGCATCACGTTCCGCTTCAAGTAAGGCACCTGCCTGTGTCCGACAGTGCCACGGGACCAGGGCTGATCCTGGCTTCCGCCTCGCCTCGCCGGCGCGACCTGCTGGCGCAGATCGGACTGGTGCCCCGGCGGATCGTCGCCGCCGATCTCGACGAACAGCCCCTCGCCGGCGAACTGCCCCGCCCCTACGCCGAGCGTCTGGCGCGGGAGAAGGCGGCGCATGTCGCCGCCATGCTCGATGAACCCGCCCTGGTGCTGGGCGCCGATACGGTGGTCGCGCTGGGTCGGCGCATCCTGCCCAAGGCCGAGGACCGGGAGACCGCCCGACGCTGCCTGTCCCTGCTGTCGGGCCGGCGCCATACGGTCCTGACCGCCATCGCCGTGCGGCCGACCGCCGCGTGGCCCGAGGGCCGGGCCGCCGAGCGCACGGTCGTCAGCACTGTCACCTTCGCGCGACTGACGGAGCGGCAGATCGAGGCGCTGCTCGATGCCGGCGATTGGGAAGGCAAGGCCGGGGGCTATGCGCTGCAAGGCCATGCGGCGGCGCATATCCGCTTCCTGTCGGGATCGCCCTCCGCCGTGATCGGCCTGCCTGTGTTCGAGGTCGCGCAATTGCTGCGTGGCCAGAAAGGGGCCTGGCTGCCGTGACGGCGCGGATCCTCGCCGCCAGCGCGCCGGGCGAGATCCGCATCGCGGTCACCGATGCCGCCGGCCTGCGCGATTATGCGCTGTGGCGGCCGGGCTGGCCGGACGGCGTGGGCGACCTGCATCGCGGCCGTGCCG
Source organism: Gluconacetobacter asukensis (assembly GCF_014174375.1). Taxonomy (GTDB): domain Bacteria; phylum Pseudomonadota; class Alphaproteobacteria; order Acetobacterales; family Acetobacteraceae; genus Gluconacetobacter; species Gluconacetobacter asukensis. The sequence goes on from NZ_JABEQE010000002.1 coordinate 8,493, forward strand.
GCGCGCGGCTGACGGCCATGGGCGGCACCTTCATCGACCTGGCCGACGGGGCCTCGGGCTTCCTGCCCGACTCGGCGGCGCCCGGCCCGCTGGCCGAGGGCGACCCGGTACTGGTGCGGATCGTGCGCGCCCCGCAGGACGGCAAGGGCGCGCGGCTGACGGCAACCGGCCTTGTCCTGCCCGAGGGCCAGAGCCCATCCGGGCCGCCAGCCCTGCTGGCACGCGGCCCGACGCCGCTGGACGCCCTGGCCGCCGCCTGGCCCCACGCCCCCATTGTGATCGACGATGCCGCCCTCGCGGCCCGCCTGCCCGCCGGGCTGCGCGGCCGGGTGCAGCGCGAACGCCATGCCTTCGATGCCGAGACCGAGGCCGCCTGTGCGGCGCTGGCCGAACCATCGGTGACATTGCCGGGGGGGCTGCGGGCCACCATCACCCCCACCCCGGCGCTGGTCGCCATCGACATGGATGGCGGGGCTGCCAGCAGCGACCGGCGCGCCAAGCAGACGGCGCAGTTTGCCGCCAACCGCGACGCCCTGCCGGCCCTGCTGCACCAGATCCGCCTGCGCAACCTCTCCGGCGCCATCGTGATCGACGTCGCGGGATTGGCCATCCGCAAGCGCCCGGCCCTGCGCGAGACGATCGAGGCCGCACTGGCGCAGGACCCGCTGCGCCCGCGCTTCCTCGGCTTCAGTGCCCTGGGGCTGGCCGAAATCATGCGCCCGCGCATCCGCCCGCCGCTGCACGCGCTGTTGTCGGAGGCGCCGGGCCAGATGCTGCGGATGCTCGATGAATGGGCGCGCCAGGTCACGGGCCAGCCGGGCCGGGCGCCCGCCCTGCGCGTCGGCACCGATCTGGCCCGCGCGCTGGGCCATGATCCGGGCGCCATCGCCGACACCGCCCAGTTATCGGGCCACCAGCCGGCCTGGCGGCTGGACCCGTCCTTGTCCCCCCTGAGCTGGACGCTCGACCATGTCTGATCCCACCGCACCCGCCACCCCCGCCCGTCTGCCCCCCTGCCCGATCTGCGGGCGGCCGGGCGAGGCGGCGTTCCGCCCCTTCTGTTCCAAGCGATGCAGCGACGTGGACCTGGGCCGCTGGTTCTCGGAAAGCTACCGCGTACCCGACCAGAGCGAAGGCGGACAAAACTTCGACGAAAACGATCCGAGACGGGTTGATCCCGATGACGAGGTGGGATAGATCACACCCCCACGGCGGCACGATCCCGATCGCACCGCCCGCGCCGGTCTCGGCCCGGTGCCCAAGTAGCTCAGTTGGTAGAGCATGCGACTGAAAATCGCAGTGTCGGTGGTTCGATTCCGCCCTTGGGCACCATTAGTCTCATTTCCCCACATCTCAAGGCGTTTCATCGAGGCTCATAAAGCCTTGAAATAATTTGTATTTTACAGGTTTTGGCGTTTTTCGCCGTCTCAATCGGCGCCTCCCGATATCGCCCCATCCCACGGATTTTGTTGGCCTTGATGTTGGCCTCGCCCTGATGTTTGCTGGCAAAAGGCCAACAGCATGAGGCGGGAATGGCCCTGACCGATACGTCTTCCCGCACTGCCAAGGGACGGGCGGCGGATTACAAGCTCTCCGATGGTGACGGGCTCTATCTCCTTGTGAAGCCAAGCGGCGCGCGGCTCTGGAACCAGGCATACCGATTCAGTGAGAAGCAGAAGAAGCTCTCCCACGGCGCTTACCCGGTCGTTTCTCTTGCCGAAGCGCGGCGCCTGGCCGAGACGAAGGATGCCGGAAAGAGGGAGGCGTGGGCGAAGCGAGGCGCCGCCTTCTTTCAGCGCCGGGCGCGCAGAACTGCATCCCCGTCTGATCGCGACGCTGGCGGCGGTCAAACGCAGCCGGGCGGCGCGGAATCGATATCAGGCAACGCGAGCGAGGCATGATATGCGCGACTGGCAGATGAAGCGCCGCCTCCGCACGTGCCGTCTGATCGAGCTTGGCGGCCTCGTCGTCAAGGCCGGGATCGTGGACCTCACCGGCGACAACCGCGCTATGATCTATGGCGCCCTGCTCTGGATGACAGGCAAGCTCCAAAGCGCGGACGGCGAACGCGCGCGGGAACTGTGGGGCGGAAAAGGAAGGCTGGCGTTCAAGGTGGAGCGTGAGAGCATAAGCCGCGCGATCTCGCAAGATCGTGACACTGGGACGTGAGACCGAATGGACGGCTCATGTCGCAGCGCCACCTTTCTTGCTATGCTTCCTCTTGACCCAAAGAATCCATTTCGATTCAAATGGCAAAAGGCAAGTTTGGCGAGATTCGGGCCGCGAAAGCCACGTTGACCCGCCGAGCGAAAAAGACTCCGGCCCAATGAGCAACCCGCTCCCGAAGGCGTCTGCGTGAGTAAGGATTGGTAGGGCGGAATGGCTAGGCAATCGCTCAAAGAGAAGTTCGTCACCGTGTTGACCGAGCTGGGCGGCTCGGCAGGCAACGGTCGTTTGCGCGAGACGCTTGGTTGGGCCGAAGCCACATATAATGCCGTCAAGGAAGAGTTGGTCACCGAAGTTGTCGTGATTCCGGGCAGGGGTCGCGGCGGCTCCGTGGCGCTGGCCGACGCTCCACGGGTTGAAGCGGTAAGCGACAAGCCGGTTGTGCCGGCGCCCACAAAGCCTTCCCGATCGAGTGGCAATGGCAAGGGCGGCAACCTGGGCTTCGAGGCAGAACTATTCAAGGCGGCCGACAAGCTGCGCGGCAACATGGAGCCATCGGACTACAAACACGTCGCGCTCGGCCTGATCTTCCTTAAGCATATCTCGGACAGCTTCGAGGCCAAGCGCGCCGAGCTGCTGGCAGACTATCCCGAGGGCGCCGAGGACCGCGACGAATACGCCGCCGACAACGTGTTCTGGGTGCCGCCTACCGCCCGCTGGTCGCACCTTCAGGCAAACGCAAAGCAGCCGGCGATCGGCAAGATGATCGATGAGGCGATGATCGCCATCGAGAAGGACAACGAGAACCTGAAGGGCGTGCTGCCGAAAGACTACGGTCGCCCCGCGCTCAACGCTGTGATACTCGGCGAGTTGATCGACCTCATCTCTGGGATCGCGCTGGGCGCCGAGCAGGGCGCGGCGCGCGACGTGCTCGGCCGTGTTTATGAATATTTCCTCGGCCAGTTCGCGGGGTCTGAAGGCAAGCGTGGCGGCGAGTTCTACACGCCGCGTTCAGTCGTTCAGGTCATGGTCGGCATGATCGAGCCGTTCAAGGGACGCGTCTATGATCCGTGCTGTGGTTCGGGCGGCATGTTCGTGCAGTCCGAACGCTTCGTCGAAGAGCACGGCGGCCGCATCGGCGACATCGCCATTTACGGCCAGGAGTCGAACTATACGACATGGCGGCTGTGCAAGATGAACCTCGCCGTGCGCGGCATCGACGCGGACATTAAATGGAACAGTGACGGCAGCTTCCATAAGGATGAGCTGCGCGACCTGAAGGCCGATTTCATCCTCGCCAATCCGCCCTTCAACATCTCCGACTGGGGCGGGGAGCGGCTGCGCGAGGACGTACGCTGGAAATATGGCGTTCCACCAGCCGGCAACGCCAACTTCGCCTGGGTGCAGCATATCGTGCATCACCTCGCACCAGCGGGCGTAGCCGGCGTGGTACTAGCCAATGGCTCCATGTCTTCGACGCAAAATGGAGAAGATGCGATCCGCCGCGCCCTGGTCAAGGGCGTCAATGGTGCGCCCGGTGTCGTCGATTGCATGGTGGCGTTGCCCGGCCAGCTCTTTTATTCGACGCAGATTCCCGTATGCTTATGGTTTCTTGCCCGTGATCGGTCTAACGGCTTGGTAAGAAGTGATAAGTTGCGCGATCGACGCGCCGAAATCCTGTTCATAGACGCCCGCAAGCTCGGCCACATGGTGGACCGCACGCGCAAGGAGTTCTCCGACGCTGACATCGACATGATTACACGCGCCTACCACGCTTGGCGCGGCGAAGGTGAAGCGGGCGCCTATGAGGATGTGCCGGGGTTCTGCAAGTCAGCGACGTTGGAGGAGATTCAGGCGCATGGCTACGTACTGACGCCTGGGCGGTATGTCGGAGCGGCAGAAGCTGAAGAGGATGATGTGCCTTTTGTCGAAAGGCTTTCTAGCTTTCAGGCAGAGCTAGACATCCATTTTCAGGAGTCAGATCGACTTGCCGCGATCATCCGCCGAACGCTCGCTAAGGTCGTTGTCAATGGGTGAATGGATCACCGATACTGTCATCAATCTTCAATCAAGGGGCATATTGCGCGTCGAAGATGGAAACCATGGGGAGTCGAGGCCTCGGCCTGACGAGTTTGTAGATGTCGGTGTGGCCTTTATCAGGGCGGCCGACATGGCCGATGGTGTCGTTCTATTTGATAGCGCGTCCAAAATAAACAATAGGGCTCGTGAACGTATCACCAAAGGAATCGGGAAACCTGGCGACATTCTAATCTCCCACAAAGGCACTGTTGGAAGAATTGCGCGAGCGCCCTTAAACGCCCCAGATTTCGTGTGCAGTCCACAAACAACATTCTGGAGAAGCGCAAATGAAGAAATCCTAAGTCAGGATTTTCTATATGCTTATATGCGCTCGCCAAGATTTGCTCAAGAATTTCAGGTTCGGTCGGGCGAGACCGACATGGCAGGCTATGTAAGCTTGACCTCTCAGCGATGCCTTGTGCTCTCTATACCGCCGATAGAACTCCAGCGACCTATTGGCGCGCTCATGTCGACACTTGACGAGAAAATTAAGCTGAATCGGCGGATGAATAAGACGCTGGAGGCGACGGCACGGGCGATCTTCAAGGACTGGTTCGTCGATTTCGGCCCAACCCGCGCCAAGATGGAAGGCCGCGCGCCCTACCTCGCTGCGGAAATCTGGCCTCTATTTCCCAGCCGTCTTGATGATGGCGGCATACCGGAGGGATGGACGGTCGTTCCGCTCGCCACTCTCATTGAAATAAATCCATCGGAGCAAATAGCGCGCGGGAAGTCGGCTCCCTATCTCGATATGGCGTCGATCCCGATTGCGGGGCCAAACCCAGAGCCTTATGTCGTTCGCGAGTTTGGATCGGGTATGCGCTTTCGGAATGGTGATGCGTTGCTGGCGCGGATCACTCCGTGCCTCGAAAACGGCAAGACCGCATTCGTCCAGAATCTCCCTGAGGGCGAAGTGGGGTGGGGTTCGACGGAGTTTATCGTCCTTCGGTCGCGCCCACCGCTTCCCAAAGCGCTGACCTATCTGATCGCACGCGATCCGGTCTTCCGCGCGAATGCTATTCGGAGCATGACAGGGACCTCAGGCCGACAACGAGCATCGAACGACGCAATATCGGCGTATTTCTTAACTCAGCCCAAGAACGATACCCTATGGACCCATTTGAATAATCTGATTGCCCCGATGTTCGACCGTATTGCCGCCAACGACCGAGAAAACCAAAGTCTCGCCGCGACCCGCGACCTCCTTCTGCCCAAGCTGATGTCGGGCGAAGTGCGCGTGAAGGATGCCGAGAAAATTGTCAGGCCGGCGACATGACGATTTGGCTAACTCAAGCGGAAGCCGACGCCCTTCTCGCGATGGAGAAGCATCGCGTCGACGAGCAACGCTGGAGCCTGCCCGATATGGGAGGCGGCATCGTCGTGCCGCTTGTCTCGGCTGATGGCGACGAAGCCTTCCATATCGATATCAGCCGGGGACGGATCAATCTCGCAAAGGGCAAGATTCAGAACCGCGCGCGAACAACGATGGTGCTGGCGCGGATCGATTTTGGCGGCCCGCCACATCGTAACCCTGATGATGAAGAGATCGCTTGTCCGCATGTTCACCTCTATCGCGAGGGGTATGGAGATCGCTGGGCATTCCCGATCTCGCCCGAAGTTTTCACGCAGCCGACGGACCACTGGCAGACGCTCGTCGACTTTATGCGGTTCTGCAACGTTACCCGTCCGCCCGAATTTGATCGGGGGCTGTTCACATGAGCGAAATCGACCTTCTGATCGATGGGTATTGGCGCTGGCTGCGAGACAAGACCGCAATCAAGCAATTGAAGGACTGGACCGAGATCACGACGCCGTATCTCGACCGGCACAACGACTATCTTCAGATCTATGCCCGCAAGACCGAGACCGGCTTCGTGCTGACCGATGGCGGTGAAACATTGCTTGATCTTAAGCAGTCGGGATGCCTGATGGACAGCCAGAAGCGCCAGGCCATCTTGCAAACAATCCTCAACGGTTTCGGCATCGAACAGCAGGACACCGAGTTGCAGGTCACGGCGACCAGCGACAATTTCGCGCTGCGCAAACACAACCTGATCCAGGCGATCTTGTCGGTGCACGACATGTTCTTCCTGGCCTCCTCAACCATCGAAGCCCTGTTCTTCGAGGATGTGGCGGACTGGCTTGAAAGCGTCGATATCCGGTACACACCGCGCGTGAAGTTCTCGGGCAAGAGCGGATTCGATCACATGTTCGACTTCGTGATCCCGAAGTCGAAGGTCGCCTCTGAGCGGATCATCCGCGCGATCAACAATCCGAGCCGCAGCACAGCGCAGAATCTGATTATGGCGTGGATTGACACAAAGGACAGCCGACCAGAAAGCTCCGAATCCTTCGCCTTCCTTAACGACAACGAAAAGACCATCGCAGGCAACGTGACCGAGGCGCTTCGAAACTACGGGATCACGCCCGTCGCATGGAGCCAGCGCGATCAATTCCGCGAACGGCTTGTAGTATAGGGGCGGCCGCTATGTCAGCCGACTGGTATCCCGGCATCCGCGCCTTCTGTGCATATTGGGAACAAGCGCCGATGTTGCAGCAGACGTTCGAGACGCTGGAACGCGAGTTCAACGACGAGAACGATGCGTGCATCGACGCGGCCAAGGGCCTTGTCGAATGTGCCTGCCGAGTGCTGATTGAGGAACTCGATGATCCGTTGGCCCCACTTAAGCCGAATGCCACCGATACTCCGCTTGGCCAGTTGGTGGGACTCGCCACTCGCCTACTAGGTCTCGGCGCCGTTCGCCATCGCGCCTTCTCAGATTTGATCAAGCAGCACAACAAGCTGACTGAAACGCTACGGGTGTTGCGCAACGAAGCCGGCACCGTCAGCCACGGCAAAGATGGCTTCATCACCAAACTGTCAATCCATCACCGCGGCTCGGCAATGCTCGCTGCCGACGCCATCATCACCTTCCTGCATGAAGCCTATCTCGAACGCGAACCCGACCCGGTACGGACGTTCGAGCCCTATGAGCGGTTCGAGTCATCCAACGTGATCATTGACGAATTTGCGTCACTTCGCGCCGAGTTGGATGACGAGGGTTCCCTGACTGTCGTTGTCGTCCTCCCTGAAGGAGAAGAAGTGCCACTGGCGATCGAGCCCTCGCGTCTGCTGTTCGGGATTGATCGTGAAGCCTACAAGGCAGTGCTAAATGCCTGCCGAGACGCCAAACTGACTGAGGTTCAAGAAGGGAAGATCACCTGATGGCCTGGCTTTCCGAAGCCGATGTCGAACAACTCGTGCTCGATCGCCTTTCGGCCCTCGGCTATGCCGTTCTGAGCGATGCCGAAATCGGCCCGGATGGCACGACGCCGGAGCGAGAGGCTTACTCGGACACTCTGCTGTTCAAGCGGCTGACCGCCGCGATCGAGAAGCTGAACCCGTCGATCCCGCTGGAAGCACGCGGCGATGCGTTGCGCAAAATCCTGGCGACGGAACACGCCGCGCTTCCACAGGAAAATCGGCGGCTCCACAGGATGATGGTCGAGGGCGTGGACGTCGAGTTCTTCAGCGACGACGGAACGATCCGGGGCGATAAGGTTCGGCTGATCGATTTCGATGACGTCGACGCGAATGACTGGGTCGCCACCAGCCAGTTCACGGTGATCGAAGGCGCCGTCGCGCGGCGACCCGATATCGTGCTTTTTGTCAACGGCTTGCCGGTGGGCGTGATCGAACTCAAGGCGCCCGGGGCTGAAAACGCCACGATTTCCGGCGCTTGGAACCAGCTTCAGACCTACAAAGCGCAGATCGCGTCCCTGTTCCGAACGAACGCCGCCCTTGTGGTGTCGGACGGCATCACCGCGCGTGTGGGCTCGCTGACCGCCGATCAGGAGCGATTCATGCCGTGGCGCACAACAAATGGAACGATCATCGCCGCGAAGGGGCAAGAGGAGTTGACCACGCTCATCGAAGGCGTGTTTGAGCGGCGGCGCTTTCTCGATCTCCTCCGCGATTTCACCGTTTTTGCCGAGACGGGGTCGGGCCTTGCCAAGATTCTCGCTGGTTACCACCAGTTCCATGCCGTGCGCCACGCCGTGGAGAAGACCATCGCGGCGTCCGAGCCGCAGGGCGACAAACGGATCGGCGTCATTTGGCACACACAAGGGTCCGGCAAGAGCCTGCTGATGGCATTCTATGCCGGGCAGCTTGTCCGTGTCCCAGCAATGGAAAACCCGACGATCGTTGTCATCACCGACCGGAACGATCTGGACGATCAGCTATTCGCGACGTTTTCCATCTGCCGCGACCTGATCCGGCAGACGCCGATCAAGACCGAGAGCCGCGAGGACCTGCGATCGGTACTCAACCGCGCGTCCGGCGGCGTGATTTTCACCACCATTCAGAAATTTTCTCCCGCTGCTGGCGAGAGTGCCTATCCGATGCTGTCCGACCGGCGAAATATTATCGTCATCGCCGATGAGGCGCATCGGAGCCAATATGGTTTTCGCGCGAAGTTCGGGCAGAAAACAGGGGAAATCTCCTATGGGTTCGCCAAGTATCTTCGCGATGCACTGCCCAATGCCTCGTTCATCGGTTTTACCGGAACACCAATCGAAAAGGACGATGTAAACACGCCGGCCGTTTTCGGCGAGTATATTGACGTTTACGATATCAGCCGCGCGGTCGAGGATGGCGCGACCGTCCCGATCTATTACGAAAGCCGCCTCGCGCGCATCGAACTGCCCGACGCAGAAAAACCCAAGATCGACGCCGAGATCGAGGCGTTGACCGAGGACGAGGCGACAACCGAACAGGAGCGCATCAAGCGCAAATGGGCGACCGTCGAAGCGCTGGTCGGTTCCGAAAAGCGGCTTGCGATGGTCGCGGCGGACTTGGTTCGTCATTTCGAGGAGCGGATCGCCGCGCTGGACGGCAAGGCGATGGCGGTGTGCATGAGCCGGCGCATCTGTGTCGCGCTCTATGATCAGATCGTCGCCCTGCGCCCTGATTGGCACAGCGACGATGACGCGGCTGGCACGATCAAGGTGGTGATGACCGGCTCGGCCGCCGATCCTCAGGACTGGCAGCCGCATATCGGCACCAAGGCGCACCGTGATCTTCTGGCAAAACGCGCAAAAGACCCGAACGACCCACTAAAGCTGGTGATCGTGCGCGATATGTGGCTGACCGGCTTCGACGCGCCGTCAATGCATACTATGTATGTCGACAAGCCGATGAAGGGCCACGGGCTGATGCAGGCCATCGCCCGCGTGAACCGCGTTTTCCGTGACAAACCGGCTGGGCTGGTGGTCGATTATATCGGAATCGCGCAAAATCTAAAGAACGCGCTAAGCCAGTACTCCGCCTCGGATCAGCGCCAAGCCGGGATCAACGAGGCGGAGGCGATCGCGCTCCTGCTCGAAAAATATGATGTTGTGAAGGCAATGTACCACGGCTTCGACACTGAGCGCGGCTTGTCCGGCACACCGCATGAGCGCTTGGTTGTACTGGCAGGAGCCATTGAATGGATTCTGAGCCGTCAGCATGAGGCAGCGGCCCGTGAGACCACAGAAGACGGAAAACGGCGCGAGAACCGGCGCTATCAGGACTCGGTGCTGGCCCTGTCCAAGGCATTCGCCCTGGCCGCCGCGAGCGACGAAGCGCGGGCCATCCGCGACGAGGTCGGCTTCTTTCAGGCGGTGCGTGCGGCACTGGTCAAAACGGGAGAAGGGACGGGAGCGAGTGCCGCCAACCGGGAATTCGCGATCCAGCAGATTTTGGATCGCGCCGTCGTCTCGACCGAGATTGTCGATATTCTCGCTGCTGCTGGGATTGCGACACCCGATATTTCGATCCTGTCGGACGAATTCCTGGCCGAAGTCCAGCAGATCGAGAAGAAAAATCTTGCCTTAGAGGCCTTGCGCAAGCTGCTGAATGATGAAATCCGCTCCCGGAGCAGAACGAACGTCGTTGAGACCAAACGCTTTTCAGAGCGCTTGGAAGCCGCTATTGCGCGATATCATACGAACGCCATCAGCACGGTCGAGGTGCTTCAGGAACTGATCGAGCTAGCCCGGGAAGTTCGGGCCGCGCGCCAGCGTGGGGAGGAAGAAGGTCTTTCCCAAGACGAGATCGCTTTCTACGATGCTCTGGCCGAAAACGAAAGCGCCGTCGAAGCAATGGGTGACGATTCGCTTAAAGTGATCGCGCACGAACTACTCGTAAGTCTCAAGGGCAGCGTCAGCGTTGACTGGTCGCATCGCGAGAGCGCCCGCGCTCGAATGCGGGTACTTGTGAAACGAATTCTGCGCAAGTACGGCTATCCGCCTGACCTCCAGGACGCTGCCGTGCAGACGGTTCTCCGTCAGGCCGAGGCCCTGTCTGCCAGTTGGACGGCCTGATCGGATCGGCTACGGGTAGGAAACTTTGCTCGCTCTGGCCAACGTAGGCGAAGTTATCCACAGGAAATTGCTGTTGGCCTTTTTGTTGACCTTAGCATTTTCCACACTCACGATTTTCTGTTAGATATCAGGATCATATAGAAATCATGTGATGACGCCCTTGGCACCATTTTCATGAAAAAATACCATCAAATCAAAATCTTATGGTTCCGATTCGCCATTCGCACGGTGTGCGTTCAGGGCGGAAATTCCATCGGACATGCATTAAAAAAGATCGCAGGGGCATCCTTCCGGAGGCCGGGCCGTTGTTTTGCCGGGGCGGCGAAACAAGGAGCAGAATCCCATGATCGCGCTATCCGATATTCACGCCGGCATGCATGTCGTCGGTTCCGACGGCCATCCGGTGGGCAGAATCCGCGCCGTGGAAGGCGCGACGCGTCTCCTTCTTCAGGACACCACTCTGGCGGATGGGGACACGCATTACCTGCCCACGAGCCATATCGTGGAGATCACCGATCAGGTGCATCTCGATTGTTCGGGGGCCATTGCACGCACGCTCTTCGACAAGGATCTGCCGGCGGGCGAGAACACGACATAGGCGGTAGGAAACATCACCTTCATCGTAATGCAAGGGCCGCCCCGGAGAGCCCGGGGCGGCCCTTCGTCATGTCGCCTAAGACTTGCGGCGAAGTTTCTTTACAATCATCACGACGGTTGCCACAACGGCGATGGCCGCCGCGGTACGGATCAGCGGGCTCAGATTCCCGGTCGAACGCGCGGGCACCTGCCCGCTTTCCAGCTTCGCCAGCGCGCCCTGCGTGCGGTCGGCGACCTGGCCGAGCAATGTCGCGGCCTGCTCCGCGCGCTCTTTCGAATTGCCGACCTTTTCCAGGACCTTCGTGTTCAGCTCGTTCACCTGGCCGACTGCGGTATCGCCAAGCTCCTGCAACTGTTTCGCGGTCTGGCGCAGGGCGGTCGCCCCGCTCCGCAGGCCCCAGGATTTGAACTCGGTCCGCAGGGCCTGGTCCGCCTCCCGAAGATCTTCCCCGAGGGTATGAAGATCGGCCCGGAGCTTTTCGACCTGATCAGAAATATTGGCCACGATCTCTTTCTCCCGTTTTCTGCTCGGTGATGTGGCGCCCGCCCTCTCAGCCGGAGCCGGCCAGGAACGCCTGGCGCAGCTTCTGCTCCGCCTCGGACGACAGGGAGGTCTGGACGATGTGGGGATTTCCTTCGAGCGCGCGCAGATGGTCCACCACCTTTCCCGGCTCGACCTTCCGCACCAGGACGAACAGCTCCGATGTCCCGGGCTTCAGGTTGGCGCCCACTTCCCTGATGAAATGGTCGTTGATTCCATAATCGAAGAGCGCACCCCCACCGGCGCCCGCGACCCCTCCCGTCAGCGCCCCGACGGCGAAACCGGCCAGCGGGTTCATGAAGACCAGCCCCACCAATGTTCCAAGCAGCATCCCGCTCCAGAATCCGTCCAGCGCGCCCAGCGCCACCGTATGAACCGACTGGTCGAGATGCAGCCGCCCGTCATCGGTACGGCGCACGACAACCGCGTCATCAACATCAACGAGATACGCGTTTTCGAGTTTCCATATTTCCGCGCGGGCGCGGGTGGCGCCGTCGAGCGTATCGAAGCCAAGAACCACGAGATCGGACATGTCCTGCCTCCTTCGTCACGCGGGGGCTCTCTGCCCCGCTGCCTGGTTTTTCGCCACATGAGAAGACGCCCATTCCCCGTGGCCCGCAAGGCCAACCGCACCGGCCGGGCCGAGGGCTCGCCTGAACGTGCGCGAGCGCAGGGCCACCGCTCACCGCGAGGGAATTTTTCATATCAAGATCGTGATATAAATATCGCACGCGACAATAACGCCTATCCGCCTTCTTCTGTCGCGCATCATTCGATCAACATATTGTATATAAATAATTCTTTTGCCGGATATTTTCATCCCTGACGGGACGCGAGCAGGGTACAGGCAGGAACGCCCTCCTGCTTATTCATGCGAATCCCCGTCTTGATCGGAGGACACCCGACCATATACAACGCACGGAATGCGTATATTTCTTCTTCTGATCGGGGCCCCTCGATGACTTCTTTTTTATCCCAGCCCCGCCGTACCTTCCTGGGCCTGCTGGCGACGGCGCCGCTGCTGCGGGTCGCCCGTGCCGCCGAGCAGAAGACCCTGCGCATCGGCATCATGTCCGGCGAGGACGAGGATATCTGGCGCCTGATCGCCACCCACGCCGCGCAGGCCGGCCTGACGCTGAAGATCGTGACCTTTTCGGACTATAACGCGCCCGACGAGGCCCTGGCGGAGCATGAGCTGGACGCCAACGCCTTTCAGCATGGCCCGTTCCTGGAGGCCCAGAAGGCCGCGCACGGCTATGGCATCGTGCCGGTGGGCGATACCTATTTCTCGCCGATCGGGCTGTATTCCACCCGCTGGCCGTCGGTGGCGGCGCTGCCGAAGGGCGCCGTGATCGGCGTGCCGAACGACCCGAGCAACGAGGGCCGGGCCCTGCGCCTGCTGGAGGTGCTGGGGCTGATCAAGCTGGCGCCCTCGGCCGGCCTGCTGCCGACCGCGCTGGATATCACCGACAATCCGCGCAATCTGTCGGTCAAGGAACTGGATGCCGGGATCGTCGGCCGCACCCTGCCCGACCTCGACGCCGCTGTCGTCAATACCAACTGGGCGTTCAAATCGGGCATCCAGGTCGACAAGCAGCGGATCGGGCAGGAAGCGCTGGCCAATAACCCGTATGTCAATTTCGTCGCGGTCAATGCGGAAGACGCCAAGGCGCCGTGGATCGCGCCGCTGATGAATGCCGTCCATCAGCCGGACGTGCGGCAGGCCATTCTGGACATCTATCACAACGCGATCGTCCCGGCATGGTGACGAGCCTTCTGCGGGTCGAACATGCCTGCCGCCGCTTCGGCGGCCAGACGGCGCTGGACGATGTCTCGTTTCAGGTGCGGCCCGGCGAGATCCTGGGCATTATCGGCCGGTCGGGCGCGGGCAAGACCACGCTGCTGCGCTGCCTGAACGGGTTGGAACGGCCCGATAGCGGGCGCATCCTGATCGAAGACCGCGACATCACGACCCTGCCCGAGCGCGAACTGGTGCAGGTGCGGCGGCGGATCGGGCTGGTGTTCCAGCATTTCAACCTGCTGAATTCCCGCACCGTCGCCGCCAATATCGAATTGCCGCTGCAGATTGCCGGCGTGCCCCGCGACAAGCGCCGAGCGCGCGCCGACGAATTGCTGGAGCTGGTGGGGCTGACGGGCCATGCCGACAAACGCCCCGGCCAGTTATCGGGCGGCCAGAAGCAGCGCGTGGGCATCGCGCGGGCGCTGGCGGCGCATCCGGCATTGCTGCTGTGCGACGAGGCGACATCGGCGCTGGACCCGGAAACCACGCTGTCCATCCTCGACCTGCTGCGCGACATCAACCGGCGGCTGGGGCTGACGATCATCCTGATCACGCATGAGATGGATGTGATCCGCCGCATCGCGCAGCGAATTCTGGTCATGGACCATGGCCGCGTGGTCGAGGACGCCGAGACCGCGCAGGTCCTGCGCGGCGGGGCACAGCACGATGTCACGCGGGCCTTCCTGCATGGCGAATCCGCGCGCCTGCCCGACGCCCTGCTGGCCCGGCTGCGCCCGGACCCCTTTGCCGGGGGTGCCCCCGTGGTGCGCCTGACGCTCGATACTGGGGCGACCGGCACGCCCGTGCTGTCGATCCTGGCCCGCCGCCACGGGATCGACGCCACGATCCTGCAGGCCGGCATGGCCGAAGGCCGCACGCACATGCAGGCGGAATGCGTCGTGCGCCTGTCGGGACATGATGACGGGGCCATGGGCTTTCTGCTTCAGGCCAGCCCGTCGATGGAGGTACTGGGCTATGTCCCGGCTGATTCTTGATCTGATCCTGCACGCCACGGTCGAGACCATGGAAATGGTGCTGGCGTCCGGCCTGATCGCGGTGATCGGCGGGCTGCCGCTGGCCATCCTGCTGATCGCGACCGCGCCGGGGGGCATCCTGCCCCTGCCGGCCTTTTCCCGCGTGCTCGGGCTGGTGATCGACGCCGCGCGGGCGGTGCCGTTCATGATCCTGCTGGTGCTGCTGATCCCCGTCACACGGCTGGTCGCGGGCACCGCGCTGGGCACCGGGGCAGCCATCGTGCCACTCTCGATCGCCGCCGTGCCCTATTTCGCGCGCATCGCGGAAGTGTCGCTGCGCGAGGTCGATCGCAATCTGGTCGATGCCGTGCGCGCGATGGGCGGCACGCGCTGGATGGTCATCCGCTTCGTCCTGCTGCCCGAGGCGCTGCCCGGCCTGATCTCCGGCCTTACGGTCACGCTCGTCACGCTGGTTGGGGCCTCGGCCATGGCGGGCGTGATCGGCGCCGGGGGGCTGGGCGACCTGGCGATCCGCTATGGGTACCAGCGCTTCAATACGACGATCATGCTTTCGGTCGTCGCGGTGCTGATTGCGCTGGTCACGCTGATGCAGGCTGTCGGCAACAGGCTGGCGCGTCGGCTGCGGTGAAGGAAGATCTCTTCTTTTTCTGAAGAAAAAGAAGCAAAAAGACTTTTGATTCGTTCAGGGACATCGCGCGCCCCAGCAAAAAACTCCTGAACGAATCAAAGTTTTTTGGTTCTTTTTTTCAAAAAAGAACAGAAACCGATCCCCGCCTAGTTCTTCCCCGCCGCCATACGCTTCACAAGTTGGGCCGCGACCAGATAACCCGCCGTGATCCCGCCCATCGCCAACAGCACGGCGGCACCAGGCACGGCGAAAGCGAGCCAGCGCCCCGCGATCGTGAAAGGCAGGACCAGGGCCACACTCAGGGCGCACAGGGCGGAGACCAGGAGCCACGGATCGGGTGGGGTGCGCCAGGGCAGGCCGCGTGTGCGGATCAGAAAGACCACGAGGATCTGTGTCGCGATGGATTCCAGGAACCAGGCGGTGCGGAATTCCGGCGCCGCGACGTGGAAACCATAGAGCAGCACGACAAAGGTAATCCCGTCGAAGACCGAGGAGAGCGGCCCCATGATCCCGGCATAGCGGACGATCCCGCGCATGCTCCAGCGTTGGGGGCGGCCGAGATCGGACGGATCGACGGTATCGAACGGGATACCGATTTCCGACAGGTCATAGAGGAGGTTGTTGAGCAGGATCTGCGTCGCCAGAAGGGGCAGGAAGGGCAGGAACAGCGACGCCATGGCCATCGAGAGCATGTTGCCGAAATTGGAGCTGGAGCCCATGCGGACATATTTGAGGATGTTCGCGAATGTGCGCCGCCCCTCGGCCACACCATCGGCTACCACATTCAGGTCCGGAGCCAGCAGGATCATGTCGGCCGCCGCCCGCGCGACGCCTGTCGCACCATCGACGGAAAGCCCGACATCGGCCGTGCGGATGCCCGGCGCGTCGTTGACGCCGTCGCCCAGGAAACCGACGGTCTCGCCCCTGGCCTGCAGGGCGCGGACCACGCGCACCTTCTGGTCGGGGGTCAGGCGACCGTAAAGCGCGACACCCTGGACCCGCGCGGCCAGGGCCTCGTCGCTCAGCATCTCCAGTTCCGGGCCGGCCAGGACGGCGTCTGCGTTCAATCCGACCAGCCCCGCGATCCGCGCGACCACCAGCGGGTCGTCTCCCGACAGCACGTTCACGCGCACGCCGGCCGCCGCCAGTCGTTTCAAGGCAGCGGCGGCACTCTCCTTCGGGGGGTCGGCGAAGGTACAGAAACCCTCGAAGATCAGATCCACCTCATCACCGGGCGCCAGCGCATTGGCAGGCGTGGCGCAGGGTTTGGTGGCGACCGCGATGGCGCGGAGGCCCTGGGCGGCAAGACCGTTCAGCCGGGCCGTGATCGCGTCACGGGCCGCGTCGTCGAGGGCGGGTGCGTCCGTGCCCGCCCGTCGCCGATCGCAGACTGCCAGGATCGCTTCCGGCGCGCCCTTGCAGATCAGCACGCACTCCCCGGCCCGCGCCGCCAGCACGGAGCCACGCCGCCGCTCGTAATTGAACCCGATCCGGCCTTGCGCGGTCCAGCCCTCGGCGGCCTGTGGCGCGGCGGTGGCGAGCGCGCCATCCATGGCGCCGCGATCGCCCGCAAGCTCGGCGCACCGGCCAGCCAGCGTTGCGATATGCGGATCGTCCTCGCCGCTGGCATTGAGGCTGCCGGCCAGCACGATCTCGGCCGAGGTGAGGGTGCCCGTCTTGTCGGTACAGAGAACCGTCATGGCGCCGAGATCGTGGATCGCGGTCAGCCGCTTGACGATCACCCGGCGCCGGGCCATCCGCACGGCGCCGCGCGAGAGGGTGACGGTGGTGATCATCGGCAGCAGTTCGGGCGTCAGCCCTACCGCCAGCGCCACCGCGAACATCAGGGATTCGATCAGGGGCCGCCCGAACAGCAGGTTGATCACCAGCACCGCCACGGACAGGACGCCGGCCGCGCGCGCGACGACCAGGCCGAGGGCGCGCAGATCGCGCTGGAACGGCGAAGGTGCGGTGTCCTCGGCCAGCACGGACGCGACCGCGCCGAACAGGGTCTTGCGCCCGGTGGCCACCGCCAGGGCGGTTGCCTCGCCCGTCTGCGCGATCGCCCCGCGGAACAGCGCGTTCGATGCGTCGGCGGGTGAGCGGGAGAGGATGGGACCGGGGCGCTTTTCCACCGGGTAGGGCTCGCCGGTCAGCGCCGCCTCGTTGGCGGTAAAGCTGGCGACCTCCAGGACCAGGGCATCGGCCGGAATGACATCGCCGGTCCGCACGCGAAAGACATCGCCCGGAACGACCTCGGCGGTGGGGATGCTGACGAATTTTCCATCGCGCCTGACTTCTGCCGTCAGCGCCACCGATTGCTTGAGCGCCTCGGCCGCCCGGGCCGCACGGCCCTCCTGGATCGCGTCCAGCGCAATGGAGCCGATGATGATGGCGGCGATGATGCAGGCGCTGGTCACGTCGCCCATGCCCGCCGACACCCCGGCGGCGAACAGCAGCAGCAGGATCAGCGGCTCCAGAACACGCCGGCCGATCGCGATGACAGGCGAGAGCCTGCGGACGGGCCTGTCCGTGTTCGGGCCGACGCTGGCCAGACGGGCTGCTGCCTCGCTGCCCGTCAGCCCCTGCGCGCCGGATGCGACTGCGGCACATACCGCATCCGGCGGCTGGGTCCAGAAAGGCGTGGGGGACTGCGTTGCGCGCGGCGGATGGCCCATCACCCTTCCCTCTGCCCTGTGACGATCTGAAAGGACGGCGAAAGCGGCTCCGGCCGGGTGACGTTATTCCGTGAGGGACCGCCGCCGCCACGGTAGCAGATAGGGCGCGCGCCCATGGTGGCCGAAATGGGCCACCCGCGCCTCGTGCAGTTCGATCGCGCCCAGGGCGCCCAGCCGCACCAGCGCCACCGTCAGCGCCGCACCCGCGAAAGGGGCCACGCCATAGATCCAGAAACTGCGCCACTGGCCGGAGAACAGTGCTGGCCCCAGGCTGCGGGCCAGGTTGGTGCTGTCGCCCGACAGCCAGGCCTCGAACGGATTGAGCATGAAGAAGAGCGGGCCGGCCACCAGCGGCGTCACCCAGCGCAGGCCGGCGGTCCCGCCGGTGAACAGCAGGGTCCCGATCAGCAGCGCCGTGGTGCAGACCTCGCCCAGGAAGGGCCAGGAGAGCGGCACCGCCTCCGAAGGGATGGTGGCGGCGAAATGGGTGACCCGCGACCACGCCGCCCAGCGCGGCCAGAGCAGCCCCACCAGCGCGACCAGGCCGGTGCCCAGGACCGCGCCCGCCAGTTGTGCAGCCATGTAGCCCAGCATGTCCCGCCACGCCAGGCGTCCCATCAGGGTGAAGGCCAGCGTCACCGACGGGCTGACATGCCCGCCGCTGACCCGGCCGAAGGGCGAGAGGGCCGCGATGGTGCCGCCCATGCCGAAGAACAGCCCCTGCAACGCCACCTGCAAGGCGGGATGGGCCGCCAGCACCCGCCCCACCGGGCTGCCGGCCGCGCCGAGCAGGACGTTGGTGGCAACGCCGAAGACCATCAGCAGGACGGTCCCGGCGCACTCGCAGGCATACAGACGGGGATGGACCGGCCGGCCCGGATTCGGCGCCCCGGCCAACGGCCGGTCATGCGGATGGGGATAGCATGCCGGATCGGATGAAATAGGGGGAACGGAAGCGGATTCGGACACTGCTATCCCTGGTAGGATGCGATCTCGACCAGATTGCCGTCCGGGTCCTCGCAATAGACCGAGGTGACGGGGCCCAGCGCCCCCAGGCGGGCCACCGGCCCGTCGGTGACGCGGACGCCGCACCCTTCCAGATGCTCGACCACGTCGGCGCTGGAAACGGCGGTGATGAAGCAGAGATCGTTGGTACCGGGCAGCGCATCGGTGGCCGAGGCCCAGCCTTCCGCCCCCTGGGGGCGGAGATTGAGCTTCTGGCCGCCGAATTTCAGCGCCGTGCGGTTGTTGCGGCCATATTCCTCCCGCTCCATGCCCAGAACCCGCTGATACCAGGACGCCGAGACCTCCAGGTCACGGACGGTAATGACGACATGGTCCAGCCGATCGACGGTAAAGCGCATGGAACGGGGATCTCCTTGTAGACGGAAGGCGGGGCGGCGCCCCGACTCAGCCCGTCAGGCCTTCGTAGAAATCATTGCCCTTGTCGTCGATGACGATAAAGGCCGGGAAATTCTCGACCTCGATCTTCCAGACCGCTTCCATGCCCAGTTCCGGATATTCCAGAACCTCGACCTTGCGGATGCAGTCCTTGGCCAGCCGCGCCGCCGGGCCGCCGACCGAACCGAGATAGAAGCCGCCATATTTGTGGCACGCCTCGCGCACCGCCTTCGACCGGTTGCCCTTCGCCAGCATGACGAACGACCCGCCGGCAGCCTGGAGCATGTCGACATAACTGTCCATGCGTCCGGCGGTGGTGGGGCCGAACGAACCGGTCGGCAGCCCGTCCGGCGTCTTGGCCGGGCCGGCGTAATAGACCGGATGGTCCTTCAGATATTGCGGCAGGCCCTCGCCGCGCTCCAGCCGCTCGCGGAACTTGGCATGGGCGATGTCGCGCGCCACGACCACGGTGCCGGTCAGCGACAGGCGGGTTTTGACCGGGTACTGTGACAATTGCTTGCGGATTTCGGTCATCGGCTTGTTGAGGTCGATCTGCACCTCCTCGCCGCCCAGATGCTCGTCGGTCGTCTCGGGCAGGAAGCGCGCGGGATCGGTTTCGAGCTGTTCGAGGAAGAAGCCGTCGGCGGTCACGCGGGCCTTGATCTGCCGGTCGGCCGAGCAGGACACGCCGATGCCCACCGGCAGCGACGCGCCATGGCGCGGCAGGCGCACCACGCGCACGTCATGGCAGAAATACTTGCCGCCGAACTGCGCGCCGATGCCCAGGCCCTGGGTCAGCTTCAGGATCTCCTGCTCCATCTCCAGGTCGCGGAAGGCGTGGCCCTGCGGGCTGCCTTCGGTCGGCAGGCTGTCCAGCCACTTGGTCGAGGCCAGCTTGACCGTCTCCAGCGTCTGTTCGGCCGACATGCCGCCGATCACCACCGCCAGATGGTAGGGCGGGCAGGCCGAGGTGCCCAGCGTGCGCACCTTGACGTCCAGCCATTTCAGCAGGTTTTCCTTGGTGGACAGCAGGGCGCGGGTTTCCTGGAACAGGAAGGTCTTGTTGGCCGACCCGCCGCCCTTGGCGACGAACATCAGGTCCATCTGCTCGGCATGGTAGTCGCCCGGCGTGGCCGAGATATGGAACTGCACCGGCAGGTTGGTGCCGGTATTCACTTCCTCGAACATCGACAGCGGCGCCATCTGCGAATAGCGCAGGCTGGTGCGGGTGTAGGTGTCGTAGACGCCGCGCGAGAAGGCCTCTTCCTCGTTGCCGTCCACCCAGACGCGCTGGCCCTTCTTGCCGTAGATGATGGCGGTGCCGGTATCCTGGCACATCGGCAGCACGCCGCCGGCGGCGATGCAGGCATTCTTCAGCAGGTCCAGCGCCACGAAGCGGTCATTGTCCGACGCCTCCGGGTCCTTCAGGATCTTGGCAAGCTGGGCCAGATGGCCGGGGCGCAGCAGGTGGGCGATCTCGTGGAAGGCGCGGGCGGCGAGTTCGCTCAGGGCCTCAGGCTTGACGTGCAGCACGGTGCGGCCGTCGCAGACCGTGGTGTGGACCCCTTCGATCTCCAGCCGCCGATAGGGCGTGTCATCGTCATGGAGCGGAAAGAGCGGGCCGTAGACGAACGGCTTCAACGGTGGCTTGGGGGGGGTGGATGAGGCGTTCAATGGACTTTCTCCCTCTGTGTGCCTGTCTCCCCCGGATTGGTTCCGGGTGGTGGCGATGCACGGAGAGCCCGGCCGCATCCGGGCCCCCCGGATGGTGTACGGTTCAGCCCGGACCGGAACCCTTCTTGCGGAAGGCGGCCAGGCTGACCACTTGTGGCGAGGACGGCGCTTCCTCCGCGGGTTCCGCGGCGTCATCCGCCGGGGCCGCCAGCTCGGCGGCGGCGGGCGCCTCGTCTTCCTCGACCGCCGGCTCGGGCGGGGTGAAGCGCAGCGCGAGCCGGACATGGGGATCGGCGAAGGCGGTCACGGCGTCGACGGGAATGACGAGGATCGACCCCACGCCGCCGAAGGACAGGCCGACCGAGATGGTCTGCGCGTCCTCATCCACCTTCAGGTCCCAGAACTGATGTTGCAGCACGATGGTGATCTCGTGCGGATACTGGGCGCGCAGCCGGCTGGGCAGGACCACGCCCGGCCAGTCGGTGCGGTAGGTGATGTAGAAATGATGCCCGTCGGGCAGCCCCTCGCGCCCCACATGTTCCAGCGCGCGCAGCATCACCCCGCGATACGCGTCCTCGATCCAGGAATCATAGGGCAGGAGGCTTTCGGGAATCGTGGGGTCGAAACCGTTTTCCTCGTCGCGATCGTCGGACATGCGGGATACTCCGTACCGTCCGGCCGCCCCATCGGGAGTCGGCCGGGCCATGATGGCCGTGTGGGTCGCGCCACGCCCTGCCACAGCCTTCAGCCATGCGTCAAACCGCGTGAGGGCACAAGGGCTGCCTCGGCAGGTCAGACATCACAACCGCAGGAATGAATAATGGCATGATTTGGCGGCGAAGTGGGAGGGCTTCTGTTGCCCGGTGCCCTCCCGAACCGCGCTTGTCACTTATGCAGCGACAGCGAGCACCTCAGAGTTATCGTTGGCACTTGTAAGTTAGCCCGATGACGGCGGTACAATGCCGGGCAAAAGGCAGGTCTTTACCATGCGTGTCGAGCCTGTTTCGTCCCCATGCTCCCCTGCCCCGAAGGGTCATGGCGGGGAGAGTTCTGGTGGAGACGCCGGGTACTGCCCCCGGGTCCACTACACTTATTCCACGTGCCGTTTATCGCCATAGCCAAGGAGCAAGCCCCTCCGGCGCTCTGATATATAAGGATGCCGCATCATGGGCGCAAGCCGTGTCCGCAGCCGGTGATTCGTGGTATGCGGCCCCTTGGACTCAGCGGCAGGGACGGAGCGCGGCAATGTTTTCAACGGACCAGAAATCGGAAATCGACGCGGCCCGCGCCGACTGGGCCCAGACACGCCGCACGGTCGTCCCCGCCATCGAAGAGGCGCTGTACGAGCCCCAGCCCGTGCTGGGCACCGGATTCGTCCGGCTGGTCGATTATATGGGCGGCGACCAAGCCATCGTGCAGGGTGCGCGCGTCTCCTACGGGCGGGGCACGCGCAGCACCTCGGACGACCGGGGGCTGATCCGCTACCTGATGCGCCACCGGCACACCAGCCCGTTCGAACTGGCGGTGGCCAAGTTCCACGTCCGTGCCCCGATCTTCGTCACCCGCCAGTGGTTCCGCCACCGCACGGCCAGCATCAACGAATATTCGGCCCGCTATTCGGTGCTGGAGAAGGAATTCTATTTCCCCCGGCCCGAGGACATCGCCCACCAGTCGGCCAGCAACAAGCAGGGGCGCGGCGACAGCCTGCCCCCCGATGCCGCCCAGCATGTGCTGGACCTGCTGCGCGAGGACGCCACCCGCTGCTACGACCATTACCTGGAAATGCTGAACCAGGACGAGGAAGGGAAAATCGTCGATCCCACCCGCCCGGTGGTGGCGCGCGAGCTGGCGCGCATGACGCTGCCGGTCAATGTGATGACGCAGTTCTACTGGCAGCTCAATTTGTGGAACCTGCTGCATTTCCTGCGGCTGCGGGCCGATGCCCACGCGCAGTACGAAATCCGCGCCTATGCCGACACGATCCTGAACCTGGTGGAACGCTGGGTGCCGCTGACCTACGAGGCCTTCCGCGACTACATGCAGGAAGCCGCCCTGCTCTCCGGCCCCGCGCTGCGGGCCCTGCGCGACGTGCTGGCCGGGCGGGAGGTCGATCTGCAGGCCTCCGGCCTGTCGAAGCGCGAGGTCACGGACCTGATCGGCCTGCTGCCCGAGATCGCCCCCCGTCTGGGGCGGTAAAAGGCTGCCGTCAGACCGGTAACAGGTTCGACGGCCCCTCTTCCAGCACCCGCACGTCATCGCCCATCGCGACCCGGCCCGGCCGCACCACCACCGCGTTCTGGCCGAACATGACCCCGCCCCGGGCGCGCCGGGTGCGGGCCAGCGTCGCCAGCGGCTCGCGCGGGTCGGGACTCTCCGCCGTCCGCTGGTCGATGGTCGTTATCACGCAGCGTGAGCAGGGCTTGACGACCCGCAGCAGCGCCTCGCCCACCGCCAGCAGGCGCCAGCCATCCTCGGCCCAGGGTGCCGCCCCTTCCAGCACCAGGTTGGGCCGGAAACGGTCCATCGGCACGGGAGACGGCAGGTCGCGGTTCAGGGCGTCCAGCGACGCCCTGCTGGCCAGCAGCACGGCAAACCCGTCGGCGAACCCCACGGTGGCGCCGGGCGGCGCGAAGGCCGGATCGGCCGGTCGCGCCCCCGTATCGTGCAGGTAGACCAGCCGGCAGGGGCGGCCCAGCGCGGCACCGAGCCAGGCGGCCGCCGCATCGCCCGCATCGACGGCCGGCACGCTGTCCTTCCACACCCGTACGATCCGCCGCGTGCCGTCGACGGGCGGACGTGCGACCGCATGCGCGCCGTGGCCTTCCATCGCCAGCACCAGCCCATCGGTGCCGCGCGCCACCGTCACCAGCGCCATCCGCGCCAGCTGGCGCTGGGTCAGGAAACCGCCATCCGGGTCGGTGACCATCCAGCGCCGGTCATCCTCCAGCCCGCATGGCCCCAGCCGGCCGGCCGATACCGCGATCCCGCCCAGCGACTTGACGGGATGGACATGCAGCGCCACGACCCGCGCCACGCACGCCCCGGCCGCCTGGTCCGTCATATCCTGCATCATTCTTCTCCCTGGCTTCGCGACAGGATGCTGCCGCAGGCGGCCACCGGTCAATCACGGGAACGTGAACGACTCTGCCCGGCGGCGTCCCGCGCCCCTGGTTGCGGGTGCCGGCCGCATCGGCCCCGCCGGGCTGTTCCGCGCGATGACGAACCGGACCGTTCCGGTGGAGAAACAGGCCTGGCACGGCGCAGGTGGCCTGAAAACCCCTGCCGCCCCCGCGCTCGCTCCCCAGGCGCATGACCGATCGGTCAACGGCGACGATTGCACACGCCGCGTCCCATGCTAGAGAGAGGTTTCGCGGACACGCGTCGACGCCCGCGACATCCATTGGCTTCCCCGCGCGTTAGTGGCGCTCGGGAACGGCAGACCAGGGAAACGGGAACGAGCATGCGTGCAGTGACAGGATCGAACTTACAGCCATCCCGGTCATGTACCCCCGCCCGCCGCCCGCGCCGGATCACCCGCCTCATCGCCGGACTGGGGCTGGCCGCGCTGGCCGGCTGCGCGGCCCCGCCGCCCAAGGACCCGGAGGCA
Source organism: Gluconacetobacter asukensis (assembly GCF_014174375.1). Lineage (GTDB taxonomy): Bacteria > Pseudomonadota > Alphaproteobacteria > Acetobacterales > Acetobacteraceae > Gluconacetobacter > Gluconacetobacter asukensis. The sequence goes on from NZ_JABEQE010000002.1 coordinate 33,026, forward strand.
CTGGCCGAATATCGCGAGGCCAACGATCCGTACGAGTCCCTCAACCGCAAGATGTACGACGTCAGCATGACGCTGGACAAATATTCCATGCGTCCGGTGGCCAAGGCCTATGTCTGGGCGGTGCCCTATCGCGTGCGGCAGTCGCTGGGCAACATGGTCCAGACGATGAACGAGCCGGTGGTGTTCTTCAACGACGTCGGCGCCGGCAAGCCCCGCCGGGCGGGCGATGCCTTCGTGCGCTGGTGCATCAACATGGTAGCCGGTGTCGGCGGGCTGATCGATGTCGCGAAATATGCGGGCTATCCGCACCACGACAATGATGCGGGCCTGACGCTGGCGACATGGAGCGTGCCGTCCGGCCCTTACCTGTTCCTGCCCATGATGGGGCCCTCATCGTTCCGCGACGGGGCCGGCTACGGCATCGATGTCGGCCTGTCGCCCTGGAACTATGTCCCGCGCGGCTATGGCCTGCTGACTTTCAACTGGGCCTATAACATCATGGGCACGATCAACGGACGGGCCGACCATCTGGACGCGCTGGACCAGTTGCAGAAGGACGCGCTGGACCCCTACGCGACCATCCGCAGCGCCTACCAGCAGCAGCGCAAAGCCCAGGCTGAAGCCATCCGCAACGACCATCGCGCCACCGTACCCGACTGGTACAATTGAACAGGGACACAGAGATGAAGACAGCCCTCTCCCGTCGTCATGCGCTGGGTCTTGTTGCCGCGGTCGCCACCCTACGGGTTGCGGCACCAGCCCGCGCCGCTTCTGCCGTGGATGCCCGCGCATTCGTCAACAGCTTCGGCCAGCAGTTGATCGCGATCGTCAATTCCGACCATTCACTGGCCGACAAGAAGGTCGCAATCCTGCCGCTGCTGCAGGCGCATGTCGACATGGACGCCATGGGCCGCTACTGCCTGGGCCGCTACTGGCGGGTCGCCACGCCGGAGCAGCAGACGCGCTTCCTGGCGCTGTTCCACCAGATCCTGGTCAATTCCATCACCGACAAGATCGGCGATTATCGGGGCGTGACCTTCATGATCGGCAATGTCGCCTCCTCCGGTCCCGACCAGGCGGTGGATACGGTGATCAGCCGCCCCGAACAGCCGGCCTTCAACGCGCAATGGATCGTCAGCTTCAGCAGCGGCAAGCCCATGGTGGTGGACGTGATGGCCGAAGGCCCCAGCCTGCGCCTGACCACGCGGCAGGATTATGCGTCCTTTCTCGGCCGGCATAATGGCAGCATCGACGCCCTGCTGCATGCGCTGGACCATCAGGTACAGGCGCACGCCGCCCCCTAGAGGCGGTTGTAAATGCGCGCTGGTGGCGATCCGGCGCGCGTTTCCTGCGCTTCGGTGCTCTCGGCCATCAAGGCCGCTCCGCTCCGATGCTCGGAAACACACGCCGGGCGCGGCCCTGCGGGCCGCTCTCGCTCACCAGCCCACATTTCCAATCCGCCTCTCTCACGCTGATTGGAATGCGCTTCGTCCCCACTATTCCGGCAGCCTGACCGGGCGGCGCGGCGGCAGGGGGGGCAGCGGCTCGGGCGCGACGTCGCGGATGCTTTCATAGACCAGCATCTGGTGGCCATCGCGTTCGAAACTGTCGCACTGGGTCATGCCGATCCCGCCCAGGATGGTGCGCGAGGCGATGTTGGTGTCGCGCGTCACCGCCATCACGCGGCGAATCCCTGCATCATGGGCGAAGCTCAGCGCCGCCGAGGCGGCCTCGCGCGCCAGGCCGCGCCCGGCGGCCCACGGCCAGAGCGCAAAGCGCAGGCCGAGCCCGCGCCCGTCCGGGCGTTCGTGCAGGCCGGTCATGCCGATAAAGCGGCCATCCTCGCGAATGATGAAGATTCCGACCCCGCGCCGTGCCCAGCAGGCCATGTCGTCGGCCATGTCGGCCTCGGCCTGCTGGCGGCTGCGCACGCCGCCCAGCATCATGCCGAACGCCCCGGCATCGGCCTTCAGCCGGGCCATGTCGTCCATGTCCCGCCACGAGACCGGTTCCAGCACCAGGCGCGGCGTGCGGATCGACCCGCCCGTGATCCGGGGATAGGTCGCCCATTCGGTGCGGTCGGCGGGCTGCCCCCACGGGCCACGGCGCAAATGCCGCGCCCCGGCGGGGTCTGGCCCGTCAGCTCCGCGCGGCGGACGCGTCACGGGGGCCCGGCAGGACGGTCGGGACGTGCATGGCCGCCCCGGCGGTTCAGCGTGCCAGGGGGCGGTACTTGATCCGTCCCGGCTCGGTCGCATCCGGACCGAGTCGGCGTCGCTTGTCCTCTTCATAAGCCTGGAAATTGCCCTCGAACCATTCGACGTGGCTGTCGCCCTCGAAGGCCAGGATATGCGTCGCCAGCCGGTCCAGGAACCAGCGATCATGGCTGATGATCACGGCGCAGCCGGCGAATTCGGCCAGCGCGTCTTCCAGCGCGCGCAGCGTATCGACGTCCAGGTCGTTGGTCGGTTCGTCGAGCAGGATGACATTGCTTTCCTGCCGCAGCATCTTGGCCAGATGCACGCGGTTGCGCTCGCCGCCCGAGAGGATGCCGACCTTCTTCTGCTGGTCCGCACCCTTGAAGTTGAAGGCGCCGACATAGGCGCGCGACGGCACGGCCCGCTTGCCCAGATAGATGACGTCGGTGCCGCCGGAGATTTCCTCCCACACACTCTTATTGTCATCCAGGCTGTCGCGCGACTGGTCGACATAGCCCAGCTTGACTGTGTCGCCGACCTTCAGCGTGCCGGAATCCGGCTGTTCCTGGCCCACGATCATGCGGAACAGAGTCGATTTGCCGGCGCCGTTCGGCCCGATGACGCCCACGATGCCGCCCGGCGGCAGCTTGAAGCTGAGATCGTCGATCAGCAGCCGGTTGCCGAACGCCTTGCGCAGATCCTCGGCCTCGATCACCGTGCCGCCCAGGCGGGGGCCGGGCGGAATGACGATATCGGCGGTGCCGCCCGCACGCTCGGCGTTCTGGGCCAGCATTTCCTCATAGCGGGCGATACGCGACTTGCTCTTGGCCTGACGCGCCTTGGGGCTGGAGCCGATCCATTCCTGCTCGGCGGCCAGGGCGCGCTGGCGGGCGCTCTCTTCCTTTTCCTCCTGGGCCAGGCGCTTGCGCTTCTGTTCCAGCCACGAGGAGTAATTGCCCTGGAACGGATAGCCGCGGCCACGCTCCAGTTCCAGAATCCAGTTGGTGACGTTGTCCAGGAAGTAGCGGTCATGGGTGATGATCATGACCGTGCCTTCATAGTCGCGCAGGGTCCGCTCCAGCCAGGCCACGCTCTCGGCGTCCAGATGGTTGGTCGGTTCGTCCAGCAGCAGCAGGTCCGGCTTTTCCAGCAGCAGGCGGCACAGGGCCACGCGGCGGCGCTCACCGCCCGACAGCTTGCTGACCGGGCTTTCGGCCGGCGGGCAACGCAGGGCGTCGAGTGCGATGTCGATCTTGCGGTCCAGTTCCCAGCCGTCGCCGGCGTCGATCTTTTCCTGCAATTCGGCCTGCTCGGCCAGCAGCGCCGTCATCTCGTCGTCCGACATCGGCTCGGCGAACTGCATCGAGATCTCGTTGAAGCGGTCGACCGCCACCTTCAGGTCGCCGAAACCCAGCGCCACGTTCTCGCCGACGGTCAGGGACTCGTCCAGCTTGGGCTCCTGCTCCAGATAGCCGATCCGGGTGCCTTCGGCGGCCCAGGCCTCGCCGCCATATTCCTTCTCGATCCCGGCCATGATCTTCAGCAGGGTCGATTTACCGGCGCCGTTCACGCCCAGCACGCCGATCTTCACCCCGGGCAGGAAGGACAGGGTGATGCCCTTGAAGACCTCGCGCCCACCCGGATACGCCTTGGTCAGGTCCTTCATCACATAGACATATTGCGTGGCGGCCATGACGAAGGCTCCCGATGATCCAGAGTAAAAAGAAAGCGAACGGCCGGCGTTCCCCGGTGGGACGCGCGACGCGGGCTGCGGCCTGCGCCCGGCAGGACTTGAACCCGCAACCAAGCCGTTATGAGCGGCCCGCTCTAACCAATTGAGCTACGGGCGCGCAGGCCGGTCCTCACTTCGCGCATGTGCGGGCTTTTGGCAAGATGCACATTGGCCCGTACCGGCGATTCCCGCCATCGAAACGACGCTTGGCAACGGCCGGCGGCGTCGATAGGTTCGGCGCCATTCTGTTCCTGTTTCCAAGAGTATGGAGCGCCGCCATGGATGTGTCGAAAATCTCGCCCGGCAAAGACGTGCCGTTCGATATCAACGTCGTCATCGAGATCCCGCAGGGATCGTCGGTGAAATATGAAATCGACAAGGACAGCGGTGCCGTCGTCGTCGACCGCATCCTGTTCACGCCCATGGCCTATCCGGCCGCCTACGGCTTCATTCCCGGCACGCTGGCCGACGATGGCGACCCGGCCGATGCGCTGGTGCTGATCCCGGCCCCCGTCGTGCCCGGCGCCGTGATCCGCGCGCGCCCGATCGGCATGCTGCGCATGGAAGACGAAAGCGGCCAGGACGAGAAGATCATCTGCGTGCCGCACGACAAGGTGCATCCGCACTATTCCAAGGTCGAGAAGCTGGAAGACCTGCCCGAGATCACCCTGCAGGCGATCGAGCATTTCTTCACCCGCTACAAGGACCTGGAGAAGGGCAAGTGGGTGAAGGTGACCGGCTGGGCCGGCCGCGAGGAAGCGGGCGAGATCATCAAGGCGTCACTGGCCGCCGCCCAGAAAGCCTGAGAGGCCGTTTGCAAAGTCACCCTGCCGGCGATCCGACGCGCATTTTCTGCGCTTCGGTGCTCACGGCCATCAAGGCCGCTCCGCTCCGATGCTCAAAAATGCACGCCGGGCGTGCCGCTACGCGGCACTCTCGCTCGGCAGGCCGACTTTTCAAACAACCTCTCTAAGTCCTCTTTCCCCTCTTGCCGCGCCTGGGGGGGCAGGAAAGATTTTCAGGCGCCTTGGCCCGCCACCCGGTCAATCAGGTCCCGGTAGCGCGCCATATACGCCCCCATGTCCAGCGTGCGTTCGGCCTGCCGACGCGCGGCCCGGCGCAACCGGGCGGACAGGCGGGCATCTTCCAGCACCTCCAGGACGCCTTGGGCGATGCCATCGGGGTCCAGGAACGGTACCAGCCGGCCGGTGCGTCCATCGGCCAGGAATTCGCGCACCGGCATGGTGTCGCTGCCCACGATGGCACAGCCCATCGCCATCGCCTCGCGCAATGACCAGGACGCCACGAACGGGTAGGTTAGGTAGACATGCGCGTCGGACCGGCGCAGCAGCGCGCGGAATGTCTCGTAATCGACCCTTCCCGCGAAATGGACCCGGTCCGGATCGATCCGCCCCGCCAGTTCCGCCATCATCCGCGCCCGCCACGCGCCATGCGGCTGCTTGGCGCCGTAGCTGACGCCATCGCCGCCCACCAGCACCACCCGCACATCCGGCCGCGCCGCCAGAATGCGCGGCAGCGCGCGCATGAAGACATGAAAGCCGCGATAGGGCTCCAGGTCCCGCGCCACATAGGTCACCAGCCGATCATGCGGCGCGATGACCGTGCCGGCGACATGCAGGGGCCGTTGAAAGGCCGAGGGGTCGGGGGAGCAGGCGTCCAGGTCCACCCCTTCGGGCAGCAGGGCGATCCGCTCCCGCGCCCAGTCGGGATAGGTCATCCACTGGAAGCGGGTGGGGGTATGGCCATGCCCACCCAGCGCCAGCGCCTGGAGATTGACCGCATTCTTGGCGCGGATGGTCGGCCGGATGCTCTCGGGCGAGGGGAATTCCGGGTCGAACCCCACATCCAGCGCGTCGGCATGGTAGAAGAATTCGAAATAGCCCAGCAGCGGTACGCCGGGAAACACATCGCCCAGGTTCAGCAATTCGCCCCAGCCGTGATGGCCGATCACGATATCCGGGCGATAGCCCAGCTCGCGCAGGCTGAGTGCCGCGCGCGCCACGCATTCGGCCCGCAGCAGCGCGAGGTCGAATTCCCGCGCCCCCGGATGCACGCCGTCCAGCCCGCCGCGCGGCAGGCGATAGGCCACGCGGCGCACTCCGGGGACCTGATTGTCGTTCGGCTCGCTGATGAAGACGATCTCGTTCCCGGGGTCCTGGCCCAGATGCCGCAGCAGATGCAGGAACTGGCCGGGAAAATTCTGGTGAACGAACAGATATCTCAAGACATCATCCCGGCAGCCGATTGGGACGGAAACGTGACGGGCGCACGCCGGCCGCCGGTCACGGCTCCTGTCGGGGCCGACGGCGCGACGCCATCTGCCGGCGCGCCTTCAGCAGGCCCACGCGCGACCCCTGCGCCTTGCGCCCCCGGCCCGGCCGGAGGGCATCGATGGACACAATGTCTTCGGCCGGTTCGGCACCCTTGCTCCGGCGCTTCCCCGCGATTTTGGCTGGAGCGTCCTTGACCGGATCGGCGATTCCGGCCCGACGTTTCCGGACCGTCCCGGCGGGCGCCTCCGCCACCGGCGGGGGAGCCGTCACGGGTTTGGGGCGGCGGCGGGTGTTTTTCTCCGCCGCCATGGTGCTGGCCAGCAGCGCCTTTTCCCCCTCGTCGGGCACCTCCGATTCCGCCACCGGCACGATCTCGATGCGGAAAGCCTCCAGCGGCGCCGCGCTTTCGGCCTCCGCCACCCCGCCATCCGTCACCGGTCCCACCCGGCTGCCATCGGTAAAGCTGGCCCAGACGCGGCACTGATACCGGCCGGCGGCCTGCGGCTTGAGCCGGACGCGCAGGCCCAGGATCGGCAGCGCCATGCCGCGACTGCCGCAGAACTGCCCCCCCGAGGCCCAGGGCGACAGCCAGCCGCGCCCCAGCACCGCCTGATATTCGATCTCCTCGGCCGTGATCAGCCGGGCGGGCGCGATGGCGAAGCCCTCGATCCAGTTCCGGCTGCCGGGCGTGCCCATCCAGTCGGCCATCGCGGTCGCCACATCGCCGCGACGCTGGATATGGGCCGTCAACTCGCCGGTGGTGGGTTGCCCGGCCGGGCGATCCCCTGTCGGCCGTTCCGCGGATGTGGGCGGTAGCGGAAAGGGCGGCGCGGCACCGAGGGCCGGCCGGGGCGAGGCCATGGCGGGCGCCGGGCCAGCGGCCGGCGCATCGGCCAGACGCACCACCTGAAGGCGCGGCGTCTCGGCCATCTGGGCCGGGTCCTGGTAGATGGTGATCAGGATCTGCCCGGCCGCCCCCGGCACACGGACCAGTGCGGCGTTGCGTGCCGCCCCCAGCCAGCCATCTTCATCGAAGGTCGCGATCCCGACCCCGACGCCGCCCGGCCCCGGAGCGCGCGAGATGCGCACGCCCGGCAGGTCCTCGCCCGCCCCGCCAGCCGGCATCTCGCCCCCGGCGGCATGGAAGATGCAGTATAGCCCCGGTTCAAGCGTCATCAGGCGGCCGGAGACCTTCAGGTCCATGAGCCGGCCCGGATTGTCGGTCGTCATGCTGTCCGGCATCAGCGGGCTTTCCGTCGAGGGGTGGGGGAACAAGAGGCAGTGTCCTGCACCGGCAGGTAGTCGACTGGATGCAAGGTCGGGATCTCCCTTTTCTCCCGGCGACACGTGCTGGCCGCCCCGATCTGCCCATAAGACAGCAAAAACGTATTCAATTCGTGAATCGGCAGGCCGGGCGGCAGCACGGCCCCGCGACCGGTCCGGCGCACGCGCTCCGCCATCGCGCCCAGATCGAACACCACCGCGTCCAGCCCCGCCTGCCACGCCAGCCCCAGGGCGAAACACCAGGTCTCGGGCCAGATCGAGGGCAGGAAGGCCAGATCCGCCCTTTGCGCCGCCAGCAGCGCGGCGCCGTCGCCTTCCGCGTACGGGCCGGTGACGAACACCCGGCCGGTGGCCATCAGCGCGTCATCGTCCGGCGTATGCCCCACCACGATGAATTCCAGATCCAGCCCCCGGGCGGCGGCATCCTGCGCCGCTTCCAGCAGCACGCGGTACCCTTTCTCGACCCCGATCGCGCCGGGCACCGCCACCCGTATCCGCGCCGCCGAACCACGGGCCGCGACCGCTGGCGGCGCAGCCGCCGCATCGTCCGCCAGCGCGGCCACGCCGACCGCAAGGCCGGGAAAGGCCCGTTCCATGCGGCGGGCGGTATCGGCGGAGGGGGCCATCACCGCCCCCGCTCCGCGCAGCACGGCATTGGACCGCGCACGATAGGCCGACAGGCGCCCGAGCACCGGGCCGGCGCCCTTCAGCAGGCTGTCGCCCGCATGCAGACAGGCGGCGCATCCCGCCGGCCCGGGCTCGCCGCAATACTGGCCGGACGGGTCCACCAGTGCGACGCGGGGGCAGAACCAGACATAATCATGGACATGCACGCTGTACGGCACACCCAGCCCGGCAGCCAGCGTCGGCGCGTCGATCCCGAGCCCCAGCCCGTGATGCCATTCCAGCCTGTCCACCCCCGACGTCCTCAACACCGCCAGCAGCAGATCCAGATCTGCCGGCAGGTGGAAGCGCGGGCTGGCGGACCAGTCGCCCCCCGCCGCGTCTTCCAGCCGGCAGCCATCGGGCGCGGGGCGCAGCACCACCGGCCGCACGCCCCGCGCGCGCCACATCCGGGCCCGGTCCCGCACCACCCGTTCCACCCCGCCGCCCTGATCATGCGTGACCAGAAGCACCGCATGGCGCCAACCGGCCCCGCCCCGCCGCCAGCACACCAGATCCAGCCGCCTGCGGGCATCGAACAGCGGATCGACGACGGCATGGGCCGCCACCAGCGCACCGTAATCGGGATGCAGCCGGTCCATGATCGCCAGATTGCGCCGCAGCAGCGCCGGGCGGGCGGCGCCGAAGGAGGCGGCACCCGCATGGCCGACAAACGCGCCGGGTGCGGCGACATGCCGCCAGCCCACCATGGCAGCGCGTCGGCAGAATTCATTCTCCTCGCCATAGCCCTGGGCGAAGAGGTCGGCGCGGAACGGGCCGGTGGCGGCCAGGCAGTCGTGCCGGATGAACAGGCAGAATCCATGCCCGGTCGGGACATCGACCGCCTGCCCGCGATTGGCCGCCCGCGCCGCCGCCATCAGATGCTGCACCGTCGCCAGATCGGGCATCGGCGCGGGCGCGTCGCCCGGCAGCGCATCCGGGCCGGGCCAGGAGAAGAGGCTGGCCCGGTTGGACAGCGGCGTGACGGTGCCGATATCGGGCGCGCCATAGGCGATGTCGGCCAGTTCCTCCAGCCATCCGCCGGCCACCAGCGTATCGCTGTTCAGCAGCACCACATCGTGCTCCGCCACCGCGCGCATGCCGTCATTGGCCGATTGCGGAAAGCCCAGACGGCGTGTGTGACGGATCAGGCGAATGGCCCCCTCCCGCGCCCGCCGGTCCAGTTCGGCGGCCAGGACCGGGTCCGGCGTCGCGTCATCGACCACGATCACCGCCACCGCGTCCCCCACGCTGGCCCGCACCGAATCCAGGCACGCCAAGGTGGCCGCGCCATCGCCATGCACCGGGATGACGATGGCCGGCCCGGCCCGGCGCGGCGGTTCCAGCGGGGGCGGGCCGGCGGATTGTGCCTCGTCGGAGGACATGACCGGGCGCACCGTCAGCGGGCTGCCCGTCAGGTCGCTGCCATCCGGCCCCAGCACATGCAGCGGGCCGGGCGGCAGGTCGGCCGTCGCCAGGGCAAAGCGGCGGGGCCGGGCCAGCGGGAGCGTGCTCTCCGCCCCCGGCGCAGGATCGGCGACGAGGACGCGCCGGATCATGCGTCCCCGCGCGTCGCGGATGTGCAGCACAGGCGCCTGATCCGGGTCCGACGGATGCCAGGCCCAGCCCGACAGCCCGTCGGGTCCGGCCTCGACCAGCCCGTCGATCCGTTGCAGGGCCGCCGGGTCCAGCGGGCTGCCCAGCAGATTCGCGCCGCCGGCCAGGACCTCCACCCGCCGCGCGCGGCGCCACCGGGCGGGCAGTACGGTCCCATCCTCCGCACCGGGAACGGGCCGGCCGTCGATCAGGACCGTCACCGCCGGCGCCCCTGCCCCCAGGCACAGCCGCCCGGACACGGACAGGCCGCACCAGCCCGGCCGGCCGGCCCGCGCCGCCAGCCGCGCGAGCAGGGGCTGCATGTCGTCGGGCGGCGCATGATGGGACAAGGCATGCTGCGCAGCGGCGATGGCGGCGGTCTCCTCTCCCGCCATCAGCAGGGCGGCCGCCAGGGCCACCCAGCCCTCGCGGAAATCGAAACGCCCGGTCAGGGTACGCAGTAATTGCGCGGCGCCCGCGCCATCGCCGCCGCGCAGCCGCGCCATCGCCAGCGGAAAGGCGACCACGACACTGTCCGGTGCCAGACGATGGGCGCGTTCGTACCAGGCCCAGGCGCTGCCATGGTCGGCGGCGTCCTCGCTCTCCCGCGCGCGGCGAAAGGCCGACTGGGCCTGGGCGTCGGCCCAGACCTGCCAAGCCGCGCGGTCCTGCGGCGTGACCCGGCCGCGTGCGGGCTGCACCCTGTGCCCTGCCACCGGTCAGCCCGCCCCAGCGCCGGCGGCCGGGCCGGCCGCTGCCCCCAGCCGGGCCAGCTCGGCCACGGCGTCCGGCACGCCCTGCGCGGCGGCGCGTTCCAGCCATTGCCGGGCCTCGGCCGGGTCGGTCACGCCGGCCAGTCCACGCAGCAGATAGCGCCCCAGCATCAACTGCCCCAGCGCATTGCCGCGTTCGGCCGCCATGCGGAACCAGTGCTGGGCCTGCGGGCGATCCACCGGCACGTCGTGGCCGCCGCCCAGCAGCGCGCCCAGCGAGAACATGGCATCGACCTGCCCCTGTTCGGCCGCCGCCCGATAGAGCACGGCCGCCGCCGCATGGTCGCGCGGGCCGCCACGCCCGGTCAGCATCAATTGCGCCAGAGCGACCTGGGCATCGGCCATGCCGGACTCGGCCGCCCGCGCGATCCAGCTCCGGCCCGCCGCCGCGTCGGCCGCGCAGCCGCGCCCGTCCAGCAGCATGCGGCCGTACCAATATTGCGCGTTCACCACCCCGTCGGCGGCGCGCAGCATCCAGCCCGCCGCCGCCTGTTCGTCCCGCGCCATTCCCAGCCCCTGGGACAGGCAGATGCTGAAATTGAAGGCCGCGACTGGGTCCCCGGCCTCTGCCGCGTGGGCGAAATACCGGCCGAGATCGCGCCGGTCATCCTCCGACGCATCCTGGTCCAGCAGCAGATTGCCCAGATCGGCGCCCGCCCGCCCGTCGCCCAGTGCCGCCGCCTGCCGGAAACAGCGCGCGGCCTCGGTCACGTCGCGGGGCTGGCCGGCCCCGGTCAGGGCCAGCATCCCCAGCGCCCGCCATGAGGCGGCATGGCCGGCCGAGGCCGCCCGGCGATACCATTGCGCGGCCTCGATATAGTTCGGCGGCAGATCGCCGCCGCTGGCATACCGATCGCCCAGCAGCGATGCGGCCTCGCGATCGCCGGCCAGGGCGGCACGGCGCAGCCAGCTTTCCGCCCGCGTCGCATCGCGGGCGCAACCCCGCCCCTCCAGCAGGGCCAGGCCAAACCGTGCCTGGGCCGCGCGCACGCCGGCCTCGGCCGCACGCCCATACAGCGCAGTGGCCGCCGCGCTGTCGCGCGCCACGCCGCGCCCCTGTTCGGTCAACGCCCCCAGCAGGAACTGCGCCGATCCCAGCCCGGCATCGGCCGCCAGACGCAGGGACGCCGCCGCCCGCGCATGCCCGGCCTCATCGGTCGCCGCCCGCATCCAGACCAGCCCGAGGCCCAGATGGCCCTGCGGACAGCCGGCGGCGGCGGCGCGGGAGAACCAGCCCTCCGCCGCCGCCGGGTCGCGCATGTCGGCCGGCCCGTCGGCGAGGATATAGCCATAGAGCGCCTGTGCATCGGGCGACCCGGCCTCGGCCGCAAGAAGCGCCCAGCGGGCGGCCTCGACCGGGTCCGACACCCGGTCGCCCGGCGTTTCGGCCACCAGGCGCACGCCCTGCCCCTCCGCGCTTTCGCGCGGCAGGCCGAACAGATAGAGCGTGCCCAGCACCATCCGGGCCTCGACCCACCCGGCCTCGGCCGCGCGACGCATCCAGCGCGCACCCTCCACCAGGCTGGGCGGCACGCCGGTGCCATCCAGATAGGCCCGCCCGACCCGAAACTGGGCTTCGGGCATGCCGGCCTCGGCCACGCTGCCCAGCAGCGCCACCCCGGCCACCACATCCCCGTCCTCGATCAACCGCAAGGCATGCGCCAGACGCGCCCGCGACGAAAACCGCGCCCCCAGCGCCGAAAAAACCCGCTTCACGCCCTACCCCGGATCAGACAACTGCCAGAACAGCGCATAGATGTTTCCAAGCGTCCGAACGCAGCGGCCATGAACACCGGACGCACGAAACCCGCCCCAGATCGGATTGAGCCGCGGAGTTTGGACCCGCAAACGTGAGCTGCTGAGCGAGAGCGGCCCAAAGGGCCGCGCCCGGCGTGCGTTTCCGAGCCTCGGCGCGGAGCGACCTCCATGGCCGTGAGCACCGGAGCACAGGAAACGCGCGTTTGCGGGTCCAAACGTAAAACCTGTCCTGCAAGCCATTCTGCCGAGCGAGAGTGCCGCCCAGCGGCACGCCCGGCGTGCATTTCCGAGCATCGGAGCGGAGCGGCCTTATGGGCCGTGAGCACCGAAGCACAGGAAATGCGCGTCGGATCGCCGGCAGAATGGCTTGCAGGACAGGTTTTATGGTTCGCGCATGCCATTGGTCATGGCCGGCACCAGATGATTCATCAGATATTGCATGATGGTACGGCGGCCGACATGGATATCGGCTTCGACCGGCATGCCGGGCTGCGCGTGGAAGAAAGGCGGCACGCCATGCAGCGTGTACCGATCGACCCGCACCCGCGCGCGGTAATAGGCGTCCATCCCGCCGGCGGCATCGGCCGGCTGGGCCGGGGCCGGCGATCCCGGGGCGCCGCGCCCACTTTCACCGGGGGCGAAGGAATCCGCGCTGATGACGCGCACCACGCCTTCGGCCCCGCCATACTGAGTGTACGGGAAGGTCGCGAATTTCAGCAGCACATGGTCCCCCGGCCGGATGAAGCCGACATCGGAGCCCCGGATCGCCGCCTCGACCTCCAGCCCGCTATCGACCGGCACCAGGGTCATCAACTGCGTGCCCGACTGCATCACCGACCCCACGGACAGGGCGGCGATGCCCAGCACCACGGCGTCGCGATCGGCGCGCATCACCACCATGCTGTGCCGCAGCCCGGCCTTGCGGGATTCGTCGCGCGCGTCGGCCAGATGGTGCTGGGCGGTGGCCAGATCCTCATAGACCGTGGCCTTCCAGTTCTGGGCGAAGCCGTCGCGTTCGGCCGTCACGGCCTCCAGCTTGGCGCGGGCGCTGTCGGCGGCCTGATGGGCGGCAATCTGGGCGCGCTCGACCTCCATCAGGTCGTTCTGCGCCGAGAGCGTGGACAGGCGGCTGCCCACCTGGTCGCGTTGCAGGCGCTGGCGCATGGCAAGCACGTCGGCCGCCACGCGGGCACGGGCGCCATACATCGCGGCATCGGCCAGATTGCCCTGCATGTCGCTGCGCGCCCCGGCAATCTGCTTGTCGTAATTCTCGATCCGGGCGGTCAGTTCGGCCCGCCGCCGCGCGAAGGCCGCAGCTTCCTGCATCGCGGCCGGGTCGCCGGGGTTGGGCGCATACTCCCGCCCGTCGGCCTCGGCCGTCAGGCGCGCCACCTGGGCGGCGTAGGCATCGGCCTGCTGGCCCATGTCCTCGACATCCGCGCCGGTCACGGTCGGGTCCAGCCGGGCCAGAATCTGGCCCTTGTGGACGAAATCGCCCTCATGCACGTCGATGGTGCGGATGATCGCGGTTTCCAGCGGCTGGACCACCAGCGTCGCTTCGGTGGAGACCATCCGCCCCTGCGCCGTCACCACCTGGTCGAGCGGGAAGACCGACATCACGATCACGCCCACGATCGCCAGGGCCGAGACGACCCAGACCAGATAGAGCGCCGAGGCGGTGGGCGGCAGGTCGATCAGCGCCAGGCTGGGCGAATGGAATTCCAGCAGGGCGCGCGGCATGTCGCGGTCGGCGGTCTCGGGCAGGACATAGGCTTCGACCGCGTCGGAATCGGGCGGCACCAGGGGGGTGGCGGTCATGGCGCGTCCCCCTCGGCCAGCATCGCCGCCGGATGGGCGTGCGCGTGCGCGCCCGATTCATGCCGGTTCTGTTGCAGCCATAGCGCGCGATAGATCGCGCAGCGCTCCAGCAGGACCGCATGCGGGGCGATATCGACCACCTGCCCCCGGTCCATGACGCAGATCCGGTCGCAATCGACCAGCGAGGACAGGCGGTGCGAGACGATGACCATGGTGCGCCCGCGCGCGATACGTTGCAGGTTGGCGTTGACCACGGCCTCGCTCTCCGGGTCCAGGGCCGAGGTCGCCTCGTCCAGGATCAGCAGTTTCGGGTCGCAGATCAGCGCGCGGGCAATGGCCAGCCGCTGCCGCTGGCCGCCCGAGATGTTGGTCGATCCTTCCTCGATCCAGGTTTCGTACCCGGCCGGCATGCGCTCGATGAATTCCTCGGCCCCCGCCAGCCGGGCAGCCCGGATCACGTCATCCAGCGTCAGGCCCGGCCGCCCGGCGGTGATGTTGTCGCGCACGGTGCCCCGGAACAGGAAATTGTCCTGCAGCACCACGCCGAGCGAGCGGCGCAGATGGGTCAGGTTGATCTCACGCAGGTCCACCCCGTCCAGCCGCAGATAACCGGTATAGGACCGGCTGACGCCCTGGAGCAGGCGGGTGATGGTGGATTTGCCCGACCCGCTGCGCCCCACCAGCCCCAGCGTGCTGCCCGCCGGAATATCGAAGCTGACACCCGACAGGGCGCGCGTGGTGGCGCCGGGATAGGAGAAATAGACCTCCTGGAACGACAGGGCGCCCCGGATGACCGGGCGCAGGCCGGTCGTCAGGGCCTGGCGCTCGGTCGGCTGGTTCAGCACATGGCCGGCCTCGGCCAGCGCGGTGCGTACCTCGCTGAAATCGTCCAGCAGCCGCGCCAACCCCACCAGCGGCGACGCGACACGGCCGCCTAGCATCATGAAGGCCATCAGCGCCCCGGCACCCATGTCGCCGCGATGCGTCAGGATCAGCCACGCCCCCACCAGCAGGACGCCGCGACTGATGAAAAGCTCGAACGGCTGGGCCACGGTCGCGGCCATGTTGCCCATGCGCCCCGCCGCCAGCCCCCACAAGGCGGCCTCCGCCGAGCGTTCGTCCCATAGCTGGCGCCGTGTCTGTTCCAGCGCCAGCGTCTTGACGGTGCGGATTCCGGCTACCGTTTCATACAACACGGCGCCACGCCCCATGTCGGCGGCCATCTTGCGCCCGACCAGTTGCCCGACCGGCCGCATGAAACCGAACACCACCAGGCCGATCATCCCGGCGGCGCCAATGGTCATCCAGGCCATGGGCGGGCTGAAATAGAACAGGAACGGCAACACGACGACCAGCGTGAACAGGTCCAGCACCGTGTTCATCAGCTTGCCGGTCATGAAATCGCGCACCCTGTAGATGGCGGATACGCGACCGATCACCTGCCCGGCCTGCTCGCGCTCGAAGAATTCCAGCGGCAGGGACAGCAGCCGGTCGAACACCAGCAGCGAGATCCTGGTATCCAGCCGCGTCGTCACCACCAGCGCCAGTTCCCGCCGCGCATAGGTCAGCAGGATTTCGTAGAAGCTCATCACGCCCAGGATCGCCGAAACCGAGATCAGGGTGGCGAAGGAGTGATAGCTCACCACCTTGTCGATCACCTGCATGACGATCAGCGGCGGGAAGATCGCCAGCACGCTCAGCACCATCGAGGCCAGCAGGATGTCGCGCATCATCCGCTTCTCGCGCAGCACCATGCGGCCCAGCCACGCGGCGTCGATCGGCGCGTCGGCCTCGCTCTGGTCGCGGCGGCGCTTGACCAGCAGCACGTCGCCCGTCCAGACCTGCGCCAGGCGCAGTTCGTCCAGCGGTACGGGGGGCGTGCCTTCATCACCCAGCGGGTCGCGCAGCCAGACGACGCCACGATCGGGGTCGCCCGCCACCATCAGCCCCGCCGAGCCGTCACGGAACATCAGCACCATGGGCGGCACGCTGCGCAACCGCACCAGGTCACGCCAGCGCAGGCGCATGCCGCGCGCCACCGCGCCATGCTCGTTCAGCCAGCGCGCCAATGAAGCCGGTGAGGGTGTGACCTCGCCGGGTTCGGCGATGAAATCGCGCACATCCATCGACAGGCCATGGAAGCGTGCCGCCGCAATCGCCGCATACAGGCGGATCATCGTCGGCGTCGGCCGCGCCCCTGTCTCCTGATCTGCCCCCTGATCTGGCTGCGCCACGGATCGTCCTTCGCTGGTCCTGATGGCACGATCCTAGGACCGGAAAGACGAATGGACGGTTAATGGGGCCGCTAATGCCCGGACGCGTCCGCCGACAGGCGCCAGACGGGGCGATAACGCGCCACGACCACGCGATTTTCCTCCAGCGCCTGCCGCGTTCCTTCGCGCAGGGCGGCGGGCACCACCACCATCACCCGCGCGAACCACGGGCGCTGGCCGGTCACGCGGGCACGAAACAAATCAGCCAGCATGGCGGCAATCGCGCCATCCGGCGTGCAGCAGACACAGTTCGCGCCATGACCGAAGGGCGTGGGGGCCGGCATGGCGACGATGCCCAGCCACTGACCGCCCTTGCCGCCGCCATCGCCCGCGCCTCCCACGCACAGCACCAGTGTCGCGCCATCGCCGGGCAGGTCGGCGAAAATCGCGTCATCCACAAGGTCCAGTGCGATCAGCCCGTCACCGCGTTGCATGATGCTCCTCCATGCCCGTTCTCGGCCATGATAGATGATCGGGCGCCCGCGCTGCAGACATACAAACTATTTAATTCATGGCCTTTCATTTTCATGGCCTGTTCACGCACGTCACAGGACATGAGCAGAATGAAGGACGCCCTCATGGTCGGCAGTACACTCCCCGCCCAGACGAACATGACGCGGGGCAGCCGCAGGGCGGCGGCCCTGCTCGCGA
Source organism: Gluconacetobacter asukensis (assembly GCF_014174375.1). Classification (GTDB taxonomy): domain Bacteria; phylum Pseudomonadota; class Alphaproteobacteria; order Acetobacterales; family Acetobacteraceae; genus Gluconacetobacter; species Gluconacetobacter asukensis. The sequence goes on from NZ_JABEQE010000002.1 coordinate 50,066, forward strand.
TGGCCATGGTAACAATGCATGGCGCGGCCGCAGCCGACGGCGACGCCACCTCCCGGCCCACGCAATCGTCGCTGATCGTTTCCTACCGCAGCACGCCTGCCGGACGGCCGGCCCTGCTGCACACGTTGCGAGCCCGACTGGCACCCCGCCTGCATGCATTGCAGGCCGAAGGCAGACTGATGCATTACCGCATCCTGTTCAGCCGCCTAGCCGACGCGAATACGTGGGACGCGCTGCTGATCCTCGATTTCCGCACCGACGCGCAAGCAGCCTCCTGGCGGGCAGTCGATGCGGAAACACCGGCCGGGCTGGCCGCGACGGACCTGGCGCAGGTGACAGCCGTGGAAAGCACCCCCTCCGATCCGGTCGGCAAGGGCGGCCCTGCCGATGATGGACCGGACCCGGTCTATATGGTGGTTCCCTATGATTATTTCGTGCCGACGAAGGACTACATCGCCTATGCCCGATCCTATGTCTTTCCGCAGACCGACGGGTGGATCGCGGCCGGCGCCCTGAATGCCTACCAGCTCTACATCGCCCGCTATGGTGCCGGCCGAAACTGGATGTCGATGCTGGTGCTGGCCTATCACGGCGATAACGGGCTGGACCGGCGCAATGACGTCGTTGCCGCCACCCGCAAGGCCTTGAGCGCGAACCCCGACTGGGCGGCAAGGGCAACCGGAAAAGGCCATATCCGCACGGAGAAGGCCGCCATGATCGCTGATCTGATCGCCGGCGGCTGAATCCCTTCGGGAAGATCCCCGGAAACGGCGGGTCCACGACAGTTCCGTATTCCATGAACGTTTTTTGAATATCATTCATGGTCTGGGCATATGTTCTCGTGATGTCCGCCGCGCCCCTTTACACTTCCGGCACAAAAAGGGCCGAAAGGATAACGTGCGATGTCGAAAAGAATGTTCCTGTTCCTGACCCTGTCGGCCCTGGCGGGCGGACTGCCGGTGATCGCCATGTCCGAAGCTGCGGAGACGTCGTTCGCCAATCTGGTGCAGCATGGCGATCGTTCGCGCGGCCGTGATCTGGCGGACAGCATGTGTTCCGACTGTCATAATTTCGATCGTGGCGGCGCGGCAATGATCGGACCGAACCTCTATGCCGTACAGGGCCGGCCAGTCGCATCCATGGCCGATTTCAATTTTTCGCCTGCCCTTCTGGCGCACAAACCGCAGGTCTGGACTGTCGACACGCTCTCCGCCTGGCTGAAGAACCCCGCCGCCTTCGCGCCGGGCACACGCATGGCGTTTGACGGCATCACGGATGATCGGGACCGGGCGGATATCGTGGCCTATCTGGAGAGCCTGTCCGACGGGAAATGATCCGCATCCGTCACCGGGGGCGGAGACGCGGCAGCATCCGCCCCAGCGTATCGTCGCGCCCCACCAGATGATGCCACAACGCGGCGCCGGCATGGCCGCAAGCCAGCACGATGATGGCCCAGGCGCCATAATGATGCAGCCAGGTCAGGGCATTATGCCAGGACCGATCCAGCCGGCAGGCGCCGCAGCTTATGTTGGCGCCAAAGACATAAAGCGGATGGGTGCCCGTCAATCGCCAGGCGACACCATCGATCACTTCGGCAATCAGCAGGCCGTATAAGAGCGCATGAACCCCCGGCACCAGCCGGCCAGGCACGGGCGGCATACCGGCCCGGCGTGTCCAGCGCCAATACAGACGCACCAGAAGAAGCAGCGCGAATGCCACCCCGACACTGGTATGGATATTGCGGGCCATCGTCTTCCATGCCGACCCGTACCAGCCCCAGCTTTCGCCCATGGCGAATTGCAGGATCACGATGGCGGCGGTGATCCAGTGCAGCCGGCGCGTCACAGGATCGTAGGAAAGAGAGGGAGGATTCTGCATCGTGATCATTTCGGTTGGACCGACGGAATCCGATAGCCATCGGTCAGGGTTTTCAAAAAGGCGACCAGGTCATCGACCTCGCGTTCCGACAGGATCGGCCTGCCGCCGCGTGTCTGGGCGGCGAAAGGCATGTCCGCACGGTCCACGTTTCCGCGCAGATCGGGCGGAAGCCCGTCATAGGGCAGCGCCGCATCCTGCCGCCCATACCATCGGCTGGGGTCGGTATCGCGGGTGATGTAGAATTCGACGACGTCGCGCAGGCTTTTCAGCGATCCGTTATGGAAGAAGACATGCCGGCTGGCGACGTTGCGCAGCGTCGGCGTCATGAACAGCCCGCAATAAGCCCGATTGGCCGGGTCGCGCGCCGGGGTCAGGTCGGTGCGCAGCGGGCCGCACAGCCCCATGTCGTAGCCCCCGTGGCCGGCCGGTGCGATATCCGGATTGGCGGGAATGCCGATATCCTTGAAGAAGAAATCCGTGAACTGACCCACCGATGTCGCGCCGTCGCGTCCCGGCCCCTGGCCGGCGGTGTGGCATGATGCGCAGTTCGCACGGTCGGCATCGTTGAACAGCGCCATGCCCCGCTGTTCCTGCGCGCTCAGTGTCACCTGGCCGCGCGTATAGAAATCATATTTGCTGCTATAGGGATGAAAGGACGTATCTTCATGCTGGAAGGCCGCCAGCGCCGTCCCCATCGCCTGGACCAGCCGATCGGGCGTGGCGAATATGTCCGCGCCGAATAATCTGGTAAATATTTGCACATAGTCCGGATTGCGCTGCACGCGCACGCGGACGGCCGCAAGGTCGGGGTTCGCCATTTCGAAAGGGGTGGTCAGCGGGCTGGCCGACTGAGCCGCCACCGACGCCATGCGACCATCCCAATCATAGCCGCCACCGGGGCCGCTGGCCGATTCATCCGGATTCTCCAAAGACACTGAGAAATCCGGATTTTCATCCCTGTATGTCAAGGTCGGAACGGCCCGGATTCCGGCCCGGTCCAGGGCCGCGCCCCCCATCTGCACCGGCCGGGCATTGGCGGGCGCATAATGATTGGCCGGATCATGGCAACTGGCGCAGGATTGCCGGCCTGAGGCCGATAGTCCAGGATCGAAGAATAACAGCCGGCCCAGCCGGGCGGCAGGCGACAGCCCGTCTGCCGCCCGCGCGGTGCCGGCGCCCCAGGGCAGGGTCAGCAGGGCGGCCAGCACGCACCACCCGGCGATCCGCCCGGCGGACCGGCTCGCCGCACCCATGCGCCCCGGCCCGCCTGCCATCAATGTGCCGCCAGGGCAAACATCCTGACCATCGGCACGACCGGCGTCTGCACGAACGAGCCATCGGCCGGCTGGGCCGCCGTTCCGTCATTGGCATGGCCGATATGCTCGGCGATGCCGAACGCATCTTCCATCGTGCGCAGCAGCGAATAGTGATTATAGGGCGTGTCGTCCTGCACGCCGCGCACACCGTGATTGGTGATCACCAGCGTGGGAATGCGTCCGCCACCCTGATTGACCACGCCCTTGTGCGGCTGCCCGGGAGCGACCGGATGATAGCCGCAGCAGCCCTGTACGCCGGCGCCACCGCTGTCATCCTCGTCGAACGTGACCACGATCGCCACATTCTTCTTCGACTTCCACTGAGGCGAAGCCTGGATATGATCCACCAGGGTCTGGACATAATTGTCGCCTGTCGTCAGCAGCGGCGACGGTCCGTAGCCATGGCCCTTGCATTCCGGGTGGTCGTTCATGGGGCCGGACGGACCATGATCGTCATGACACTGGTCAGGCACGAAATAGGCGAAACGCGGCAGCTCGCCCGTCGCCAGATCGTTGAAGAAGGCCTGCTCGCCGCGATTGTGCGCATGGAAATCCGCCGCCTCGCGGATATCGTCGAAATTGACCGACGGATTATGCTTGGACGCATACAAGCCGCGCACGTCGGCAGTGGTATCGTCCGATGCCGGATAGGTGGGCATTTCCGGCATGCTTTCGCCGGTCTGCGGATTGGTGGGCATGCTCTGATTGTACATCGACCAGGAAATGCCAGCCTTGTTCAGTTGCGCGAAGAAATTCGGTCCCGTGAAGTGATGCGCGACATAGGCCTTGTTCTTCTTGATGCCGTTACAGGGCCGGTTCATCGGCGCCATATCCGGCTTGCCGGCCACGATCGCCTTGTCGGCGGGCAGCGCAGTGCCGTCGGCCTGGCAGTACCAGCCATCGTCATCCAGGACACCTTCCTGATCGCCGGCCATCATGGCGATATAGTTCGGTTCGCTGGGGTGGGTAATCCCGTAATAGGAAGTGGCCGAATTATAGGTCCGCGCCAGTTCCGTCATGTGGGGCGAGCTGGCCGGATCGGCACCGATGATTTCGCCATACTGGCGATTTTCCATCTCGATGACGATGATATTGTCGTAATGTGGCACGCCTTCCAGCACCGGAGCTGCGTGATGCGCGGCATGAGCCTGCTGGCCCGCCGCGAGCGCCGAAGTCACGAGCAGAGCAGCCCCGAGACGGCTGAAGATCGATCGCTTGGTCATGGCTACCTTGTTTTTCATTCGTGAAACACTGCCGGGGAGCATGTTTCCTTGCAGGATTCTATCATACCGCCCCGACCGGGCCGCCAGAAGGACGAAAACGTCCTTCCAGCATGAATTTTTTTGGAAATTATTGATTTGGATTTACAAAGAAACATCGACACCGAACATGTAGGCCGAACCGAAATATTGCAGTTCGACCATTCTTTTCGCGGAGATGCCCTGTGTCGCATTCTGCATCGTATTGGTGAAATTGCGAGCCTGGAAATTGACGGTGACCCTACGATTGATCCGGTAGCTCGCGCCGATGTCGAAATTCAGGAACGGCTGCACGTAGCTGTCCAGTGACGGGTCCGAGCCCAGGCCGGTCATGGTCAGTCCCTGGTAATTACCGTTGAACTGCACGTTGACCGGTCCATAATTATAGAAGGCTTCGAAGTTCCAGACATGGCTTGTGGTGTTGGGTAACGTCTCCTGCGTGCCGTTACGCTGCTGGCCCCGCGAATTGACGTAGGTCATATTGCCGCCGACCCCGAATCCTTTCAGAATTCCTGGCAGGAATTCGAATTGCTGCCGGTAGTTCAGTTCGAATCCGCGGGCGTAGGCATTGGGGATATTGGCGTAGGTGCTGACGGTGGCCTGACCGGGCAGATTATAGCACCCCGTGCAATAATTCGTGTAATTTACGATATAGTTCTTGAACAGCTTGTAGAATGCTCCGCCGGAAATGATTCCGCCATGTGGCAGGTAATATTCCATCGACACGTCGAAATTATTGCCGGTGGTCGGCTTCAGACCGGGATTGCCGATGCTGACCGCGTTCGTGGACGTATTGACCGTCTGGCTGGCCGTCACCTGGTTGAAGCCGGGGCGGCCAACGGCAGTGGACCAATTGGCGCGGGCGATCAGATTATCGGTGATATTGTAGCGCAACTGCACGGTTGGAAAGAAATTGGCATATTCCTGCCCCACCGCGCGCGGTGAAAGCGTGGTGACGCTGCCCTGCGTCACCGTCTGCGTACCACGATAGACACCATCCGTCTTTTCATAGCGGAAACCGGCGAGAATCCCCAGACGGCGCCAGGTAGCCCGATATTGCAGATAGGTATTATAGACGTTTTCGTTATCGTTGATATATTGCTGCTGCGCCGTCGTGCCGGCGGAACTGGTGACCTGCGGATAGATCGCGCTGCTGGCCAACTGGTTGACCTGGTGAGGGCCGGCCGGGTAGCCGATATTATAAAGCCCGTCGAAGAACGTCCATTGGTCGCTACCCGCCAACTGCCCGGCGGTGACGTTGGGCAGGTGGGAATATGTATAGGTCGGGTCATAATGCTGGATATGCTCCATGCGCAGACCGCCGCCGAAGCTGAGCATGCCCTTGAGTTCGCGGAACAGGTTCAGCTCCGTCGACGCCCCGACATGACCGGTCCATTCGTAATCCTTGTCGTGCTGGATCTGGTTGCTCAACGACGACAGTTTGTACGCATTATAGTCCAGCGGGTTGAGCCCGTTCAGCACGGTAACCGTCGGGCGCAGGGGATTGGTCACATTGTCATAACTGACCGGAACATTTGTCGGGCCGGCGAAATTGGAGACATAGGACGAGGTCTGATCGACATTGTTGGCGGCCCAGGCACCGAAATAATCCAGCTTGAAGCGCCCGATCCTGCTGTCGCCGCCGAATTTGTAAACCCGCTCCAGATCCGTGGTCTTGGTATTGGTCACACCCTGCGATAGGCTTGCGGTACCATCCTGCCCCGGATCACCCAGACCGGTCTTGGGGCTGAACGCATAGATCAGCTGATTCCTGACGACCGGCGCATAGATCGCCGATTCGAACATTTTCAGATAGATCTTGTTATTATGGTCGATATCCCAGCCCAGCGTGCCGCCGTAGGAATAACGCACCTTGTGCCCCGCATACATCACCTGCGATGCCTGCGTGACCTTGTTCGCCTGGCTGCCGACCGGATCGCCCGACGCGAATTTCTGTTGCAGGTCCCCCATGTTCAACCAATCGGTCAAACCGTTGAGGAAGAACGATACGCTGAACGGCCTCTCGCCCGATGCATGGGGATTGAAGGGATCGCCATGCAGGCCAAACCGCATGCCGCCCGCCAGAGTGCCCTGAAAAACCGGCGTCGCGCTGGGATCGCGGTAGCCGCCCGCAAGGTGGAATTTCAGGAACGGGTCCTGATTTTCGCCGATATCGCGCGACAGGATGTTCATCTGGCCGCCCAGCGCGATGGCGTCCTGCTCGGGGCGGTTGGTCTTGGTAAGTTCCAGCGCCCCGGCCAGCGATGCCGGCATGGCATCCAGCGGCATGGCGCGGCCCGAGCCGCTCATCGAGCCGGCGGGCAGCAGAACGTCCTCGAACATCACGCCATTGAGGCTGGAATCCAGGCCGCGTATCTGGAGTGCCCGCGATTCGCCGCTTTTGAAGATGATCGAGGCTCCGGGCATCCGGCGCATCGCGTCACCCAGAACGAAGTTCGGAATCTTCTCGATTTCCGACTGCGGCATCAGAACGACGATGTTGGGCGCGTTTTTCTGGACCAGGCGCGCTTCCTCGATGGTGCCGAGGGCATTGGCCTTGGGCGGGCGCTTGAAACCCACGACCTGAAGATGCTCGGGGGCGGAGGAGCGCGCCGCGTCCGCGTGCCGCGCGCCACGTCCGGCGTCACCGCCATGAGATCGCCCGGCATCGGCATGCGACGCCCGCTTACCGTGGTGCTTCTTGCTTTCCTTGTGCCTCTTCCCGTCATGATGGGACTTTTCCACCTTCTGTACATCCTGGGCATACAGAAGAGGCGCCCCGACAGGGGCCAGCGCGGTCGCCAGGCATAGAAGCGTGCTGCGGCATAGCATCGGATGGATACGCATCGAAAATGACGACTCCAGGCGGTGCGGGCACGCTGGGCGGCCTCGCTGGATCTGACGGGGAAAGATCGGAATATCAGTGCCGCCGCCCCGGAAGATGGGGGCGGCGAGCGGGATGTCAGGGCTTCTTCTTGGCGTCGGCAGCCGCCTTCGCGGCGGCCTGGGCGACCGGATCGGGCGCCACGGTGTAGATGTCCAGCGCCGCCGGACCGTCCGGCGTCTTGGCGTGGGCGATATAAAGCTGCTTCAGCTTGTCGACATAGACGGAGACCTTGCCGGTCTTGGTGTCGATGCGCTGGATTTCGGTGAAATGATCGGCATCGTCGCGGTGAAAGACGCTCAGCCCTTCGCTGCCGCTGACATACAGACGGGCATTTCCGCCGTCCCAGGTGATGCCATCGGCCGTATCCACCGAACCGGCGGTGGAGAGCAGCGTGCCGTTGGCCGCATCGATCACCGACAGCTTGCCCGGCTTGCGGCCGATGACGAACAGGCGCTGGGTCTTGCCGTCATAGGCCATCGGCGTGATCAGATTCAGGCCGGGAACGGTCCAGATCGTCTTCAGCGTCCGCGTCGCCAGATCGATGACGGCGATCTGGTTCTTGTCGCGCAGGTTGGCGAACATCAGGCCGCGCGCGTGATCGATGGCCATCATCTCGATATTGGACGACGGAATCGCGATCCGCGCGACTTCCTTGTACGTCTTGACGTCGATCACGCTGATCGACGAATTGTCGGACTTGTCCTTCTTGCCGCCGTTGCCGATATAGAAGAGACCCGCCTTCTTGTCGTAGATGGCTTCATCGGCGCCCTGCCGCAGCGGAATGACCCTGGCGATCTTCAGCGACGGCACGTCGACCACGACGCAGCCCAGCTTGTCGTCCGAAACGAACATCTGATGCTGGTCGGCGACATAAGCGGGCGTATGCGGCAAACCGAACCCGCCGGCCGAGGCCAGGTGCGCCCCGTCGCTGAGGCGGAACATTTCGACCGTCGCATGTTTTTCCGCCATGATCAGAAGGCGATCATCCTTCTTGTCCACGGCGAAATGATCGAAGCCGCCTTCGGTGATTTCGGGTAACGGCGTGCTGCGCAGGAATTGCACGGGGCCATTGTCGGCATTCAACGGCGCGGCCATCGCCGTTCCGCAACCGACCAGAACCGTGCCCACAAGAAGAAAAAATTTTCTCATTTCTACAACATCCCATCCGTTCGGCAGTCATGGACCACCGGAAAGGCGGTCTCCGCGACAACGGCGGATCAACTGCGAAATGAATGACGGTGTTATAGTCGAGCGTATTGGAAACCTGCGTGAAGGTTCTGAAGAACAATTGCGGCTGAATTTTTAAAACATTGGCGATTGTTTAGACTGCCCGCAATCGCCGACGCCAGGCAGGCGCAGGCGCATATGTTCCATGCCCCCGATAGACGACGGACGTGGTGAACAGGGTCAGCGCGTTGAAATAACCCCCAAACTTCGTTCCGTCACGAGCCGCAGGGTATCGAAATGGTGCAGCGCAGGCCGGGATCATTGTCCGACAGGACGATGGTGCCGCCATGCAGCCGCACGATCGCCCGCGCCATGCTCAGCCCCAGGCCGCTGCCCGGCACCGACCGGCTGGCATCCAGCCGCACGAACCGATCGAAGACCTTCTCGCGACTCTCCGGTGGAATACCGGCGCCATTATCGGCAACGACCAGGATCGCGCAATCGTCGCGCACCTGCCGCGTGACCATGATCATGCTACCGGCCGGCGTGTGGTTGATCGCGTTTTCCACCAGGTTGGACAGCATCTGCGACAGCAGGACGATATCCCCCAGCACAGTGATCGGCGCGGCATCGCCAGCCGCCAGGGACTGCCCCCGGTCCTCGGCCAGAGGGCGATACATTTCCACGATCTGGCAGACCAGCACGTCCAGCGGGACAGGCGACAGCGCATCGGTGGCGATCCGGGCCTCGATCTGGGAGAGGCGGAGAAGAGAGGAAAAAATTTCCAGCGCTCCATCCAGATCGTCCAGCGCGTCTTCGATCATGTCCCGCCCTTCGGCGGATACTTTCTGGAACGCCGCCGCCATCTCCAGCCGCTGGCGCAGGCGCGACAGGGGGCGGCGCATGTCGTGCGCGATATCGTTCGATACCTGCCGCAGGCTGGCGATCAATTGCTCGTTTTTCTCCAGCATCGCGTTCAGACTGTGCGACAGATGGTCGAATTCGTCGTCACCCCCCTGATAGGGAATGCGCCGGGACATATCGCCATTCATGATCTGCCGCGCGGTGACGCTGATCGTCTCGATCCGCCCCAGGATAACCGCGCTGAGCAGCGTGCCGCCGCCCACGCCCAGGACAGCGAAGCCGATGACACCCCACCCGAGCAGCATCCAGACATCACGCCGCAATTCGGTCAGGGAGCGCGCATTGAGGCCGACAAACAGATAGCCGTCCTTCAGCAGTACCCCTTCGCCGAAGATCATCTGGGTCCGCTCGCCGGACGGCCGCCGGTGTTCGCGCGACAGCCAGCGCAGACCGGGCCATGGATGCAGATGCAGCATGTTACCGGCGACCACGCGCTGCGAATCATCCTGCAGGAGATAGAAGAATTCGGGTTCATGCCGCACCAGTCCCTGGATGACCGGCTGGATATCCGCCAGGTTGCGCCCCCCGGCGGATGACAGGATCTCAGTCACTTCCGCAATCACCGCCCGGCGGATCTGCTGCTCCATGGAATGCTGGCTATGCAGGGCTGCCAGAAGAACAACAAACAGGCCGGACACGATCAGCAGCCCGGCAAACAGCAGCACGATCCGGAAGGAGAGGCTGGACGCGATCCGGTACAACCTGTCCAGCCGGTGTTTCACGGGGCCGTATCCGCTTGATCGAAGGAGGGACAATCATGGGACACCATGATGTAGCCGGCGCCACGAACAGTGCGGATCAACTGCCGCCCGTCAGGCCCCAGCTTGTCGCGCAGGCGGCTGATATGGTTTTCGACCAGATTGGTATGAACGGGAAAATCGACGTTCCAGGCATAATGCAGCAGCATCTTCCGCGACAGAATGACACCGGGATTGTGCATGAAATATTCCAGGACCTTGATCTCCTGGGGTTGCAGCTGCAGCTTCACGCCGAAACGCGTCACGTCTCGTGACAGCAGATCCAGCGTGATGCCGGCGATCCGCAGAGCCGTCGCAGCGCGCGCCGGGCCCGCGCGACGCACCAGCACGACCACCCGCGCCGCCAGTTCACGCATGGCGAAAGGCTTGACCAGATAATCGTCCGCCCCGCCGCGCAGCCCCTCCACCCGACTGGACACGCCGTCCATCGTCGTCAGGACCAGTACAGGCGTGCGGATCTCCTCCTTGCGCAGTCGGGTCAGCACCTGCATGCCGTCCATGCCCGGGAGCATCCGGTCCAGCACGACAACGTCCCAGGGCTCGCGCAGGATATGGATCAGCCCCTCCATTCCGTCGAAGGCGCATGTCACCGCAATGTCATACTGCGCCAGACCTTCGCGGATATAGGCCGCCATGTCCGCGTCGTCCTCGACCAGCAGCAATCGTATCGGGGAATATTTTTTGCTCATGCCGGCGCGACAATAGCGGCAGCCGCCCCCCGAGCGTAAGCAGGACATCGGCGATATGGGGATTTTTTACCCATCCTTCCCTACCGACCTGTCCCGTCGGCTCACAACGGGCTGGACAGGGGGGGACGCCATGGGAATAACTCCAGCCTTTACCCTGCCCTCCATGCCGGATCACTATACACGATGACCGCTCGCCCCCATCTTCTCGACGCCCTCCGTGACCAGGTCCTGCTCTGCGATGGCGGCATGGGCTCGCGCGTGCAGGTGCTCGACCTCGATGTCGAGCGCGATTACTGGGGGCAGGAGAACTGCACCGAGATCCTGAACCTGTCCCGCCCCGAACTGGTGCGCGAAATCCATCGCGGCTATTTCGAAGCCGGCGCGGACATGGTCGAAACCAATTCCTTCGGCGGTTCGCCCATCACGCTGGGCGAATTCGGCCTGACCGACCGGGCGCGCGAGATCAACCGCACCGCCGCCCATCTGGCGCGCGAGGCCGCCGAGAGCTTCGCCGACGGCCGCCACCGCTATGTGGTGGGCTCGATCGGGCCGGGCACCAAGCTGCCCTCGCTGGGCAATATCGATTACGACACGCTGGAAGCCGGCATCGCCGAGCAATGCCGGGGCCTGATCGAAGGCGGCGTCGATGCGCTGCTGATCGAAACCTGCCAGGACACGCTCCAGATCAAGGCGGCGGTGAACGGTGCCAAGATCGCCCGTGCCGAGCAGGGCACCGACACCCCGATCTTCGTGCAGGTGACGGTCGAGACCACCGGCACGCTGCTGGTCGGGCCGGACATCGCGGCGGCGGCCACGGCCATCCACGCGCTGGACGTGCCGCTGATGGGGCTGAACTGCGCCACCGGCCCGCAGGAAATGGCCGAGCATGTGCGCTGGCTGGCCACCAACTGGCCGGGCCTGGTCTCCATCCAGCCCAATGCCGGCCTGCCCGAACTGGTGAACGGCCAGACCCACTACCCGCTCTCGCCCGCCGACATGGCAAGCTGGGTGGAGCGCTTCATCACCGAGGACGGGCTGAACCTGGTCGGCGGCTGCTGCGGCACCTCCACCCCGCATATCGCGGCGCTGGACGCCATGCTGCGCCGCCGCGCCGAGGGCACGGGCCGCCACCGCCCCGCCCCGATCGTCCGCCGGCCGGTGTGGATTCCCTCGGTCGCCAGCCTCTACACCCAGGTGCCGCTGCGGCAGGAAAACAGCTATTTCTCGATCGGCGAGCGCTGCAACGCCAACGGCTCGAAGAAATGGCGTACCCTTCAGGAAGAGGGCGACTGGGACGGTTGCGTGGCCGTGGGCCGCGAGCAGGTGGGCGAGGGCTCCAACGCGCTGGATATCTGCACCGCCTTCGTCGGCCGCGACGAGATGCGCGAGATGAACGAGGTGGTGACCCGCTTCACCGCCTCGGTCAACGCGCCGCTGGTGATCGATTCCACCGAAACCCCGGTCATCGAGGCCGCGCTGAAGCTGTATGGCGGCAAGGCGATCATCAACTCGATCAATTTCGAGGATGGCGAGGGCCACGCCCGCGACCGCATGCTCCTGGCCCGCAAGTACGGCGCCGCCGTGGTGGCGCTGACGATCGACGAAGTCGGCATGGCCAAGACGGCCGAGGACAAGCTGCGCATCGCCACCCGGCTGGTGGAATTCGCCTGCGACCGCCACGGCCTGCCGCAGTCGGACCTGATGATCGACCCGCTGACCTTCACCATCGGCACCGGCGTCGAGGACGACCGCAAGCTGGGCCTGTGGACGCTGGAGGGCATCCGCCAGATCCATGAGCGCTTCCCCGACATCCAGATCGTGCTGGGCCTGTCGAACATCTCGTTCGGCCTCAACCCGGCGGCGCGCGCGGTGCTGAATTCCGTGTTCCTCGATCACGCGGTGCGCGCGGGCATGACGGCGGCGATCGTCCATGTCTCGAAGATCCGCCCGCTGCACCTGATCCCCGAGGAAGAGGTGAAGGTGGCCGAAGACCTGATCTTCGACCGCCGTGCGGAGGGCTACGACCCGCTGCAGAAGCTGCTGGAACTGTTCGCCGACCGCAAGGCCAGCGATGCGGTGAAGAAGGTCCGTGCCGAAACGGTGGAAGGCCGCCTGAAGGACCGCATCGTCGATGGCGACCGCAAAGGGCTGGAAGCCGATCTCGACGAGGCGATGGCCACCATCCCGCCGCTGGACATCATCAACACCATCCTGCTGGACGGCATGAAGGTGGTGGGCGAGCTGTTCGGCGCCGGCAAGATGCAGCTGCCCTTCGTGCTGCAATCGGCCGAGACGATGAAGGCCGCCGTCGCCCATCTGGAGCCGCACATGGAGCGCGTCGAGGGCCAGGCGCGCGGCATCATCGTGCTGGCGACCGTCAAGGGCGACGTGCATGATATCGGCAAGAATCTGGTCGATATCATCCTGACCAATAACGGCTACCGGGTGATCAATCTGGGCATCAAGGTGCCGGTCGCCGACATGATCACCGCCGCACGCGAGCACAGTGCCGATGCGGTGGGCATGTCGGGCCTGCTGGTCAAATCGACCGTGATCATGCGCGAAAACCTCGAAGAGATGGCCCGTCAGGGGGTCGACCTGCCCGTGCTGCTGGGCGGCGCCGCGCTGACCCGCAATTATGTCGAGGAAGATTGCGCCGCCGCCTACGGCACCGACGGCCGCGTGGCCTATGCCCGCGATGCGTTCGACGGCCTGTCGCTGATGGACCAGGTGGCCAAGGGCGAGTTCGACAATTACCTGGCCGCCGTGCGCTCCCGCCGCGCCGGCAAGGCCACCCGCTCGCGCCCGCGCGACATGGAACAGCAGGAGCAGCGCGGCTTCGGCCCCGTCGATATCGCCGCCGCCCGCGCCCGCCGCCACCGCCTGACGCAGGGCGAGCCGGTCGTTACCCCGCCCTTCTGGGGTTCCAGGGTGCTGGAAGCCACGCCGGACGCCGTTCTGCCGTTCCTGAACGAGCGGTCGCTCTATCAATTCCAGTGGGGCTTCCGCAAGCAGGGCCGCTCGCTGGACGATTTCATGGGCTGGGCCAAGCAGGAACTGCGCCCCGTGCTGCGCCGCATGCTGGCGCTGGCGGCCGAGCACGACATCCTGCGGCCCCAGGCCTCCTACGGCTACTGGAAGGCGGCGGGCCAGGGCAACGACCTGATCCTGTTCGCCGAGGACGGCACCACCGAGGTCGCGCGCTTCGCCCTGCCGCGCCAGCCGCGCGAGGATGGCGCCTGCATCGCCGATTTCGTGCGCGACGTGGATGACGAGGCCCGGGACGTGATCGGGTTGCAGGTCGTCACCGTGGGCCAGAAGGCGTCGGACATGGCCCGCGAATGGTTCGAGGCCAACCGCTACAAGGATTACCTCTACCTGCACGGGCTTTCGGTCGAGATGGCCGAGGCGATGGCCGAATATACCCACAAGCGCATCCGCGCCGAGCTGGGCTTCGCCGCCGAGGACGACCGCGACATGGCGAAGCTGCTGCAACAGGGCTATCGCGGATCGCGCTATTCCTTCGGCTATCCCGCCTGCCCGAGGCTGGAGGACCAGGAGCCGATCCTGAAGCTGCTGGATGCCGAGCGGATCGGCGTGTCGCTGACCGACGGCTACCAGTTGCACCCGGAGCAATCGACCTCCGCCCTGGTGGTCCTCAATCCGCAGGCGAAATATTTTTCGATCTGACGGAAGACCGCCATCTACAGCCAGCGCGCGATGTTGACCGCATGATCCCCCCCCCGGCATCATCGCGCAATGGTATCCCCCTCCCTTCCACCGCCGGGTGACGACAGCGCTGCCCCGCCGCCCGACGCGCGGCGGGCGGTCGAGGCGCTGTGGCAGGCCCTGTCGCAGCATGCCGCCCAGGCCCCGCCCCCCACCGAATGGGATATCCGCCGCCTGGCCCGCGCCTTCGGGATGCATGGCGACCATTGCGTGGTAGGGCTGATCGCCGAGGACAAGGGCCAGCTCATCCGCGAGAGCGCCCATGTGCTGACCTGCCTGATGCGGATCTGGGCGGCGCGCGACCTCCCGGCCGGCGCCGTATGGACCGAGCTGGACCGCCGCACCCAGGTCGGCGAATTGCTGGTGATGCTGAACAACACGCAGCGCCGCCGCGCCGGCCGGCCCGCCGGACGGTCCCTGGGCCGCCCGTGGAAGATCCAGTCCACCAAGTTGCCCTGATGGCGCGGATGCGATCTTTCCTTTGGCACCACGGGGGCCGGGTGGCATAAGCGCCCGTGGATAACGCCCCTCGATCACGCCCTCCGGGCCAGACGGCCCGCCGCAGCACAAGGACAGTTCCGCCCCTCATGTTTCGGGTCCCTTTTTTCCCGGCGTCCGGCCGGGTGGCCGATCCTGGTCCATGAGCGGAGCCTGGGTGGATCTGGCGGCCGCGCTGGTGGTGGTGGCTTCGGCCCTGTTCGGGTGGGGGCGCGGCCTGGTCCGCGAAATCCTGGGCCTGGCAACCTGGGCCGGCGCGCTGGTCCTGGCCATGCGCTGGATGGAGCCGGTGCGGCAGGCGCTCACGCCGTGGATCGACAACCCGCTGGTCGCGTCCGCCGCCGGCTTCGTCCTGCCCTTCATCGGGCTGCTGATCGTCTTCACGCTGCTGGCCCAGCTTCTCGGCCGGATCGTCCGCGACTCGGCGCTGGGCGGGCTGAACGGCATGCTGGGCCTGCTGTTCGGCGGGCTGCGGGGCTATGTTCTCCTGGCCGTGCTCTATCTTGCCGTGGGGACGGAAGTGGCCCCGGCGGAATGGCCCCAGCCGGTGCAGGATGCACGGGCCACGGCTTTCGTTGCCCGGGGGGCCTTCTTTCTGAGCGGGTTCCTGCCCATTTCCATGCAGGCACGCCTTGCGCAACCGCCGCAGACGCGCCATGACGCCCCGATATGACCCCTTAGCGGGGCCTCCCCAGTGCCAGCCCGGGGTCTCCGCCCGGTCACCCGCCGAGGAAAGAGAACTGATCATGCCGATCCGCCCCACCGTCCCGCAGGCCGCCACCTCATGCAGCCCGGCCGCCGCGTGTCCGTCGGGCCACCGCGACGACGTGCCGCCGCAGTGGCACGACGACGACAAGCCGCATGAGGAATGCGGCGTCTTCGGCGTCTGGAACGTCAAGGATGCCTCGGCCCTGACGGCATTGGGCCTGCACGCGCTCCAGCATCGCGGGCAGGAAGCCACCGGTATCGTGTCGTATGACGGCGAGCGCTTCCACACCCACAAGGGCCTGGGGCTGGTGGGCGACGTGTTCGGCGACGCGCGGGTCATGGCCACCCTGCCCGGCCACCGGGCGGTGGGCCACAACCGCTACGCCACCACGGGCGCCACGCTGATCCGCAACGTGCAGCCGCTGTTCGCCGATTTCGAGTTCGGCGGCCTGGCGGTGGCGCATAACGGCAACCTGACGAACGCCGAGACCCTGAAGCGCGCGCTGGTGCGCCGTGGCTGCATCTTCCAGTCCACAACCGACAGCGAGGTGTTCATCCACCTGATCGCGATCTCGCTCTACGCCTCGGTGATCGACCGGCTGATCGACGCGCTGAAGCAGGTGCTGGGCGCCTATTCGCTGGTGGTGCTGTCGCGTGACGCGCTGATCGGTGTGCGCGACCCGCTGGGCGTGCGGCCGCTGATCCTGGGCCGCATCCCCGGCGAGACCGAGTCCGCCCCGCCATCCTGGGTGCTGGCCAGCGAAACCTGCGCGCTGGACATCGTGGGCGCGGAATTCGTCCGCGATGTCGAGCCGGGCGAGGTCGTCATCATCGACAATGACGGCGTGCGCTCGGTCAAGCCCTTCGGCGAGCAGAAGGGCCGGTTCTGCGTGTTCGAATATATCTATTTCGCGCGCCCGGACTCGGTGCTGGACGGCGTGCCGGTCTATGAGGCTCGCAAGCGCATCGGCATCGAGCTGGCCCGCGAAAGCGGGGTCGAGGCCGACGTGATCGTCCCGGTGCCGGATTCCGGCGTGCCATCGGCCATGGGCTATGCCATGGCCAGCGGCATTCCCTTCGAGCTGGGCATCATCCGCAACCATTATGTCGGCCGCACCTTCATCGAGCCGACCGACCAGATCCGCCATCTGGGCGTGAAGCTGAAACATTCGACCAACCGCCCGGTGCTGGACGGCAAGCGCGTGGTGCTGGTCGATGATTCGATCGTGCGCGGCACCACCTCGCGCAAGATCGTGGACATGGTCCGCGCCGCCGGCGCGCGCGAGGTGCATATGCGCATCTCCTCGCCGCCGACCACGCATTCCTGCTTCTACGGCATCGACACGCCCGAGCGCAGCAAGCTGCTGGCCGCCCAGCACGATCTGAAGGAAATGGCCGAGCTGATCGGCGTCGACAGCCTGGCCTTCATCTCGTTCGACGGGCTGTACCGCGCCCTGGGCCATGAGGGCCGCGCGGCGGCGGCGGGCCGCTATTGCGATGCCTGCTTCACCGGCGACTACCCGATCGCCCTGGTCGATTACGAGGCCGCCGGCGGCGACCCGCACTGCGCGTGACCGCCTGCCGGGCATGAGGCCGCAGGGCGGCCACCCACCATGCTGACGGGCAGCGTGGCGCTGGTGACCGGCGCCAGTCGCGGCATCGGCCGCGCCACCGCCCTGGCCCTGGCCGATGCCGGAGCCCATTGCATCCTCACCGCCCTTACCCCTGGCGGGCTGGAGGAAACCGACGATTTGATCGCACGGCGCACCGGCCGGCACGCGACCCTGCTGCCCCTGGACCTGCGGGACGGGGCGGCGATCGACGCGCTGGGCCCGTCGATCGCGGCGCGCTTCGGCCGGCTGGACGTGCTGGTCCATTGTGCCGCCATGCTGGGCGTGCTCACGCCCGTCACCCACATGCGCGACACGGACTGGGACACCACGCTGGCGGTCAACGCCACCGCCGCCTGGCGGCTGATCCGTACCACGGCCCCGCTGCTGGAGCGCGCCCCGGCCGGCCGCGCATTGTTCCTGACCGACGGGCATGCCGCCCGCCCCGCCAGCTTCTGGGGCATGATGGCGGCCTCGAAAGCGGCGATGGAGGCCGTGGTGCTGACCTGGGCCGATGAAATCGACCCGGACTCGGCGCTGCGGGTCAATTTGTACGATCCCGGCCCGGTGGCCACCCGGCTGCAGGTGCAGGCCATGCCCGCCGCCGACCTGTCCGCCCTGCCCCGGCCCGAAGACGCCGCCGCCGCCATCGCCGCCCTGTGCCGCCCCGACGCGCAACGGCACGGGCAGAGGATCGTGGCCGCCGGAGCCTGACGCGCGCGCCCGATCCTGTTATGACACCGACATGGCCAAGAAACCCCAGATACCCGGCACCCCGGCGACGCTGGCGCTGACCCGTGCCGGGATCGCCTTCACCCCCGTGACCTACACGTACGATCCCGATGCCGACCGGCTGGGCGTGCAGGCCGCCGAGGCGATCGGCGAGCCGCCGGCCCGGGTGTTCAAGACCCTGATGGCGGAAATCGACGGCAAGGCCGTCTGCGTCGTCGTGCCGTCGGACCACGAGGTCAGCATGAAGAAGCTGGCCGCCGCCTTCGGCGGCAAGAGCGCGAAGATGATGAAGCCGGCCGATGCCGAGCGCATCACCGGCTTCCGTGTCGGCGGCATCAGCCCGTTCGGGCAGAAGAAGCGCGTGCCCACGGCTTTCGCCCGGCAGGCGGCCGATCTGCCCTATCTCTACACCAATGGCGGGCAGCGGGGCTTGCAGATACGCCTTGCCCCGGCCGACGCGCTACGCGCCTGCGAAGCTATGCTGGCGGATCTGACGGCGGAGTGATCTTCTTTTTCTGAAGAAAAAGAAGCAAAAAGACTTTTGATTCGTTCAGGGCCCTCGCGTGGCCCGGCAAAAAACTCCTGAACGAATCAAAGTTTTTTGGTTCTTTTTTTCAAAAAAGAACGCCTTCCCTTCTTATCCCTGCTGCTGCGAGGGATCGGCCATCTGGACCGGCGCGGTCGGGAACTTGCCCGATTTCGCGATCACTTCCGGGTCTTCGTTCGCCGCCGGCAGATAGACATGGGGCAGGATGGCGTTCAGCCGACTGGCCACCTGGTCGCTGATATCGACCTGCGGCCCATGCAGCACGGTCAGGCCCGACTGCACCACCAGCGTCAGTCCGCGCGCCTTCGCCACACTGTTCACCACCTGGCCGATTTCGCGCTGGACCTGGTTCAGCGCGATCTGGATATCTTCCTCCAGAATCCGGTTGCGGTTGCCGAACTTGCGCTGATCGGCCGCCACGCGCTGCTGCAGGCTGCGCTGCTGGGCTTCGGCCTCGGGCCGGGCCGCGTTCATCATCTGCTGGCGCAGGGCCTGGATCTGCTCCTCCTCGGCCCGCACGTCGCGGATCAGGGCGTCGCGCCGCGTGCCCATTTCCTTCTCGACCTCCTGGATCGCGACGGATTGCCGCATGATCGCATCGGTGTCGAATACGCCGACGATCGGGGCGGGCGGCTTGGCGGCGGGCGGCAGCGGCCCGAAATCGGGCACTGGCGGCGCCGGCAGCAGGGGCTGCTGGTCGGCGGCGGCGGGTGCTGCAGCCGGCGCGGGGGCCGCGACGGCAGGGGTCAGGACGGCACCCATCCCGGTCACAACGAAGAATCCGGCCAGAAGCCGGCGGCACGAGGTCCGGGAAATATCGGTCATGATCGCAATCCGTAAGGCAGGGAGCAAACGCGACGGCGCGAGGGCCGGAGACGGCAAAAAGAGCAATGCTGCCCTGCCTAGCCGATCACCGGGAGCATGACCAGTCCTCGGCCGTTCAAACACATGCATGCGCGCGCGACGATCGGGCCTATACTCGCCCTTCCACGCCCCTCTCCGAAAGGCCCTTCGCCATGAGACCGCGTTGCCACCGGCACCTTGCCGGATGCCTCACCCTCGCCGCCCTGTGCCTGCCGCCGGTGCTGCCCTTGGCGCATGCCGCACCTGGACCTGCCGCACGAGGACCCGCCGCGCCGGCGCCGCATTCCGCCTATCCCGATGGAACCGGCGATTCGCTGGTCGACCGGCTGAACGCAGCCCAGTTGCCGCAGAGCTATCATGGGCCGCTCTATTATCAGGGCCAGCCCATTCCCCCGGCCCAGCCGCTGGATGTGCAGTCCCTGCCCCCGAACGTGCCGCAGATCGTACCCTCGCCGCCGCCCGGCGCCCGCGCGCCCGAGCCCTCAATGCGGCCGCCCGGCCTGACCGGCAGCACCCTGCCGCCGCCGGAGCCCCCCTGCGCCGGCGCCTGCTGAGGGGCGGGGCGCCATAATTCCGCTGTAATTCCAGACCAGACTGACTGTGTGACGTCGGTGCGTGATGCAAATGTTCCCGGCGTCACACCCCTGATCACAGCATCCCGTACAATCGCCACATCACGGGCGTATGGGAGAGGAAGATCAGCCCCAGCCCCGAGGCGAACAGCAGTTTCAGCCCCAGCGGGCCACCCGCCGACACCAGCGCATCCAGTGTCAGGACCTGCATGCACGGGTCGACCGGCCGTACCGGCCGCCCCCGTGCGTCGCACACTGCCGGCGCCGCGATCCGCGCCCGCCATTCCTGCCGCTGCCGCGCCTCTTCGGCCGCCGAAATCCGCGCCCGTCCGTAGAGCAGGGTCACATAACGATCCAGATCCTCGACCCGATACATCAGCGTCCGCCCGTTCCGCGCCGCCGGGCGCGGCCCCGCATGCAGCAGACCGAGCATACGCAGCCGCCGCGATGGAATGCCCAGATAGACGGCAGCATCGGCCACGGGCAACATGCGCCGCAGGGGAAAGACATGAACGGTCGCCGAACCGTCATTGGCGCCATCCGGAGGAGTGAGGCCGCTCATCCCCTCGACGATGTTGCCCCACGGCTCCGGCTGTCAATCATAACCTGCCCCGACAGCGGGACCGTTTCCGGATAACGCTTATGCCGGATTGCGGATCATAGTCCGTTAGCGGCAGATATGCCGTTCGCCATCCGCGCCGATATAGGTGCCCGTCAGCGGGTCGAAGCAGGCATTGGCCGTGCAGGCATTGCCCGATACCAGGGGGGCCGGATTCAACCGGGCCGCCATGCCCTGCGTCATATGCGCGGCGGCGCCGCAGAGCGGCGTGTCGAGCGGGGCGGAAGGGTCGTTCACCAATTGCGCCTCGTTGGCGGGCGGCGGCGCTTCCGCCGCCGTTCCGGGCGCGAACTGCAGGGGCGGGCGCCGCGCCGGCTTGGGGGCCACGGGCGCGGGGGGCTTGGCGCAGCCGGCCAGCAGCGCCATGACGCACAGCGCCGACAGGCCGGTGACCCGTGCGAAAGAAGACCGGGGACGTTCGTTCATGGCTCTGTCCTGTGCGCTCCGGCCGACCATCGGGCAAGCCATTCCCGTCCCATCCATCATCCGCCTTATCGCCATCATCTGCCCTATCGTTGGTACGGTCAAAGATCGAGCTGCCCCTGCGATGCGTCGGGCCGCAGGGCGCGGACCTCCGCCACGCCGTCGGCGAAGGTCAGTTCCAGCCGCCCGCCCGGCCGCACGTCGGCCGCACGGGTCACCGCCATGCCCGACGGATCGCGCACCAGCACATAGCCGCGTTCCAGCACCGCCATGGGCGAGAGCGATTCCAGCCGCCCCCCCAGCCCGTTCAGGTGGGCCCGCCGCTCGCGCACCATCGCCGCCAGCGGGGCGGCCGACAGGCGGGCCCGGTCGGTGCGCGCCCGACGGTCGCGCAGCGCCTGCCGCAGGCCCGACAGCAGATGGCTGGCCACGAGGTCCAGCCGGGCGCGGCCCGGGCCGGTCAGCAGCAGGGGCGAGGGCATCATGCGCCCGGTCGCCAGCAGGGCGGCGCGCCGCCGTTCGATCAACCCCGGCAGCGCGCGGTCCAGCCGCGCACCCCGATCGTCCACCCGCATCCGTGCCGTGCCCAGCAGCGACGGCAGATCGGGCATCCGCGCCGCCGTCCGGTCCAGCCGCAGCCGCGCCGTCTGCGTCAGGCGGGCCAGCCCGCTTGTCAGGCGCGCGGCGCGATGTGCCAGGTCGGCCACCAGTTCGGTCCGTGCCGGCACCGCCATCTCGGCCGCCGCCGTGGGGGTGGGCGCGCGCCGGTCGGAGACGAAATCGATCAGCGTGGTGTCGGTCTCATGCCCCACGGCCGAAATCAGCGGAATGCGGCAGGCATCCACCGCCCGCAGCACGGCTTCGTCGTTGAAGGCCATCAGATCTTCCAGCGACCCGCCGCCGCGCGCGACGATCAGCACATCGGGGCGCGGCACCGGCCCCCGCCCGTCGATCGCATCGAAGCCCGCGATGGCGGCGGCGATCTGCGCCGCGGCACCCTCGCCCTGCACGGCAACCGGCCAGACCAGCAGCCGGCGGGGAAAACGCCGAGCGACGGTGGTGCGGATATCATGCAGCACCGCCCCCTGCGCCGAGGTGACGATGCCGATCACACCGGGCAGGAACGGCAGCGCCCGCTTGCGCGCGGCGTCGAACAGCCCCTCTTCCGCCAGTTTCAGGCGCAGCCGCTCGATGCGCGCAAGCAGCGCGCCCTCGCCGGCATATTCCATCCGCTCGACGATCAACTGATAGGACGAGCGCTCGCCGTACGACGACACCTTGCCCGTCGCGATGATCTCCAGCCCGTTTTCCGGCACCAGCCCCAGCCGCGACACCGACCCGCGCCAGACCACACCCGAGATCTTCCCGCCTTCGTCCTTCAGCGAGAAATAAAGATGCCCGGACGGGTAGCGTTTGAATTCCGTGATCTCGCCGCGCACACGCACGCGGCCGAAATTGCCCTCCAGCGTGCGGCGGATCGCCCCCGAAATCTCGGAGACCGAATATTCGGGCACATTACCCGCCATGGGGCCCGGTCCGGCGCCGCCGGAAGTGCGAAGAGTTTCGTCCATCGGCACAGGGTATGATAGAGACGGCCTCCCCGGAAGGCCCGGGGCGTGCGAGGAACAGGGAAACGAATTGATGCGGGTGCTTCTGGTCGGATCTGGTGGACGGGAACATGCGATGGCGGCGGCGATCGCGCGCTCGCCCGCGCTTGAGGCCCTGTTCATTGCACCGGGCAATCCGGGCACGGCCGCGCTGGGCACCAATGTCGCCATTGCCGTCGACGACGTGCCCGCCCTGGTGGCCTTCGCCAGGGCCGAGCGGATCGACCTGGTGGTGCCGGGCCCCGAGGCCCCGCTGGTCGCGGGCCTGGCCGATGCCTGCATCGAGGCCGGCATCCCCTGCGCCGGTCCCAGCCGCGCCGCCGCCGAACTGGAAGGCAGCAAGAGCTTCACCAAGGAAGTCTGTGACGCCGCATCCATCCCCACCGCCCGGTGGGAACGGTTCGATGCCGCCGCCCCGGCGCTGGATTTCGTCCGCCGCCGTGGCGCGCCGATCGTGATCAAGGCCGACGGCCTGGCCGCCGGCAAGGGCGTGGTGGTGGCCATGACCGTCGCCGAGGCCGAGGACGCGATCCGGTCCATGATGGACGACGCCACCCTGGGCGCCGCCGGACAGTCGGTGGTGATCGAGGAATGCCTGATCGGCGACGAAGTGTCGCTGTTCGCCTTCTGCGCCGACGAAACCGCCGTGCTGATCGGCGCGGCGCAGGACCACAAGCGCATCGGCGAAGGCGATACCGGCCCCAATACCGGCGGCATGGGCGCGGTCTCGCCCCCCACCGGCTTCGACCGCGCACGGCAGGAAGCAGCGCTCGACCTGCTGGTCCGCCCGATGCTGGCCGAAATGGTCCGTCGCGGCACGCCCTTCCGCGGAATCATCTTCGCCGGCCTGATGCTGACGAACGAGGGCCCGAAGCTGATCGAATATAACGTCCGCTTCGGCGACCCCGAGGCCCAGGCCCTGCTGATCCGCCTGCAATCCGACCTGCTGCCCGCCCTGGCCTCCGTCGCCGCCGGCACGCTGGACGCGGCGGACATCCGCTTCTCCGACGACCACTCCATCAGCATCGTGCTGGCCGCGCGCGGCTACCCCGGCAAACCCGCTGCCGGCGGCGTGATCACCGGACTGGACCAGGCCGAAGCCCAGCCCGGCGTCCACGTCTTCCACGCCGGCACCAGGCGCGACGACCAGGGCCGGATCGTCGCAGCCGGCGGCCGCGTCCTGACCGTATGCGCCACCGGCACGACATTGGGCGAGGCCCGGTCCCGCGCCTATCACGCCATCCCGGCCATCCACTGGGACGACGCGGTGTGGCGGCGCGACATCGGCGACCGCGCCCTGCGCGCTGCCTCCACAAAGGACGCACCGTCAGACGCAGGCTGAGACCCATCGTCGCGCGGCAGTTTCCTCCAGGGCTCTGCCGCGCGGCCCCAGCCGGCAGGCAACCGGCGATAACGAAAAAAGAAAGAAATTGACGGAAGCGTTCGCATCCAGCAGCGAACGTGAAAATTCCTTACGATCCCCCACGAGAAACCGTTCGCGAAATCTCGAAGAATAATCCCGCCAATCAGAAATCTGCCCAGAGCATAGAATCTCTCGGCACCCATATCATCCGCTCCATGGATAAACGAAGACATATCCTTGCAGGCATTGTCGGCGACGCGACCTGTCAGAACAGGCAAGATTACAAAGATACGAACAGCGCCTGGCTTGTCGCTACCGTAAAACGGGACCACAGTGCCGGTTATCGACAGGCTGTCTCGCGGCAGCATAATTCCGACCGGAGATATTCCATGATCCCTCGTCGACCGCTTGCGGCGCTCCTTCCCGCAGTCATTCTCGCAACATTGGCGCCTGCGCACGCGGCGTCCCCATGGGCGCCGATCGATCCCGCGCGCATGTCGGCGGCGATCCGCACCCTCGCCTCCGATCAGTTCGAGGGCCGCGCCCCCGCAACCACGGGCGAGGCCAGGACGGTGGATTGGCTGATCGCACAATATCAGAAGATCGGGCTGGAGCCCGGGGGCGAGAATGGCGGCTGGACCCAGACCGTGCCGTTGTTGCGCACCAGGATCGGAACGCCGTCACGGCTCGACGTGACGGTCGGTGGAACAGCACTGCCGCTGGAACTGAAAAAGGACATCTATCTCTCCACCCTGTCGCCCGTCGAGCAGATCAAGGTGAACGGGGCCCCGCTGGTGTTCGTGGGATATGGCGTGCATGCGCCCGAACGCCAGTGGGACGATTACAAAGGCGTCGATCTCAAAGGCAAAGTCGCTGTTTTTCTGATCAATGATCCGGATTTCGATGCGAAGCCGGGAGAACCCGTCGCCGGACGTTTCGGCGGCCCGACCATGACCTATTACGGGCGCTGGACCTACAAATATGAAGAGGCGGCGCGACGTGGCGCCATCGCGGCCCTGATCGTGCATGACACGCCAGGCGCCTCCTATCCATGGACGACCGTGATCGCGCCGGGTGGCGAGGCGTTCGACATCGTGCGCGAGGGGGATGCCAGCAAGCCGGTGCCGCTCCAGGGCTGGCTGGAAGGCGACGCCGCCACACGCCTGTTCGCCCGCGCGGGGCTCGACCTCGCGGCGCTGCGCGTGAAGGCGCGCGACCCGGCGTTTCGACCGGTGACGCTTCCGGGTGCGACCCTGACGGCCGATGTACCGGTCGAGATGGCGCATCTTCAGAGCCACAATGTCATCGGCAAGTTGACCGGCGCGAAATATTCTGACGAGACGGTCATGTATGGCGCGCACTGGGACGCGTTCGGTGTCGGCACGAACACGCAGGGTCAGCCCGTTATCCGGCGCGGCGCCATCGACGACGGATCGGGCGTCGCCGCGGTTCTGGAAATTGCCCGTGCCTTCAAGGCTGGTTCGAAACCGGCCCGAACGGTCATGTTCGCGGCCTGGACCGCCGAGGAACGCGGCCTGCTCGGCTCAAGCTGGTATGTCGAACATCCGCTGGCGCCGCTTGCGAAAACGGCAGCCAATTTCACCATCGATGTGCTGCAGATGGCCGGACCGGCGCGCAACGCCTTCCTGATCGGTGCGGGGCAGAATACATTGCAGGACGACCTCGTGCCCGCAGCCCATGCGCAAGGCCGCATCGTGCAGCCCGAGGCCAGTCCCGAGCGCGGCGCCTTCTATCGCGCCGATCATCTGCCCTTCGCACGCGCGGGCGTGCCGGTCGTCGCCGTGATGGACATGACCGGCCCTTACGACCTGCTGTCGGGCGGCGTCCCGGCCGGCGAAGCGTGGTTGAAGGCCTATATGCAGTGCTATCATCAGGCGTGCGATGCCTGGAGCCGGGACTGGAACTTGCGGGGTGCGGCAGAGGATGCGGCGCTCGTCTATCGGATCGGGCATGACGTGGCCTTCTCGCACGCATGGCCACAATGGAAGGCGGGGTCCGAGTTCGCCGCCGTCCGCGCGGCCAGTGCCGCTGCCCGGACCGCCGAGTAAGGCCCATTGCGGTGGGAGGAATGCCGTGAGCCGGCGTCCCCCACCTGCGCCGTTCGCCGAGACGGGCATTGTATGCCGGGCCCGGTGGGGCTAAGCCCCGTTCATGAGCACCACCGCACCTGCCTGCCCGCAATGCACTCTGGAAGAGACGCATGTCGAGGGGGCGAACCATGTCTGCGACACCTGCGGCTATGAATGGCCGGCCGACATCGCCGAAGCCGGCCCCGCCGAAGAAACGGTGCGGGACGCCAATGGCGTGACGCTTGCCGATGGCGACACGGTGGTCGTGATCAAGGACCTGAAGGTGAAGGGCTCCTCGACGACGCTGAAGGTCGGCACCAAGATCAAGAATATCCGCCTGCGGGGCGGCGACCATGCGGTCGAGGCCGGCGGCTATATGCTGAAGGCCGAGTTCCTGCGCAAGGCCTAAGAGGCTGTTTTAAAAGCCCCGTTGGCGGCGGCCTGACGGCGGTTTCCTGCGCTTCGGTGCTCTCGGCCCATAAGGCCGCTCCGCTCCGATGCTCGAAAACCACCGCCAGACGCGCGGCTGGCGCCACGCTTCCACTCACCATCGGGGCTTTTAAAACAGCCTCCAAACGAATCGGGGTGCAGGGGTCCGCGACCCCTGCCGGGTTCGGGCAGAGCCCGACCCCTGCCCACCACACTCGGAAGACTGCGCCCAACAAAAACGCCCGGCCACCGAAATGGCCGGGCGCGATAGACAGTCATCCAGCATGCGATCAGATATGGATCGCGCGCTTTTCCACATCCAGCGCCGCTTCCTTGACCGCTTCGCTCAGCGTCGGATGCGCGTGGCAGGTGCGGGCGATATCTTCCGACGAAGCGCCGAATTCCATCGCCAGCGTGGCTTCGGCGATCATTTCGCCGGCGCCGGGGCCGATGATGTGCACGCCCAGCACCTTGTCGGTCGTGGCATCCGCCAGCACCTTCACGAAGCCGTCGGTCATGCCCATGGCGCGGGCGCGGCCGTTGGCGGTGAAGGGGAACTTGCCGGTCTTGTAGGTAACGCCGGAATCCTTCAGCTCTTCCTCGGTGCGGCCGACGGTCGCGACCTCGGGCCAGGTGTAGACGACGCCGGGGATGGCATCGTAATTCACATGACCCGCCTGGCCGGCCAGGATCTCGGCGATGGCAACACCTTCATCCTCGGCCTTGTGCGCCAGCATCGGGCCGGCGATGACATCGCCGATCGCGTAGACGCCCGGCACGCTGGTCGCATAATGGGCATCGGTCACGACACGGCCGCGCTTGTCCAGCGCCACGCCGGCCTCTTCCAGGCCCATGCCCTTGCTGGCGGCGGTGCGGCCGATCGACAGCAGGACGATGTCGGCTTCCAGCATCTCGGCGGTACCACCGGCGGCCGGCTCGACGGACAGCGTCACGCCCTTGCCGGTCTTCTCGGCCTTGGTGACCTTGTGGCCCAGCTTGAACTGCAGACCCTGCCTGGTCAGGATACGCTGGAACTGCTTGGCGATCTCGCCATCCGTGCCCGGCACCAGACGGTCGAGATATTCGACCACCGTGACCTCGGCGCCCAGACGGTGCCACACGCTGCCCAGTTCCAGCCCGATCACGCCGCCGCCGATGACGACCAGCTTTTTCGGCACGGCCGACAGTTCCAGCGCGCCGGTCGAGGTAACGATGACCTTCTCGTCGACTTCGACACCCGGCAGGCCGGCGCTGTCGCTGCCGCTGGCAATCACGATATGCTTCGCCGTTACCGGCTTGCCGTCGACCGTGATGCGGCCGGTGCCTTCCAGCTTGCCGAAGCCCTTCAGCCAGGTGACCTTGTTCTTCTTGAACAGGAACTCGACGCCCTTGACGTTGGCATCGACCACTTCGGCCTTGCGCGCCATCATCCGCTTCAGATCCAGCTTGACGCTGTCGATCAGGATGCCATGGCCCGCGTAATCATGGCCGGCGGCATGGAAGTTTTCGGACGATTGCAGCAGCGCCTTGGAGGGAATGCAGCCGACATTCAGGCAGGTGCCGCCCAGGGTCGCGCGCTTCTCGACGCAGGCGACCTTGAAGCCGAGCTGGGCCGCACGGATGGCGCAGACATAACCGCCGGGGCCGGCGCCGATGACGATGACGTCGTAATCGGTCTCGGCCGGGGGGGCGACCGCCGGGGCGGCGGGGGCCGGAGCAGGTGCTGCCTTGGCTTCGGCAGGCTTCGCCGCCGGAGCGGGCTTGGCGGCGGCAGGCTTCGTCGGCGCGGCGCCCGCGCCTTCCTCGACGGTCGTCAGCACGGCGCCGACCGCGACTTCGTCGCCCTCGGCCACGGCGTGCGCACCCAGACGGCCGGCCGCGGGGGCGGCGACCTCGACGCTGACCTTGTCCGTCTCCAGTTCCACCACCGGTTCGTCGGCGGCGACGCTGTCACCCGGCTGCTTCAGCCACTTGCCGATCGTGGCCGTCGTCACGCTCTCGCCGAGAGTCGGCACCTTGATTTCAATGGTCATATTCTTGTCCTGCGTTCGCTGCGTCGGAATGAATCGGCGGACCGGGCCGAGAACCCGGTCCGCCCCGGCGCATCAGACCTCGAGCAGCAGACGGCGCGGGTCTTCCACGTTCTGCTTCACGCGCACCAGGAAGCTGACGGCTTCCTTGCCGTCGACGATGCGGTGATCGTAGGTCAGGGCGATATACATCATCGGCCGGATCACGACCTGGCCGTTCAGGGCGATCGGCCGATCCTGGATGGCATGCATGCCCAGGATGGCCGACTGCGGCGCGTTGATGATCGGCGTCGACATCAGCGAACCGTAGATGCCGCCATTGGTGATCGAGAACGTGCCGCCCGACAGTTCGTCCAGCTTCAGCGACCCGTCACGCGCGCGCTTGCCGAAACCGGCGATCGCGCTCTCGATCCCGGCGAAGCCGAGCTTCTCCGCATCGCGGATCACCGGCACGACCAGCCCGTTGGGGCCGCCGACCGCGATGCCGAGATTGACGAACTCGCGATAGATGATGTCGTCGCCGTCGATTTCGGCGTTGACCGCCGGGAATTCCTTCAGCGCCGCCATCACCGCCTTCGCGAAGATCGACATGAAGCCCAGCTTGGTGCCGCCATGCTTCTTCTCGAAGACGTCACGATATTCGGCACGCAGTTCCTTCGCCGCCGTCATGTCCACCTCGTTGAAGGTGGTCAGCAGGGCGGCGGTGTTCTGGGCGTCCTTCAGGCGGCGGGCGATGGTCCGGCGCAGGCGGGTCATCTTCACCCGTTCCTCGCGCGGGTCGTCGGTGCGCGGCGTGGCGGGGGCGGCGACGGCCTTGGCCACCGGCGGCTGCGCCAGGAACGACAGCACGTCACCCTTCGTCACCCGTCCGTCCTTGCCCGTGCCGGTGCCGATCTCGGCGGTCGAGATGCCCTTCTCGGCCATGATCTTCTGCGCCGACGGCATCGGGGCATGGGCCGCACCCTGGGCCGCGACATCGGAAGGCGGGGTGGCGGGACGCGCGACCGGGCCGGCCGCGACCGGCTGGGCCTGGACGCCGGCGGGGGCCTTGGCGGGCGCCGCCGCCTTGGGGGCGCCGCTGCCGGCCTCGACCGACGCCAGGATGGCCCCGACCTCGACCTCGGCGCCTTCGGCGACCAGCTGCGGACCCAGCACGCCGGCTTCCGGCGCCGCGACCTCGACGCTGACCTTGTCGGTCTCCAGCTCCACCACCGGCTCGTCGGCGGCGACGCTGTCACCCGGATTCTTCAGCCACTTGGCAATGGTGGCGGTCGTCACGCTCTCGCCCAGCGTCGGAACCTTGATCTCGGCAGACATCTTTCTTTCCATTCCCTCTGCCGGTCAGATCCGCGTGCTGGACCGGGGCACGATCGTCCGCGCCCCCCACCCGTCGTCTGCCGGCTTGTGCATTCTCAACATAACCAGACTGAAGCCGGCGCGGGAATACCGCGCCGGCCGACCTTCGACGTCCCGGCCCGCCGGCCGGGACGCAACCTCAGGCCACGCCCAGCGCGCTGGCGACCAGGGCCGCCTGTTCGCTGGCATGGATTCGGGCCAGACCCGTGGCCGGGCTGGCGGCCGCGACGCGGCCGACATAGGTCGGACGCCCGCCCTTGCGGCCTGCCTTGGTCATCACGCCCTCGATCAGGCGGTCGACGAAGGTCCATCCCCCCATGTTCTCCGGCTCTTCCTGGCACCAGATCACCTGGGCCTTGGGATACAGCGCCAGCTGTTCGGCCAGCAGCTTTTCCGGGAAGGGATAGAACTGTTCCAGCCGCAGGATCGCGACCTTGTCCAGCGCGCGCTCGCGCCGTTCGGCCAGCAGGTCGTAATAGACCTTGCCCGAGCAGATCACGACCCGCTCCACCTTGTCGGCCGACGCGATCGGATCGATCTCGCCGATCACCGGACGGAAGGTGGTGCCCGACGCGAACTCCTCGAGGTTGGACACCGCGAGACGATGACGCAGCAGCGATTTCGGCGTCATGATGACCAGCGGCTTGCGATAGCCCAGCTTGAGCTGGCGGCGCAGGGCGTGGAAATAGTTCGCCGGCGTGGTGATGTTGCACACCCGCATGTTGTTCTCGGCGCAGAGCTGGAGGTAACGCTCCAGACGGGCCGAGGAATGTTCCGGACCCTGGCCTTCGTAGCCATGCGGCAGCAGCAGCACCAGACCCGACATGCGCAGCCACTTGGTCTCGCCCGAGGCGATGAACTGGTCGATGATGACCTGCGCACCGTTGGCGAAATCGCCGAACTGGCCTTCCCACAGCACCAGCGCGTTCGGATCGGCCAGCGAGTAGCCATATTCGAAGCCCAGCACGCCGAATTCGGACAGCAGCGAATTAAAGACCTCGAACACGCCCTGCGCGGGGTCGATATTGTTCAGCGGCGCATAGGTGTTCTGGTTGACCTGGTCGGTCAGCACCGCGTGGCGCTGGCTGAACGTGCCGCGCTGGCAGTCTTCGCCCGACAGGCGGACGCGATGCTTCTCCAGCAGCAGCGAACCGAAGCCCAGGGCCTCGCCCGTGGCCCAGTCGATGCCTTCGCCGGTCTGGAACATCGTGGCCTTGGCCTTGAGCTGGCGCACGATCTTCGAGTTGACGTTGAAATCGGCCGGCGCGGTGCTGATCGCGGCACCGATCTTGCGCAGCGTCTCGACCGGGATACCGGTCGCGGGTTCGGGGTCCACCGCGCCGACCGGCGGCGGCTTCAGGCCGGTCCAGGCCCCTTCCAGCCAGTCGGCCTTGTTGGGCTTGTAGGTCTGCGCGGCCTGATAGGCCTCTTCCAGACGGTTCTGGAACGCATCCCACTGCCCGGTGGCCTCGGCCTCGGTCACCACGCCTTCGCGCACCAGACGGTCGGCATACAGCGTGCGGATCGTCGGGCGGGCGGCGATGGCCTTGTACATCGTCGGCTGGGTGAAGGACGGCTCGTCGGATTCGTTATGGCCGTGGCGGCGATAGCCGACGATGTCCAGCACGATGTCGGTAGCGAATTTCTGGCGGAAATCGGCCGCCAGACGCGCGCAATAGATCACGGCCTCGGGCTCGTCGCCATTGACGTGCAGGATCGGCGCCTGCACCGCCTTGGCGACGTCGGTGCAATAGAGGCCGGAGAACGCATGCGCCGATACGGTGGTGAAGCCGATCTGGTTGTTCACCACGATATGGACCGTGCCGCCGGTGCGATAGCCGATCAGCTGCGACATCGCCATGGTCTCGTAGACCAGGCCCTGGCCGGCGAAGGCGGCATCGCCGTGCATCAGCACCGCCATGTGGCGGCTGCGCGTGTGCGGGTCGTCATCGTCCTGGGCGGCGCGCACCTTGCCGATCACCACCGGATCGACGGCTTCCAGATGCGACGGGTTGGGTTGCAGCGAGATGTGGACGGAACTGCCGTCGATATCCACGTCGGTCGAAGTGCCGAGATGGTATTTGACGTCGCCCGAGCCCTGCACGTCGTCCGGTTTGAAAGAGGCGCCGGCGAATTCGCTGAAGATGGCCGTGTAGGGCTTGCGCACCACATTGACCAGCGTGTTCAGGCGGCCGCGATGCGGCATGCCGATCGCAACCGTGCGCACACCGTCCTTGGCCACCTGGTCGATCAGCGCATGCAGCGCCGGAATGGTGACGTCCTCGCCCTCCAGTCCGAAACGCTTGGTGCCGACATAGCGCTTCTGGCAGAACGCCTCGAAGCCCTCGGCCTCCGTCAGGTGCTCCAGGATGACCTTCTTCTGCTCGGCCGAGGCCCCGGCGCGCCAGTTGTCGCCTTCCAGCCGCTGCTGCAGCCAGTTGCGCTGCTCGGGGTCCTGGACATGCATGTATTCCGAGCCGATCGGCCCGCAATAGACGGCACGCAGCGCGTCCAGCACCTGGTTGATCGTCGCCGACTGCGTCTGCGGGCCGATCAGGTTGGCGACGATCTTGCCCAGATAGATCGGACGGTCGAAATCCTGCGGGCCGAACCCGTAGGTCGCGGGGTCCAGATCGGCATGGGGCTTGGGCACCTGCAGGCCCAGCGGGTCCAGCCGTGCTTCCAGGTGGCCGCGCACGCGATAGGCGCGGATCAGCTGCGTCGCGCGCAGGCTGTCGTCGGCCGCCGCATTCAGGCTGGCCGTCGAAACGGGCGCGGCCTTCGCCGGGGCCGCCACAACGTCGCCGCCATCGATGCTGGACGGGCGCGGCGCCCACGAGGCACCTTCCGCGTCATGCAAAATCGCAGCGCCTTCCTCGTCCATCGCCGAGAACAGCGATGCGAAAGAAGGATCGACGCTGCCGGGGTCCGACGCCCAGCGAGCATACAGGTCGGCCAGATAGGCCGTGTTGGCTCCGCTGAACGCGGTCGACAGGATATCTACGCCCGCCATCTTGAAGACATCTCCTCATTCATGGCCTGATCGGCCACGTCATTATCCGGACCCGGATCATCTGCGCCGATCACGGCGAAAAGACGATCCTCACCCTTTATCGTCCCAACCCTAGCGCCACCTTTGGCCATCCGCCGCCATCTTTCGCCACGGGCAGGATTGCTTCGCACGCATACTCACCTTTCCGTTTCCACCTGCTCACGCAACGGTGTCACGAAACCGGCATCAGGCGCACGGCACACCGAACAGCGACGGAACCGGCAGATGACCCGAAGGGCCGTCCATACCCAAGCAAAGAGCGAACCACTTGCCTACCGCCGCGCCGCTCACACCACCGCCATATGCGTCACGATACCGTGACAGCAGGGAACGCCCGCCCCCGAGCCCAAACCGCCCCGGCCGCCGCCTGCGCACCCGGCGCGCACGCCCCCGGAACGCACCGGCCGGGCCAGGCGCCGCCGCGTTGGAAATGCTGAAAAGAAAGGCAGACCCTGCATGGATTTTGGCTGGGCCTGCCGGGCATGATCAGGACAGATGCGGCAGGTCCAGATAGGCGGCACTCTGCATCTCCTCGAGCCGCGAGGCCGTCCGCTCGAAAGCCTGCGCGCCCTCGCCCTTCTGGTAGATCGCATCCGGCTGGTCCTCGGCCGAGGCGAACAGCTTCACCTTCTGTTCGTACAGCGTATCGACCAGAACGATGAAACGGCGGGCAACATCGAAATTATCGGGTCCCAGACGGGGAATATCGTCAAGCACCAGAGCCGGGAAGCGCGTGGCCAGGGCCAGGTAGTCGCCCGCGCCCAGCGCCCGCCCGCACAGGTCGGGGAAGATAAAGCGCGCCACCGGGCCGGCCGCGACCGTTACCGCGAGCTTGCGGCCCATCACCTCCAGCGTCACGGGTCGGATCGGCGCGCCATCGGCCAGGCGCATGAAGAGCGAATCCAGCTCCTGCGTCGCATCCGGGCCGGGCGGCACGATCCAGGTCGTCATGCCGCGCATGCCGCCGCGACGATAATCGCGCGGCGAGTCCAGGACCACCGTATCGACCTCGCGCTGGATGATCGCGATGAAAGGCCGGAAGGCATCTGCCCCCGGCCGGTTCTGGAACAGATCCTGCGGTTCGGTGTTCGAGGTCGCGACCACGACCACGCCGTCGGCAAACAGATATTCGAACAGCCGCCCCAGCACCATCGCGTCGGCGATATCGTTCACCTGGAATTCATCGAAACAGAGCAGCCAGGCTTCCTGCGCGATGGCGCGGGCCAGCGGCGGAATCGGATCGGTCAGCTCCGGGTTCCGACGCTTCATGTCGTGCAGCCGCTTGTGAACATCCTGCATGAAGCGGTGGAAATGCACCCGCATCTTGTGTTCGACCGGCGCCAGTTCGAAGAACAGGTCCATCAGCATGGTCTTGCCGCGCCCGACCTGCCCGACCATGTAGACCCCGCGCGGACGCGGCGCCTCCGCCGCGCCGCCATTCAGGCCCAGCCGGGCCTTCAGTCCGCCCAGCAGCCCCTTCGGCGGCGGGCGCCGCACCACGGGGTGATAACCGGGCAGTTCGCGCCACAGCCGGTCCAGCCGGGCAGCCGCCTTGGCCTGCTCGGGGTCGCGGGACAGCAGTCCGGCGGCGACCCGTGCCTCGTACGCAGCCAGGGGCCCCGAGCCAGAGGGCAGATTCAGATCGGATGCGAAGGCTGTCAGCGCGGATTCCATGATCTATCGCCGATAGCGCCGGCAACGCCTCTCAGCAAGAGCATCCACTCGCCAAACCGTGTCGTGACAGGCCTGCTCTCCATCTGGTGAACTCCATCGCGGTCCATGACCACACATCAAGGATGTTTCGCGATGATCGACTGGTCCGCCTACCGCCATTTCCTCGGCCGGGCCGTGCCCGCCTTCGCCGCCCTCTCGCCGGGAACGGTCGAAGGGCTTACGACGCTGGACAATGCCCCCAAGACCACCAACCGGCTGGACGCCAAGACACGCGAACTGATCGCGCTGGCCGTCGCCGTCACCACACGCTGCGACGGATGCATCGCCGTCCATTCCAAGGCCGCCGTGCAGGCCGGCGCGACGAAAGAGGATATCGCCGAGGCCCTGGGCGTCGCCGTGGCGCTGAACGCCGGCGCGGCCGCGGTCTATTCCACCCGGGCGCTGGACGCGGCCGAAAAGGCTGCCGGCGCGGCCTGACGCCCGCGCGGCGGGGCGCGCCGTTCCGCCCCACCTTGATTTCCCGCCGGCTCCGGCACTAGGAATCGGGATGTGGTCTTCCTCATCCCGATCCCGCGCAGGTTCCATGACCGTCACCACGCCCATCCGTCCCGATTACGCCGCCCTGGAAGCCGCCCGTGTTTCCGACATACCGTTTGCCCATGTCGTGGTCCGGAATTTCATCCGGCCGGACGACCTGGCGGCGCTGGTGGCCTCGCTGCCCGACCTGTCGTCGGGCGGGTCGTTCCCACCCTCGGCGCTCACCCTGTCGCCGCTGGCGCAGGGCCTGATCGCGGAGCTGGAAGGGCCCGTGCTGCGCCAGGCGATCGCCCGCAAATTCGCCCTGGACCTGGACGACGCGCCGACCATGCTGACCCTGCGTGGCCGCACACGGGCCAAGGACGGGCGCATCCATTGTGATTCCGTGGCCAAGCGCGTGACGGTGCTGCTGTATCTCAACCCGGCCAGCGAGGCCTGGGCCCGGCAGGAGGGCTGCCTGCGCCTGCTGCGCGGCCCGGACGATGTCGAAGACTACGCGGCCGAGATCCCGCCCGTCGACGGCACGCTGCTGATCTTCCCCAACGGCCCGACGACCTGGCACGGCCACCGGCAATATGTCGGCCGGCGCTACACGATCCAGCTCAACTATATGGAAAACGACGCCAAGGCCCGGAACGAACTGCGCCGCCACCGCCTGTCGGCCCTGGCAAAGCGCCTGTCGCCCGCCGCCTGATCCGCGCCGCCCGATCCGCGCCGGGCCTCGGCCCTGATTCTGACATGATCTGCGCCGATCATCCTGACATGAAACAGGATTCGGCCCACCATGGCCGAACTGACTTTAGATTATAGGAGTCCCGTCATGCGGGTCCGCACACTCCCTCTTCTGATCGCCGGCATCCTGCTGGCCGGTGCCACGCCGATCGCAGCCTCGGCGCCTGCCCTGGCGGAGCACTGGGATCGTGGCCGCCACGACCATGGCTGGCACGGTCACGGGCCGGACCGTGGCTGGAACCGGGGCGGCGGTCCCGGCTGGCGCGGCGATGACCGGGGCTATCGTCGTGGCCCCGGCGTCGGTGCCGCCATCGGTGCCGGTGTCGCCGGCCTGGCGGTGGGCGCGCTGATCGGCGGGGCGCTGGCCTCGCAGGCCGCGCCACCGCCGGCCGCCTATTATCCGCCTCAGCCGGAACCGCCGCCGCCTCCGCCGGCTTATTATCCGCAGGCGTCCTATGGCGCGCCGCCTTACTGAACCCGCCCGCCTGACACGCCCGGCCCGTTCAGCCCCATGATTTCCCGGAGACCTCCGTCCATGACCGTCCGCCGGTTACCCCTCATCGCCGCCCTTGCCCTGCTGACCACGCCCGCGCTGGCGGCGCCCGACACCACGGCCCCGACCGCCACCGCCGCCCCGGGCTCGGCCGTTCCCGTCCACACGCCGCACGATCCCTCGCCGGACCAGCTCGAAGCCCATATCGCAACGCTGCATCAGCAACTGGGCATCACCCCGGCGCAGGACAGCGCGTGGAATGCCTTCGCGCAGGTGATGCGCGACAATGCGGCACGCTTCCATGACACGATCGAGCAGCGCCGCGCCAAGCTGGCGACCCTGAGCGCGCCCGACAACATGCAATCCTATGCCGACCTGATCACCCAGCGCGCGCAGGACCTGCAGTCGCTGAACATGGCGTTCCGCACGCTCTATAACGGACTGAGCGACGCACAGAAGAAAACCGCCGACACCCTGTTCCGTCAGTCGGACAACCACCCGAAACAGGCTGCCGCGCACTAAGCGTTCAGGGCTCTGCCCTGAAACCCGCCAAAGGGCATTGCCCTTTGGAAACCATTCGATATCAACGCATTGGGATGCAGGGGGCCGCGACCCCTGTCGGGTTCGGGCAGAGCCCGTCTCTTTATGTGCCGTTCAGCGGGTACCAGGCCCGCCCGTCGCGGGCCAGCAGCGCGTCGGCACCGGCCGGGCCGGTGGCCCCGGCATCGTAGAATTCCAGCCCCTCGGCCGCGTGCCCCCAGGATTGCAGCACCGGATCGACCGCCGTCCAGGCCGCGTCGATATTGTCGGCCCGCTGGAACAGCGTGGCATCGCCGGTCAGGCAATCATACAGCAGCGTTTCGTACCCCACATTGGGTTGCAGGTCGAACGCGTCTTCATAACGGAATTTGACCTGCACCCCGGCCAGGTCCATCGCCGGGCCCGGATGTTTGGCGGCCATCTCGATCGTCAGGCCCTGGGCCGGCTGCACGTTCAGGATCATGCGGTTGGGCGGCAGGCTGTCGGTGGCCGTGCCGCGAAAGATCGCCACCGGCGGCTTCTTGAACTGCACCACCACCTCGGTCCGCCGCCCGCCCAGCGATTTGCCCGTCCGCAGGTAGAAGGGCACGCCCGACCAGCGCCAGTTATCGACACACAGCTTCAGCGCCACATAGGTCTCCGTCACGCTGTCGGGGGCGACACCGGGCGCCGCGCGATAGGCGACGACCGGCTTTCCCTCCACGGTGCCGGCGCGGTACTGGCCGCGCACCGCGTCCTGGGGCCGAACCGGGCGCACGGACTCGAACAATTGCTCCTTCGCCGTGCGCACCGTCTCGGCCGAGAACGAGGCCGGCGGCTCCATCGCCACCATGGCGAAGAGCTGGAACAGATGGTTCGGCACCATGTCGCGCAACGCACCCGTCGGCTCGTAGAAGGCCCCGCGCTGCTCCACGCCGATGGTCTCGGCCGCCGTGATCTGCACATGGTCGATATATTCGTTCCGCCAGAGCGGCTCGAAGATCAGATTGCCGAACCGCATGGCCAGGATGTTCTGAACCGTCTCCTTGCCCAGGAAATGATCGATCCGGTAGATCTGCTGCTCGTCCAGCACGCTCAGGACCTGCCGGTTCAGCGCCCGCGCGGTCGCCAGGTCGGAGCCGAACGGCTTCTCGATCACCACGCGGCGGAAGGTCCCCTCCTGCTGGGCGACCAGCCCCGCCTGCCCCAGCATCTCGACCAGCGGGCCGAAGAAGCGCGACGGCACCGCCAGGTAGAAGACGGCATTGCCCTTCACCCGCTGCGCCAGCGCCCGCATCTGCTCCAGATCCGCAAAATCGGCCTGCACATAATCCAGCCGGTCGGCAACCCAGTTCCAGGCATCCTGGTCGATGGTGGGCGTATAGAACTCGCCGTCCGGGTCCTTCGTAAAGTCCTGCATCGTGGCGGCCAGCCCGTCCCGCCAGTCGGCGGCGGTGCCCGCCACGCGATCGACGCCCAGCACGCGGAAATCGGCATCCAGCAACTCGCTGCCGGCCAGATTGTACAGTGCCGGGATCAGCAGCCGCTTGGTCAGGTCGCCGCGCGCACCGAAAATGACCAGCGTGCAGGCCGGCGCCGGCCGGCTGCCCGATGGCGGAATGGCGTGTGCGCTGCGCGCCGGCGACGAAATATCGCGAAAGAACGACATGACGGGACATCCCCCTGGACAGGCCGCCACCGCATGGACCGGCGGCGGCAACGGACGCATTGCGCCGGATCGACCTGCGCCATCTGACACCCGCATGGTCATCGTGACAACGCGCGGCGGCGCCATCCGGGCACACAAGCGTGAGACCCGGGGCGTCCCCGAGGCCCGGAATGGGGAAAAACCGCGCCTGACGGCGGCTCTCGCTTGCGTCAGGCCCGGTCAGGCACTACCTCTCAGCGTCTCCGTTCCGGAGTTTCCAACAGGCCCCCCGGATAGGCCGGGGGCACAGATCAGGGATTGTGTTCGATGGGATACCGCGTCGCGGTCGTAGGCGCCACGGGAGCCGTGGGGCGTGAGATGCTCAAAACGCTGGCCGAACGCGCGTTCCCGATTACCGAGATTGCCGCCCTGGCTTCGGCCCGTTCGGTCGGGCAGGAGATCTCGTTCGGCGAGAAGAAGGTGCTGAAGGTCCAGAACCTCGAGACCTTCGATTTCACCGGCTGGGACATCGCCCTGTTCTCGCCCGGCGCCTCGGTCTCGGCCGTGCATGCGCCGCGCGCGGCCAAGGCGGGCTGCATCGTCATCGACAACACGTCGCATTTCCGCATGGAACCCGACGTGCCGCTGGTGGTGCCCGAGGTGAACCCCGACGCGCTGAAGAAGGCCAAGCGCGGCATCATCGCCAACCCGAACTGCTCGACCATCCAGATGGTGGTGGCGCTCAAGCCGCTGCACGACCTGTTCACCATCCGCCGCGTCGTGGTCTCGACCTACCAGGCGGTGGCCGGCGCGGGCAAGGAAGGCATGGACGAGCTGTTCATCCAGTCGCGCGGCAGCTTCGTCGGCGATCCGGCCAGCCCCGAGCAGTTCACCAAGCAGATCGCCTTCAACTGCATTCCCCATATCGACCGCTTCATGGATGACGGCGCGACCAAGGAGGAATGGAAGATGGCGGTCGAGACCCGCAAAATCCTCGACCCTGATATCTCTGTTTTCGCTACCTGTGTCCGCGTGCCGGTCTTCATCGGTCATTCCGAGTCCGTGGTGGTGGAATGCGAGGAGAAGGTGGATCTGGAGCGCGCCCGCGCCGTCCTGCGCGACGCGCCGGGGGTCATCCTGCACGACAAGCCGGAGGATGGCGGCTATGTCACGCCGATCGAATGTGTTGGCGAGGACGCGACTTACGTGTCGCGGCTGCGGATCGACCCCACCGTCCCCAACGGGCTGGCCTTCTGGTGCGTCGCGGACAATCTGCGCAAGGGGGCTGCGCTGAACGCAGTGCAGATCGCCGAGACCATGATCGCGCTGGACCTGATTCACCCGCGCACCCGCTGACCCCAAATGCCGCGAAACCGGAACGGTTCGACTCCGTTCCGGTTTCCGCGAACCGGACCCCGACAAGGCGTCTCGCGACCTCGTGTTCCCCCCTGCGTTGACCGCGCCCTTTCCCCGGCGTAGGACCGAACAGGCACAAGGCGACGGAACAAACCGGAGCCATAATCAGGGAAATCGACGAGACGACCATGCAGGATGTCCGTGATGCGCTCTATATAGGGCACCGAAGCGACGGAACACTGACCCGGCGACCCATGTCCCCGCATCTCCAGGTCTATCGCTTCCGCCTCTCCATGTTTCTTTCGATTGCGAACCGGGCAGCCGGCGTTGCGGCGGCGGCTGGGTCCGTGCTCGGCGTCTGCTGGCTGAACGCCGCGTCGAAAGGGCCAGAATCCTTCAAGAAGGTTCAGAAGGTCACCCGCAATCCTCTGGGCAAGCTCGCCCTGGCGGGGTGGACGCTGGCGCTGGTCTATCATTTCGTCGCGGGGCTGCGGCATCTCGCATGGGATGCCGGCTACCGCTTCGAAAAGAAGGAGATCAACGAGGACGGTCCGGTGGCCGTGGGTGTGACGGTGGGCGCCACGCTGGTGCTGCTGGCCAGCATCTTCGGCGTCGCCGCCTGTCGTTCCAGAAAGAAGAAGAAGGCATCCTGACATGAACGCGTCCCATACGCCGCGCATTGATGTCATGCGCTCCCAGCTGGGTCGGGCCCGTGGCCTCGGCTCGGCCAAGACCGGTGTCGACCATTGGTGGCTGGAACGGATGTCCGCCGTGGCGCTGGTTCCCCTCTCGGGCTGGTTCGTGCTGCAGGTCCTGCGCCTGGCCGGCGCCGAGCAGCAGGACGTCGTGGAATGGGGCGGCAAGCCCGCCAATGCCTCGATGCTGCTGGCCCTGATGGTCCTGACCTTCTACCACATGCAGCTGGGCCTGCAGGTCATCATCGATGACTATGTGCATGGCAAGGCGCACCTGCCGGCCAGCCTGTTGCTGAAGGGCGCGGCCCTTCTGATCGGGCTGTTCGCGGTGATCGCCGTCCTGAAGCTGGCGCTGGCTCCGTCGACCAAGGCGGGTGCCTGATCGGGCACCCCCGGGCGGTGTCCGGGGGGCCGCGAAGCAAGTGACACAGAGGACAGTTCCGGCCCCGGAGCAGCCGCCTAAGGCGCCCATCGGGCCGGACGAGCATCGGGACACGTCCAAACAATGAACGCGATCACTCTTCCATCATCGAATGCCTACCGCATCATCGACCATGCGTACGACGTCGTCGTCGTCGGTGCCGGTGGCTCGGGCCTGCGCGCGACGCTGGGCATGGGCGCCGCCGGTCTCAAGACCGCCTGCGTCACCAAGGTCTTCCCCACCCGCAGCCACACCGTCGCCGCCCAGGGCGGCATCGGCGCGTCGCTGGGCAACATGGCCGAGGACAATTGGCGCTGGCACATGTACGACACCGTCAAGGGGTCGGACTGGCTGGGCGACCAGGACGCCATCGAATATATGTGCCGCGAGGCCGTGCCGGCGGTGCAGGAACTGGAACATCTGGGTGTTCCCTTCTCGCGCACCGAAGAGGGCAAGATCTACCAGCGCCCGTTCGGCGGCCACATGCGCAATTACGGCGAGGCCCCGGTGCCCCGCGCCTGCGCCGCTGCCGACCGCACCGGCCATGCCATCCTGCACACGCTGTACCAGCAGTGCCTGAAGCATAACGTCGAATTCTTCGTCGAATATTTTGCCATCGACCTGATCATGGACGACGAAGGCGCCTGCCGTGGCGTCGTCGCCTGGTGCCTGGAAGACGGCACGATCCATCGCTTCCGCGCGCAGACGGTGGTGCTGGCGACCGGCGGCTATGGCCGTGCGTACCAGTCCTGCACTTCGGCCCATACCTGCACCGGCGACGGCGGCGGCATGGCGATGCGCGCCGGCGTGCCGACGCAGGACATGGAATTCGTCCAGTTCCACCCCACCGGCATCTATCCGGCCGGCTGCCTGCTGACCGAAGGCTGCCGCGGCGAAGGCGGATACCTGACGAACTCGGAAGGCGAGCGCTTCATGGAACGCTACGCGCCGACCGCCAAGGATCTGGCGTCGCGCGACGTGGTCTCGCGCTCCATGACCATCGAGATCAACGAAGGCCGTGGCTGTGGTCCGAACAAGGACTACATCATGATGCATCTGGAGCATCTGGGCGCGGACCTGCTGCATGAGCGCCTGCCCGGCATCTCCGAAACCGCGCGCATCTTCGCCGGTGTCGACGTGACCAAGGAGCCGGTGCCCGTCCTGCCGACCGTGCATTACAACATGGGCGGCATTCCCACGAACTATCATGGCGAAGTCATCCGCCCCACCGCCGACAATCCCGATGCCGTCGTCCCCGGCCTGATGGCGGTGGGCGAGGCCGCGTGCGTGTCGGTGCATGGCGCCAACCGCCTGGGCACCAACTCGCTGCTGGATCTGGTCGTGTTCGGCCGCGCCGCCGCCAAGCGCGCCGCCGAGATCATCAAGCCGCTGGAGACCATCGCGCCGCTGCCGCCCAAGGCCGGCGAGGCCGCACTGGACCGTCTGGACAAGCTGCGCAACGCCAAGGGCGGCACCCATGTGTCTGCCATGCGCGACACGCTGCAGCGCACGATGCAGAAACATGCTGCCGTGTTCCGCAACTCCAAGAGCCTCGCGGAAGGTGTCGAGAAGATCAAGGACATCTGGACCGGCGTGCCCGATCTGGAAATCTCGGACCGTTCGCTGATCTGGAACACCGACCTGATGGAAGCGCTGGAGTTCGAGAACCTGCTGGCCAACGCCACGGTCACGATGGCGGGCGCCGAAGCCCGGCACGAAAGCCGCGGCGCCCAGGCGCACGACGACTATCCCGACCGCGACGACAAGGAATGGATGAAGCACACTGTCGCCCATCTGGACGACAAGGGCGGCGTCACCCTGACCTACCGCCCGGTGCATATGAAGACGCTGACCGACGAGGTCCAGGTCTTCCCCCCCAAGAAGCGCGTCTACTGAGCGAAGCGGCGGAAAAGGAACGAGACGATGGTCGAATTCAGCCTGCCAAAGAACAGCACGATCGGGAAGGGCCGCACCTTCCCGGCCGCGCCCGGTGCCAAGAACGTCAAGCCGTTCCGGATCTATCGCTGGAATCCGGACGATGGCGCCAACCCGGTGGTCGACACCTATGAGCTCGATCTCGACGCGATCGGCCCGATGGTGCTGGACGCGCTGATCCA
Source organism: Gluconacetobacter asukensis (assembly GCF_014174375.1). Classification (GTDB taxonomy): domain Bacteria; phylum Pseudomonadota; class Alphaproteobacteria; order Acetobacterales; family Acetobacteraceae; genus Gluconacetobacter; species Gluconacetobacter asukensis. The sequence goes on from NZ_JABEQE010000002.1 coordinate 93,365, forward strand.
CATCAAGAACAACGTCGACACGACGCTGACCTTCCGGCGTTCGTGCCGCGAGGGCATCTGCGGCTCGTGCGCGATGAACATCGACGGCGAGAACACGCTGGCGTGCCTCAAGCCGATCAAGGACGTGAAGGACGCGGTTTCGATCTACCCGCTGCCGCACATGCCCGTGGTCAAGGACCTGGTCCCCGACCTGAACGGCGCCTATGCCCAGCTCCGCTCGATCGAGCCCTGGCTGAAGGCCGACACCGCGCCGCCGCCGGATTCCGAGCGCCGCCAGAGCATCGAGGAACGCGAAAAGCTGGACGGGATGTGGGAATGCATCCTGTGCTTCTGCTGCACGACCTCGTGCCCGTCCTACTGGTGGAACGGCGACCGGTATCTGGGCCCGGCCACCCTGCTGGCGGCCTATCGCTGGATTGCCGACAGCCGTGACGAGCATACGGGCGACCGGCTGGATGCGCTGGAAGATCCGCTGAAGCTCTATGCCTGCCGCACGATCATGAACTGCACCCAGACCTGCCCCAAGGGCCTGAACCCGGCAAAGGCGATCGCCCGGATCAAGGAACTGCAGCTGGAACGCAAGGTCTGATCCCGATATCCCGTCCCGCCAGGCGGGAGAGATTGACTGAGGGGGCGCCGGATGAGACACATCCGGCGCCCTTTCTTTTTGCCCCGACCGAGGAAGCCGCCTGCCGTGTTCGAAGGATCTCTGGCCGCGCCCGACGGCAGAAGGCGGGCGTGGATCGACAGCCTGTTCGTCGATCACGCCATCTTCCGCATCCCCTGGACCAATCTCGCCCCCGTCATCCCGGGCAAGGTCTATCGCTGCAACCACCCGACCCCGGCCCGGCTGGCGGCTGCCATGCGCCGCTACAACCTGCGGACGCTGGTCAATCTGCGCGGGCATCGCAAATGCGGGTCCGACGCCCTGTCGCGCGCGGCCGCGGCCCGGCTGGGGCTGACCCATCTGGACATGGCCTTCGAAAGCCGGGGCGCGCCGCATCGCGAGCGCATCCTGCGCTTCGCCGCGATGTATCGTACGCTCGATTTCCCGATGCTCATGCACTGCAAATCCGGCGCCGACCGGGCGGGCCTGGCCTCGGGGCTGGTCATCCTGTTCGAAGGGGGTACCGCCGCACAGGCCCTGCGCCAGCTTTCATGGCGGTTCGGCCATTTCAACCGCTCGCGTACCGGCATCCTCGACGCGTTCTTCCTGCGCTACCAGCAGCAGGCCGAAGGCCGCATCCCTTTCCTGGACTGGGTGCGCGACGAGTATGACGAAAAACAACTGCGCCAGGATTTCGTCGCCGGCAGGCTGGCATCCTTCGTCAACGACCAGGTACTGCGCCGCGAATGAGACGAGGGCTCTCGCCCTCGCCACCAAACGACTGGTTTCCAAAGGCGCCGCCTTTGGCGGGGTGCGGGGCAGAGCCCCGCGTAAAGTCCCCTTATTCCGGCGGAATCATCATCCGGATCAGATCCAGCACCCGCCGGCGGGTCGCCGCATCCTCGATCCGGTAATAGGCGCGCACCAGCTCGATCGTCTCGCGACGCGACAGCAGGGCCAGCTCGCTGGCCGACGCCACCGGACCATCCGACGAACCGCCGAAGGCTTCCTGGGCCTGGGCAAAGCCGAGCGCTTCGGCATTGCTCCGCCCGACCGCATGGCCAGCCGACCGGCGGCCATGGTCCAGCCCGTCAAAGAAGAAACTGACCGGCACGTCCAGCACGTCCGAAAGCTCGTAGAGCCGCGAGGCGCTGACCCGGTTGGTTCCGCGCTCGTATTTCTGGACTTGCTGGAAGGTAAGGCCCAGCGCCTCGCCAAGGCGCTCCTGCGACATGCCTAACAACGTACGGCGAAGCCGGATACGACCGCCAACATGGATATCCACAGGCTTTGGACCAACGCTCGGCTTATCGGTCAATAGATCTTCTTGCCCCTTGGCATCAACGTGGTCCAGCGTGCGACGGGTGGGACAATGCAACATTAACTTTCCATTTACCATCATCCTGGCAGTCCGCTCACTGACAATTCAACAATCAATCTGTAATGTGATGGGTGCCGACTATCCGCTCGGCATTGACACGCGGTCAGGCCATACGGTAGGCGCATACCTGATATCAGAAGCGGTCATATACCGCCACGGGATAGTGGAAAATTCGGCTACAAGGGGCGCGCAACCAGCCTTCTGCCAATCCCGGGCACCCACGTCCCCAGTGCTGGCAGCAGCATTGCCGCTGCCAGCAGGATCGGGACCCAGCGCCCCCAGCGACCGAAGACAGTCTCAGGCAAGGGGGCACTCAGCGAAACGACCAGCGACCCCTGCCGATTCCAGCCCAATCGCGCCAGTTCATGGCCATGGGCGTCGAACGCGGCGGAAATGCCGGTATTGGCGGCGCGCGCCACCGGCAGCCCTTCCTCGACCGCGCGCATGCGCACCGCCGCCAGATGCTGGCGTGGGCCGGCACTGTCGCCGTACCAGGCGTCGTTGGTGACATTGACCAGCCAGTCCGGCCGATCCTTCGCATCCACGACCTGCCCCGAGAAGATCACCTCGTAGCAGATCAGCGGACCGACGGGCGCCACATCGGGCAGATGCCAGGTCTGGACACCGCCTCCCGCCGCCATGCCCTCGCCGGGGACGACATGGAACGGCAGAAGACGGGGCTGATATTCGCCGAACGGCACCAGATGGGATTTATCGTAGATATCGGCCACCTGCCCCTCGGGACCGGTCACCGCCATCACGCTGTTGCGCCATCTGCCTTCGAAATCGGAACGGATGGCACCGATCAGCCCCGCGGCAGACCCTTCGCCGGCACGGGCGATCATACGCCGCGCGATATCGTCCTGCTGCAACAGGCCCGGAAACGCCGACTCGGGCCAGACGAACACCACCGGCCGGTCGCCGGCTTCGAGCAGCGCACGGGCGATGCCCGAGCGCGTCAGCGCCAGATAACGACGGAAGATCGCCACATTGTCACTGCCGTCGATCTTCTCGGTTTCCGGCACGTTGCCCTGAACCAGCACCACGGTCGGGTTCCGGCCGGGGGGCAGCGGCGTCAGAGCCAGCCGGCCCCAGCCTGCCAGCCCCCACACCGCCAGCCCGGCCAGGGCCGCCAGCGCGCCGAAGCGCCCAACCTGCGGCAGCAGCGCCAGCAGGACGGTACACAGGGTCAGCCCATCGACGCCGATCCAGGCCGCCGGCTGGATCATCACGTCGCCCAGCCGACCCGGCAGTTCCCAGGTCGTCCCCAACGGATTCCACGGAAAGCCACTGAAGATAAAGACGCGGCCCATGTCGAACAGGGTCCACAGGCCGGCGAATGCCAGCAGGCGCCGCCAGCCGACGGGAGCCAGGCGGCACAAAGCGGCCGGCAATGCCGCGATGGGGGCGAGGATCAGCGCACAGCCGGGAGAGGCCAGCGGCACCAGCCACCAGAACGTATCCGCACGGACCAGAATCGCGTCGGTCAGCCAATACAGCCCGGCAGTGTGAAGCCCCAGCCCGAACAGGAAGCCGCGCCGCGTGGCACCGCGCCACGAGCCAGCCGCGTCGATCGCCGCCGTCAGCACGGCGAAGCAGGGAATCAGGATCGGAAACAGATCGACCGGCGGAAAGGCCAGTGCGGCCAGCGCACCGGCCAGCAGCATCAACAGGTCGGCCCGCCATCCGCCGGCCCCGATCACGCGCGCAAGCCCGCCCCCCAGCCAGAGGGGCGGAACCGGCGCAACAGGGTGGGCCCCAGTGGGCAGAACCCCCTCCTGAAGAGCCCTAGTCGAGAGCGTCACGCAGCCGTCGTTCGTAATGACGGTAATACTTGTCGGCCAGCAATTCGCTCTTCACGATCACGGCCACGTCGGTGGTGTTGAACTGATCGTCCACCACGGCACCGTCGCCGATATAGCCGCCCAGCCGCAGATACCCCTTGATCAGGGGCGGCAACCGGGCAAGGCAGCGGCGATGGTCCAGCAGGTTCGGATCGGCCCGCAACATCTCGACCCGCCGATGCGGCAGCGCGCGCAGCCTCAGCGCGGGCGGGGCCAGATGGTTGTGGTAGAGATAGGTCAGTTCGTCGGCCAGCGGGGCCGGATCGGTTCCCGACAGGCTGGCGCAGCCGAACAGCACATCGATCCGGTGCAGGAAGATGTACGAGGCGATGCCGCGCCACAGCAACTGCATCGCCGCCCGGCCGCGATAGTTCGGATCGACGCAGGAACGCCCGACTTCCAGCAGCCGTCCCGGAAAATCGGTCAGCGGCGACAGATCGTATTCGCCCGAGCTGTAGAAACGCCCGACCTTGCGCGCATTGTCGCCCTGCAACAGCCGATAGGTGCCGACCACGCCCTTGGCGCCCGAGGAAATCGCATGGTCGATCACCAGCAGATGATCGGCATATTCGTCGAATTCATCGACATCGCGACGGGTGCGCAGGGTCCGCTCATCCGGCCGCGCGCCCATCTCCTCGTAGAAGACGCGATAGCGCAGCGCCTGGGCGGCATCGCGTTCGGCATCGTTGGCGGCGATACGCACACCCAGATTGCCGCCGCGCAGTTCGGGAAACCCGTCCCGTTCAAATTCCAGGGTCGACAGCGACCGGATCGGTTTTTCGAGGCTCAACGACGTGATCCATCCTTGCTTGCCGCACGGGCGGCCCGGGCCGGCTTGTCATCCGGCGATGCCGGCTTGCGACGCGCGAACAGTTCCAGACGATGGGAAACGAGGTCGAAGCCCAGCCGCTCGGCAATCCGATGCATCAGGGCCGTATGTTCCGCATCTTCAAACTCGATGACCTTGCCGGTGTCGACATCGATCAGATGATAATGGTCGCCTTCCTCGGTCGCCTCATAGCGCGCGCGCCCGCCGCCGAAATCCCGGCGCTCGAGGATACCCTTTTCTTCCAGCAGGCGCACCGTCCGATAGACGGTCGCGACCGAGATCCGGGCGTCGAGGCTGACCGCGCGGCGGTACAGTTCCTCGACATCCGGATGATCCTCGGCCTCGGACAGTACGCGCGCGATCACGCGGCGCTGGCCCGTCATTTTCAGGCCCCGCTCTATGCACATCCGGCCGATGCGCGATTCCATGGCATCGCCCGACGCTACCATGTCGGCAGTCCGGCCCGAACCTCAGACGTTTGGTCCAACGAAGCTACCGCCTCCTCCGAGAAGGGCCGACCCGTCGCCGGGCGCCCCATATTCATTCCTCGCGCTTCGTACCCAGTCCGATTTTCCGCGCGAGGGACGACCGGTGGCTCGCATAGTTCGGTGCCACCATCGGGTAGTCATGCGGCAGGCCCCACCGCTCCCGATACTGGTCCGGGGTCAGGTTATAGGCCGTTTTCAGGTGCCGTTTCAACATTTTCAGCTTCTTGCCGTCTTCCAGGCAGACGATATAGTCCGGAAAGACCGACCGCTTGGGCGAAACCGCCGGCACCGGGCGCTCGGGCTCCGGCGCCACGCGACCCAGCCCGTCCAGCGTGCCATAGATCTGCCGGATCAGGTCCGGCAGGGCAGCGGCCTCGACAGCATTGCCCGAGACATAAGCCGCCGCGATCTGCGCGGTCAGGTCCCGCAGAGTGTTGTTTGCCATTTCAGTGGCCATGTCCAAGATCCTGCCAGTCAAAATAAACGCATCTCTATATAATTGAACCCGACGCCATCGCAACCATACTCGGAGAGAAGGAGATAGTGATGAACGATCAGGAAAGCGCGGCACTCGACATTACTGGCGAGACCTGTCCCATGACTTTCGTACGCACGCGCCTGGCGCTCGATCGACTGCCGAACGGCGGTTGTCTGCGGGTTCGGCTGCGGGGCGCGGTGCCGCTCGACAATGTCAGCCGCAGCGTCCGGCAGCTGGGTCACGCGATCACGGCGCAGACCGATCACGGTAACGAGATCCACGAAATCCTGATCGTCAAGGCGCCTGCCTGACCCCGGCCCGTCATGAAAATTTCACAGGCCATCACGGCGCCGGAGGCGTTCCGTCCGTCAATGCCCGCTCAAGCACCAGCGCATCGGCCCCATCGGGATAATAAGCGCGGCGCCGGCCGATTTCGCTGAATCCCGCCCCCCGATACAGCGCCTGGGCGGCCGCGTTGGCCGCCGAGACTTCCAGGATCAGCCGGGCCGCCCCCCGGGCCGCCATCTGCCCTTCCATCCAGTCCAGCAGCGCGCGCCCCATCCCCCGTCGGCGCGCCGACCCCGCAACGGCCAGGGTCAGGATCTCGGCCTCGTCGGCCGCGACCCGGCCGATGACGAACCCTTCGGGCACCGGCTCGTCCCCCATCCGCCCCAGCCCGACCAGCACGCCGGGCATCGCCAGCACCGCGTCCATCGCGGCGGCGTCCCAACAGTCGGCGGGCGAAAACGCGGCGCGGTGCAGGGCGGCGAGCAGCGCCCCCATATGCGCACCACCCGGGCCGATGACGGGTCCCGCTTCCCCGGTCACAATGCGCCGGGGGCTGGGCGCAGCCCCGCCGCAGGCAGTTTCGCCTCGGGCGGATCGACGTAAAGCGGCAGGATCTCGCGCGCCGCCAGCCCGGCCGCCCGGCGGTCCAGGGCCGCCTGCGCGATCATCACCCCATCGGGTACGGTTCGCGATGACAGCACGATATCGTCCCGCCCCGCTCCGCGTGCCGCCAGCATGCCGGCCGCCGCGTCGCCCGCCAGCAGCAGCCTGCCGGGCGGAAAGACGAAATCGTCACACATCGCGGCCTGAACCACGCCATCCTGCTCGACGAAGATGCGGCCACGCCGCGCGAAGGACAGGCACAGCACCGCCCGCCCAGGCCCGGCCTCTTCCCGCAGGGCACGGGCCATGGCCTCGCCGCTCGTGATACCCGCCAGGGCGCAGCCCGTCCCCAGCGCCAGACCGTGCGCCAGGGCCAGCGACGCCCGTAATCCGGTGAACGAGCCCGGCCCGACGACCACCGCGATCAGGTCGAGATCCGCCGGCCGCCATCCGCATGCCGTCAGCAGCGCGCTGCAATGGGCCGGCATCGCCTCCGCACCCCCGCGCCCAGGCAGGTCGAGCATCCGCACGGGATGCAGCGCACCCGTCTCCCCCTCAACACAGCCCAGCAGGGCCGTCGCCTCTGCCCCGGCCGGGGCAGCGTTGATCACCAGAATCCGCACGTGGGGTCAGAGCATCAGGCAGGCATCGTCGAAGGACAGGCGCGGCGCGCGCGGCCGCTCGGGCTGTCCATCGGCATAGCCCAGGCTGACCAGGAAATTGACCCGCCAGCCCTGTGCGGCCAGGAACGCATCCTCGACCGCATAGGCGTCGAAGCCGGAAATCGGCAGCACGTCCAGCCCCAGCGCCCGCGCGGCCATGATCAGGTACCCCCCTTGCAGGGTGCCGTTGCGAAAGGCCGTTTCCTCGGCCAGCCCGACATCGGCGGCGAACCAGGCCCGCAGCCCCGGCTCGGGGTTCAGGGTCGCGAAACGGTCGAAGAACAGCGGATCATGCGCCACGATCACCGTGACCGGCGCGGACAGCACCTTGTCGATATTGCCCTCGGACAGGGTGGCACGCAGCCTTTCGCGATTGTCGGCGGTGCGCAGGAAGACGAAACGGGCGGGCGAGCAATTGCCCGAGGTCGGCCCCAGCCGCACCAGGTCGTACAGGCGATGCAGCACATCGTCCGTCACCGGTTCGTCGCGCCAGCGCTCGGGCGTGCGCGCCGTACGGAACAGCAGGTCCAGCCCGGCTTCGTCCAGAACCATGTCGTCTCCCACCTTGCGTAACGGTGACCGGAAGGTCAGGCGTCCACCTGCTCGACCGACACCACTTCCGGCACATAATGCCGCAACATGTTCTCGACGCCATGCTTCAGCGTCGCCCGCGAGGACGGACAGCCCGAACAGGCGCCCTGCATCGTCAGGCGCACCACGCCGTCGCGATAGCCGCGGAACACGATGTCCCCGCCATCGCCGGCCACGGCCGGACGGACGCGCGTGTCCAGCAGTTCCTTGATCTGGCGGACGATTTCCTCATCCTCCGGCGCGATCAGCTCTTCCTCGACCGCCGTATCCTCCTCGACCACCGGGCGGCCGGAGACGAAGAAATCGACCAGGACCGACAGGATCTGCGGCTTCAGCGCCGACCATTCGACCGTCTCGTCCTTGGTCACGGCCACGAAATCGCCACCCAGGAAGACCCGTGCCACGCTGGGCTGGTCGAACAGGGTTTCCGCCAGCGCGGACCGGCCGGCAACCGCGTCGGGGCTGACGAAATCCGCGGTGCTGCGCCCGGGCATGACCGTGCGGCCCGGCAGAAATTTCAGGGTCGCGGGATTGGGGGTATCTTCGGTTTCGATGAACATCGATATGGGCCTTATCCGGCTGGGGGCAGCGCAAGGCGGACCGTGGCGGTCCGGTTACTGTCCAGATGTGCCAAGACGCGCGGCGAAACAAGCCCCTGATGGCGGAATGGAGGCATGCCGCCGCCTGTGGACGAGCCGCCGGGAATGCGTCTGTCCCGCCGGAGATGACGGAAACGCAATCTGTCCTTGCGCGAAGTCATGGCGAAAGCAGCACCCGATGTCCGAAATGCATTGACACACAGAAAGGGCTCTGGCCTTGCATGATGTGGGAGCCGGCCCGCATTTTCGGTCAGGTTCCCGGGCCCGGCGAGGGACGTGCGATCCACGGCGAGGGCCTGTTCTGACCAGCCGAGGCACCGAATCCACCATGCGTTCCGTCCCGCTCCGCCCTACCCGCCTTGTCCGCCGCGCCAGCATGCTGATGATGGCATGCGCGTCGATGGCCGTTCTCTCCGCCGGGGCCGCGCGGGCCGAGCGCCTGGCCTTCGTGCTGAATTCCGCCGATGCCACGATCAGCGAATTCGATATCGACACCCATCAGGAAATCCGCCGCGTCTCCGTCCTGCGCGAGCCGCACCACACCGCGCCGACGCCCGATGGCAAATATCTGCTGGTCGGCGATACGGCCGGCAACATGCTGTTCTTTCTCGATGCGGTCACCGGCGAGCGGGTGAAGCAGGTTCCCGTCGCCGACCCTTACCAGCTTCAGTTCAGCCCCGACGGCCGCTTCTTCACCGTCGCCGGACTGGCCCGCAACCAGGTCGATATCTACGACGCCGCAGATTATCACCTGCTGCACCGCATCCATGTGGACGCGATGCCGAGCCACATGAACTACGCGCCGGATTCCTCGGTGGTGTATGTCAGCCTGCAGGATACCGGAAAGCTGACGGCCATCGAAACGGCGACCGGCAACGTGTTGTGGACATCCGATGTCGGGTCCACGCCCGCCGGCGTGCTGTGGCATAACGGCCAGATCCTGGTCGGCGTGATGGGCACCAACTATGTCGCGGCCCTGGACCCGACGGACGGGCATATCGCGCGCAAGATCGAAATGGCGCCGGGTCCGCACAATCTGTTCGTCTCGCCCGACCAGAAGCGCCTGTATGTAACCTGCCGCGCCTCGGGCGTCATCGAACGGCTGGACTGGGATACGCTGAACGTCGTGCAGTCCTATCACGTGGCGGGCGGCCCGGATGACATCGTCTTCGCGCCCGACGGCAAGATGTGGGCGACGCTGCGCTGGCGGCAGCATGTCGCGATCATCGACCCCACGAGCGGCGAGGTCACCGACACCATCCGCACCGGCCGTTCGCCGCACGGGATCTGGCTGAACACCAACCAGCCCCTGCTTCACCTGTCGATGGCCGACCGCCCCGCCCTGCCGACACCCTGAGCCTTGCCCGCGCCCTGAGCCTTGCCCCCGTTCTGGACCCGCGAGCGGGGTAGCAGGATTTCGGCCCGCAATCCGCCTTCGGGCCGGTTCGCCAAGGTGAACCGGCCCCCTTCACGCGTCACCTCGCGGTTCACGATCGCCAGCCCCAGCCCCAGACCGCCCGTGGACCGCGACCGCGACCCCTCCACGCGATAGAAGGGTGCCAGCACCCGCGTCAGTTCGGCTTCGGGCAGGCCTGGCCCATCATCATCGACCCGTATCCGCAACCCGTCGGGCGCAACCGACAGGCCCACCCGGGCCGCGCCGCCATAATTGACCGCATTGTCGATCAGATTGCCGAAGACGCGCTTCATCGCCAGCGGCCGGACTTTCACCAGGCAGTGCTCCGCGCCGTCATACACGACATCCCGCCCCTGGTCGGCCGCATCGTCGACCAATGTCCTCAGGATCGAGACCAGATCCACCGATCGCGCGGCTTCGGGGTCATTCTCGCCGGACAGATAGGCCAGCACGCCGCCGACCATCGCCTCCATCTCCGCGACGTCGCTTTCGATCGCGCTCTGCGCTTCCGGATCGTTCAGAAAGCCGGCGCGCAGACGCAGGCGTGCCAGGGGCGTGCGCAAATCGTGCGACACGGCGGCCAGCGCCTCGGTCCGGTCGGCGATCAGCCGGCGGATGCGATCCTGCATGGCATTGATCGCCCGCGCCAGGTGACGGACCTCCCGCGGCCCCTTCTCCTCGACCGGCACCCAGCGGCCTGAACCGACCCCATCCGCCAGATCCGCCAGGGCCCGCAGCGGCATGCTGAGCGTATGCACCAGCATCGCCGCCGCCAGCAGCACCGCCCCGGCCAGGATAGCGGCCGAGGCAAGGCCCCGCGTCATATGATGCGGCTGGAGGATATCCGGTGCCACGAAGCCCAGCCGGCTGCCATCGGGCAGCCGCACGATGCCGCGCACGTCGGAAGTGCCGATCTGGGTCGGGGACAGGTTGAGCACCGCCCCGCGCAGGGTTTCGCGGTTCGCCACCAGCCTGTCATGCAGGTCGCGCAGTGCTGCCGGCTCCGGCTTCATGGGCCGGCCCGCCACGGGCGGCCGCCAGTCGAGCGTCAGGTCGCCGGTCGAGAGCATGGCCGCCAGGATCGGCCGCTGGGACAGCGGCGTGGCCGCCAGCACCCGCGCATCAACTGCCAGCCGCTCGCCAATGGCGTCCAACTGCGCATCATCGACCGTATAGGTCTCGGCCTCTTCGTAAAACGCCGAACTGCCCAGGAACACCAGCGCCACCGCCGCCAGCAGCACAAACGTCACCCGCCCGACCAACCCCCGCGGCCAGAGCGTGATCCGACGCACCCCAGGCGAAGACCCGACAGTCAATGCCCGACCCGGGACGCACGCCAGGCCGCCACCAGCACATATGGCCGGGAGTGTGTGCGCGGAAACGTGGGCTGGTGAGAGAGAGCGGCCCACAGGGCCGCGCCCGTCATGTGTTTCCGAGCACCGGAGCGAAGCAGCCTTGATGGCCGTGAGCACCGGAGCGCAGGCAACGCGCGTCGGATCGCCACCAGCGCATATGGCCGGGAGTGTGTGCGCGGAAGCGTGGGCTGGTGAGCGAGAGCGGCCCATAGGGCCGCGCCCGGCATGCGTTTCCGAGCACCGGAGCGGAGCAGCCTTGATGGCCGTGAGCACCGGAGCGCAGGCAACGCGCGTCGGATCGCCACCAGCGCGCGTTTCCGCGCACACACTAGAGGCGTTCTACGGGGGCGGTGAAGATATACCCCAACCCCCGGACAGTCCGGATCAGGGCTTCGGAATCGTTGCCCAGCTTGCGGCGGAGGCGACTGACCAGAACGTCCACACTGCGATCGGACACATCGCCCAGACGCGTGCGCGACAGTTCCAGCAGCCGGTCCCGCCCGATCACCCGTTGCGGATTGTCCAGGAAGCTGGCCAGCAGATCATGCTCGGCGCCGGAAATATCCACCACCGCGCCCGAGGGGTCGGTCAGTTCGCGCCGGCGCAGATCCAGCGTCCAACCGGCGAATTTCAGCGTTTCACGGCGCGGGGTACTAGGCTGAACCCCGGTCACGCCACCGCTGCCGCGCCGCAGCACCGCGCGGACCCGTGCCAGTAATTCCTTCTGGCTGAAGGGCTTGGCCACATAATCGTCGGCGCCGAGTTCCAGGCCGAGCACGCGGTCCAGTTCCTCGCCCCGGGCCGAGACCATGATGACGGGCGTGTGCCGATCGGGCTGGATGGCCTCGCTACCTGGCGTGCCGCCCCGCCGCAGCGAGCGGCAGAGATCCAGCCCGTTGGTACCCGGCAGCATCACGTCCAGCACGATCAGATCGGCGGGTGATGCCGCCAGCGCGGCCCACATCTCGCGCCCGTCCTGCACGCCCCGCACGCGATAGCCATCGGCCTGCAAGGCCCTTACCAGCAGGGTGCGCATGCCGGGATCGTCCTCGACAACCAGAATGCGGGCAGGCAGGTCGGAATCGGGGGCGGTCTGGGACATCGTCACGGGGTGAATCGTCATTCCTGAAAGCACCGGCCGCCTGATCGGGCCGGGATGACAGAAGGATACCGCAAAATCGGCATCGGCGAAAAGGACCCCATCAATCAGCAAAGGCCGGGCGGAACGATCCGCCCGGCCTCGCCGTATGCCAGGTCATCATGCCGGGCCGTTCATGCCCGGCCACCACTCAGTGATGGGCGGCGGCTGCCGGGGTCAGCTTGAGAACCCAGAGCTGGGCGATATCCCGGGCGCCATTTTCGCCCGCGACGGTCTTGAGCGTCGCGATGGCGTCGGCGGTATGCCCGGCCGCTGCCTGCGCCAGCCCGTAATGCAGCTTGCCGATATTGGGGTCCAGCGGACCCTTCGTCAGCCCCTGCTGCATGACCGCAAGGCCTTTGTCCGCCTGGCCGAAGGTCACGTAATTGTAACCCACGGTCAGCAGTGCATTGCCCGTCGGTGCATTGGCCGCGGCCGCTTCGTCCGCCGCGATGGTGGCCTTCTTGTCGGCCACAGCCTTCACGACCATGGCTTTCAGCTTGGCCTCGCGCGCGGCCCCCGCATCCTTGCCCAGGGCGCCGCTGGCGTAACCGGCATTCATCAGGTCCAGCGCCAGTTGCGGCAGGCCCGCCTGCATGGCCAGTTCGGTCATGTCCATGAAATCGGACGGCGCCGTCAGCACGCCCGCCGCCAGCCGGATGCGATAGACATCAAGCTGCAGGCCGGGCGCCACCTTGGGGTTGGTGATCAGCCCATGCAGGATCAGCGCCCAATATTCCGGCTTGGGATAATAGGACACCAGCGTCACATAGGTGTGGTTCAGCCCCGACTGGTCCTTGAGCTGCGTCTGGCAGGCCGCCAGAAGCTGCAGCTGGGACTCGGCGGGCACCTTGCCGGCCTTGAGCGCGGCATCGATCTGCGCCTGCTGGACGCGCGCCGCATTCTTGTAATCCTGCTGCAGGTAATAGGACTGGATCAGCAGCGTTTCCATCGCCGGGTTGCTGCCGGCGGCTTTCAGATACTGCTCGGTCCCGGCGACGGCCCGGGGATAGTCCTTGGCGGTGTAGGCCATCGTGGCCTCCGCCATCATCATCTGCAGCTTGGCATCCTTGGGAGTGCGGCTGGACGCGATCAGCTTGTCATAGGCGGCCGTCGCCGCCGCCACATCGCCCGACTGCGCCGCGATGGCAGCGCGCATCTGGGTGATGGTATATTCTTCATAGTCCGATTTGCCCGGCACGGCCTCGGCCGCGTCGACCGCGGCCATCGCCTTGGCATAGCTGTGCGCGGCCAGGGCGGCCTGCGCCTGCTGCAAGGGCTTGCCGACCTTGGCACTCAGGGCATCGGCCGCCAGGGCGGACCCGACCGGCGAGACGGAAAACGGAACGGCGGCGATCACGCCGGCAAGCAGGCCGGCGCGGAACAGACGTAATGACATCAGCTCATTGTCCTTCCATGAACTGATCCTGACCTACGATACCCAGCTTGGTAATGCCAAGCCTCTGGGCATCCGCAAGGACATGCGCCACCGTCTTGTAGTCGGCCAGACGATTGGGGTGGATATGCATTTCAGGCTGGTCGGGCTCGGCGGCAGCCTGCTGGAAATGCGCCAGCAGCGATCCCTCGTCCCCGATGGGCTCGCCATTCCAGGAAATGCTGTTGTCGAAATCGATCGCGAGCGTCACGACCTTCGGCACTTCGGTCGAAGGCGGCGGGTTGCCCTGGGGCAGGTCCAGCGCGACCGAATGGGTCTGCAGCGGAATGGTAATGATCAGCATGATCAGCAGCACCAACATGACGTCGATCAACGGCGTCGTGTTGATATCGACCATGCCTTCGTCTTCGTGGGTACTCTCGGAGCCGACACTCATGCCCATGGCGGTGTACTCTCTAAAAAACGCGGACTGCCGGACCGTTCAGGCCGCCCACCCCTGAACCGGTGCGGACGGGCGAACGCGGCGCCCTGATGTGAGATTCCCGGAAGTCCGGGGCCGGCGTGAACCGGCCCCTTGTTCCCCGTCGTTCAGTCCGAGTGCGGCTGCTCGGTGATGAAGTCGACGTGGTAGATCCCGGCTTCCTGACAGGTGGCGATCACCCGCCCCACAGATTCGTAGCGCGACTTGGCATCGCCACGGATCTGGATCTGGGGCTGCGGCTTGATCACCGCCACCTTTTCAAGCCTGTCCAGAAGGTCAGCGCGACTTTTGATCGCGATTTCATTCCAGTAGATCTGCCCGTTCTCCGTCACCGCCAGCACCACGTTGCCGGGCTTGGTCTGAGTGGGCTGGTTGGCGTCCTTCGGCAGGGTCACCTTGATCGTGTGTGTTGCGACTGGGATGGTGATCAGGAAGATGATCAGCAGCACCAGCATGACGTCGACAAGTGGAGTGGTGTTGATGGCGGACACCACCTCGTCTTCATCGCCGCCGCCTCCGACTTGCATCGCCATGTTCAGGCAACCCGGTTGGAGGTGGTGGTGGTGGTCGGCGAGTTATCGGGATGAACCACGATTTCCGGCGCGACACCATGACGGAAGCCACCCAGCAGGATCGACTGCAGGTCGGCGGCGAAGTTGCGGACCTTGTCCATGGCACCCTTGTTGCGACGGACCAGCAGGTTGTAGCCCAGCACGGCCGGAACGGCGGTGCCCAGACCGATCGCGGTCATGATCAGCGATTCACCGACCGGGCCGGCAACCTTGTCGATCGACGCCTGGCCGGCGATGCCGATGGCGGTCAGGGCGTGATAGATACCCCAGACGGTGCCGAACAGACCGACGAACGGCGAGGTGGAACCCACGGTGCCGAGGAAGGCCAGGCCACCCTGCATACGCGCCTGGATGGTGTCGACGGCGCGCTGGATCGACATCGAGGTCCAGGTATGCAGGTCGATCGATTCCTGCATCGTGCCCTCATGGTGCTCGGCCGCGACGATGCCGGTATCGGCGATGTAGCGGAACGGCGAGGACGGCTTCAGCGCGGCGGCGCCTTCCTGGATCGAGGACTTGGTCCAGAAGGTCGTCGCGGCTTCCTTGGCGGCCGAGAACATACGCATCTGTTCGAAGAACTTCGTGATCATGATGTACCACGTGCCCAGCGACATGACGACCATGATCAGCAGGACGCCGCGGGCGATGATGTCACCATTGCGCCACAGCGCATCCAGGCCGTACGGGTTGCCCGCCGGCTTGGCCGGGGCGGCGTCTTCGGCCGGCGGCGTCACGGGAGCCGGGGCGGACGCATCGGCGGCCGGAGCGGCCGGGGCAGCACCATCGGCGGGCGGGGCGGCAGGAGCCGAACCGTCGGTCGGCGCGGCCGGAGCGGCGGCGGGGGCCGATGCGTCGGGCGCCGGAGCAGCCGGCGCCGTGGCGGCAGGAGCCGACGCGTCAGGAGCGGGAGCGGCGGCCGGAGCGGTGGACTGTGCGTCCTGAGCCACCGCGATCACGGGCGACGAGACGCTCAGAATGGCAGCCAGGGCCGACGCGGCAACGACAGGAACACGGTGCAGTCTGGTCATGTACTCCAAATCCTCTGTGGTAAATGGCCCGTTTACCGGAACCCCGGAACCGTCGGACTTAACATCCGGCCGGCCCCGGTCGTTAGGTGACCCTCAGTCGTTGCTGAGCCTGAAGGTAATCGTATACGGATGGCGGAACTCCTTGATGGGCACGCCATTCTTCACCGCTGGCTGATACCGGGCGCGGCGGACGTAATCCAACGCGGCCTGGGAGAAAGACTGCCCACCCTGCACGCTCGTCACGGCGCAGTTGCTGGTCGACCCGTCCTGCTCCACGTCGCACACCACGGTCACGCGGCCTTCCCGATTCTCCTCGAGCATTTCCTCGGGATATTCGAGCTTGACGTTGTTGACCGGACGCGCACCCGCCAGATGATCCGGAACCGGCGGCCCGACCGGCGCGTTCTGCGCCGACGGCGGCACAGGCGGCGAAGGCGGCACAGGCTTCGGCGGTGGCGTATGCGTCACCTGCTTGATCACCTGCTGCGGCGGTGGCTGAATCTGGATCTTCGGCGGCGGAATGTACGGCGGCGGCGGCTGCGTCATCACCGGCGGCGGCGGCGGCGGTGGCGGCGGCGGCGGCGGCTTTGGCTCCGTAATAATCTTGGTCTGGATGGGCGGATGCAGCTCCTGGACGATCTTCGCCCCGAGACCGTTCATCAACGCCCAGATCAGAACCACGTGCAGGAGAACAACGACAGTTATGCCGATGATATGCTTCGTCGGACTGCGTTGTTGTTCCGCGTAGTTCATGTCGAAACCTCCTTAACCCTCTCGTCCACGCCGGTTTCGGCACTCAAAACCACAACAAATCAGGACCACTGCGCAGCGTCCGACCCTCCGCCCGGGTAAACCCGGGCCATGCCGTGGCGCGAACCACGGGCACGTGCGAAAGGGCGTAACAGACTACATCGGGATCGTGCATCCCCTGCGTTCCGACCTGACCGGACAGACATCGAAATGCCGCCAAGCCGTCGAATTGGGCTATTGCGCCCATCCGATGTCAAGCAAGATATTTATCGAATTTGAAACGAGTAATTTGTCATCAGTGGCCCAAAAAATGGCCATATTAACAACCTGTCATAAATGGCCAAAAACTGGCGATTTTTGAGATCGTGCCCGTTTTTCTGCCATTTTTCGCGCCGAGTCCGATTTCGTTGCGAATCCGACACAACGGCCGGCCGGCGCCATGCGGCCTCGTTCACCGCGCTGACGAAGCCTCAACGCAAGAGGCCGGGACCGGGTTCGAATCCATCGCGCGGCACCGAACCGCACCATGGAGACGGCCAAAAAAAAGGGCGGCCGAAGCCACCCTTTCCTGCCGCCGGAGATATCCCGCGATCACTGTGCGGAGGCGCTGGCCTCGGACCGGGTGGCCCCCACCCGGGCGGCCAGGGCCGCCGCCATGAAATCGTCCAGGTCGCCGTCCAGCACGGCGCCGGGATTGCCCCGCTCGACATTGGTCCGCAGGTCCTTCACCAGCTGGTAGGGCGCCAGCACGTAGGAACGGATCTGGTGCCCCCAGCCGATATCGGTCTTCGCCGCCTCGGTCTGGGCTGCCGCGGCTTCGCGCCGTTGCAGTTCCTGCTCGTACATGCGGGCCTTCAGCATCGTCATCGCCGTGGCCCGGTTGCGGTGCTGCGACCGGTCGGTCTGGCAGGCCACGATGATGCCGGTGGGAATATGGGTGATACGAATCGCGGATTCCGTCTTGTTGACGTGCTGTCCGCCCGCGCCCGAGGCCCGGAACGTGTCGACCTTCAGGTCGGCTTCGTTGATCTCGATCTCGATCGAATCATCGACCACCGGATAGACCCACACCGAGGCGAACGAGGTCTGCCGCCGCGCGGCGGCGTCGAAGGGCGAAATCCGCACCAGCCGATGCACGCCGGCCTCGGTCTTCAGCCAGCCATAGGCGTTGGGACCGGACACCTGGATCGTCGCCGATTTCAGCCCCGCCTGCTCGCCCTCCGAGCTTTCCATCAGCGTGACCTTGTAGCCATGCTGTTCGGCCCAGCGCGTGTACATGCGCAGCAGCATCTCGGCCCAGTCCTGGGCCTCGGTACCGCCCGCGCCGGCATTGACTTCCATGTAGCAGTCATTGCTGTCGGCCTCGCCGGACAGCAGGCTCTCGGTCTCGCGGCGCTTGGCCTCCTCGGCCAGGTCGCGCAGCATCCGCGTGGCGTCCTTCAGGACGGCCTCGTCGCCTTCCATCTCGGCCAGTTCGACCAGATCCAGCGTATCGCGGACATCGGCTTCCAGCCGCTGCACCCCTTCGACCTGCCCGGCCAGGAGGGTGCGCTCGCGCATCAGCTTCTGGGCGGCATCCGGATCGTTCCACAGATCCGGGTCCTCCGCCCGATTGTTCAGTTCGGCCAGGCGGCCAAGTGCGACATCCCAGTCAAAGATGCCTCCTCAGCAGTGCCACCGACTGCTTGATCTGGTCGTTGAGAGCCTCGGTCTCGGCGGACATGGAACAGGAACTCCATCGGTCAAGAGGGGCAGCCGACCGGCGGCCTGCCCGACAGGAAATGCAAACGGGGTCAATACAGGCCGCCCATGCCGATGTCACCCCCGGCGCCCGGCGCGGCCGGGGCGGCGGCCGACGGTACGGGCTGGCCCGGCACGGCGCCGGGGCCGGTCGCGGGGCCGCCCGCGGGCGCGGCGGAAGGCGATGCCGCCATGTCGCTTTCGGAATCCGGCATCGTCTCGGCGCCGGTATCCTCGGCGGTCAGCGCGCCGGTCGCCGTGGCGTTCAGGTCGGCACTGATGCCCGGCACCTGGTCGGGCTTGAAGGCATCCATCGCCATGCCCATCCCGGTATCGTACCGCGTCAGCGTCAGCCCCTGCGGAACGGGGAAATCCAGCTTCGGCCGGTCGGCCAGCACCGCCTTCATCACCCGGTTCCAGATCGGGCCGGCGATCGTGCCGCCGGTCTCGTTCTTGCCCAGGGTCTGCGGCGTGTCGAACCCGACCCAGACGATCGTCACGATATCGGGCGAGAAACCAGCGAACCACGCATCGTTGAAATTCTGGCTGGTGCCCGTCTTGCCGGCAATGGGGCGGTCGATCCCGTGCCCCGCCCGGGTCCCGGTTCCGCGCAGGATCACGTCGCGCATCATCGTCACGATCTGGAACGTGCTGGCCGGCGAGGCCACCTGCGGCCGCGTATCGACCAGCACCGGCCCATCGGCCGGCGCGGCCATCGCCGCCGCAATCGCCGCCTGTGCCAATGCCGGCGTCTGGCCACCCGCGGAGGCCGATTGCGGCGCCGCAACGGCGGACGCGGGGGCGCCAGATGCGGGCGTGGCGGGACCGGGCGTGGCCGCCGCCTGCAAGCCCAGGCCCGGCGGCTGCCACAGCACATGGCCGTCGCGGTCCTGCACATTGTCGATCAGGGTCGGCGTCACCAGCCGTCCGCCCGCCGCGATGGTGGCATAGGCCCCGGCCTCGCGCAGCACGGTCGTCTCCACCGCGCCCAGGGCGGCGGGCAGGACATGGGGCATGGCATCAACCAGTTGCAGCGACGTGGCCATGTTCGCCACCGATTTCATGCCGATATGCGCCGCCAGGCGAATGGTCACCAGATTGCGCGATTCCCGCAGCGCGTCATGCAGGGTGGTGGGGCCCCAGAAATCCTTCTCGTAATTGTTCGGGTGCCATGTGCCGTACGAAACCGGGGAATCGTCGAATTTCTGCGACGGCGAAATCCCCTGCTCCATCGCCGTCAGATAGACGAACGGCTTGAAGGACGATCCGGGCTGGCGCAGCGCCTGGGTGGCGCGGTTGAACTGCGACTGGCCGAACGACCAGCCGCCCACCATCGCCAGCACCCGGCCCGTCCGCACGTCCATCGTCACCAGCGCGCCTTCGACCTTCGGCACCTGGCGCAGCGCCACACCGCCGCCCTCGGCCTGCGGCTCGACCATCAGCAGGTCGCCCGCGTGCGGGGCCCGCATGCGGCGCATCCAGGCCATGTCGCGCGCCAGCAACCGGCCGGTGCGCGGTTCGGCACGCGCCGCCGGCCCTTCCAGCCAGCCGACCTCGCCCGTCGACGGCGACAGCAGGACCCCAAGCCGCCAGGAGTCCAGCATGCCGGGCAGCCGCGCCGTACCAGCCAGGGCGGGGACCCACTGGCCGGCGTTCGCCACACCGTCCAGATGCCCCACCGGCCCGCGCCAGCCGCCATGATCATGGTCATAGGCCATCAGCCCGTCACGCACCGCTGCCGTGGCGACCTGCTGCAAATGCGGGTCCATGCTGGTATGGACCAGAAGGCCACCCTGCATGGTGGTGTCCTGCCCGTACCGCTCGATCAGCTGGCGACGCACCTCCTCGCCGAACCATTCCGAACCCGGGACCGGGCCGGGGCGGGTGAAGGATTGCGGCACCAGCGGCTCGTTCTGGGCGGCGCGGGCCTCGCTATCGGAAATGGCACCGGTCTCGGCCATGCGCTGCAGCACCCAGTCGCGCCTTCCCTTGGCGGCGTCGGGGAAGCGATAGGGGTTGTAGTTGGTGGGCGATTTCGGCAGCGCGCCCAGGAACGCGGCCTCGGCATCGTCCACCTGGTCCAGCGGCTTGTTGAAATAGGTCTGGGCCGCAGCGCCCACGCCATAGGCACCCGCGCCGAGATAGATCTCGTTCAGGTAGATCTCCAGGATCTTTTCCTTGGGCAGGGTCTGCTCGATCCGGATCGCCAGCAGGGCTTCCCTTGCCTTGCGTTCCAGCGACAAGGTCTGCTTCGATCCCAGCAGCATGATGCGCGCCACCTGCTGGGTGATCGTCGAGGCTCCCATCGGGCGGTGCCCCCGATGCACGGTCAGGTCGCTCAGCCCCGCGC
This sequence comes from Gluconacetobacter asukensis, assembly GCF_014174375.1. GTDB lineage: Bacteria > Pseudomonadota > Alphaproteobacteria > Acetobacterales > Acetobacteraceae > Gluconacetobacter > Gluconacetobacter asukensis. Next base: position 113,962 of record NZ_JABEQE010000002.1, read on the forward strand.
GGATGATCGCGAACGGGTCGACGCCGCCATGGGTATAGAATTTCTGGTCCTCGGCCGCGATGACGGCATTCTTCACCCGGGCCGGAATGGCCGAATAGGGCACGAAGATGCGCCGTTCGGCCGCCAGCTCCGCCATCACCTTGTCATCGCCGGAATAGAGGCGGCTCATGACCGGCGGCTGATAGGTGCGCAGCCCGTCCACCGTCGGCAGGTCGGCCACCAGCTGCTCGTATTTCGTCCAGGCCACCAGCCCGCCCGCCAGCGTCACCAGCAGCACCACGGCCGCCCCGCCACCCAGCAGGCGGCGGACCAGCCGGAAGCGCGGCCGGCGTGGGCCGCCGCCCGGCCCGGTCAGGCCGAAGCCACGCCGGGGCTGGCCCGGGGCCGCGCCTTCGACGACATCGCCCCCGACGCGCGAGGTGACAAGCAGCCGGCCGTCACGGCCTGATCCGTTACGAAAAATCATCCAGGGTCCAATGGGCGAAGGGCAAGGGAACGAGATCCGTCATGACGGGCAAGGACGCCTCTCCTAGCATTCTCGGGCCGCGGCGTCGCCCCCCGGGCAGGGGCGTCAACCATCCGCCTGACGGCGCCATTCCGCGCGCCCCTCCTGCTCCAGCCGGGTGAAGGTCGCATCGTCCAGCACCAGTCCGGCGGCGGCCACATTCTCTTCGACGTGCGCGGGGCTGCCGGTGCCGGGGATCGGCAGCATCACCGGGGCCCGGCGCAGCAGCCAGGCCAGCGCCACCTGTCCCGGCGTGGCCCCCATATCGCGCGCCGTCCGGTCCAGCACACCCCCTTCCCGCGCCAGCGAGCCCGCCGCCAGCGGCGCCCAGGGAATGAAGCCGATCCCACGCGCGGCGCAATAATCCAGCACGTCCTCGGACGCGCGATTGACCAGATTATAGCGGTTCTGCACCGTCACGACCGGGAAGAAGCGCTGGGCCCGCTCGATCATCTCCACCGACACTTCGGACAGGCCGACATGGCGGATCAGCCCTTCCGCGCGCATCGCGGCGATGACCTCGAACTGCACCTCCGGCGGGCAGTCCGGCCCCACGCGATGCAACTGCCACAGGTCGATCCGCTCCACGCCCAGGCGGCGCATGCTCATCAGCACGCACTGGCGCAGATAGTTCGGATTGCCCACCGGCCGCCAGATGTCCGGTCCATGGCGGGTGTGGCCGCCCTTGGTCGCGATATGCAGCCCGGCATAAGGGTGCAGGGCCGCGCGGATCAGATCCTCGCTGACATAAGGGCCGTAACTGTCGGCGGTGTCGATCAGGGTAACCCCGCAGGCCACCGCGCGGCGCAGGGTTTCCAGCGCGCGCTCGCGGTCGGGCGGGTCGCCCCAGATTCCGCGCCCGGTAATGCGCATGGCACCGAACCCCAGGCGCGCGACCGGCAGGTCGCCGCCAATCAGGAACGTGCCGGCCTGGCGTGCATCGGGACGGGGCATGAAGGCTCTCCTCGAACATGCGCGCCGGGCGGAAACGAACGCACCGTCCCGGCAGCTAGGGCAGGAAGATGGCGGCACCAAGGCAGCCCGGCCTTTCACACCCGCGTCGGATCGCCACCAGCGCGCGTGTCCGGGCCGAGATTCAGCCGAGCATTCTGCCTATGACGCGCGCGGTATAATCCACGACGGGAATAATGCGCCCATAATTGAGCCGCGTGGGCCCGATCACGCCGATCGCACCCACGATGCGGTTACTTTCGGTCCGCGCCGGCGCCACCACCACCGAGGTGCCGGACAGGCCGAACAAGCCACTTTCGGCCCCGATGAAGATCCGTACGCCGTCCGATTCCTGGGCCAGTTCCAGCAGGCGCAGCATCGTCTCCTGCGTTTCCAGCCGCTCGAACAGCATCTGGATGGTGGACAGGCGCTCGATCTCCGTCACGTCGGCCAGCAGACGCGCCTGGCCGCGCACGAACAGCGTGCCGCCACGGTCCACGTCGCTCCACGTCGCCAGCCCGCTGGCCACGATCTCGGCCGTCAGATGGTGCAGTTCGCTGCGATTGGCGCTCATATCCGCACTGACATGCGCGCGCAGATCCTCAAGCGAGCGGCCGGCCAGCTGGGCATTGAGGTAGTTCCCCGCCTCGACCAGCGCCGAGGGCGGCAGGCCGATCGGGGTCTCGATCACCCGGTTTTCCACCTGCCCGTCCGCGCCCACCAGGATCACCAGCGCGCGCCGGGGGCCCAGGGCCACGAATTCGATATGCTTCACCGCCCCATCACCCTTGGGCGCCAGCACCAGCCCGGCGGCCGAGGACAGGCCGGACAGCATCGACGACGCCTCGGCCAGCGTGTCCTGCAACGAGCGCCCGCGCATCTCCAGCGAGTTGGTGATGGTCTCGCGCTCATCCTCGCTCAGGCTGCCGAACTGCAGCAGGCCGTCGACGAACAGCCGCACCCCCTTTTCCGTCGGCAGCCGGCCGGCCGACGCGTGGGGCGAGAACAGCAGCCCGGCCTCGGTCAGGTCCGCCATCACATTGCGGATGGTGGCGGGCGAGAGCGGCAGCGGCAGGCGCCGCGACAGGGTGCGCGAGCCGACCGGCTCGCCGGTTTCGACATATTGTTCGACGATCTCGCGCAGGATCGCCGCCGAACGGGCATCCAGCCCCGGCGGCAGGGCCGGACGGGAAGACAGCGTGCCGGGATTCATCCTGCTTGAAGCCTCCACGTTCGCAGCCGGAAATACCGGCCGAATTGAGCACTATACGAGGTTGCCGCCAAAGTTTCGATGCCGCCTGAACAGGTGGCGCGCGGGGCAACCGCTGCAACGGAATCTGGAGGCGCCGGCAGGCGATGACAAGCGCGGGCTGGCCATTATCCCCCGGCTCGGGCTATGCCCGCCTTTTCGGCGGCCCGCCCCGGAATACCCTGCCTGTCGATGCGGAGTATCGTTTGCCCATGACCACCCGCCCCTCGGGCCGCGCCCCCGACGCGCTACGCCCCGTCTCCATCGAAACGGGCTTCGCCCGCCACGCCGAGGGATCGGCCCTGATCCGCATGGGCGGGACGGAGGTGCTGTGCGCCGCCAGCGTCGAACCGCGCGTGCCGCCCTTTCTGCGCGGCCAGGGCAAAGGTTGGGTGACGGCGGAATACGGCATGCTGCCCCGCGCCACCCACACGCGTGGCGCCCGCGAGGCCGCAAAGGGCAAGCAGTCGGGCCGCACGCAGGAAATCCAGCGCCTGATCGGCCGCTCGCTGCGCGCCGTGACGGATTTGAGCGCGCTGGGCGAAATCTCGATCACTGTCGATTGCGACGTGCTGAACGCCGATGGCGGCACCCGCTGCGCCTCGATCACCGGCGCCTGGGTCGCCCTGCGACTGGCGCTGGAAAAGCTGGTGCGCAACCGCGTCCTGGCCCGCGTGCCGCTGACGGCGCAGGTCGCCGCGATCTCCTGCGGCCTGACCGGGGCCGGGCCGGTGCTGGACCTTGATTATGACGAGGACAGCGCGGCCGCCGCCGACGCCAATTTCGTCCTGACCGAGGCCGGCGGCATCGTCGAGATCCAGGGCACGGCCGAGCAGGCCCCCTTCTCGCAGGCGCAGTTCGAGGCCCTGCTGCGCCTGGCGCAGGACGGCACGCAGCATCTGTTCGCCGCCCAGCGCGCGGCGGTGGACGCCGCACTGGGCGCGCGGAGCGACGCGTCGTGAGCGGGGCGGAGGCACGCCGCCTGGCCGGTGGCGAACGGCTGGTCCTGGCCAGCCACAACAAGGGCAAGCTGGCGGAATTCGACGCCCTGCTGAGCGGGTATGGCATCACCATCGTCTCGGCCGGCCAGCTTGGCCTGCCCGAGCCCGAGGAAACCGCCGACAGCTTTACCGGCAACGCGGCGCTGAAGGCCGTGGCGGCGGCACAGGCCAGCGGCCTGCCGGCACTGGCCGACGATTCCGGCCTGTGCGTCGCCGCCCTGGGGGGCGCGCCGGGGATCTATTCCGCCCGCTGGGCCGGCCCCGACAAGGATTTCCCCGGCGCCATGGCCCGCATCCACGAAGGCATCGGCACGGACGAAGACCGGTCGGCCTGGTTCATCTCCGTCCTGTGCCTGGCCTGGCCCGACGGCACCGTCCGTACGTTCGAAGGCCGGATCGACGGGCAGATCGCCTGGCCGCCCCGTGGCGCCCACGGCCATGGCTACGACCCGATCTTCATGCCGGACGGCGAGACCCGGACCTTCGCCGAGATGCCGGAAGCCGAGAAGAACGCCATCAGCCACCGCGCCCGCGCCTTCGCTGCCTTCCGCGCCGCCTGCCTGCCTCCCGGATGAGGCAGGGGACAAGGGCGTTGCCCGGCTCTGCCCTTGACCCACCAAAGGGCAGCGCCCTTTGGAAACCCGTTCGTTATCAGCAGATTATCATAATTGGTCGCTTGAAACGCGAACGGGCCCCGATGGGGCCCGTTCCAACACTGCGCCGTGTCAGCGTCCGGTCAGGATGCGATCGACCAGTTGGCCGACCGTCGGCACGAACCCGTTGGCGTAGAACGGGTCGGTGCCGAAGCGCCACGCATTCGTGCCGCCGAACATCAGGTTGTTGTCCATCACTTCGTCGGCGCCCTCGGGGCCGGCATGGGCGATGGACTGAAGCGTCTTCTGGATGCAGAACGAGCGCGGATCGGCCTTGTGACCGTTGGAATAGTCCGGCCCCCGCTGGCTCCAGTTCGAGAAGCGGCATTCCGACAGGCAGCCCATGCATGCCACCTGATCGGCCAGGATCTCCCGCGCCTTCTCGGGCGCGACGAAGATCAGGGTGGAATCCGGGGTGCGCATGGCCTCGGTATAGCCCTCGCGCTCCCACAGAAGGACATGCGCGCGGTCGGCTTCGGTCATGAAGACCAGCCGGCCACGTGCACCCACGCCATAGGACGCCGTATGCTCGCCCACCGGTTCGGTGGAATAGGCAACCTGGCGCTCGGACCGCGCCTGGAGTTCCAGCAGGAACGGATTGTTCACCGCCGAGGAATAGAATCCGGTCGGCGAGAAGCGGTTCAGGAAGACATCGCCCTTCTTCAGGGTCAGCAGCCTGCGCTTCCACGCGTCGGGGATCGGGCTTTCCTGCGTCAGCAGCGGCCGGGTGCCGAACTGGAAGGCAATCGGCCCCAGTTCGGGATTGTCGATCCAGTCTTCCCATTCCTCCAGGCACCACACGCCGCCGGCCATGATGATCGGCGTCTCGTGCAGGCCGAAGCCGCGCATCGCCTGGCGCAGCGCCAGCACGCGGGGGAACGGGTCCTCGGGGTTGAGCGGATTTTCGGTGTTCGACAGGCCGTTATGCCCGCCGGCCCGCCACGGGTCTTCGTACACCACCCCGCCCAGCCCGTCGGGGTTCTTGTGGAACGACCGCTTCCACAGGGCGCTGAACGCCCGGGCGGATGAGACGATGGGATAATAATGGATGCCGAACCGCGCCGCGATCTCCGACAGGCGATAGGGCATGCCCGCGCCGCAGGTCAGGCCATGGATCAGTCCCGGCGCGCCTTCCAGCACCCCGGTAATGACTTCCTCGGCGCCGCCCATCTCCCACAGGATATTGGCGTGGATACGTCCGCGCCCACCGGCCAGATCATGCGCGATCTTCGCCTGCGCGATGCCGCCATTGATGGCATAGGCAATCAGTTCCTGCTGCCGTTCGCGCCGGTTGCGGCCATGATAGACCTGCGGGACGCGTCGTCCCTCGGCGTCATAGGAATCGGCATTGACGATCGACACCGTGCCGGCGCCACCCGCCGCCGCCCAATGTCCGGACGATATACCGGTCGAAACCGACACGCCCTTTCCACCTTCGATCAGCGGCAGGACATCCACCCCGCCCATGCGGATCGCATTGATCGCCTTCATCACTACCCTATCGTCCTCGCGCGGTCCCGACGGACCGGCGTCTCGTCCATACGTGCCCCGCACCCCGCGGGGCCGCGGCGGTGGAGCAGGCTGCCCCACCGCCGACCGGCTTCAGCGCGCCGGCGGCCGAGCGGGCTTGGCTCCGACATTCTCGGTGATGTCGGCGCCGGTCTCCTGATCGACGACGCGCATCGACAGCTTGACCTTGCCGCGATCGTCGAAGCCCAGGACCTTCACCTTGACCACATCGCCCTGGTTGACGACGTCCGTGGTCTTGGCAACCCGGCCCTGCGACAGTTCCGAGATATGGACCAGACCGTCGCGCGCGCCCAGGAAGTTCACGAACGCACCGAAATCGGCGGTCTTGACCACCTTGCCGGTGTAGATCGCGCCGATCTCGGGCTCGGCCACGATGCCGCGGATGCGCTCGATCGCCTTGTTGGCCTGCTCTTCGGCCGACGCCGCGATCATGATCGTGCCGTCATCGTTGATGTCGATCTTGGCACCCGAATATTCAACGATCTCACGGATCACTTTACCGCCCTGGCCGATCACATCGCGGATCTTTTCCTTGGGCACGGTGATGGTGGTGATCTTCGGCGCCGTCGAGGACACGTCGCTGCGCCCCTCGGTCAGGGCCTTGGACATCTCGCCCAGGATGTGCAGGCGGCCGTCGCGCGCCTGGCCCAGGGCGATCTTCATGATCTCCGGCGTGATGGACGTGATCTTGATGTCCATCTGCAGCGCGGTGACGCCCTGCTCGGTGCCGGCCACCTTGAAGTCCATGTCGCCGAGATGGTCTTCGTCACCCAGGATGTCGGACAGCACGGCGAAGCCGCGATCTTCCTTGATCAGGCCCATGGCGATGCCCGCCACCGGCCGCTTCAGCGGCGCACCGGCATCCATCAGCGCCAGCGAGGTGCCGCACACGGTCGCCATCGAGGACGAACCGTTGCTCTCGGTGATCTCGGACACCACGCGCATCGTGTACGGGAAGGTATCCTTGCCGGGCAGCAGCGGATGCACCGCGCGCCAGGCCAGCTTGCCATGGCCGATCTCGCGACGGCCGGGCGAACCCATGCGGCCGCACTCACCCACCGAGTAGGGGGGGAAGTTGTAGTGCAGCATGAAGTTGGTGCGGTACTCGCCTTCCAGCGCGTCGATCACCTGCTCGTCCTGGGCGGTGCCCAGGGTGGCGACCACCAGGGCCTGGGTCTCGCCACGGGTGAACAGGGCCGAGCCATGGGCACGCGGCAGGATGCCGACTTCCGACATGATCGGGCGAACCGTCTTCAGGTCGCGGCCGTCGATGCGCAGGCCGGTATCCAGCACCGCGCTGCGCACCACGTCGGCTTCCAGGTCCTTCAGGATCGGCTTGGCCGCATTGGCGTCCAGGCCTTCTTCCGTCAGCGCCGCCAGCACGGCGTCCTTCGCCGCGCCGACCTTCTTGTAACGCGCCTGCTTCACGCGCTCCTGATACGCCTCGGCGATCGAGGCGCGGCCCAGCTCGTCGACCCGCTTGCGCAGCGCCAGCTCCTCGGCCGACGGCTCGGCCAGGTCCCACGGCGCCTTCGCGGCATGCTCGGCCAGCGCGATGATGGCGTCGATGACCGGCTGGAACGATTCATGACCGAAGGTCACGGCGCCCAGCATCACCTCTTCGCTCAGTTCGCCCGCCTCGGACTCGACCATCAGCACGCCTTCCGACGTGCCGGCGACCACCAGGTCCAGCGCGCTGGTCTTCAGCTCCGCCAGGGTCGGGTTCAGCACATAGGCGCCGTTCTCGTAGCCGACGCGGCAGGCCGCGACCGGGCCGAAGAACGGAATGCCCGACAGGGTCAGCGCCGCCGAGCAGCCGATCAGGGCCACGATCGACGGATCGTTCTCCAGATCATGGCTCAGCACGGTCGCGACGACCTGCACTTCGTTGCGGAAGGCTTCCGGGAACAGCGGACGGATCGGACGGTCGATCAGGCGCGAATTCAGGACCTCGATCTCCGACGGGCGCCCTTCACGCTTGAAGAAGCCGCCCGGGATCTTGCCGGCCGCATAGGCCTTTTCCTGGTAGTTGACCGTCAGCGGGAAGAAATCCTGGCCCGGCTTGACGCTGCGGGCACCGACGGCGGTGCAGAGCACGACCGTGTCGCCATAGGTCACGACCACGGCGCCATCGGCCTGGCGGGCGATCTTGCCCGTCTCCAGCACCAGCGTGCGGCCGCCCCACTCGATCTCTTTGCGGTAGTAATTGAACATTCAGACACTCCCTGTCCGAAAGCCGCCCCGGACGGATGGGAGGGGTCCGGACAAGGGGATGAAGGACAGCGTCTCGGACGGCATGGAGCGATGACGGTGGCCCGCCAGAACACCATGTGGCCTGAAACGCTGCGACCCGGTCCGGATGTCTCCACCGACATAGGGGCAGCGTGTGACCCGGCCCACGATTGGGCATCGGGCAATGGCGGCCCCGCGACAACGGGGTGGCCACGCCATCCCGTCGGCGGAACGCACCAACGCGACCCGGCCCGTTGCCACGCATTGCGCGGCAGCGGACCGGATCGCGTGTCATCTCAGCGGCGCAGACCCAGGCGGCCGATCACGGCCTGGTAGCGGGCCTCGTCCTTGCGCTTCAGATAGTCCAGCAGGCCGCGGCGCTTGCCGACCATCACCAGCAGGCCGCGACGCGAATGGAAATCCTTCGCGTGGGTCTTCAGGTGCTCGGTCAGGTTCGTGATCCGCTCGGTCAGCAGGGCGACCTGGACTTCCGGCGAGCCGGTATCCTGGGCGGCGGTCTGGTATTCGCCAATCAGCGCCGTGCGGCGTTCAGCAGTAATCGACATCGGGTTCTCCACATTCAGATTCGGTTAAAGCATGCGGTCCGGGCGCAGCCAGCCATCTTCCAGCCGGCAAAGCCCGATCACGCGCCCCCCGTCCATCCCCCGGACAATCCCCTGGTCGGGATCGGCGGCGTCCGGAATGCGTCCCATCAGGCCCAGCAGGCTGATCGCCTGCCCGTGCGAAAGGGACTCTGCTTCCTCGTGGGTCAAGGCCAGCGCCGGGATGTCGGCCAGCGCGGTCGCGACCGGAAGAAGAAGATCCGGTGAGGCAGGCGCGTTGTCGTCGTTTGGCGCCAGTTTGTCCAGTGGAATCGCGTCTTCCTCGGCAAAAGGGCCGACCCGCAGGCGGCGCAGGGCGGCCACATGGCCGACCGTGCCGCAGGCCCTGGCAATGTCGCGCGCGAGCGAGCGCATATAGACGCCCTTGCCGGATTCCACCTCGAAAATCGCGGTGTCCTCATCGGGCCGCGCCACCAGCTCGAACCGGTCGATCCGCGCCGGCCGGGGCGGCAGCTCGGGCGGGCGACCGTCGCGCGCCATGTCATAGGCCCGCTCGCCCGCCACCTTGATCGCGGAATAGACGGGCGGCACCTGCATGATGTCGCCCCGAAAGGCCGGCAGCGCACGGCGGAAATCATCGTCCGAGGGACGAACCGGCGAGGTCTCGGTCACCGCGCCGTCGGCATCGTCCGTGTCCCTTGCCTCGCCCAGGCGCAGGGTGAACTGGTAGCGCTTGGTCCCATCCATGATGTAGGGCACCGTCTTGGTGGCCGCGCCGAAGGCGATGGGCAGCAGCCCGGTCGCCAGCGGGTCCAGCGTGCCGCCATGCCCCGCCTTGGCGGCGTCGAACAGACGCTTCACCCGGTTGACGACATCGGTCGATGTCATCCCCGTCGGCTTGTCGATGACCAGCCAGCCATCGATCGGACGTCCGCGCTTGCGTCGCATGGGGCAAAACCTTCTTGATCAGAATCCTGGAAGAGGCGTGCGTGTAGACGAGCCCTGAATGAGGAGCAATGCCGGATTGTGCCATGCCTGCTTTCTCATGAGGCCGGGGAGGTCCGAATAAAAGCCGATGATCACTCTTCTTCGTCCCCACGGCCGATGAGCATGCATCCGGGCCGGGTAGCCCGATGGGCGGCCATCCTGCTCTTCGTCGCCGGCGGGATCGCGCTGGGCTGCGCCTTCCTGGGCTCGTTCGGCCAGTTCGGCCTGCTGGCGCGCACCGAACGGGCCATGATCGTGTTCGACCATCCGGTGGGCGGCCTGCGCCCCGGCGCGGCCGTCACATTTCGCGGCGTGATGCTGGGCCGGGTCGAGCAGGTCGCCCTCGACGCCGATCCGCAGCAGGGCCGCACGCTGATTCCCGTCATCATCCGCATCCAGCCCGAGCGGATTCATATGACGGCCGGCGCGGATGCCTCGTCGCCCCACCAGATCCTGGTCCGGCTGGTGCGCGACGGATTACAGGCCGAACTCCATACCGCCAGCCTGGTCACCGGCCGCGTCGGCATCGATCTGGATATCGTCTCCGGCCCCATTCCGCCGCCGCATCCCGGCCTGTCGGACCTGGTGGAAATCCCGGCCCACGAATCCCGGCTGGCGATCCTGCGCCGCACCCTCACCACCCTGCCGATCCACAAGATGGCCGCGGAATGGCGACAGGCCGTGCAGGAAAGCCAAAAAATAGCGCAGACTCTGGATACCAGCCTGCCGCCCGTCCGCGCCAGCCTGGCGGCCACCGCATCAGCCCTCCAAACGGCCTCGGCCACGGCGAAAGCTGCCCGGCAAAAGACTGAAAACGACTGGCACGCCACCCGCACCGCGATCGCGCAGGCCCGGGCCACAGCCCACCAGCAGATCCATGATCGCGGCAGGGACATCCAGGCCCTCACCCGCGACAGCGAAACGGCCATGGCAGCCGCCCGGCAGGTCCGCTCCGACCTGCACACGCCCGACGATGCGTTGAAGGCCGACCTGGAGGCCACGCGGCGCGATATCGCGGCCGGCGGCACCGCGCTGCATGACGCGGCGCATAAGATCCGACAGGCGCCGGGGGTGCTGCTGCTGGGGACGAAATAGTCTTCGTTCTTTTTTGAAAAAAAGAACCAAAAAACTCTGATTCGTTCAGGAATTTTTTGCCGGGGCACACGATGCCCCTGAACAGATCAGAAGTCTTTTTGCTTCTTTTTCTTCAGAAAAAGAAGAGACCTTCTCTTGGAGGCCGTTTGCAAAGTCGCCCTGCCGAGCGAGAGTGCCGCGTAGCGGCACGCCCGGCGTGTATTTTTGAGCATCGGAGCGGAGCGGCCTTGATGGCCGTGAGCACCGAAGTGCCGCAAATGCGCGTCGGATCGCCGGCAGGGCGACTTTGCAAGCGGCCTCTCAGTCCAGGTCGCGCGCCACGTCGGGCTGGCTCAGCAGCGCACTGACTTCCATCGCATAATCCAGCGCCGTATCGGGCTGGAAATGGATTTCCGGCACCACCCGCAGCCGCAGATTACCCGACATGCGCGACCGCAGGAACGGCGCCACCCGCCGCAGCGCCGGCATCAGCGCGTCGACATCGCTCCGCCCCAGCCGCGCCACGAAGGCCGTGGCGTGCTTCAGGTCAGGCGACAGCCGCACTTCGGTCACGGTGATGCGGGCATCGACCAGTTCCGGGTCGCGGAATTCCGTGCGGGCGAACAGGTCGGCCAGCACGCGGCGCACTTCCTCGCCCACGCGCAACTGGCGCTGGCTGGGGCCGGAAGCGGCAAGACCGGCGAGTTTCCCCGCCGGCCCAGCCGTATTCACCTTCCCACGTGATGGGTTGCGGCTCATGCGGGGACCAGTTCCATTTCGTAGCACTCGACCACGTCGCCTTCACGCAGGTCGTTGTAGCCGGCGAAGGACAGGCCGCACTCATAACCGCGCGCCACTTCCTTGACATCGTCCTTGAAGCGCTTGAGCTGGCTGAGATCGCCCTGGTGGATGACGACGTTGTCGCGCAGCAGGCGCACACCGCACCCACGCTTGACCACGCCCTCGGTGACGTAGCAACCGGCAACCTTGCCCACCTTGGTGATGTCGAACACCTTGCGGATCTCGGCATAACCCAGGAACTTCTCGCGGTGCTTGGGCGCAACCTTGCCCTTGACCAGCTGCTCGACGTCGTCCGCGACCTGATAGATGATCGAGTAGTAGCGGATATCGACACCTTCGCGCTGCGCCAGCTCCCGCGCCTGCGTCGTGGCACGGACGTTGAACGCGATGATCACCGCGTCCGACGCCTTGGCCAGCTGCACGTCGCTTTCGGTGATCTGGCCGACACCGGCCGTCAGCACCCGCACCTTGACCTCTTCATGCTCCAGCTTGAGCACCGTGGTCTGCAGCGCCTCGGCCGAACCCTGGACGTCGGCCTTGATCAGTACGGCGACTTCCTTCTGGGCACCGGCCTGGATACGCGCCAGCATCTGGTCCAGCGTGCCGCGCGCGGCCGTCTGGCCGGCGGCCATGCGGTCCTTGATCACGCGCTGACGGAATTCCGAGATCTCGCGGGCGCGGTTCTCGTTCTCCACCACCACGAACGGCTCGCCGGCACCCGGCACGCCGGCAATGCCCAGGATCTCGACCGGGGTCGAAGGCAGCGCCTCCTGGATCTGGCGGTTGCGGTCGTCCAGCATCGCACGGACACGGCCCCATTCGGCGCCGGCCACCACGATGTCGCCACGCCGCAGCGTGCCCTTCTGCACCAGGATCGTCGCCACCGGGCCACGACCGCGATCCAGCCGGCTTTCGATCACCGAACCTTCGGCCACCCGGTCCGGGTTGGCGCGCAGGTCCAGGATTTCCGCCTGCAGCAGGATGGCTTCTTCCAGCTTGTCCAGCCCGGTACGCTTCAGCGCCGAGACCTCGACATCCTGGGTGTCGCCGCCCATCGATTCGACCACGATCTCATGCGACAGCAGTTCCTGACGCACCCGATCGGGGTTGGCGCCCGGCTTGTCGCACTTGTTGATCGCAACCACGATCGGCGCATTCGCCGCCTTGGCATGGCGGATCGCCTCGATCGTCTGCGGCATCACGCCGTCATCCGCCGCCACGACCAGCACCACCACGTCGGTCACCGACGCGCCACGGGCACGCATGGCGGTGAACGCCTCATGGCCCGGGGTGTCGATGAAGGTGATCTTGGCGCCCGAAGGCAGCGTCACCTGATAGGCACCGATATGCTGGGTGATGCCACCGGCTTCGGCCGCGGCCACGTCGGTGGTGCGCAGCGCATCCAGCAGCGAGGTCTTGCCGTGGTCGACATGCCCCATGACCGTCACGACGGGCGGACGCGGCAGCAGGTCTTCCGGCGTATCCTCGATGCCTTCGATGCCGATTTCGACATCGCTGTCGGCCACGCGGCGGACCCGATGGCCGAATTCCTGAATGACCAGCTCGGCCGTATCGGCATCCAGCGACTGGGTCACGGTCGCCATCACGCCCATCTTCATCAGGGCCTTGATGACTTCGCCCTGGCGGGCCGCCATGCGGTTCGCCAGTTCCTGGACCGTGATCGTCTCGGGCAGCACCACGTCGCGCACCACGCGAACCTGGTCGGAGCGCAGGCGCTCCAGCTCCGCCTGCCGGCGCTCACGCTCGCGCTGGCGCCGGACCGAGGCCAGCGAACGCGTCTTGTCGTCGTCACCCTCGATCGCCGCCTGAACGTCGATGCGGCCGGAACGGCGGTTGTCACCACCCTTCTTCGCCGGCGCGCCGCTCGGCTTGCGGCTGGGCACGACGCCGGGGCGACGCGGGGCACGGCGTTCTTCTTCCGTGTCGGGACCACGCCCCGTGCGCAGGCGCAGGGTCTCGCCCTGCGGCTGGGCCGGCGTCGCGGCCTGCGGGGCCGGACGGGTGGGCGTGACCGGACGGGCCGGCATGATGGCGCGCTCGGCCAGCGGGCGCAGGCGCTCCATCGGCGGGGCCAGCGTGACCTCGCCGGGGATCGGCACGGCCGAGACCACGGGACCGGCCGCCGTCGGGGCTTCCGCCGGCTCGGGGGCCGGCTGCGCGGCCTGCTCTGCGCGGGCACGGGCCGCCTCTTCCTGCTCGCGGGCTTCTTCCTCGGCTGCGCGCCGGGCTTCTTCCTCGCGCCGCCGCGCTTCCTCGGCGGCGGACAGGATCATGATCTTTTCCTGCTCGCGCCGCTCCTGCTCGCGGCGAACGGCTTCCGCCCGCTGCTCCTCGAGTACGCGCTGGCGGGTGGCCAGTTCGGCGGCGGTCAGCGCGCGGCCGCCATTGCCACCGCGCCCGCCAGCCCGGCCGCCACCGGACGAACCGGAGCCGCTGCCCGCGGGGGCGGGACCGGGGCCGCGCTTCTTGCGCACCTCGACCTGCACCACCTTCGAACGACCATGGCTGAAACTCTGCCGCACGGAACCGGCGTCAACCGTCCGTCCGACCTCCCTCCGGCCCGCCGGCCGCAGGGACAAGCGTCCCTTACCCTGATCCTGATCGTTGCCTTCGCTCATGTACCCGCCTGTTCACCCAAGTTCGCCGGATTGGTCCGACGAACCCGGAACCGCCCTGCCGGACAGCCCCGCAAAACGTTCACTATCAATGCGGACGCGCCGTGCCAGTTCGCCACGCGACATCGCCGCATGCACGACATGGTCACGGCCGAATGCCGCCCCCAGACCCGCCGCCGTAGGAACAACCGCTATCGGCAGATCCCGTGCGCCGGACAATAACCTCGTCCTCTCGTCAGGGCTGCCATCCTCGGCCTGTATCACCAGACCGGCGCGACCGCCCTCTATCCATTCCCGCACCTTGACGAAACCGTATGTCACCTGACCGGCCCGTCGTGCGAGTCCCACCGTCTCCAGTATCCGGCGCACCAGGCCGGCTTCCAGGATCGTATCCAGGTCGGGCGGAACAACGACCTGACCGCGGGCGGCGCGTGAGAACGCCCCCCGTGTCCGGGCCGTTTCTAGCACATCCCGCCGCGCGCTCAACCAGATTCCCCGTCCGGGCAGACGCGCGGAAAGATCGGGTGTCACAATCCGGTCGGGCGAGACCACGAAACGCAGCATCGTCTCGGGCGCCGCACGCTCCCGCGTGACGATACAGCGGCGGAGTGGCCCCCGCTCGTCGTCGTCCGGCTCGTGTTCGGCGTCCGCCGTCATATCCTGCCTCGCCTGCTCCGACACGCCGTGGCTCAGGCCTCCGGCACCTCCGGCGCGTCGGCCGGCTGCTCGCCCTCGAACCAGTGGGCACGCGCCGCCATGATGATCTCGTTCGCCGCTTCCTCGTCGATGACGTCGCCACCCAGGAACTCGACCAATTCGTCGCCGGCCAGGTCGGCCAAGTCGTCCAGGGTCTTCACACCCTTTTCACCCAGTGTCACCAGCATCTGGTTGGAAAACACGCCCAGGACCGCGATCTCGTCCGACACGCCAAGCCCACGGCGCTTCTCGTCCAGCTCGTCCTCGCGGCGCGCCAGGAAGCCTTCGGCGCGGCGGACCAGCTCGCTGGCCACATCCTCGTCGAAACCCTCGATCCCGGCCAGTTCGTCGGGGTCGGCATAGGCCAGTTCCTCGATCGAATGGAAGCCTTCCGTCACCAGAAGGCCGGCGATGACGTCATCGACGTCCAGCGCCTCGACGAACAGGCTGCTGCGACGGCGGAATTCCTCCTGCCGGCGCTCCGATTCCTCGGCCTCGGTCAGGATGTCGATATCCCAGCGCGTCAGCTGGCTGGCCAGGCGGACATTCTGTCCGCGCCGGCCGATCGCCAGGCTGAGCTGCTCGTCCGGCACCACCACCTCGACGCGCCCGGCTTCCTCATCCATCACCACCTTGGTGACTTCCGCCGGCGCCAGGGCGTTGACCACGAAGGTCGCCGCCTGGGGGCTCCAGGGAATGATGTCGATCTTCTCGCCCTGCAGTTCCTGCACCACGGCCTGGACGCGCGATCCGCGCATACCCACGCAGGCACCGACCGGATCGATCGAGGCATCGCGCGAGATCACCGCCATCTTGGCGCGCGACCCCGGATCGCGGGCCACGGCCTTGATCTCGATGATGCCATCATAGATCTCGGGCACTTCCTGGGCGAACAGCTTGGCCAGGAAGGCCGGATGGGTGCGCGACAGGAAGATCTGCGGCCCGCGCGGCTCGTCGCGCACATCATAGATATAGGCGCGCACGCGGTCGGAATTGCGGAAGCTCTCGCGCGGGATCAGCTCGTCACGGCGCAGCAGCGCCTCGGAACTGCCGATCTCGACCATCAGGTTGCCGTATTCCGTGCGCTTGACCGTGCCGTTCACGATCTCGCCCACGCGGTCCTTGAATTCCTCGAACTGGCGCTTGCGCTCATATTCGCGCACGCGCTGCACGATCACCTGCTTGGCCGTCTGCGCCGCGATACGGCCGAAATCGATCGGCGGCAGCGGGTCGACCAGATGCTCGCCCAGCTGGATCTCGGGCTTGAACTTGCGGGCGATGTGGAGCGGGATCTGCGTTTCCTCATTCTCCACGACCTCGACGGCCTCGGTCCAGCGGGACAGGCGGACATCGCCGGTCTTGCGGTCGATGGTCGCGCGAATGTCCTTCTCATGCCCATATTTGGCACGCCCGGCCTTCTGGATGGCCTGCTCCATCGCTTCCAGGACTTCCTCCCGGTCGATCGCCTTCTCGCGCGCGACGGCATCCGCCACCAGCAGCAGCTCGGGACGGGAAACGGACGTATCCATCAGAACCTCCAGGACGTCTTAGTGAGTCTTCCGCGCCGGCTTCTCGCCGGGCGGGACAGGGGTTTCCGGGTCTCCGTCGTCGGAGACCCCCATCATATGAGCGCTGGCGGCGATCAGCTCATCAGTCAGAACCAGTCGCGCGCGACGCATATCCGACAGCGGCAGCGCCACTTCGGTTCCATCTTCCAGCCGCAGCCGCCCGACCCCGTCCGCGGCACCCAGCAGGATGCCCGAAAAGCGCTTGCGGCCGTCGATCGGGATATTCACCTCGGCCTTCGCCAGATGCCCGGCGAACCTGTTCCAGTCCTTCGCCCGCGTCAGCGGACGGTCGATGCCGGCCGAGGAGACTTCCAGCGTCCAGGCACCCGGCAGCGGGTCCTCGATATCCAGCACCGCGCCCACCGCGTGGCTGATCTGTTCGCAATCCTCGATCGCGATCAGGCTGCCATCGGCACGGTCGGCCATGATCTGCACCGTCGGGCTCTCCCGGCCCAGGATCGCCACACGGACCAGTTCGAATCCCATATCGGCCAGGACGGGCGCCACGAGGGCGGCCACCTTGGCGTCCAGGCCGGTGAGGTAGGGTAGATCTGCGTCCAAAACAAAAAAGGCGGCCGGCAAGGCCACCCCCCAAGAAAAGCGGAAGATGAAGGAATGCAGCTGATATAGGCGATAACGC
This sequence comes from Gluconacetobacter asukensis, assembly GCF_014174375.1. Lineage (GTDB taxonomy): Bacteria > Pseudomonadota > Alphaproteobacteria > Acetobacterales > Acetobacteraceae > Gluconacetobacter > Gluconacetobacter asukensis. Next base: position 131,048 of record NZ_JABEQE010000002.1, read on the forward strand.
ACGCCGCCGCAAGGTGCATGCGCCGGCAGCACCCCGGCGGTCCCCTGGGGCTACATTACATTACAATCACGTCCTCGTTTGCATGCTTGCCCAACCGCATGGGGCGCACGCATGATACGGACATGAGGCAGACGCCCGACCCCGAAGCACGCGCCGCGCCCGACGAGGCCGGACCCGGCAAAGGCCGGCCCCTATGGTACGGCCTGGCGGCGGGCATGATCGTCGTGGCCGGTTTCAGCGCCCGCATGGCCAGCCAGAGCGACCACCCGGCCCCGGCACCCGCCCCGATCGTCAGCGATGCCGCGCATGGTGCCGCCGCCGGGGCCGGCACCCTGAGCAGCACCCAGCAATTCGCCATGATCGCGCCCGACAACGCGCCGCGCGCCCTGCAGCAATCGGGACTGACGCCCGACCAGCAGGCCCGGATCCTGGCCGGCATCCGCAAGCGGGAATACCGGCTGGTCCAGATGCCGATCTATGACGAGGGCGGCACGGGCGGCATCGTGACCGTCAGCTCGGGCGGCATCACCCAGACCGTACCGCTGACCCCCAAGCCGCGCACCGTGCTGCTGCCCATCCGCATATCCGGCGAGGTCGATATCGCGCCGGTTTCCGATCCTGGCCCGGCCGGCGTGGCGCCGGGGGCCATCACGGTCCTGGGGCCGACGCCGCTGCCGGTCATTCACCGGGACCAGATGCTTGTTCTGGATGTGATCGTCCAATGAAGGCTCTTCTGCCCGCCCTCAACCGGCTGATGCCGGTCATGATGGTCATTTTCCTGGTCCTGGCCAGCCTGCAGGCCGCGGCCTCGCTACATCTTTCACTCGCCAGTCTGGCGCATTTCATGGAATGGTGTGCGCCGGCCTTTCCGGTGCTGATGGGCGGGAGCAGCCTGCTGGCCTTGGCGGGACTGATGTTCGAGACCCGCGCCGAACGGCTGGCGCGCAAGGGGCTACGGCGCCGACGGGGGTGGATGATGGATGTACTGGCCAGGCTGACCAATCGCACCGCGCTGGAAGAAATGCTGGCGCGCGAACAGAAAGAAACGGTGATCGATGCCGAGGAACTGGCCGCCAGCCTGCGCGCGCGGGTGATCGGGCAGGACCAGGTCTGCGAGGACATCGCCGCCCAGCTCCGCCGCCGCATGGCGCTGCAGGTGCGCGGCAAGCCGGTCGGCATCTTCCTGCTGGCAGGCCCGCCGGGCACCGGCAAGACCTACCTGGCCAAGCAGATGGCCCGGCAGCTCGACCGCCCGCTGCTGCATTTCGACATGACGCAGATGAGTTCGCCGCATGCCGCGACGCAGCTTTTCGGCTCGCCCAAGGGCTATGTCGGCTCCGACACGTTCGGCAAGCTGACCGGCGGCCTGAAGGAAAAGCCCGACGCCGTCGTCCTGCTCGACGAAATCGAGAAGGCGCATCCCGACGTCTTCAAGAAATTCCTCACCGCGTGGAATGACGGGCACGTCACCGAGGCCTCCACCGGCCAGCAGATCTCCACCGTCCGCGCCATCTTCGTGCTGACGTCGAACATCGCGACCGATGCCCTGTCCGAGATCGCCGACCGCCTGGCCGACGAACCCGACCGCATGCGCGCCGAGTCGGTCGAGGCCCTGCGCCAGGCCGGCTTCGCGCCCGAGGTGCTGAACCGCCTGGACCGCATCTTCGTCTTCCGCGCCCTGACCGGCCTGGACGTGGCCCGCGTCGCGGCGCTGGAGATCGAGGCCATGATCGAAAGCTACGGCCTGAAGGTGGAGACCGGCGGCATCGACGCGTCGCTGCTGTTCGAGGTCATGCGCCGCCAGAGCAAGATGGGCGCCGCCGCCAGCGCCCGCGACCTGGTACGGTCGATCGAAGACATGATGAGCGACTCGCTGATTTCCGCCCGCCAGCAGGGGGCGAAGACGGTGCGCGTCATTTCCGGCGAGAACGGCGTGAGCGCCGAGATCGCCAACGATACCGAGGCCCAGCGGGCCCGCGTCCTGCGCTGACCCGCTTTTCCCGTACGGCGACCTGAATGTCCGCAGCTTCCCGTCTCTGGCATCGCGCGCCGATCTGGCGCGCGATGCTCTATTGCATCCCCCTCTTCACGGCGCTGACGCTGCTCTATCCGCCGGCGTACCTGACGCGTGCGGTCCCGGCCCTGCGGCCGGTGTTCGACCGGATCAACCGCACCCTGGGCCGTACCCCGCCACCGCCGGCACCGTCATCCTCCCCCGACGCGCCGCCCGACGCCGCACCGCCCGCCCCACCAGTGGACGGCGCGCCGGACAATGGCCAGCAGACGGCGGGCGGCCCGCAACTGGCGGCCCCGCCCATCACCTCGGACCTGGCGGGGGCCATCCCCTTCGCCGGGCGCATCCTGCCCCTGCCCGCCGGCACCTGGCACCCGGTGCTGACGACGCAGAGCGGCCCGCACGGCGAACTGCTCAGCAACGTGCTGGTGCGTGCCGAAGGCGGCGTCGTGACCGGGGTGATCATCGCGCGCGCCAGCACGCAATCGCTGCCGCTCTCGACCGTCGATTCGATGAACAATGGCTGCCACGACGACCGGAACTACCTGTCCAAGATCGTCCCCAGCGCATCGAAAGTGATGGAATGCTGGTTCACCAGCCATGTCCAGATCGAGGGCCAGCCGCTGAGCGACAGCGTGGATATCCAGACCGCGTTCAACCGCCTGCACGTGCTGGGCTTCCCGATCCCGTATGTCATGCTGGTCGCGACCTGGAACTACGCCGAGGCCGCCGCCGATCGCGGTGCGAACATCGAAAACGTGACCATCCTGCTCAGTCCGGCCCGCAAGGGCACCATGACGCTGCCCGCCCCGCCGGAACAATGGCTGAAACAGGCCCTGCCGCAGAACCCGGGCGCCGAGCGCTTCGTCAACGCCGCCAATGGCTGGATGGACGGCTGGACGACCATGCTGCGGCGCGGCTTTCATGGCGACCTGACGAATGGCAGCCCCGAGCTGGTCCGCGCCAGCCGCGATCCGGCTTCGGTCCTGCCGGGCGAGTAATCTGTTCAGGAGCCTTGGCTTGAGCAAGCACAAGGCTCCTGAACGAACAAAAGTCTTTTTGCTTCTTTTTCTTCAGAAAAAGAAGATCCTTCCCCTACCGCAGCACATCCGAGATATCGATCAGGAAATCCAGCACCGTGCGCGTCCGCAACGGCAACGTGCGCGGCCCGGTATGCACGGCGTAGAACGGCAGTTCCGGCACCGCCCATTCCGGGAACAGGCGGACCAGCCGGCCGGCGGCGATATCTTCCATCACCTGGAAGGACGGCAGCAAACCGATCCCCAGCCCCGCGAGGGTAGCCTGGAGCACCGCCTCGCTGCTGTTGGCGCGGAAGGGGCCGCTGGCGGCGACCACGCTTTCCTCGCCATTGCCTTCGAAATGCCAGTCATGGCGCGTGCCGCCATAGGTATAGGCGATGCAGGGATGATTCAGCAGGTCACGCGGATGGGCGGGCGCGCCACGCCGGGCCAGATAGTCCCCGCTGGCAACTGCGATCCGCTTGACGGTGCCCAGGCGGCGGGCAATCAGCGATCCTTCCGCGATCTCACCCACGCGTACCGCCAGGTCCAGCCCTTCCTCGACCAGATCGCCGAACCCGTCGCGCATGATCAGTTCCACCGCCAGGTCGGGATGCTTGTCCAGCAACTCGCCCAGCCGGCTGGTCATGTACAGGCCGAAAGCCGTCGTGACCCCCAACCGCACCAGGCCGGACACCGACGCCCGGCGGCGGCCCAGCGCGGTTTCGGCGGTTTCCAGGATTTCCAGCACCTCGTAGGCATGGGGCAGCAGGCTGCGCCCATCCTCGGTCATCATCAGGCTGCGCGTCGTCCGGGCGAACAGAGTGGCGCCATAATGCGCCTCCAGCAGCGCAATATGGCGGGAAATCGTCGGCTGACTGGCGCCGGTTTCCCGCGAAACCGCGGAAAACGACCCGGTGGCAGCGACGCGAACAAAACTGTGAAGAGCGGATAGCAGATCCATGACCACATGACGTTCGGGTTGTCTTCGACTGGTTTTCTTTAGGCTTCCCGCCATTTATGCACAACGCGACATAAAACAGCACCGACATGTGCCAGACGCATCAACCATATTCCCGGCAAGAGCTTTGCCCTTGACCCACCAAAGGGCAAAGCCCTTTGGAAACCCATTCATTATCAAATAATTGGGGTGCAGGGCCTCAGGCCTTGGCGGGTCCAGGGCAGAGCCCTGGTTCTTAAATATGCCCCTGCCGCTGGCGCCCGGTATGAAACCGCGCTTCGGCCATACGGGCCAGCCGCACGAAGGGCAGACCCAGCAACAGATAGGCCACCCCGATCAGCAGGCCGGTGCCGAAATAATCATAATAGGTCGAAGACAGCCGCACATAGGTCTGGCTGAGCTCGGTCAGCGTGATCACGCTGACCAGCGACGAATCCTTCAGCAGCGAGATGAAATCGTTGGTCATCACCGGAATGACCATCCGCACCGCCTGCGGCACCACGACGAAGCGCAGGGCCTGGAAATGCGTCATGTTCAGCGCGATTGCGGCCTCGATCTGGCCGCGCGCCACCGATTGCAGCCCGGCACGGTAATTCTCGGCCTCATAGGCGGCATAATTCATGCCCAGCGCCAGCACGCCGGCCACGAATGGCGACAGGCGCAGGCCGATGCCCGGCAGGGCATAGAAGATGAACAGGATCTGGATCAGCAGCGGCGTACCGCGCACGATCTCGACATAGAGCGTCGCCAACGCACCCAGCCAGCGCGGCCCATACCGGCGCATCAGCGCCAGGGCCAGCCCCAGCCCCACCGCCAGCACCATGGCACAGGCTGAGACCGCGAAGGTCAGCAGCGCACCATGCAGCAGCAGCGGCAGGAAGCTGACATAGCGATCGAACCGCGCCCGCCAGCCGGCCGTCGGCGCGGTGGCGGCCCGGTAATGGTCCCAGGCATCAGGCGCAATCTCGGGCGTCGAGGCATCGCCGGTCAGCGCGGCCATGGCCGGCGTCCATAATTTCCAGCGCGCCAGAATGCGGTGCAGTTCGCCGTCCCGCATCATGCCGTCCAGCGCGGCATTCACCTGGTCGCGCAGCACGCTATTGCCCTGGGCGAAAGCGACGCCATACGCCACCTGCCCGATCGGCGCGCCCACCAGCTTCAGGTCCGGGTCCGGCGACCCATAATAAAGCGCGATGGTACCGTCCAGCAGCACCGCATCCAGCCGTCCGTTCTTCAGGTCGGTATAGGCGTTGGTCTCTTCCTCGTAAGACCGGATGCGGATCGACGGATCGGCCTGCAACATACGCTCGGCCGTGGTGTCCTTCAGCGTGCCCACGACATGCCCGTGCAATGCCGCCAACGTGTCCAGCCCCTGCTGGTCGCGCCGCACGGTGATGCGTTCGGTCGTCATGTAATAGGGCCGGCTGAACAGCACGCCCTGTTCATGCTCGGGGGTGATCTCGATCCCGTCGATCACCATGTCGTACAGCCCGCGCTGCAGGCCGGGAATCAGCCCGTCCCAGTCATTCTGGACGAACTGGGTCTGTCGGCCGAGGCGGCGGGCGATCGCCTGCGCGATCTCGTATTCATAGCCGGTCAGACGGGACTGGTCGGCCGGATCGTGAAACACGAACGGCACATTGGCCTCGGCATCAGACGCCCAGCGCAGGGGCGCGGCATGGCTGGCCACGGGCAGAAACGTCACCGCCAGCGCCAGCAGCAGGACCATCAGGCCGGCCTTCACAGGACGGACCTCAGGAACCGCCGCGTGCGCGGGTCTTCCGGCGCGACGAACAGCCGGTCGGGATCGTCGGCCTCGACGATCTCGCCGCCATCCATGAACACCACGCGGTCGGACGCCGCGCGGGCGAAGCGCATGTCATGCGTGACCACAAGCTGGGTCATCCCCTCATTGTCCAGGGTGCGCATCACCGACAGCACCTCTTCGGCCAGTTCGGGGTCGAGCGCGGATGTCGGTTCGTCATACAGCATCACGTCGGGGCGCATCGCCAGCGCCCGCGCGATGGCCGCGCGCTGCTGCTGGCCGCCCGACAGCGTATCGGGATAGCGTGTGGCCATGGCGGACAGGCCCACCTTGTCCAGCAACGCCAGCGCCTCGGCCCGCGCTTCGTCGGCCGGCATGCGCTTCACGCGCACGGGCGCCAACATGACATTGTCCAGCACGGTGCGGTGGGGAAACAGGTTGAAGGACTGGAACACCATGCCGACATGCGCGCGCAGGCGATGGGCGGCGTCCTCCTCCTGACGGGTCCAGCGTCCGCCGGTACGCGTGATCGTCACGCCGGCGATATCCACCGTCCCGGAATCGGGAATTTCAAGAAAATTGAGGCAGCGCAGGAATGTCGACTTGCCGCAGCCCGACGGCCCGATGATCGAAATCAGCTCGCCGCGCGCCACGTCCAGCGAGATGCCGCGCAGCACCGCGTACCCGTCGAAAATCTTGCGCACCTGATCGGCCCGCACGACGGACTCAGCAAAAAACGCCGGCCCGGGGAAACCCGGGCCGGCGCCAGACTCATCAAGCGGAAGAAGAGACCGTTCAGGCAGCTTTGGTCATCCCACGCAGCACATACTGAAGGATGCCACCATGCCGGTAATACTCGACCTCGTCCAGCGTATCGACGCGGCAGAGCAGCGGCACCGTTTCCTTGGTGCCGTCGGCGCGGGTGATTTCCATGTCGATCGTCATGCGCGGGGTGATGGTCTCCAGCCCCTTGATGTCGATGATTTCATCACCCTTCAGGTTCAGCGACTTGCGCGTCGTGCCGTCCTTGAACAGCAGGGGCAGCACGCCCATGCCGACCAGGTTGGAGCGATGGATGCGCTCGAAGCTCTCGGCGATCACGGCGCGAACGCCCAGCAGCAGGGTGCCCTTCGCCGCCCAGTCGCGCGACGAACCCATGCCGTATTCCTTGCCGCCGAACACGACCAGGGGCACGCCCTCGGCCTTGTATTCCATCGCGACATCGTAGATCGAGCCTTCCTTCCCGTCGGGGAAGTGCTTGGACAGGCCCCCTTCGGTGCCCGGCAGCATCTCGTTCTTGATGCGGATGTTCGCGAAGGTGCCACGGACCATGATGCGGTCGTTGCCGCGACGCGAACCGTAGGAGTTGAAGTCCTTCGCCGAGACCTGATGCTCTTTCAGGTAGACGCCGGCAGGCGAGCTTTCCTTGATCGAGCCGGCCGGGGAGATATGGTCGGTCGTGATGTTGTCGCCCAGCAGCGCCAGGACGCGAGCACCCACGATGTCACCCTTGGGCTTGGGCTCCGGCGTGATGTCCTGGAAGTACGGCGGGTCCTGCACGTAGGTCGAGGTCGGATCCCACTTGTAGGTCTCGGAACCGGTCGCGACCTTCAGGGCCTGCCATTCCTTGGTGCCCTTGCCGATCTGGCTGTAGCGCTTGATGAACTCCTCACGACTGATCGAGGAACCGATCAGGTCCGCGATCTCCTTGTTGGTCGGCCAGATGTCCTTCAGATAGACCGGCTTGCCGTCCTTGGAGGTGCCCAGCGGCGCGGTGGTGATGTCCTCGCGCATCGTGCCGAGCAGCGAGTAGGCGACCACCAGCGGCGGGCTGGCCAGGTAGTTGGCGCGCACGTTCGGCGAAATGCGGCCTTCGAAGTTGCGGTTGCCCGACAGCACCGACACGGCGACCAGCTTGTTGCCTTCGATCGCATCCACGATGTGGGACTCGAGCGGGCCGGAATTGCCGATACAGGTCGTGCAGCCATAGCCGACGGTGTTGAAGCCCATCGCGTCGAGTTCTTCCGTCAGGCCGGCGCGGTCCAGATAGTCGGTCACGACCTGCGAGCCCGGCGCCAGCGACGTCTTCACCCACGGCTTCGGCTTCAGGCCGAGCGCGCGCGCCTTCTTCGCCACCAGGCCGGCCGCGATCAGCACCGCCGGGTTGGAGGTGTTGGTGCACGAGGTAATGGCCGCGATCACCACGTCGCCGTGGCCGATCTCGTAGTTCGTGCCGGCCACCTTGGCCTTCTTGTGCGCATCGGCGGCGGGAACGCCCAGGCCACCGGTCAGCTCGGTTTCGAACGCGCCGGTCGCGTCCTTCAGGGTCACGCGGTCCTGCGGGCGCTTCGGGCCGGCCAGCGACGGCACGACGGTCGACAGGTCGAGTTCCAGCGTGTCGGTGAACACGGGCTCGGCCGTCTCGACCGTGCGGAACATGCCCTGCGCCTTCAGATATTCTTCCGTCAGCTTGATGCGGTGTTCGTCACGGCCGGTCTGGCGCAGATAGTCCAGCGTCAGATGATCGACCGGGAAGAAGCCGCAGGTCGCGCCATATTCCGGCGCCATGTTGGCGATCGTCGCGCGATCGGCAACCGGCAGATGGTCCAGCGCCGGGCCGAAGAATTCGACGAACTTGCCGACGACGCCCTTCTTGCGCAGCATCTGGGTAACGGTCAGCACCAGGTCGGTGGCCGTCGCGCCCTCGGGCAGCTTGCCCGTCAGCTTGAAGCCGATGACGTCGGGGATGAGCATCGCGATCGGCTGGCCAAGCATCGCGGCCTCGGCCTCGATACCGCCCACGCCCCAGCCCAGCACGCCCAGGCCGTTGACCATCGTCGTATGGCTGTCGGTGCCGTACAGCGTGTCGGGATAGACGTAGCTCTTGCCGTCGACGTCGGCCGTCCACGCGACCTGGGCGATATATTCCAGATTCACCTGATGGCAGATGCCCGTGCCCGGCGGCACGACCGAGAAATTCTCGAACGCTTCCTGGCCCCAGCGCAGGAACGCATAACGCTCGCCATTACGCTCGAACTCGATGGTGACGTTCTTCTGCAGCGCGTCCGGCGTGCCGGCCACGTCCACCATCACCGAGTGATCGATGACGAGGTTGACGGGCACCAGCGGGTTCACCTTCTGCGGGTCGCCATTCAGCTTCAGGATACCGTCGCGCATCGCGGCCAGATCGACCACGGCGGGCACGCCGGTGAAGTCCTGCATCAGGATGCGCGAGGGCTTGAAGGGAACTTCCTTCGCGCTGCTGCCTTCCGGCAGCCAGCCGGCAATCGACTTGGCATCGTCGACGCTGTACGACCGGCCGTCTTCGAAGCGCAGGATGTTCTCCAGCAGCACCTTCAGGCTCACCGGCAGGCGCGTCACATCGCCAATGGTCTTCTCAGCTTCCGGGATCGAGAAATAATGGTACGTCTTGCCGTCGACATTAAGCGTACGGCCTGTCTTGATTGAATCGTGCCCAACCGACTTCATTGGTTTTTCCTCCGTGGCGTCAGCAACGGATTATCCAATTGGGGCACGTGCTCCGCATATGAAGGCGGTGTGTTCCCTCTGGACAACCGGCTTGATCTCCCAACGGTCGTAGAACATACCCGGACGCAGTGACGACACAAGCTGGCCCCGGTAACAAGAACGCGGGAACACGCCTCCGCCGCCGTGCCGCCGCCGCCGACCCCAATCCGAGGACGATCGCCATTTCTGCCCCCCGCCCCCCCGCCGGCCCCTTGCTGAACGTCGAAAACATCTCTGTTTTCAGAGGGGAAAGACTGGTTCTCGACGGTGTCGGACTGCGGCTGGATGCCGGCGAGGCCCTGCTGCTGACCGGGCCCAACGGCGCAGGAAAGTCGACCCTGCTCCGCGTTCTCGCCGGATTGCGCAAACCGGAAGGCGGCCATGTGCTATGGGCGGGTATCGATGCCCTGGCCGACCGCACGGCCCATGCCGCGCGGGTGGCCTATCTCGGCCATCAGGACGCGCTGAAGCCCGGCCTGACCCTGCGCGAAAACCTCGCCCTGCCCGCCCGCGCGGCGGGGTCGGACCCGAAACAGGCCATGGAGGCACTCGATCTTCTGCCACTGGCCGACCTGCCGGCCCGCATGCTCTCGGCCGGGCAGAAGCGCCGCGCCGCGCTGGCGCGCGTGATGCTGGCCCGCGCACCGCTCTGGCTGCTCGACGAACCCAGCCTGGGGTTGGACACGAGCTCCATCGGGCTGCTGGAAGCCCTGTTTCACGCCCATCGCGAGACGGGCGGAATCATAATCGCAACCACCCATGTTCCCCTGCCCCTCCCCGATGCGCGGACCCTGGCCCTGCCGGGCGCGAGCGGCCTTGAAACCATGGAAGAGATGGACATGGAGTCGTGGTCATGAAGGCCGAGAGCATGCAGGCCTCCCTCCCCGCCCTGCTGGCGGCCGTCATCGGGCGCGACCTGCGGCTGGCGCTGCGCCATGGCGCCGACACGCTGGGCGCGGTGCTGTTCTTCATCCTCGCGGGCGCGCTGTTTCCCCTGGCGCTCGGCCCCTCGCCAGAGCTGCTGCGCCGGATGGCCCCTGGCATCGTCTGGGTCTGCGCCCTGCTGGCGGCCCTGCTGCCGCTGGACCGGCTGTTCGGATCGGAACTGGAAGACGGATCGCTGGACCAGTTGATGCTGTCCGGCCTGCCGCCGGCGCTGGTGGCGCTGGCCAAGATGATCGCGCACTGGCTGACCACCGGCCTGCCCCTGCTAATCGCCGCCGCCCCGCTGGCCATCATGCTGGGCCTGCCGATGCCGGTGCTGCCGATCCTGCTCGCGGGACTGGCATTGGGGACCGCCATCCTGTCGCTGATCGGCGGCATGGCGGCGTCGATCGTGCTGGGCGCGCGCCGGGGCGGCGTGCTGCTGCCGCTGCTGGTGCTGCCCCTGGCCACCCCGGCGCTGATCTTCGGCGCGGCGGCACTGGACGCGGCGCAAACCGGCCTGTCCTGGCGACCGGACCTCGAACTGCTGGGCGCCTTCCTGGCCGGCGCGCTGCCGCTCTGCCCACTGGCAGCCGGCGCCGGCCTGCGCGCGGCCGTCGAGTAAGGCCGCAGAACCGCATCCATGGCCGACACCCCGTCTGGAACCGGCAGGCTCGATGGCCGCAATCCCGGGATCGACCTCGTGCGCGGCGCATCGATCCTCCTGGTCGTCTCGCACCACATGGCCCTGCGGATTCCGCTGGCAAAGGCCGGCCTCGCCGGGATCGTCCCCCTGCCGATCCTTCGCCTCTTCAGCTGGTTCGGCGCCGAGGCCGTCTTCCTGTTCTTCGTCGTGTCCGGCTTTCTCGTCACCAGCCACACGATCCGGCGATGGGGCGCCCTGTCCACGCTGGACCCGCGCGCCTTCTATAGCCGGCGGCTGGCCCGCATCGCGCCCTGCCTGCTCGCCCTGGTCGGCATCCTGACGCTGCTCGATCTGCTGGGCGTCCCCAACTACGTCATCACCCGCGCCGACCAGTCCCTTGGGCGCGCGATCTTCTCCGCGCTGACCATGCATCTGAACTGGTACGAAGGGCGGACCGGCTACCTGCCGGGCGGCTGGGACGTGCTGTGGTCCCTCTCGATCGAGGAACTCTTCTATCTCGGCTTTCCCGTCCTCTGCCTGTGCCTGGCGCGCACTCCCCGGCTCCGCACCGGCCTGTTCGCACTCGTCGCACTCTCGCTGCCGCTCACCCTCGACGCCTTGGCCACCGCGCCGGAGGTCTGGCAGGAAAAGGCTTACCTGCCCGGAATCGCGGCCATCGCGGCCGGCGTCTGCGCGGCGATCATGGTGGCGGGCCGGCCCGCTCCGCGCCCGGCGATCGTCACGACCCTGGGCTGTCTCGCCACCCTGGCGCTGCTGGCAGTCTTCCTGCAGGAAAATGCCCTTTTCCGGATTCTGGGCAATAGCACGATGCTGGTGCTGACACTCGGCTGCGCCGCCATACTGGTCGCCTTCCACTGGGGCTGGGGACAACGGTGCCTGGCGCGCGGCACCAGATGGCTCCGCTCCTTCGGCTTCATGAGCTACGAAATCTACCTGACCCACATGTTCGTGGTGTTCCCGCTCGTCGGCCTGTTCCACCTCAGCGGCGGTACCATGCGCACCGGCTGGCTCTGGTTCGCCCCCGCCTTCATCCTGTCCTGGCTGCTGGGATGGTTGACCGATAGGCTGGTCTCGACACCAGCCAATCGTCGGCTTCGGATGTGGCTTCAGGTCGAGGCGGATACACATGACAGACACGACGATACGGATCACCGATCAGCCGACCGCCGAGGAATGCGCCGCTGTCCTGAACACGCTGCGGCGATTTACGCGCGCCACCGTTCCCGTCCTCGATAATCAGGATTTCGCCGCTCTGGTCAGCATGGATGGCGACACCATCGTTGGCGGCCTGATCGCATCCTCCCGCTGGGGCGGCTTTCACATCGAAATGCTGGCATTGCCCGACATAATGCGCGGCAAGGGCCTGGGCTCCCATCTGCTCACGCTGGCGGAAGAGGAGGCACGGCGGCGGGCCTGTCATCACATGTGGCTCGATACGCAGGCCTTCCAGGCCAGGCAGTTCTACGAACGCCACGGCTTCGCGGTCTTCGGCCAGATCGACGGACCGGCCCCGTATTACCCGCGCTATTTCATGCAGAAGGTTCTGGCATAACCCCCACCTGCTTACTGGATGTTGTCGCCCTCGCGCCGGCTGGTCCGCATGAGCCAGTCGATCTGGTTACGGACCTTCAGCCAGAACATGACGTCATCGGGCCGATCCTCCTCCAGGCAGCGGACGATATGACGCATCGTCATGCCGCGCGCCCCAGCGCCACACACAGCGATCAGAGAATGCGCCATCGCCCGGACACTGACCTTCTTCCGCGCACTCGGCTGCGATCCCTCCCGCGTATTTGCCTTGAACATTGATGATGATCCACAAGCCGTTTCGTCATGAGAGAGAGAGCCCCGCACACCACGCCGGGCCGTCACTTCCCGGATCGGCAACGCGCACGCCCCGGCATCGATCAGCAAAAAATGGCCGATCGAGTAGGAAGCGATCGTGCCCCTGCCCGCTTCATGGCGTGAGAATATAAAACAAGACCTTTCCAGTCCTATTTCGACTTACTCAAGCCCTTCAGGTTACCCCCGCTATTCTTGCTTAGATAGACCCGTAACGATGGTTTCATTATGGCTTATCGACAACGAATTATGTCGACCCACCCGCCAGGAGGAATCATCCTGAAAACAGAAAACTCGTCGCGAAGGGCGACGGGTTTCAGCAGCGGGCCGACCATCGGAAGCACCCCGCGAAAGGGCGCGTCCGCAATCGTCAGATATAATGCTCGGTCAGCGGCGCGAAACCGTTGAACCGGGTGGAGCAGTAGGTCGAAACATAAGCCCCGGTCGACAGCAGCTCGATCCGGTCGCCCGACGCCAGATCCAGCGGCAGGGCGTAGGGCGCCTTTTCGTACATGATGTCCGCACCGTCGCAGGTCGGGCCGGCAATCGCCACCTTACCCGTGGCGCCACCATCATGCGGCGTGCGGATGCCGTAGCGGATCGACTCGCCCTCGGTCTCGGCCAGGCCGCCGAAACGGCCGATGTCGAGATAGACCCAGCGCGTATCGTCCTTCAGCCCGCGGCGGGTCACCAGCACGACCTCGGACGACACCACGCCGGCATCGCCGACGATGAAGCGCCCGGGCTCGACGATCATCTCCGGCAGGTCGTTGCCGAAATGCTCGGTCATCGCATGGCTGATCGCCAGCGCGAACCGGTCGATCTCGGGCACGTCCTCACGGTAACGGATCGGGAAGCCGCCGCCCAGATTGACCATGCGCAGGTTCAGCCCCGCCGCGGCCAGGTCGGTGAACAGCATGCCGACCCGCGCGATCGCGGCTTCGTACGCATCGGTCGTCGTCTGCTGGCTGCCGACGTGGAACGACAGGCCATACGGGTCCAGCCCCAGCTCGCGGGCGCGCAGCATCAGGTCGCGCGCACTGTCCAGCGTGGTGCCGAACTTGCGCGACAGCGGCCATTCCGCACCCTCGTTCTCGACGATCAGGCGGCAATAGACGCGCGATCCCGGCGCATGGCGGGCCAGCTTTTCCAGTTCCTCGATGCAGTCGAAAGCATACATCGTCACACCGGCCGCATGGGCATTGGCGATCGCCGATACCTTCTTGACGGTGTTGCCGAACGAAATGTCCTGCGCCTGCGCACCCGCATCGAGGCACATGCGGATCTCTTCCCACGACGCGGCGTCGAAGGCCGAGCCCAGCGACACCAGCCGGCGCAGAATGGCTTCCGCCGGATTGGCCTTCACCGCATAATAGATGCGCGCCAGCGGCAGCACGTCGTGCAGCGAGCGATAGCGGGCCTCGACGCGGTCGACATCGACGACGAGGCAGGGCGTGGCGGGAGCATGCTCCGCCAGAAAATGGGCGATTTTGGGAGTCATCGCACCCAAATCCCTTCTGTGAAATCTACCCGGAACTTGCGCCGGACAGGTGTTGCGAAACGGTCTAACGGACCAGCGACCAGAACCGGGCCCCGAAGGGCCCCCAATTGCCAGAACGCTTGACGTCGTTGCGTAACCTCAGAGGGCCAGTGGCACGTGCGTTGTTGCGTGGAGAGCGCATATGGGGGCAAAGCACCTTGCGCGCAACAGAAAAATCGTCCCCTGCGCATGTTTTTTCGTTAGGTAGTGCAAACCCGCCGGGCGATGGCCGCCCACCACGGGGCGCACGCCGCCCCACACCCGACCGACGGAGCGAACTTGATCGTCCTGCAGCCAGACAAACCCGATCATCTTGCCGATACGCCCCCTGATCTGAGGCGACTCTGGCGGCCGGTCCTGCGCCGCATGCTCCATAACCTGACGTCGGACCAGATCACCCTGGCCGCGGCGGGATGCGCGTTCTATGCGACGCTGTCCCTGTTCCCGGCCATCAGCACCCTGATCTCGATCTACGGGCTGGTGCTGAACCCGGACACGGTGGAGCCGCAGCTCGACCTGCTGCGGCACCTGCTGCCGCCCTCGGCCTTCACCCTGATCGGCGAACGGATCCACACGCTGGCGGCCGAGCCCCATTCGTCGCTGACGCTCAACCTGATCATCTCCACCACCATCGCACTATGGTCGGCCTCGGCCGCCACGCGCTCGATCATCGCCGCCGTCAATATCGCCTACGGCACCACCGAGACACGGGGCTTCATCCGGTTCCAGATGGTGGCGCTGGGCATGACGCTGTGCGCGATCTGCGGCGCGGTGCTGACGCTGGCGGTCATGGTGGCGCTGCCGGTCCTGATCAATTTCATTCCCGAACGGCTGGGCCTGGCGCCGCCGCCCTGGTCGATCGAACTGCTGGTACAGATGGGCGGCCCGCTGCTGCTGCTGCTGTTCGTCCTCGTGGCCTGCACGCTGCTCTACCGGCTCGGGCCCAGCCGCCCCGCCGTCCCGTGGCGCCGCATCCTGCCCGGCTCCTGCGCGGCAACCCTGATCTGGATCGTCACTTCGGTCGGGGTCTCGTACTATATCGGCACCATCGCCACCTACAACGCCACGTACGGGCCATTGGGCGCGGTGGTGGCGACGATGATGTGGTTCTTCGTGACCGCCTATGTCGTCATGCTGGGCGCGGAACTGAACGCGGGGCTGGAAGAAGAAATGGAGCAGGCCCGCTCCGCCAAGCCCCAGTAACATGCGGTTTCAAAGGCCCCGCCGACCGCGGCAAGGCCGGCCCGCCGGCGACCGATACCAACCGGCTCAGTGGCGGTGGGCGGCGTCCGTCACGCGGCGCACCGCATGCGGCCCGGCGGCGGCAATCGCGTCCGCGCTGCTGTCCGAGGCTTCGGCCTGCGCGACTTCAACGGGCGAAGCCGGCTGAATCACGACATGGGCGGTCCCGGCATTGAGCATCCCCAGCTGTGCCGCAGCAGCGGGGGACAGGTCGATAATCCGGCGACCGAGGAACGGGCCACGGTCATTCACCGTCACCACCACCGAACGACCGGTATCCTGCGAGCGCACCAGCACCCGCGTCCCCATCGGCAGGGTCGGATGCGCGGCCGTCAGCGCCCTGGGGTCGAAATTGCTGCCCGACGAGGTCCGGCGCACCACCTCATGCCGGGGACGGCGCGCATGGCCATACCAGCTGGCCACCCCCTGCTCGGACCAGGCGAGCGCGGACCGGCTGGCGGCCGCCAGCGCATGCGACCGCCGCGCCAGCGCCGCGCGGACCGAGGCCGCCCACGCCGTCACGGGGCGGCCATCGGCCCCCGGGGCCTGGGCATCGGACATCGCGGCATCGGACGATGCACGCACCGGCGCCGTATCCACCCCCTCATGGGCACAGGCGGCCGACACGAAGAAAACGAGGCAGAGCAGCGACAGCATCGCCTGGCCACCCATTCGCATTCCTCGTCGTGTCCGGTGCAGTTCCAATGCGCTTTCAGTCCTCTTCGGATCAATCAGCCAGTATCGGGTCACAATAAAGCAGTCCCGCGACCGTTGAGTCCAGTTTTTTCCACCACGATACCGGCGCGACAGCCTGGCAAGATTCGGTGCCGCCCCGGTTTTCCCGTGCCGCCGGCATTTGCACCGTCAATTATGGCAATTTTCAGCCTTCATTACTGCCGCCCCCGATACAGGGCTGCGGCAGGGCCGCCGCACCGGCCATGATCATTCTCTTGGAACCGGCCGAAGGTCGTGCTACGGCGCCTGTGATGATAAAGCGCCCTCTGATCGCGGTCCTGAACGGGCCCAACCTGAACATGCTCGGAATGCGCCAGCCCGAAGTCTATGGTCGCGCGACCCTGGACGACGTGGAACAGATCTGCATCCAGGCCGCCGAGCGGCTGGATGTCGCCATCGACTTCCGCCAGACCAACGGCGAGGGCGAGCTGGTGTCGTGGGTGCAGGAATGCCGCAACCGCGCGCAGGGGATCGTTATCAATCCGGCCGCCTACGGCCACACTTCAATCGCCCTGCTCGACGCGCTCCTGGCCGTCGAGCTGCCGGTGATCGAGGTCCATATCTCCAACATTCACCGCCGCGAAGAATTCCGCCATCATACCTATTGCTCCCGGGCCGCCGCAGGAATCATCTGCGGTCTGGGCGTGCGTGGCTATGCAATGGCGCTTCAGGCGATGACAGACATGATTCTGGACGAGAACGATCGATGAGCCGACTGCTCGTGGACGCGGATGCCATTCGGGCATTGGCTGAAATTCTGACCGAAACCGGCCTGACCGAGATCGAGATCGCGGAGAAGGACAACCGCATCCGCGTTGCCCGCGCCGCGCCCGGCGTGGTCCATGCCGTGCCGGCGGCCCCGGCCGCCCCGATCGCGGCCGCCCCCGTCGCCGCCGCGCCGGCCGACCCGGCCAAGCATCCGGGCGCCGTCACCAGTCCGATGGTCGGCGTGGCCTACCTGACGCCCGACCCCAGCGCGCCCCCCTTCGTCACCGAAGGGCAGAGCGTCACCGCCGGGCAGACCCTGATGCTGATCGAGGCGATGAAAACCTTCAATCAGATCAAGGCCCCGCGCGCCGGCACGCTGAAGCAGTTCCTGGTCGTGTCGGGCGATCCGGTCGAATTCGGCGAAGTCCTGGCCATCATAGAGTAAGATGTTTTCCAAGATCCTCATCGCCAATCGTGGCGAAATCGCCCTGCGGGTCCTGCGCGCGTGCCGCGAAATGGGGATCCGCACGGTCGCGGTCCATTCCACGGCCGACGCCGACGCCATGCATGTGCGCCTGGCGGACGAAGCCGTGTGCATCGGCCCGCCGGCCTCGCGTGACTCGTACCTGAACGTTGCCGCCATCCTGTCGGCCGCGACCATCACCGGGGCGGACGCGATCCATCCGGGATACGGGTTCCTGTCCGAGAACGCCGATTTCGCCGAGACGGTCGAGGCCCATGGCCTGGCCTTCATCGGGCCGACCGGCCAGCACATCCGGATGATGGGCGACAAGATCACCGCCAAGACGACCATGCGGGCGCTGGGCGTGCCGCTGGTGCCTGGCTCGGACGGCGCGCTGGCCAGCCTGGACGAGGCCCGCGCGGTGGCCGAACAGGTCGGCTATCCGGTGCTGATCAAGGCCGCCGCCGGCGGCGGCGGGCGCGGCATGAAGGTCGCCCAGACCGCCGACGAGCTGGCCGAGGCCTGGAGCGTCGCCCGGACCGAAGCCCGTGCCGCGTTTGGCAATGACGAGGTCTATCTCGAAAAATACATGGACCGGCCCCGGCATATCGAGCTGCAGATCCTGGCCGATACCCATGGCAACGTCGTGCATTTCGGCGAGCGCGACTGCTCGCTCCAGCGGCGCCACCAGAAGCTGCTGGAAGAAGCGGGCTCGCCGGCCCTGACCGCCGAGCAGCGCGACGCGATCGGCGCCACCGCCACGGCGGCGCTGCGCAAGCTGGGCTACCGCAACGCCGGCACGCTGGAATTCCTGTATCAGGACGGCCAGTTCTGCTTCATCGAGATGAACACCCGCCTGCAGGTGGAACATCCGGTGACGGAAATGCTCTGCGACGTCGACCTGGTGCGCGAGCAGATCCGCATCGCCGCCGGCGAACCGCTGGGCTACGAGCAGTCGGACATCCGCTTCAGCGGCCACGCCATCGAATGCCGTATCAATGCCGAGGACCCGGCGACCTTCATGCCCACCCCCGGCACGGTGACGGTCTACCATCCGCCCGGCGGCCTGGGCGTGCGCATCGACAGCGCGCTCTATGCCGGCTATCGCGTGCCGCCC
The DNA here is from genome assembly GCF_014174375.1 of Gluconacetobacter asukensis. Classification (GTDB taxonomy): domain Bacteria; phylum Pseudomonadota; class Alphaproteobacteria; order Acetobacterales; family Acetobacteraceae; genus Gluconacetobacter; species Gluconacetobacter asukensis. The sequence goes on from NZ_JABEQE010000002.1 coordinate 149,573, forward strand.
TACTACGACAGCATGATCGGCAAGCTGATCGTCCACGCCCCCACCCGGGCCGAGGCGATCGCGCGGATGCGCCGCGCGCTGGACGAATTCGTGATCGACGGCGTCAAGACGGTGATCCCCCTGCACCGCAAGATCCTCGACGATCCCGAATTCCAGAAGGGCGACTACACCATCCACTGGCTGGAACGCTTCGTCGCCTCCCAGGCCGGATCGCTTTAAGATTGAGCATACTCAGGGCTCTGCCCTGGACCCGGCAGGGCCTGAGGCCCTGCACCCCAATCATTTGATAACGAATGGGTTTCCAAAGGGCATCTGCCCTTTGGTGGGTCAAGGGCAACGCCCTTGGCAACGCCGGTCTTTCAGCGAAATTACCCGAAAGCGGTATCCAGATACGGGCTCGACGCGTCGAAGAACATCCGGTTGGTGTCCAGCTCGTAGGAAATCACGTTCAGGCTGGCCAGGGCGCGGTCCATTTCCATCCGCACGCCCAGATTGTCTTCGTGCCCGGCCTGGGCCGCGATCCGCTGGCTGGCCAGCTTGGCCGCGCGTGCGGTGCGGCCGTAATGGCCGCCATAGCGGCCGCTGAACTGCTCCATGCGGCCCATCATGGCCTCGATCACCTGGGTAGCAGCGACCGGCAGCAGATTGCGCGCCAGGATGCGGCGCAGGCGGATGATGTTCAGGCCGATCGTCATCGCCGAGAGCGTACCTTGCAGATAGGCATCGATCACCGGTTCCGGCGTCTCGCCGGCATTGGTCAGCAGCCGCACGAAACGGTCCACGTTCCGTTCGACCACGAAGATCGTGGTGGGCAGGCTGGGCGCCCGCGCCACATGCCGCAGGCCTTTCAGGATCTCGCTGCGCATCTGCCAGCGCATGGCGTTGGTATCGTTGGGCAGCACCAGCCGGAACGACCACATCGCGTACCACAGCGCCAGGATCAGCGGCATGGCGGTATTGAAGAAGGTGACTTCGTCCAGCCGCCCCTGATTGTCCGGGCCGAGCAGGATGGGCAGGAACAGATTATAGGATACGGCGGCCAGGATGATCGTGGGATAGGCAAATGCCAGCCCGCCCGCCAGCATCGGCAGGCTGAGGCACAGGGCCAGGACTTCGAAAGTCGACGGCGTCGCCAGCGTCCACAGCACCAGCACCGCCGACACCCCCACCGCCCACAGCGCCCCGGTCAGGAAGGCCTGCGTCGCCAGCGCCGGCTTCTCCAGCGTCGAGAACAGGCTGCACACGATCGAGACGAACATCAGGAACAGCAGCCCGACCGACCAACCGGTGGTCATCCAGATCACCCCGGCACCGAAGATCGTGATCGACGCACGCAGGCTGTTGGCGCCCGCCAGCCGCCAGTCGCGGAACGTCTTGATGCGATAATGGAAATGGTCGTGCGGCAGCGGGTGCAGGCTGGCCTCGAACTGGGTGATCGCCCCTTCCAGATCTTCCAGCATCGCATCCAGCGCGTGATGCAGCATGCGCTGCCATTGCAGGCCGCGCGCCTCGTCCTCGCTGGCCGGGGCCCGGCTGTCGCTGCCCATCTCTTCGCCCAGCGAATCCGCGATCGCCTGGCGGCAGGTGGCGCGCAATCCCGCCAGTTGCAGCAGGCTGGGCTGGATGTCGCCGGCCTGCAGCCGCGCGGGCAGGGCCAGCAGGAAGGTCCGCACGGATGCGGCCGTCGTGCTGAAGACATCGCCCTCCACATGGCCGGGCATGTGCAGCAGCGCCGACAGGTCCAGCCCGCGTGACAGCAGCACCGCCACGCGCGCCAGCGCGGCGCGGGCATGGTCGCCCTCATGCCCGTGATGGCGGCCCAGTTCCACCTCGGCGAACTCGATCTGGTCGCTCAACGTGGTGATGGTCGAAAACACGCCCCGCGCGCGCGTCAGGGCCTGCCCGTCGCCCCCCAGCAGGTCCGACAGCGCACGGGCGGCGCCGTCGATGGCGGTCAGGAAGTTGTGGGACAGCCGGTCGCGCGCCCGCTCGCCCAGCCGGAACTGGAACAGCGAGGAGACCGAGCTTTCCAGCACGATGCCCAGCACGATATAGGTCGCGCGCGCCATGGCGATCTGGAAGATATGTTCCGGGTCGGCAATGCCGTCCAGCGCGATGATGGCGTAGGTGAAGCCGCTGGCCCGCATCCCGTGGATGCGATAATTGGTCATGGTCGCCGGCCCGGGCAGCAGCGTGCCCACGAAGCAGAACAACCCGATCCCGACCGCCAGCAGCAGGATGAACAGCAGCGGCTGCTGCGGACAGGCCGCCACCAGCGCCACGGCGAAGATCGTGCCGACGACCATGCCGAACAGATGCCAGCGCGCCTTGGCCACGCTCTTGCCGCGCGTGCCCTGCGCGACCATCCACACCGTCAGGGCCGCCCATTGGGGGCTGCCCAGCTCCCACCACAATGCGATGCCCAGGGCGATCAGCGAGGTGATCGTGGTCCGCAGCGCATAGCCGAATGTCAGCAGGTCGGGGGCGAAGAGCCAGCGCAGATGGTCCTGCCGGCGGGAAAACCCCGACCAGAGCTGGGACCAGAGATCGCGCAGCCGGGCCAGATCAGGGGTCAGCGACGGCTCGCGACTATTTCCCGGCATCCATGCTCCTGCACTGCACCCGCCGCCGGACGGCGGTTTCACGTCCTCTCTCAGAGCCTGACCAAAAAGGCACACTGGCGGCGATCCAGCGCGCGTTTTCGGTCGGGCTCTTTAATCACCATTAGATCACCGCGCCATCCGCCGACAGCACAGGGACCGAATAGCAGAGGTCACGAAACCGTATTCCCCGGCCGCCGGGGCGGCCGGGGACAGTGTCAGTCGTCGTACGAGACCAGGGCCTTGACCGGCACATCCAGCCGCGCGCGTCCGCCCAGCGCGGTCAGTTCCACCAGCACCGAGGCCCCTACGACATTCGCGCCGACCTTGCGCAGCAGCGCGACCGAGGCCGCGAGCGTGCCGCCGGTCGCCAGCAGGTCGTCCATCACCACCACCCGCTGGCCGGGCACGATGGCGTCGGCCTGGATGTGCAGCGTGTCGCTGCCATATTCCAGCTCGTAGGAATGCGAGACCGTCTCGCCCGGCAGCTTGCCCGGCTTGCGCAGCATCACCAGGCCGCAGCCCAGCCGGCTGGCCAGCGGGGCGGCGGTCAGGAACCCGCGGGATTCGATCGCGGCCAGCATGTCCGGCGCCCAGGGGGCGACCTGGTGCGTCACCCGCCCCATCGCCACCTGCCACGCATCCGCGTTCCGCATCAGGGTGGAGATATCGTAGAACAGGATACCCGGCTTCGGAAAATCCGGAATGCCGCGAATGTGCTGCTTCAGGTCCATCGTGGCGGTCGTCATGTCCGTGTCCAAATCCATCCCGTAATAAACCGAATTCCATGGCGAAAGCCGGCCAGGACCTGTCGTCCGGGCCGGAAAAACCGCCGTGCTGTAGCTAGCCCGCCGCCGCCATCGCCCGCAAGCCCGGCGGCGGCCGGCATCAATGGATATCAATGGACCAGGGGCGGGGCGCCCGGTGCCTCTCCATCCATATGGACCGTATCGGCCGTCTCGGCCGCCTCGCCTGCCGGGCGCGCGGGCCGCAGCAGGACCATCAGCAGCATGATGACGGCCCCCATCAGCATCACGCCCGACATCGGCACCGGCGTGGTGCGCGGCAGCATGCCGACAAAGGCGCCGGCGACCGCGCCCAGCACATATTGCAGCGTGCCGATGAAGGCGGCGGCACTGCCGGCCAGGCGCGGATGGTCGGCCATCGCCCCCACGGCGGCATTCGGTCCGATGATGCCGGTCGTGCCCAGCGCGACCATCATCGCGAGGATCAGCGGCACCAGGGCGATCCCGTGCGGCACCGCCCCACCCCGGATCGCAAACGCCATGACGACCGACACCACCAGCATCCCCACCGTGCCCAGCACCGCAGTACCCACCGACATGCCGAGGATACGCCCGGCATCGATCCGCCCCACCAGCATGCCGTTGAGCTGCGAGGCCCCGATCATGCAGGCGGCGAACACGCCGAACAGCATGCCGAACCCGGCCGGCGTGAAGCCGAACAGATGGATGAAGACCGACGGCGCCGCCGACAGATAGGTAAACGACATGAAGCAGCCGAAACCGGCGATCATGGCATTGGTGATGAACCCCCGGTCGCGCGCCAGCGTCACATAACGGGTGGCCAGCGCAAGCGGGGAGAGGATGCTGCGCTCGCGCTCCGGCAGGGTTTCGGGCAGCACCCGCGCCACGAGGGCAGTACAGACCAGCCCATAGACCGCCGAGGCCCAGAAGATCGACCGCCAGGTGGTGAACGACAGCACGAAGCCGCCGAGCGTCGGCGCCAACACCGGCACCACCCCCATGACCAGCACCAGCCGCGACATCAGGCGCGCGGCCTCGTTGCCGTAGGAGATGTCGCGCACGCAGGCACTGGGAATCACCAGGCTGGCCGACGCCCCCAGCGACGCCAGCAGGCGAAAGCTGGAAAAGGTCCAGATATCGCCCGCCATGGCGCAGCCGACCGAGGCCAGCGTATAGACCAGCGTGCCGAGCAGCATGGGCATGCGCCGCCCGAACCGGTCGGACAGCGGCCCCATCGTCATCTGCCCGATCGCCAGGCCGACGAACCAGATCGCCAGGGTCATTTCCGCCGAGCCCGCCGGGGCGTGCAGCGACGCTTCCAGCGCCGGGAAGGCGGGAAGGTAGATATCCGTCGATACCGGCCCCACAGCCGTCAGAAACCCAAGCAGGATGGCGATCCAGTTCATGGGCCGGGAAGCGGAAGCAGTGGCAGGGGCATCGTCGGATCTCGCGGCTATCGCGGATGGCGCCATCAGCGGCACTCCATATAGAGATCGTCGGGACCTACTATCTCAGCGTGTCACCGTTTTTCATCATATAAATACTGTAAGGCTGCATTTCGCCTGACGCTGTGCATACGCGCAACAGCCCCCGGCAAGGCGGCCCGTGTCCCCGGATCAGACGGGCGGAACAGGGCTACAAGATGGCACGTTCACGGCACCTCCGGGGCATTCTCCCGCGACGCCATGCGCCGCGCCAGCCACAGGCCCAGCGCGCCGGACCCGGCGAACAGCACCGCCGCCAGCGCCACCTGCCAGCCATGGCCGATCCGCGCCCCGCCGCCCAGCAGCACGAACACCACCGTCTGCGGCAGGCTGCCCAGCAGCGTCGCCAGCACGAACGGCACGAACCCCGCCCCCGAAACCCCGGCCAGCAGGTTGAGCATCAGGGCCGAGCCCACGGGCAGCAGGCGGATGGTCAGGATGGCGGTGAAGGGATGCGCCGTGACAAACCCGTCCAGCCGGGCCAGGCGTCCGGCCAGGCGCCGCCGCACGCCGGCCCGCCCCACCCCGCGCGCCCAGCCGAACCCGCCGGCCGCCCCCGCCAGCGTGGCAAAGCTGGCCAGCACGATGCCCTCGGCCGCGCCGTAGGACACGCCGGCGGCGAAGCAGACCAGTTGGCGCGGCAATCCCACGGCACAGATCGCCGAACCGGCCAGCAGAAAGACCAGCCGCCCGCCCATGCCGTCGCGCAGCAGGGCGGTATCGCCCAGCACGCCCCGCAGGCCGGGCGCGTAGCGCAGGGCCAGCCCCACCGCCACGCAGGCCGCCACCATCAGTGCCGGCCGCACCAGCACGGCCAGCCCGTCGGCACGGGAAGACGGGGCAACGAGGCGATCGGTCACGCAGGGCGCCGGTCAGGACAGGGAAGGAAAGAGGCCACGGCGTCAGGTCCGATGCTGGAATCATTCATGGCGTGACGGGAGGCGCCGCACCCTGGCGGGCAACGCATGGGCCATGCACTAGCATCGGCTTGCGACCGGCGGCAAGGCGGGTCTAAATCCACCTCATGTCCGCACACACCATTCCGCAATCCGCCGCCCGCCGCGACGGGGCCTCGTCCCTCTCGTCCCGCAACCGGCAGCGCATCTCCACCTGGCTGTTCGTCATCTGCTTCATGCTGATCGGCATGATCGCGCTGGGCGGCTATACGCGCCTGACGGGCTCGGGCCTGTCGATCATGGACTGGCGGCCGGTGACGGGCATGATCCCCCCGCTGTCCCATGCGGAATGGGAGCGCCAGTTCGCGCTGTACCAGACCATCCCGCAATACAAGATCCTGCATGACGGGTTCGGGCTCGCCGGGTTCCAGAAGATCTTCTGGGCGGAATGGACCCACCGGTTCTGGGGCCGGCTGATCGGGCTGGTGCTGCTGGTGCCGCTGATCTGGTTCGCGGTCACGGGCGCGCTGACACGCGGCCTGATCGCGCGGCTGCTGCTGTTCTTCGTGCTGGGCGGGCTGCAAGGGGCGGTGGGCTGGTTCATGGTCGCCTCGGGCTTCGACCAGAACAGCACGGCGGTCGAGCCAGTGCGGCTGGTGCTGCATCTGTGCTGCGCCTTCGCCCTCTATATCGCGATCCTGTGGACGGCGCTGTCGGTGCGCACGCCGGTCGCCCCGTTCATTCCCGCCACGGTCGCGGTGGTGCGCACCAAGCGGCTGGTCTGGGCCGCCACGTTCCTGATCGGCCTGACGATCATCGCCGGCGGCTTCACCGCCGGCACGCATGCGGGCTTCGCCTACAACAGCTTCCCGCTGATGGAAGGGCACCTGGTCCCGCAGGGCTATGCCAAGCTGTCGCCGTTCTGGCTGAACTGGTTCGCCAACATTCCCGCCGTCCAGTTCGACCACCGGCTGCTGGCGACGGTGACCGCGCTGGTCATCGGCGGCACCGTGCTGAGCGGCCTGCGCACGCCGCAACTGGGCAAGAAGGCGCAGGACATCCTGATGCTCCTGGGCTGGGCGGTGCTGATCCAGTACGCGCTGGGCGTCACCACCCTGCTGCTGGTCGTGCCCGCCTGGGCCGGCACCGTGCACCAGACCTGGGGCGCCGTCCTGCTGACCGTCGCCATCGTGGCGCTGCACCGCCTACGCGGCGTCGGCCGCGTCTGAGAGCCTGGGCGGAAATGCGCGCTGGCGGCGATGACGCGCGTTGCCTGCGCTTCGGTGCTCATGGCCATCAAGGCCACTCCGCTCCGATGCTCGGAAACACACGCCGGGCGCGGCCCTTTGGGCCGCTCTCGCTCGCCAGCCCACATTTCCGCCCAGGCTCCCCAACCCCCGCCCACGTTCCAGCCCGTATTTTCAGTCATGCCCTGAAGGTGATCCGACGCGCATTGCCTGCGTTTCGGTGCTCATGGCCATCAAGGCCATTCCGCTCCGATGCTCGGAAACACACGCCGGGCGCGGCCCTTTGGGCCGCTCTCACTCGCCAGCCCACATTTCCGCCCAGGCTCCCCAACCCCCGCCCACGTTCCAGCCCGCATTTTCAGTCATGCCCTGAAGGCGATCCGACGCGCGTTGCCTGCGTTTCGGTGCTCATGGCCATCAAGGCCATTCCGCTCCGATGCTCGGAAACACACGCCGGGCGCGGCCCTTTGGGCTGCTCTCGCTCACCAGCCCACATTTCCGCCCAGGCTCTCCAAGGCCGCCCGAATTTTCAGTCCCGCTCTGAAGGCGGGGCGTTGGATGACGCAACGCTGGGCGGCGGCGTATTGGGCACCGGCACCGAGGGCGGAACGATGGCCGGATAGCGGTTCATCAGGCCCAGCAGCGTGCCGTTGGTCCAGCCGAAGCCGATCTGCATCGGATATTCGCCGCCCCCGGCCCCGCCCATCGGGCTGACCGACGGGTCCACCACGTCGTATTTCTCCAGCAGCACGCCCGATTTCTGGTAGGTCGTGACCACCCGCACCGTCCACCGGGCGGCGATCTCCCGCGCCAGATCGTCCTGCCCGTAGCGGACCAGCCCCATGATGGCCATCCATTCCTCGGGCGCCCAGCCGTTCGGCGCGTCCCATTGCTGGCCGGTGGCCTGTTCGGTCGTGACCAGCCCACCCGCCCGCAACAGCCGGGCCCGCGCCGTCGCCGCCACCATGCGCGCCTGCTCGGGCGTCGCGGCTTCCAGGAACAGCGGCACCATCGTCGCCACCGACAGAACCGGCGACAGCGCCTGTTTTTTCCAGTCGTAATCGAAGAACGCACCCTGGGCCGGGTCCCACAATACGCGCCGGATGGCGGCAATCCGCTCGGTCGCCAGTTGGGCGTAGCGCTGTGCCTGCGCCTGGTCCCCCCGCAGGCCATAGGCATGGGCCAGCGTCTGTTGCAGATGCGCGATCAGGCTGTTCAGATCCACCGGCAACAGGTCGGTGGTATGGATCGTGGTCAGCGTATGGCCGTCGGCCAGCCAGCGCGAGGAATAATCCCACCCGCTTTCCGCCCCGGCACGCAGGTTGCGATAGATCTCGGCGGCGGGCCGGTCGGACGCGGCGGCCGTGGCGATATCCTGCGGATAGCTCTCGTCGCGCGGCGTGTCCCGGTCGTCCCAGTAGCGGTTCATCACCGTTCCGTCCGCCAGGCGTACCACGCGGCGATGGGCCGTACCGGGCGCCAGCCCATCGGCCCCCTCCATCCAGTACTCATATTCGCGCTGCAATTGCGGCAGGAAAGTCGTGTAGGCGTCCGGCCCGTCATGCCGCGCCAGCAGGTCGACCATCAGCGCGAAGAAGGGCGGCTCCGACCGGCTGAGATAATAGGTGCGGCTGCCATTGGGCATGTGCCCATAGCCGTCGATCAGCGAGGCAATATCGCGCACCGTGCCGCGCAGCAGGTCGAACCGCCCGCTTTCCGACAGCCCGATCAGCGTGAAATAGGAATCCCAGTAATAAAGCTCGCGGAACCGCCCGCCGGGCACGACATAGGGCTGGGGCAGCGGCAGCAGCGACGAATAGGCGGGCGGCCGGTCCGGCGGCCGGCTCAGCACATCCCACATGCCATCGATATATTCGCGCACGCTCTCGTCCTGATGCCGGCGATAGGACACCAGGCGCTGCTGCGGCACCGAGAAATGCTGGGCCACGAAACTGTTGAGGTCGAACCCCGATTGCGCCTTCGCCTGCTCATACGCCGCCAGCAGGTCGCCCGGCGCGCGGTCGGGCACGGCATCGGCCGCCGTCTTGGCATCGGCGAAGATATGGGCGGCGGAAATGGCGGCAAACAGCCCGTCCAGCGCGATCGAGGGCGGCAGAAGATCGGCGGCCGGTGCGGTGACAGGCAGCGTCGCGGGCGCCGATGCGGGCGCGGACGCCATGACGGGCTCCGCCGACGCCGGCTGCGTGACCGGCAGCGCCAGCCAGGCGGCCAGCAGCATCCCCCCGCGCGACATCGCGCGGCGGCAGCGGCGGGGCATGGCGGAACCGCGACCGGGCCAGACGGCGCGTCGCACCGGAAGATGAAGCGTCACCAGGCGGGAAATCCTCGTTCGGTCAGCATGTTGGCAGGACAGAATGCCCTGCGGTGCCGAGGGCGCATAAGAAAAACGACCCGGATGGCGTGAAGTTCATCCCAAGGACGGACGATGGCGGCACTGGTCAAGCGCACGCTTTCGCCCCACATCGGAATACGATTATGAATTCCGGCAGGGCACCACCCACCCTGCCCTCCCGTTCCCGCGCACCGTCCGGAGTCCGCCCCCGATGACCTTGACCGACCAGATCCTGAATCCGCTGACGGCGACCGACCGGCTGTTCTTCGACCGCGCGGGCGCCACGCTCGACCGGTCGGCGACCGAGGCGCTGGTGCGCCGCACGCTGGACGGCATGGATGACGGCGAACTGTTCCTGGAATATCGCGAGAGCGAATTCATCTCGCTGGATGACGGGGTGATCCGCACCGCCACCTTCGACACCTCGTCGGGCTTCGGGCTGCGCGCGATCCTGGGCGAGGAAACCGGCTTCGCCCATTCCGACGAGCTGAGCGAATCCGCCCTGAAACGTGCCGCCGACACGGTGACGCAGGTGCGCGCCGGCCGCTCCGGCACCATGGCGGCGGCCCCGCAGGCCACCAACCAGCGCCTCTATGGCGACGCCAACCCCCTGGGCGACACCGATTTCGCCTCGCGCGCCGCCCTGCTGTCGGCGCTCGACACTTACGCCCGGGGCCGCGATCCGCGCGTGGTGCAGGTTTCGGCCTCGCTGGTGGCGGAATGGCAGGCGGTGCAGATCGTCCGGGGCGACGGCACCCGCGTCGCCGACCTGCGCCCGCTGGTACGGCTGAACGTGTCGGTGGTGGTGGAACGCGACGGACGGCGCGAAAGCGGCGGCCACGGCATGGGCGGGCGCTATGCCTATACCCGCCTGCTCGACGAAGCGGTGTGGAAAGGCGCGGTGGACGAAGCCCTGCGCATGGCCCTGGTCAATCTCGATGCCGTGCCCGCCCCGGCCGGCGAGATGGAAGTGGTGCTGGGCGCCGGCTGGCCGGGCATCCTGCTGCACGAGGCCGTGGGCCACGGGCTGGAAGGCGATTTCAACCGCAAGGGCACCTCCGCCTTCGCCGGGCTGATGGGCCAGCGCGTGGCCGCCCCCGGCGTGACGGTGGTCGATGACGGCACCCTGCCCGAGCGGCGCGGCAGCCTGACGGTCGATGACGAGGGCACGCCCTCCGGCCGCACGGTACTCATTGAGGACGGCATCCTGACCGGCTATCTGCAGGACCGGATGAACGCGCGGCTGATGGGCGTGCGCCCCACCGGCAACGGGCGGCGCCAATCCTACGCCCACGCACCGATGCCGCGCATGACCAACACCATCATGCTGGGCGGCAACGCCACCACCGAGGAGATGATCCGCTCCACCAAACGCGGCCTGTACGCCGTCAATTTCGGCGGCGGCCAGGTGGACATCACCTCCGGCAAGTTCGTCTTCGCGGCCTCGGAAGCCTATCTGATCGAGGACGGCCGCGTGACCACACCGGTGCGCGGCGCCACCCTCATCGGCAACGGCGCCGACGCGATGACGAAAGTGTCGATGATCGGCGGCGACATGGCGCTTGACCCCGGCATCGGCACCTGCGGTAAAAGTGGGCAGGGCGTGCCGGTGGGTGTCGGCCAGCCGACCCTGAAGATGACCGGCCTGACGGTCGGCGGCACGGGAAAATAAGGAGACATCTTCATGGCGCAGGACGAGCAGGATGACGCTTTTCCGCGCCTCTCGGACATGAAAAAACCTTTCAACGAACCCGTTCGCTGAAAGGCTTTTTCAGAACTCGGATTTCCCTGAACGGCGCCCCGAAGGGCGCCGCATGCATCAGAAGCCGGTCGAAACCGTCACGACCGCCGTGAAAGGCGTCTGGAGGTAATAGACAGGCTGCGCACCGGCAATGGTGCCGCCCCTCACCCCCGTCGTCCCATTGAGCGTGTTCTGGAACGTGTAGACACCGCTGCGGAACTTCGCATTGGTCAGGTTGGTCATGTTGAGCTGGATCTGCGGCGACTTCAGGAAGCCGAGGCTGCCGAAACGATAGCCGATATTGACGGCATCGGTGATGTAGTTCGGGATCGAACTGTCGTTCATCAGCGTGGCGTACTGCTTGCCGACATATTTGATCTGCGCACCCACGAACAGGCGCCCGTCATCATAATCCAGTCCGAGTGAGGCCATCACTTTCGGGCTGTTGATCTGGGTCTTGCCCGCCGTCGGCAGGTAATCGGATATGGTGACGCCGTTGCGCACACTGGTCGTCCCGATATTGTTGTCGATCCGCGCGGCCAGATACTCGAACGAGGCATAGGGACGCAGGTGATACAGGATCGGGCGTGTCGACACCTGCACATCGACACCGCGCGACGTCTGCCCACCGGCGTTGACGGTCTGGCTGTAGCTGGCCCCACCCGCCGAATCATACTGGGTCAGCGTCAGCAGGCGATTGGTCATGTTGTAGTTGAAGAAGGACACGCTGCCGATGACCGTATCGCCGTTATAGCGATAGCCGATTTCCTCGGAGATCGAATATTGCGGCGCCGAAGCCCCGCCACGCTGGGTCTGCGCCGCCGAGGTATTGGAGTAATAGTCAACGAGCGAGGTGTTCGACGGCACCTTGAAGTTCGTCGCGCCATCCACGAAAATCTGATGGTGGCGGTTGAAGTTCCAGGCAATGCCGATCTGCGGCAGCGGCTCGGCCACATGCAGGTTGCGATCGTAGGTGCCGCCGGGGCCCGTGACGTAGTTATAGACCCGGCGCGTCATCATGGCTTCCTTGAAGCCCAGATCGATATGCAGCTTGCGGTCGAAATAATCCATGCTGTCACCGATGAACAGCATGTTGATCTGCGACAGGCTCAGGAAGTCGCGATAATTATAGGGCTGGCCGTTGGGCATCTTGATCAGCGCATCGGTGCCCCAGACATTGAACGGCTCGCCCGTCGCCTGGTTGACCATACCCACGGGCGAATATTGCAGCAGGTTGGAATATTCATACCACCAGCCGGCCGTCAGATGATGATGGCTGCCGAGCTGGTAATTGACCTTGATCGTATTGCCGGGGCGGAACTGCTCCTGGTTCGAGGGCGTCAGCGCCAGATAGGTGGAACCGTTCGTCACCCGCCCATCGCCGTTCAGGTCGATCGGCACATACCGGCCACCGTAATAGGTCTTGCCTTCGGTCAGCGTGGAAGCGCCGGTGCCGTTGCCGATACCATGCCAGAAATAGGCGGTGTCATCGATCGACAGGCGCGAATTGATGACGATATGGGTCGGCAGGACGGCGACGACGTTGCGGAACGGGTTGACGTGCAGCTTGTAATAGCCGGTATCCGTCACGCCGCCGTAATTGGCGTCATAGTTCGTGCTGTAACCGGTCGTGCGATATTGCGACAGACTCGGGTTCAGAAAGAAATCACTGACCTGGTCGTTGTATGACACGGTCAGGCCGGTATGGCTGCCGTTTTCGAAATCCTTCACCAGCTTGAAATCGTAATGGAATTTCTCGGTCAGACCGGGGCCGCGATAGTTGTTGGCCTGGGTATGGCTGAAGGCGAACATGAACCGCACGCCGCTATTGCCGATATCGCCTGAATTCAGGCGCAGGAACTGGCGCGTCATGTCGAACGAACCGAACGAGATATCGAGCAGGCCGCCCATCTTGTGCGAGGGATTGCTCATCGTCGCGGCCACCAGGCCGCCGGCACCGCTGACGATCGGGCTGTCGAGATTGACCGAACCGGGCAGCAGCGAAACCGTCTCCAGGTCCTCGGCTTCCAGCACTTCATTCGAATAGAACTGGCCGCCGCCGATATCGTTCAGCGGCATGCCGTCCAGCGTCCAGCCGATATTCGTCTGGTCCAGGCCGCGGATCATCGTCGATCCGGAGTACAGGCCGAAGGAATCCTGATCCATCACGTTGGCGCTGGGCAGCATCTTCAGGATCTGCTGGATGTTCGTGGTCGGCGATTGTTTCGAGATAAAGTCGCGCGTGATGGTCTGGATCGCCTTTGGGTCCTTTTCAACCCGCATCAGTCCCGCGCCGGGCGAGCGGGTGAGCGCGGTACGACCGGTCACGTTGACGACCTCCGCCTGCGGTTCGCCCTGGGCCGGCGCGGCCGCCGAAGCTGCAGGCGTCACCGTTGCCGTGGCACTGGGGGCAACGCTGGTCGTCTGGGCACGCGCCGCCACGCCGCTCAGACCGGCGACGGCAGTGCTGGCAAGAAGAATACTCAGGCGAAGACGTGTGACCATGTACATGTACAGGACGGCCTTTTTCTTTTCATAAGGGGAAGAAGCAACAAAAGCCCCCGGACTCATCGAAGACTCACAATAGTTCCGGGAAACCTGACCACTCCGTCAAGCTCGTATCAGCAGCCAGCTTTCGCAAGCAACTGCCATTATCATGGCCGATCGCCTTCACCGGAGCCTGTTGCAAAATTGCATCGTTTCGGCCGACTGAACGCCCAGTTCATCAGAGCCTGTTGGGAAATGCGCGCAGGCGAGCGGGAGCGGCGCGCGAGGGCCGCGTCCATCGTGTGTTTCCGGGCATCGGAGCGCATGAAATGCGCGTCGGATCGCCGCCAGCCCACATTTCCCGACAGGCTATCAGGCCTTCGCAGCGCCCGGCGCGTCATGGAGGAAGGGGAGGCAGGCATAGCGGCGGCCACGCGTCACAGGCGCGACCGCATGCAGCACCGCGCAGGAAAACACGATGGCCCCGCCCAGGGGGGCGGTATATCGCGCCGGACCGATTTCCGGAAAGCTCAGTCCACCCCCGTCAAAATCGTCATTGAGATTGATCGAGACGGCGAAGCGGCGATGGGCCGTGGCCGTAACCGTATTGTCACGGTGCGGGCCGAAGCACCCATGATCGGCGGCGTCATAACAGGCCACGATCATGCGTTCCATGCGCGTGACCTGGAACTGGAAATATTTTGATATTTCCGGAACGATACGATTTATGACATGATACTGAAGCCGGGCGACCAGCGCCGGATCGCGCAGCACGCAGTCCCGTCGGCTCTTGAAGCCGATATCCGTCACAGGCAGGGAGCGCCCCGGTTCCTGCTCGGTAAAGATGGCCGACTGCACGCTGGCCTGCGCATGGAAATAGCGGATGAGCATCTCGCAGAGCGCGGGCTCCAATACGCCGGGCAGCATCAGGGCGGGCGTTGGCACCTGCCGCTGCACGGCCAGGGGGTCCGGGAGATGACGCAGGAAGGACAGGATCTGCCCGATCGAGGAGAGCGTATCGTCCGCGATCGCGGCGATCCGCAGCATCGGATCGACCAGCACCAGGCTCCTGCCGCCGGCCGGCACACCATAATGGTCGGCGGCCAGACGGTCCGCATCCAGGAAATGCCGCACCCCCGGCGGCTTCGCGCGCAGCAATCCCGCCACTTCGTCGCCAGGATCGGCGCTGACGCCGAAGAACTGGCAACGGACCCCGTCGAAGACCGGGTCGCCCGCCAGATGCCCCAGCCGCTCCCCGATCTCGGGACTGGCAGCGGAGGGAAAGAAATAGAGCAGGTTGTAACGGCCGGCCGCCATATCGAAACTGTACCGGCCCGACGGCGTGGTGCAGCGCTGGGTGAACCAGGGGGCCGGATCACCGGGTGCGAGGGATCGCCTGTTCATGTCATGATCCTTCGCCGCGAACACGCAGGCACGAAATCTGCGCGAAGCGGCATCGGATGCACAAGAGAGAAAAAGCGTCCCCCGAGGCGGCGAACGATCAGGGCGCCTTCACCGGGGCCCCATGAACCTCCAACCAGCTTTGCGCGATATCCACGCTGACCGTGGCCGGACGATAGGCGTCCTTGGGGGCGAGGAAGATATTGTCCACATAAGTCTGCGGATTGCGGTCATAGAGCGGGAACCAGCTCGACTGGATCTGGATCATGATCCGGTGCCCCGGCAGGAACGTATGGTTCGCCAGCGGCAGCACCATGTCATAGGCCTGCGCGACATTGGCCGGAATGGGATGCGGCTGCGCGAAGCTCTCGCGATAGCGGCCGCGCAGGATGTCCGCGCTGATCATGAGCTGATACCCGCCCATTTCGGGCTGATCGGCCACTTCATCCGGATAGACGTCGATCAGCTTCACGACGAAATCGCCGTCGGTGCCCGTCGTGGCAGCCGTCAGATGCATATGCGGCTGGCCACGGACGACGAACGGCGCCGTCAGCACCGGCGAGGTAAAGCTCAGCACGTCGGGGCGGGCCGCCATGTTGCGCTGGTCGGTCGCCAGCCAGTCCCGCCAGTTCGAACCCGGACGCCCCTTCGAGACGACAGGCCGCGCCACATACGGCACCGGATGATCGGGATCGGATACATAGCGCACGATCCCAGCCCACGCTGGCGGCGCCTGCAGGCCGAGGCCCTGGCCGGGTTCGAGATGCAGGGTGGTGCAGCCTGAAGCGCAGTCCCGCGGCGGCAACGCGTCCACGCTCTCCCACATATTGTCGCCGCTGCGGAAGGCGGTGACGCGCGCGGGCAGCGGGACGCTGCCATCCTTGAGGTAATGGGCCAGGAACGGTTCCAGAATATTCTTGCGGAAATACAGTCCGGTGTCGGACCGCAGCTTGACCGGCCCCATCGTGCTGGCCTCGCGGATCTCGCCGCCATGGCTCCAGGGGCCGACAGCCAACCAGAGATGCGACGCCGCCGCCGGATCTTTCTCCAGCGCATGATAGAGGGCAATGGCGCCGTAATTATCCTCCTGGTCCCACAGGCTGTGGACCAGCAGCGTCGGCACCGCCAGCCCCTCGCGCGGCAGCAGCCGGTCCATCGCCTGTTGCTGCCACCAATCGTCATAGGCCGGATGGGCCAGGATCTGGCGAAAGAAGCCGATCTGCTCCATGCCGCGCATACGGCCCGCCGCCCCGGCCGAACCCGCCCGCAGGAAAACGTCGTAGGAATCATACTGGCTGGCCCACCAGGTGGCCGTATTCTTCGGCGTGCCGTCCTGCTCGTAGATATAGGGCAGCATTTCCTCGCGGAACGCGCCGTTATGGAACCAGTCGTCGCCCATCCAGCCATCGACCATCGGGTTCATCGGCACCGAGACCTTCAGCGCCGGATGCGGATGGAACAGCGCGGTCAGGGCGGTATAGCCGTCATAGGACACGCCGATAATGCCGACCTTGCCGTTGCTTTCAGGCAGGTTATGCACCAGCCATTCGATGGTGTCCCAGGTGTCGGTGGCATGGTCGACCGAGGTACCGTTCAGCGGGCCGCGCAGCGGGCGGTTCATCACATACCGCCCCTCCGACCCGTATTTGCCCCGCACATCCTGGATGACGCGGATATACCCGCCATCGGCGATCACATCCGGCATGTTGTCATAGCCTTCCAGCATCGGCCCCATATTGCCGCTGGAGGCGAAGGCGACCATGTGGTCGGCATTATAGGGGGTGCGCGTCAGCAGGATCGGCGCACCATGGGCCCCCTTGGGAATGATGATGACCGTATGCAGCTTCGCACCATCCCGCATGGGAATCATCACATCCCGGCGGACATGATCGAAGCTGACATCCTCCACCTGGAAATGTTCCGGCATGTCAGGGGCGATGCCACCGCCGGAGACGGCGTGCTCCCCCGCCATGGCCGTCCATGGCAGGATGGCAAGACAGGCCGAAAGCAGCAGGATCTTTCTCACGCGACACTCATCCTCGGGCGCAGGCAGGGACAGCAGGCCGGGCCATGCGGGCCCGGCCTGCAAGCGGCATCAGAATTCGGCCGAGACGGTGCCGTAATATTCGCGCGGCGCCGCAACGAACAGGTTGGCGTTGTCATCGCCCGACACCGACGCCGCGCCATAGACACCGCCGATGTAATTCTTGTTGAACAGGTTGGTGACCCCCAGCGTGGCCTTGAGGTTCTGCGTGAAGCCGATCCGGCCGAAATTATAGGCCAGGTTGAGGTTCGTCACCCAATAGGCCGGGATATACTGGTCGTTGAGATAGGTCATGGGGCGCGAACCGATATAATTCGCGTTGAAATTGAACATCACCTGGCGCCAGGTATAGTTCAGGTTCGCCTTGTACATGAACTTCGGATAATAGACCTGGTGCTTGCCCTTCAGGCTGTATGTCGTGCCGCCATAGTTGATGGAGCGGCTTTGATATTCCGCGTCGTTCCAGCTGAAGCTGTTGGTGATTTCCAGCCCCCGCACAGGGCGGACCGTCGCCATCACATCCGCCCCGTTCATGGTCTCCCGCCCGACATTCAGGTACGCGCTGTGCGCCGTCGCAGCACTGCCTTCGGTGATGGAAGCCAGGCGGTTGTAGTAATCGGTATGATAGAAATCGACCGATCCCGAGAAGATGCGCGAATCATACCGGTATCCGACGATATAGTTCCATGTCCGCTCCGGACGCAGCAGCTTCGTGTTCGCATTGAAGACCTGCTGGGCCGTCAGGGTTGAATTGCCCAGCCCACCCCACGCCGTGCCGCTCTGCGTCTGCGAGTAATAATCGTAGGCGCGCATATTCTCTGCGATATCCCAGTAGAATTCATGGTGATCGAGAAAATGGTAATCGAAGTTGAAATGGGGCAGGAAAGCCGACGACGCGGTCATCGTGCCGTTCGCGGCATGGCGATAATAGGTGTTCCAGCCTTCGGCATCGAGTTGGCTGGTGAAATCCTTCTTCGTTCCGCCATGCGTCGTCTGGGTCAGGGATTTGAACCCGGCCAGCAGGGTCATGCCGGGGATGATCGTCCAGCGATCCTGCAGGAAGAACTGGAACGTATTGGTGTTGTACGTATCGTCGAACCACGTATGGGCCTGGCTGGGCTTGAAGTCCGAGTTCCAGTTATGCGCGTCGGTCAGATAATCTTCATACAGGCGCTCGTTATAGATCCACTGGTTGTTCTCGTACCACAGGCCGGTATCGATATGGTTGTTGTGCGGCGCCTCGATCGAGAATTTCTGCGTGAAGCCCAGGCGGCGCATGGCGGCATGGGCCATCTGCAAGGCCATCGGCACGCCCGAGACCGTACCGTCGGCCAGCAGGGCCGGCACCCCATAGCTGGGCGAGGTCACGAAATTATTGGTCCCGCCATGGATGGCGCTGCTGATATCGCCATAGGCGACCGTATCCGAGGCGAGGTTCCTGAGCAGGTCGAAATGCCCCGTGACCGCCGAGAGATAGGTGCGCTGCACCTGGGACGCATCCCAGGCATAATCGCCGATCTCGTCATTGGACAGGATACCCTCGTACCCCGGCGGGACATCACTGGTATATTGCGCATAATAGGCCCAGAGCTTGGCCTTTTCGTAATCCGGCTTCAGATAGGTCGAATAGCGGCCCATCTTTTCCCACATGTTCTTCGTCATGGTCAGGTAATTTCCCTGCGTGAAATTACCGTACCCGAAGAAGGCGGTTATCCTGCCCCGATCGCCGACCGGCTGCACGACCTTGGCATCGGCCTGCAATTCGCTTTGATAGCCCCACCCTTTCCACATATTCGTATTGGTGCGGGCAAAGGAGGCATAGAATTTGGTGCCGGTCGGGTTCAATATGCCGCTGTCCACGCGCCCATAGGTGCGATAGGCATTGTAGCTGCCGAATGTCTGGCTGATCTTGCCGCCGGCCTTGTCCTTGGGGTCGGAGGTCGTGTAGGTCATCGCGCCGCCGAGATTCTGCGCCGAGAACGAATCCAGCGCGCCGGCCCCCTGCGACATCGTCATGCCCGCCAGATCGTCCTGGATCATCGCCTGGGTGATCGACACGCCATTATAATTGGCAAAACCCTGGGTGCCGAGCGGAATGCCGTCCAGCGTCGCGCCGATCTGCATCTGGGTAAAGCCGCGCACGTAGAACGTATTGCCGTACGTATCCAGGCCGAAGGCATCGGTCGAAGCGAAATTGGCCCCCGGTGTCGTCAGGGAGAGAATCTGCATCGGGTTCGTGCCGGCAACGAAGCGATCCATCACCGCACGCGTCACGGCGACTTCGGCACCATGGCTGCGAACGCGCGATGCCTCGACCTGGATCGCTTCCGGGTCGTCATGGGCCGGCGCGGCACGGCGGGGATGCTGCGCGGCGGCAGGCCGCGCCGAACCGGCCGTGACCGCCTGCGCCGCCGCGCCCTGATGCGCCTTCTTCGCATTCTGCTTATGGGCAGGCGTCGTGACTTCGGCGGCGCCCGCCGAGGAAACGACCGAAACCACCGCAAGGCCCGCGATCGCCGTTGTGCGAAGCAACCCGGCCCTGACACGCGAGCCCTGCGTCGACCACCGCCGAACAGTCATTTCATCTTCTCCTGCCAGATGCGCCATATGCCGACACGGCAATCCTCCGGCCCGATCCGAGCGCCTGGTGCCGGATGAGCCATGCCGCGTTAACTCTTTGTCTGAATAGACTTTATTAGATTACCGTAACGTTACGGCGCAATAATATTGTCCGTCAACGATCAAAAAGAACCTTCTCTCATAACCTGAGGTTAAGAGGCTCCAAGAGGGTGCCTTGAAAGGCCCCTGCCGCGCGCGGCAGGGACACGCGCCGTCGATGATGATTTCACGGATGCCGGCAGGCACCGGCGTCGCTGACCTGCCCCAGGTCAGAACATCAGGAATACGGCCCCGTGGAACCGGTCACACCGTCCGGCCGCCGGTCAGGCGGAGTAAGGACAGCCGACAGCCGCCATCTCCCTTTCCCGCGCGGGCGGGGAAGTCACGGTGTCGCCTGTGGGGCCGCGCTGCCGGTGGACCAGCATCCCCGGCAGGCCATCGCGCGGCCGCAGCGTCAGCCGGCATTGCGGCACGATCTTCTGCTCCGGCGGCAGGACGATGCGGAACCGCTGCGCCAGGATGGCCAGGCAGAGAATGGCCTCGGTCATGCCGAAATGCTGGCCCGGACAGACGCGCGGGCCGCTGGCGAAGGGGATGTAGCTGTAGGGTTCGGGCCGCCCCCCGTCCATGAAGCGTTCGGGCCGGAATTCATGCGGGGCCTCGAACAGGCTTTCGGTCCGGTGCAGCAGCCACGGCACGATCAGGATCAGCGAACCGGGGCGGACCGCGATATCCCCGATCTGGTCCGCATCGCGATTCTGGCGGGCCAGGATCGGCACCGGGGGATAAAGCCGCAGGGTTTCCTCGATCACCGCCTGGCACCAGCGCAGGCGCGGCAGGTCTTCCACCGTCGGAGCACGGTCGCCGCACACGGCGGCGATTTCCTCATGCACCGCCCGTTCCACCCACGGCGCCCGCGCCAGCAGATACCATGCCCAGGTCAGCGTCGCCGCCGTGGTCTCGTGCCCGGCCATGAAGATGGTGGCCGCCTCGTTGCGCAGGGCCACCGCGTCCAGCCCCAGTTCGGGGTTGCGCTTCTGGCGCCGGATCAGCAGCTCCATCATCGAATTATGGCTGCCCCGGCCGGCCAGATGATCCTCGACGATCCGGTCGATCACATGATGCAGGCGCCGCACCGCGCGCCGCAGGGCCGGCGTGCGCATCATCGGCAGCCCCTCGTCCAGCCCCAGGAAATATCCGGGATTGGTCGAGTCCACCAGCGCCTGATATTGGGTGAAGCTTTCGGACACTTCGGCCGTGTCCGCATGGCCCAGTTCCTGGCCGAACACGCTGCGCGAGATGATCTCCGCCGTCAGCGCCGCCATTTCGGGCAGGATGTCGATGGTGGTCCGATCGGGGATCTGCTGCCAGCGCCGCGCCATTTCCAGGGCGGTCCGCTCGATGATGGGGCTGAAGGCGGGAACACGGTCCTTGTGCACGATGTCCGAGACCAGGGCGCGCCGCTGCCGCCAGGTCGGGCCGTCGGAAATGAACAACCCGTCGCCCAGCAGATATTCCAGCGCCCGCCGCATCTGGGGGCTCTTGCGCTCGTAATTGTCGCGCCGTTTCACCAGGATGTCGCGAATCACCTCGGGCGCATTCACCAGGACGATCTGGCGCCCGAGGATCCGGATCTGCGACACTTTTTCCTGATAGTCGCTCCTGCGCCATATCGAGAGAAAATCCTGCCGGGCCTGCAGCAGCAGATTCAGATATTTTCCCGGAGGTCCGGCATAATACGCGGCATGTACCGGTTCCAGGACGTGGTCGGAAACATGTTCCACAATCTCGACCGGCTGCAGGAACCGTGCGCGCATCAAAAAGCCCCTGACACCTCTATCGGAGACCGAGCATTCATTCACAACCCGCCAGAGATGTCAATAAATGAGGCGAATTTCCCGGTTGCCGTCACATTTCGAAAAAGTAATAGTGTATTTTTATCAAAATTCCTCATAACATCCATCCACGCCTCGCCCTCCCTTGAGGAAGCCATACAAGGATCATATTGCGCGAATTCTTTGGAACGACAGGCTCCGCCCAGTCAAATCCATGAGAATTTGACCGTTTTAGAACCTGTCCGGACATGCGCACTGGCGGCGGGAGCCGGCAGCCGGATCGTCAGGATACGAGGCGATTATCGACAAAATACCATTGCGGCGCATGCATGCGCACAAGCGGTTCCACAATCCCGTTCAGGCGCTCGACATCGTCCAGCAGGGATGACGCCGCGCCATCCAGCACGAAAGGTTCCAGAATCGTCAGGGTGAACCGCACCCCCGCTTCCCGCGTCAGATAAACCGGGCAGATCCGCGCGCCCGTGCGGCGGGCCAGGCGCGCCACCAGGGCATAATTGGTCTGGAGATTGGCGGCCCGGCCCAGGAACGGCGCCCGAATCTGGCCGTTGAACCCTTCGTCGCAGAACACCAGGAGCTGCCCGCCCTCTTCCAGCACACGCAGGGCGGGCCGCACGGCCTGGCGGCCGGGCGGCAGAAGCGCGATCCCCGCGCGCGTGCGCACATACCGCACGATCCAGTGCCGGGCCCGGCTGCGGGGCGGATCGTAATTGAGCGAGACCTTCAACCCCAGATCGGTCAGGCACTGCATCAGAACTTCCCAGTTGCTGAGATGCAGCCCCATGAAAATGACCGGACCATCCTGGCACGCTTGCAAATGGTCCACACCGACGCGGCGCACGCCGCCCGGCCTGCGGGCCAGGCGCGAAACCGCGGAATATTCGACCATCTGCCGCCCCTGCGAGTCCACATAGGCATCCACCATGCCCGCGATGGCATCCGAAGCGTGGTCTGGAAAGAGCGTTTCAAGATTGGCCCGGGCCCGCTGCAGGGGGACGACATAGGCACGCGGCACAAGCACCCGCCCCAGCCACCCACCGAAGCGCGAGCACAGGGCGGCCGGGACCATCCTGAATGTAAAAAAGAACGCCAGGTCAAAGAGGTTTCCGCGATTATCCCGCACCCAGTAGCGCAGGAAACGCTGACGGGCCTCGCCGCCGGCCAGCAGATCGGCCAGCGCGGGCCTCGCCGCCGGCTGGTATGTCCACGCCTTGCGTTTGCTCGGCGGCGGAGGCGGCACCATCAGGGACATGGGTGGAGGACCTGTGCATCGGAAGGAACATGTGTGGGCGAGACCGATCAGACCGCCCTTATCCGTCCGTCACGATGAAAAAACAATTCCTAGGCGACCCGCACCAGCCCATGCATCCTCTCGACCCTCGTCCCGGGAAAGATCCGCGCCAGCGCGCCGCCGGGCACGCCCAGATGGTCGCACAGCACCCCGGCCGCGACGGCACGCAGATCGGTCGTGGGCGCCAGGTCCCGGTTTTCGAAAAGCTGATCCTGCCGCAGGCCGGGCCATATGCCGCCGACCCGCCCCCCGGCAACGGCCCCGCCCATGAGGAGAGCAACGGTTGCCGTGCCATGGTCCGTGCCGCCGGTACCGTTCATGCGCACGGTCCGCCCGAATTCGGTCATGGCCAGCACGACCGTCCGGCTCCAGTCCGCCCCCAGCGCCCCGCGCAACGCCTGCACGCCGCGATCAAGCTGGGTCAGGGGCCCCTTGAGGCGGCCGACCTGGCCGGCATGGGTATCCCAGCCGCCGATCTCCAGCGCCGCGACACGGGGGCCGTTCGGGGCCGTCAACATGCGGCCCGCGGTGGCGGACAGGACGGAAAACGGGTCCGGCCTGTGCCCGTCGCCCGAAGGCGGCGCGGCCGCTTGCATGACGGAATCGGAGAAGCCGCGCGCCCTCAGCGCATCGCGAAAACCCGGCCCGGTGAGAGGATCGGCCGCGTTGAGCGCCGCGATCTGGCTGTAGAGTGCCGGGTCCGGATGCTGGCTGCCGGCCGGGGCGAAGGTGCCGACAGGCGCGGGCCCGCGCAGCATCAGCGGCACGGACAGGCCCATGGCCAGCCCGTAGCCGTCCAGGCGGTGCCCGCGCCCGGGCAGGGCTGCAACGGCGCGGTTCAGCCACCCGCTATCCAGCCGCCGGTCCGCGCCGCATTCAAGGTAATCCTGGGCCTCGAAATGCGACCGGCTGCGATAATGCCCGGCCACCGCGTGGATCGGCAGCATCTGTCCCACGCCATACAGATCATGCATCCCCGCCAGCGCGGGATGCAGGCCGTAGAAGCCGCCCAGATCCAGCAATCCTCCCTCCCGCCCCGGCTGCGGCAGCAGAAGACCCTGCCGATGCGTCGCAATGTCGGGGTCGCCATAGGGCGTGACGGCGGCAAGCCCGTCGAGCGCGCCGCGCAGGATGATCACGACGAGACGCGGATCATCCGGTCCGCTGCCGGACCCGGCGAGGGCCAGGGAGGCACGCCCGCAGGTCCAGCTTGCGGCAAGCCCCAGCAGGGCGGAACGGCGACGGAGCATCATGGTCAGCGCCTCTGGAATTCGGGGGAGGAAAACAGCAGGGCCAGCGCGTCCTGCCGCGATCCCGCCTGACGCATCGCCAGCACGGTCGGCCGGCGCAGGGCCGGTCCCAGCGCGGCATGGGCGATATCCAGCGGATCGCCCGAGCGGACATGCGCCGCCATGCGCCAGGCCCAATCTGTGCGTGCCAGCAGGTCGGCCGGGGCCGACCAGTCCGCCGCCCGGTCGCTCCATCCGTTCGGCAGCGGTGCCGTCCACAGCGGCTGGCCCAGCCTCGCGAAGGCATCGAGCAGAATATGCGCCGGGGCATGCGGGTCGTCCGGGCCGCTTGGCGCACCGCCCAGCGACAGGGCGCGCATGACCGCGGTGGCATAATCCATCGGCGAGCGGAACTTGCCGCCGGGCCGGCCGGCATCGGGCAGGTCGGCCAGCGCCAGCGACGCCGCGCCCAGATCGCCCCCGCTGGCCCGCAGGACCGACACGATCCGCGCGACATCGCGCGGTGCCGGCGTGTCGGAGATGAAATGGCCGACCAGTTGGGTCGCGATGTGGCGATAGGTCGCCGAATGCGTGCCCAGGACATGCAGCGCCTGCAGCCCGCCTTCCTCGCCTTCGGCAAACACCTGCCCCATCAGGGTTTTCGCACCGGGTTCATGCGCCTTGCCGCGAAAGACGAAGCCCGGCCTGTCGGCCTGCATGTCGATGCCCCAGCCGGTCAGGATGGCGGCGAACGCCGTCACATCGGCCTGGGTATAACCGGCGGCGGGCGAGACCGTATGCAGCTCCAGGCATTCACGGGCCAGGTTCTCGTTCAGGCCCTTGTGGCTCTTCCGCCCGGCCGGACTGTTCGGCCCGATGGAAGACGCATTGTCCAGATACATCAGCATGGCCGGATGACGCATGACGGCCAGCAGCATGTCCTCGAAACGCCCGGTCACATGCGGGCGGATCGCCTCGCGCATATAGGCGCCCACCACGCCGCGCGTGCTGCCCTGGCGCAGGCTGACAGTGAAATGGTTGAACCAGAACCACGCCAGCCGCTCGCGAAACGGCTGCCCGGTCATCAGCAGGCCGTCCAGCTGGGTCGCAATCTCGGCCCGAAGGATCGGCTTGATCAGCGGATCGCCCTGAAGCTTCTCCTTCTGCTGCGTACGCTGGGCAATCAGCCCGTCGGCGGTATCGCCAACCCCCGTGAAACGGGCCTCATCCGGCCCCTGGAGCTGGGCGGCCAGCCAGTCGCGCGAGGCCTCCTGCGGCAGATCCAAGCCGCGTTCGCCCCAACCGAACCGGTTGATGACACCGGAAAGCTGCATGACACTCTCCCGCCCCCATGCCTCCATTACTCTACAGCATGGGGCCGCTTTATGGCAGGAACCCGCCCATCAGAGCCCCGAGGGCCAGATATCCTGTTTTCATAAGCTCTTATCATTCTTGCAACGATGATATTCACCACGACAACCAGCCCCGCACCAACGATCGTGGCGATCAGGCGGTCGACCAGGATCGATTCACCGATGCTCTTCCCCCCGACCAGAATCATGATCAGCGGCGTCGTAACCATGCTGTAGAGCATATAGTTCTGTTTCCTGGCCACCATGCCCGCAACGCCAAGTCCGGTCAGGAACAGCATGAATTCCTCCCGCGAAGGATCATGAAACAGGAAGACGCACGACAGCAGCACGCCCAGCGATGCGCCAAGCGCACGCTGCGAGGCCCGGACCGGAACCGGGTCCAACGGTCGCCGGCACAGCAGCGCCACGGTCAAGGCCGCCCACAGGAGATGCCGATCCGGCCAGCGAGCATCCATCGACAGCGTCAGCGCCATCAGGACGGAGAGCCGGAGCGGAAACTGGCAGGACGACAGGCTGCGAAACGACCGGACCCATCGTCCGGCCTTCGCCCCCAGCCCGATATCGCGGGACGGCAAAACGCAGGCGGGCGCCCCTCTCCCCAAAACGGAGACCAGGCACGCCGCCGCAACACCCCCCGCCATCACCAGCACGACCATGGCATGCGGATGACGCGCCTGCCGGGCCATCTCGGTCAGGATCACGACAAAGACGATGAACCGGCCACAGACGAGCGCGGCAATCCGGTCGAAATTGCCGCACAATGCGGCAAGCGTCATGACACCCCACAACGCCAAATCGGCCCAGCCGCCCCAGCCGGCGATACCGACGCCGACCAGACAGGCCAGAAAAAGCGCAAGCGCAATCAGGACGATCTCTTCCCCCTGCGCCCGCGCAGACCCATGGCGCGTCGCATTGCTGCCGAGCATCGCCCCCATCGCGACCGCGAGCCCCGCCCGCTCCTGCCCCGCCAGAAGGCCGAACACGATCGGCAGCACGATCAGCGCACTGGAAACCACGACCTCCAGCCATCGCAGTTCCGCCTGCCGATCCAGGCGCAGCATGTCAGCCATATGGCTCTTGAAACCCACGGGGCCAGCCTCTTTGCTGTCATGGGCATACGCGAACCCATACGCTATGCGTAGCATATGACCGTCCAGAAGATACGCAGTACGTACCAAATGACAGACATACACACACGCGACATCGCCCGGCTGATGAGCGGCATGCTCTGGCTGGGGCGCCGCCTCCGCCGCGAGAGGCCGGAGGAGTCCGTGCCTCTCACCATGATCGGCATCATGGGCACGCTCTACCGGTTCGGCCCCATGCCGGCCGCCCGGCTCGCGGCACACGAGCTATTGCAGCCCCAATCCCTCACCCGGACCATCGCCGCGCTGGAACAGCGCCGCTACATCGCACGCCAGCCCAACCCGGCGGACCGGCGGGAAATCATCCTGTCGCTGACCCCACACGGCTTGCGCGCCCTGTCGGCCGACATGGAAAAACGACGCGAATGGCTGGCCGACGCCATGACCCACGCCCTGACACAGGAAGAGCGCAACAGATTGCTGGCCTGCGAGGACATCTTCGCGAAACTGGCCTGGTACGAAAAGAACGATCCGAGCCGCACGGAACAGCCTCTTTAAAGATTCGCTCATCCGAGGATGAACCGCTTCTTTTTCCGAGGAAAAAGAACCAAAAAGACATCGGCACCCCGCTTTCATTCCCGCCCCCTCACGGAAAGCCGCCTCATGAATGCCACCAGCACGCCACGACCGGATGACGACCGACTGGACCCGCATCTGCTGCGGATCGCGGCAGTGGTCGTCCTGGGCACCTTCATGTCGATCCTCGATACGACGATCATCAACGTGGCGGTCCGCGACCTGTCGCGGGATTTCGGGGCCTC
The DNA here is from genome assembly GCF_014174375.1 of Gluconacetobacter asukensis. Lineage (GTDB taxonomy): Bacteria > Pseudomonadota > Alphaproteobacteria > Acetobacterales > Acetobacteraceae > Gluconacetobacter > Gluconacetobacter asukensis. The sequence continues at coordinate 176,864 of NZ_JABEQE010000002.1, forward strand.
GCTGGCCACGACGCAATGGATCTCGACCGGCTACATGCTGGCACTGGCGACCGTCATTCCCCTGACGGGGTGGGCGGCCGACCGCTACGGCACCAAGCGGCTGTACATGGCCTCGATCCTCCTGTTCCTCGGCGGCTCCGCATTGTCGGGGGCGGCATGGTCGATGCCCACGCTGATCCTGTTCCGCGTGCTGCAGGGGCTGGGCGGCGGCATGATCATGCCGACCGGGATGACGATCCTGAGCCATGCCGCCGGCCCCCGGCGCATCGGCCGGCTGATGGGCATCATCGGCGTGCCGATGCTGCTGGGGCCGATCTGCGGCCCGATCCTGGGCGGCTGGCTGGTCGATGACGTGTCGTGGCGCTGGATCTTCTTCGTGAACCTGCCGGTGGGCGCCATCGCGCTCTACGCCGCCCTGCGGGTCCTGGAACCGGACGAAGCCAAGCCGCACCATACCCTGGACTGGCAGGGCCTGCTGCTGCTGTCCCCCGGACTGGCGATCTTCGTCTTCGGCCTCGCCAGGATCGCGGCGGCCGGCAATTTCAGCGCGCTCGAGGGCGATATCGCCGCCGCGACGGGCCTGGCGCTCGTGACCGCGTTCATCCTTCATGCCATGCGCCATCGCGACCCGCTGATCGACGTCCGGATGTTCGGCCAGCGGACCGTCGGCGCCTCCGCCCTGACGACCTTCCTGTTCGGAACCGCTTTTTTCGGCATGTCCCTTGTCCTGCCGCTCTATTTCCAGATCGTCAGGCAAGAGCCGGCCTTCGGCGCCGGCCTCCTCCTGGCCGCGCAGGGCATCGGCGCGATGATCTCCATGCCCCTCGCCGCCCGCATGACCGACCGGCTCGGGCCGGGAAAAGTCGTCCTGACGGGGCTGGCATGCGTGGCGGCCGGCATGCTGGCCCTGAGCCGCCTCGAAAGCACCACGCCATTCTGGGTCATCGAACCGATCCTCTTCACGCTCGGCCTCGGGCTGGGCTCGACCATGATGCCGTCGATGAGTGCGGCGATGAGCACGGTGCAACGGCACCAGATCGCCCGGACGACCAGCGGGCTGAATGTGGTGCAGCGTGTCGGCGGCTCGATCGGCACCGCGCTGCTCGCGGTGGTGCTGAGCCATCAGATCTCCGGCATCTCCCCAATGGCCCAGGGCGGCCTGGCGGCGGTGAGCACCCTGGCCCCGGCCACGCAGGCCAGTCTGGCCGCCTCGCTCAATGTGGCATTCGGCCACACCTTCCTGTGGTCGTTCGGGATCATCCTCCTGGCCATCGGCCCCGCGCTCTTCCTGCCACGCAGGAAGAGCCGCATCCGGCCCGATGAAGGCGCGGCACTGTCGGCCATGGAATGACCGCGCCGCCCCGCATCACCAGCGGTCAGGCGCGCGCAAACCGTTTATTGACACACGATCTTGCGGATCGTCTCGATATTGAACTCTATCCTCTTCCTGAGGGACTGAGGCGCCATGAAATCGCAATTGAAGATGATGGACCCCGTAAACCGGTTGGTCAGGTAATAATATCCGATCGCGGCGATCGTGATGTTCAGTTGCATGGCATCGACACCACCCCGGAACGCGCCCGCCTTTTCCCCCCGGTCGAGAAGCGCCTGCAACAGCTTCAACCGACTCTGGCTGATGACGGGGATGATCTTCGAATCCCGCAGATGCACCGCCTTGTGCAGGTTCGCGCTGTTGACCAGCGTCAGGAACTCCGGATTGTCCAGATAATAGTTCCACGTAAACCGCACCAGCGTCTCCAGCGCCAGCACCGGCTCCAGATGATCGAGCTTCAGCGACTGCTCCGCCTGGTAGAGGTCCGTATAGGCATCCTCCAGGACACGGGTAAACAGCGCCTCCTTGCCACCGAAATAGTGGTAGATCATGCGCTTGTTGGCTTCGGCCTTCTCGGCAATGACATCGACCCGCGCCCCCGACAGGCCATTCATGGCGAATTCCCTCTTGGCCGCCGCCAGGATGCGCTTCTGCGTCGCCTCCGCATCGCGCGTGCGGGACGGGGCCGGAGCCGGCACGATCGTTTCCGGCTCTGTCGCCTTCCTGCGCGGTTCGCCCCGTTTGAGTGCGTTCGGTGTTCTTGACATACGATATCCTCGTCGCGGCGGCGACCAGCATGCGGCCGTCGAATGGATGCGACCAGATATGGCCACAAATTAACCCCTGACCGGGGCCGTCACAAGGCTTTTGCGGTCCCGTCCCCAGATCGAAAAAGACCGCGTCCACAACAAGTTCCCGGCTCCCGTCCCCCCCGGCGCCGCAAGGAGGCGCCCCATCAAACGCCAGTGTGATGGCGGCCCCGCCTTATCCCCTTGCGATCGCCCAGGCCGATAATATATCTAACCAGATAGTTACATTTAGCCAGAAGAGAATCCGGCATGTCGAAAATCAGAACGGCCGCGGACGTCGCATCGCTGGTGGAAGACGGCGCCATCGTCGCCGTGAATTCATCGAGCGGCCTGTGCTGCCCCGACGCCATCCTCGCGGCGCTGGGCGAGCGTTTCCGTACCGAGGGCGCGCCACGCAACCTCACGACCATCCACCCGATCGCCGCCGGCGACATGTTCGGCACCAAGGGCGTGGACCATCTGGCCCAGCCGGGCATGATCCGCAGGATCATCGGCGGCTCCTACCCGTCCGGCCCCTCCTCCGCCGAACCACCGGTCATCCGGCAGATGGTCAGGCGCAACGAGGTCGCGGCCTATAACGTCCCCAGCGGCATCATCTTCGACATGTTGCGCGAAGGCGCCGCGAAACGGCCGGGCGTGATGACGAAGGTCGGGCTCGATACCTTCGTCGACCCGGCGCAGGAAGGCTGCGCGATGAACGAGGCCGCCCAGGCCGAACCGGTCGTCAGCCGGATCGACTTCATGGGCGAGGAATGGCTCTATTTTCCCGCCATCCGCCCCACCGTCGCGATCATCCGCGCCACCACCGGCGACGAACGCGGCAACCTGACCTTCGAGGACGAAGGCGCCTATCTCGGCGCCATGGAACTCGCCCTCGCCGGCCACAATAACGGCGGCATCGTCATCGCCCAGGTCCGCCGCGTCGCCCAGGCCGGCACCCTGCGCCCCCACGATGTGCGGGTCCCGGGCATCCTGGTCGATTATGTCGTCGAAACCCCCGACCAGCTCCAGACCACCGCCACCCCATACGACCCGGCGATTTCCGGCGAGGTCTTCAAACCCCTCGACAGTTTCGCGCTGCCCGAATTCAACGTCGCGAAAATCATGGCCCGCCGCGTCGCCCGGGAACTGCAACCCGGCTGGGCGGTCAATATCGGCTTCGGCATCTCGGCCAACGTGCCGCGCATCCTGCTGGAGGAAGGCCGCCATGGCGAGGTCACCTGGGTGATCGAACAGGGCGCCGTCGGCGGCATTCCGCTGCTCGACTTCAAGTTCGGCTGCGCCGCGAACGCCGAAGCCTTCGTCGCCTCGCCCCACCAGTTCACCTATTTCCAGGCCGGCGGCTTCGACGTCTCGCTGCTCTCCTTCCTCCAGATCCACCCCAACGGCTCGGTCAACGTCTCCAAACTCTCGGCCCAGCCCCACGTCACCGCCGGCTCCGGCGGCTTCGTCGACATCACCTCCCGCGCGCGACGGATCATCTTCTCCGGCTATTTCAACGCCGGCGCCAAATTCTCCATCTCCGACGGCAGGCTGATCATCGAACGCGAAGGCAAGATCGCGAAAATCGTCGATGAACTGGAACAGATCTCCTTCTCCGGCCCCCGCGCCGTCGCACAGGGCCAGGAAGTCCTCTACATCACCGAACGCTGCGTCATGCAGCTCACACCCGACGGTCTGATGGTCACCGAAATCGCACCGGGCATCGACCTCCAGACCCAGATCCTCGACCAGGCCCGCGCCCCGCTGCGGGTCTCCCCCACCCTGCGCCTCATGGACGCCAGCCTGTTCCACCCCCACGTCAGCCCGGCCCGTCGAGCGGCGGCCTGACCAGCAAAAAGGGGGGCGGTGTTTCCGCCCCCCTTCGGCTCTCTTCTTTTTCTGAAGAAAAAGAAGCAAAAAGACTTTTGATCCGTTCAGGGCCATCGCGTGCCCCAGCAAAAAACTCCTGGACGAATCAAAGTTTTTTGGTTCTTTTTTTCAAAAAAGAACGGAAACCCCTGAGGCTGTTTGAAAAGTCGGCCTGCCGAGCGAGAGTGCCGCAAAGCGGCACGCCCGACGTGTGTTTTCGAGCATCGGAGCGGAGCGGCCTTGATGGCCGTGAGCACCGAAGCACAGAAAATGCACGTCGGATCGCCGGCAGGGTGACTTTGCAAACAGCCTTTAACCCACTGGGCTGATCTGCACCTTCAACACCCCCGGCCGATCCCGCAACGTATCGAACGCCGACTGGATCGCACTCAGCGGTACCACGCTGCCGGTAAAGGCTTCCACCTGAAACCGGCCATGCGTCAGCAATGTCAGCGCATCGTGCATGTCCTCGCCCATGCCGGCCACCGATCCCTTGATCGAATTTTCCTTCAGCACCATGTCGAGCAGCCGCAGCGGGATCGTGTCGTCCGGCCCGGTAATGCCGAACGCCGCGACATGGCCACCGGGCCTGATCAGCTCGAACGCCTGCGCATAGAGCGTGGGCGAGCCGATGCTTTCGATCACGATATCCGCCCCCCGTCCCCCGGTCAGGCTCCGGACCGTCTCCAGCACCCGGTCAGGCTGGGTCACCACCGCATCCGCCCCCGCCCGCGCCGCCAGTTCCGCCCGCTCGGGCGAGAGTTCCACGGCGATGATCGGGGCAGCACCCACCAGCCGCATCATCTGGATATGCAGATTACCGATCGGCCCGGCCCCCAGAACCACGACCGACTGCCCGAAGCCCACCCCGGCCTTGCGCGCGGCGCGCACGACACAGGCCACAGGCTCGGTCAGCGCCAGCACCTCCGGCGCCACGTCCTCCGGCGCCGGGATGATCTGCCGCGCCGGCACCGCGACATATTCGGCGAAGGCCCCATCACGATGAATGCCGACCTGACGCATCTCCGCGCAGTTCAGGATTTCGTTCCTGCGGCAGAAATAGCAGTGCCCGCACCCGATATTGATATCGGCCACCACCCGCTGTCCCAGCGCCAGACCGCTGACCCGCTCGCCCATCCGCGCCACGGTGCCGGTGAATTCATGCCCCGGAATGAAGGGCAACCGGTCCGCCGCATAATGGCCCTGGAAGATATGAACATCCGTCCCGCAGATGCCGCAGCGATCCACCCGCACCAGCACATCGTCCGGCCCCACGGGCGGGATCGGCACACGCGTCACCTCGAACTGTCCCGGTGCCATCAGCACCGCTGCTTCCATACTGTCCATGTCCGTTCTCCCGGATCGCCGCTGCGACGATCCGCCTATTTCACGATCCGCATCTTCGAGCGATCGATGGTCGAAGCGATCGCCACGATCAGCACAAGGCCGAAGAAAATCTGCTGTCCCATGGCGGGAATGTTCAGATAGAGCATGCTGGCCCGCACGACGGCGACGATCATCGTGCCGATCACGGTATTGACCACGCCACCCACACCGCCGGTCAGCGGCGTGCCGCCCACCAGCACCGCGACGATGGCCGGCAGCAGGAACCCTTCCGCCAGGGTGGGCGATCCGCCCGACAGCTTGACGGAAAAGACCAGTCCCGCAATCGCCGCGAACATGCCCGACAGCGCGAAGGCCAGAATCTTGTAACGCTCCACCCGGATGCCCGAGGCCACGGCCACCGGCTCGCCGGCGCCGATCGCCTTGAAGGTGCGCCCGGCCGTCATCCGCCCCTGGATGAACCACGCCGCCACCACCAGCAGCAGCGCCACGATCAGCTCATGCGGAATGCCGGCCGTGCGGCCCACCATCCAGCCGAAGGCGTGCCGCCGCATCTCCGCATCCATGTGCAGCGCCTGCTGGCCCGAGGCAAACTGCCCGACCGACAGCGCAATGCCCCCCACGGCCAGCGTGGAAATAAAGGACGGTACCTTCAGCCGCGTGGTGACCACCCCCGACACCGCGCCGAACGCCAACCCGGCGACAAGGACCAGCAACCCGGACCCGACGCCGAACGAGGGCAGCGCGATCGTCGTCAGCACCGTCGCCATGTTGGCGATGGACTGCGACGACAGGTCGATACTGCCGATATAGATCACCAGCGTCATGCCGATCGCCATGATCAGCAGCGGCACGATATCGGCCGCCAGGTTCAGCAGATTGTCCGGCCGCAGGAAATTGAAGTCCGTGATGCCGACCAGGATCACCAGCGTGGTCAGCGTGATCCACGGAAAATGGCGCCGCAGCCGCTCGGTCCAGGCCACGCGGTCGGTCATACCATGTGATGGATCAGGTCGTAGAGAGAGGGCTTTGCGCCCAGCTGACAAGTGAACCATGTCTTGATCTCTCCATCTTTGATGACGGCAATGGTGTGACTCAGGCCGATGGCCTCTTCCAACGTATCCGCAACCAGAATGACCCCGACCCCATCGGCGCACATGTCGCGCACCATGTCGTACACATCCTCCTTCGCGCCGATATCCAGGCCACGCGTGGGATGGTCGAGCAGGATGATGTCCGAGCCGCCGCTGCGCCATTTCGCCAGCACGACCTTCTGCTGGTTTCCCCCCGACAGGTTTCCGCAATCGGATTCTTCCGACGGCACCTTGATCGAAAGGCGCCTGATCCAGTCGCGCGCCAGGGCCCGCTCGGCGGGAATGTCCAGCACCCCGCCCCGGGAATAATGGCCCATCTGCGACAGCGTCATGTTCTCGTACACGTTCATGCCGCTGGCGATGCCTTCGATTTTGCGCTCGCGCGGAATATAGCCCACGCCCTGGGCGACACTGTGCGACGCGCTGAACGTGCGCATGGCCTCGCCCCGAATGCGGATCGTGCCCTTGTCCGGCTTCTTCAAACCGAAAATCGCCCGCAGGATGCCTTCGCGCCCCGCCCCTTCGACGCCCACCAGCGCCAGCACCTCGCCCGCATGCAGCGTCAGCGACACATCATGCTGCCGGCCGGGCAGCACGACATGGTCCAGCTCCAGCAACACCTTGTCGGCGTCATAAGGCTCCTGCCGGTTCTCACGATAATATTCCAGGGCGATATCGCGCCCGACCATCTTCTTCTGAATGGTCTCGACCCGCGCCTCCCTGGCCGGAATGACATCAACAACCAGCCCGTCCTTGAGCACATAGATGCGGTCGGACAGCGCGATGATCTCATCCAGCCGATGCGACACGAAGATGAACGAGGCCCGCCGGCGCAACTCCCGCACCAGGCTGAACAGCAGCTCGATCTCATCCTTCGACAGGACCGAGGTCGGCTCGTCCAGCAGGATCACCAGATGCCCCTCGACCCGCTCCTCCAGCGCCAGCACCTTCGCCAGTTCCACAAGCTGCCGCTGGGCAAAGGTCAGCCGGGAGGTGATCATGCCCGGGTCGATATCCAGCTTCACCTTGCGCAGTTGCACACGCGCGGCCTGGGCCATCTTCTTCCACCGGATCACGCCCAGATGGACGAACTGCTGCTCGAATCCCAGAAAGATGTTTTCCATCACGCTGAGGTTCGGAATCAGCGACTGCTCCTGATACACCATCCCGATGCCCATCTTCATCGCGTCGCGCGGACTGCGAAAATGGACCGGCGCACCGTCGATCTCGATGGTGCCGGCATCCGGCTGCACGGCACCGTAGATGATCTTCATCAGGGTGGACTTGCCCGCCCCGTTCTCGCCCACCAGCCCGATGATCTCACCGGGCGCGATCGACAGGTCGATCCCCTTGAGCACATGGACGCCGGGATAACGCTTTTCGACGTTCCGCAATTCGAACATGGCACATTACCTCGCGAAGGAGAGGGACCGGCGATCCATGGACAGGTACACCGCCGAGATGACGAGCAGCCCGAGCACACCGTCCTGCAGATAGTCAGGCAGCCCCACCACCACCATGCCGTTGCCGATGACATTCACGATCAGCACGCCGACCAGCGTGTTCCACACCCCGCCCGATCCGCCGGCCAGACCCGTTCCGCCAACCACGACCGAGGTGATGGAGAGGAACATGAAGCCCGTCCCGGTCTCGGTCTCCGCAATGCCCAGCCGCGCCACCGCCAGGATCGCTCCCAGCGCGAAGAAGATTCCGGCAAGGATAAAGCCGATCACCCGCACCCGGCCGACATTCAGCCCCGACGCCCGCGCCAGTTCCTCGCCACCGCCGATCGCATAGAAATTGCGGCCGATGGTCGTCCGGTCCTGAATGAACCAGGCCACCAGCAACCCGCCCAGCGCCGCATAAGCCATCAGCGGAAAGCTCATGAACCGCACGGTCAGCAGCGAGCGGAACAGCGGATCGTCGATCAGGATGCGGTTGCCGCCGGTCATCAGCAGCGACAGGCCGACCCCGACAAACCCCATGGACAGGCTGGCCATGAAGGAGGGAATCCGCAGCCGCACATGGATCAGGCCATTCACCGCTCCCAGCACACCCCCCGCAAGGAGCGCGCCTGGAATGGCCGCCCACCCAACATGCGCCAGCGACCCGCCCAGCCGGTTCAGCAGCATCGCGAACACCACCGCGCACACCGCCACCGTGCCTTCCATCGACAGGTCGATCGACCCCATCAGGATCACGAAGGTGGCGCCAACCGCCACCATCAGCGCCGGCGAAGACGAGACGGCAATGCGGGCAAAATTACGCAGGGACAGGAAATGGGGATTCACTGCCGTAAAGAACAGGACAAGCACCAGCAACACCAGAAACGGCACCCATTTTCTGATATTGTCCATCACAAGACCATGCTTCATGGTTGCATCTCGTTTGCATGAAACGACGCATCAGGACAGTCGGACAAAATCCCGGGATATCACGACCGGTACTGGATCTGCCCCTTGCTGAGGCCCCAGAAATCCTTCCAGTCATATTTCGGGTTGCTGTCTATATATTTGGCCTTGAAAGTGCTGGCATCCTTGGTGGTCACCAGCACGGTCGGCCCATAGAATTCCCGATGTTCCTTCGGCTCCTTGGAGGGTTTGAAAACCCCGGTCGCCGCGTAATAGGCGAGCGACGCGGTGACGCCACCGCCCCAATACGGGTTGGTGAACACCGTCGCCAGAATCTTGCCCTGCGCCACCAGCCCCACCGCCTGCGGGTTGCCGTCATAGGACACGACCGGCATGTTCTCGATCCCCTCGGCCCGCAGCGCCTCGATCACCCCATAGGCCATGGTGTCGCTGGCGCAATGCACGCCCTTGATCGCATCGCCGTAACGGGTCAGGAACCCCGACATCACCTGATTGGCCTTCTGCGTATCCCAGTCGGCGGCCTGCTCAGCCAGAAGCTCGACATTCGGATAGCTCTTCAGCGCGTTCTTCAGCCCCTGCAGCCGCTCGATCGCCGGATTGTTCGACGCAATACCGCCCAGATGCACAAGTCCGCCCTTGCCGCCCATGGCCTCGATCAGGATGCGCGCCGTCTGTTCCGACGGCCCCACATCCGACCATGTCATGTGCGAGACATAATTATCGCCGAAATCCCACGGATGCAGGTCATCGGTCTTGTTCCAGATCGTCGAGACATAGGCCCCCGCCCCCGCCACGGCTTCCACCACCGGCCGGCAGTTCGGCATGTCGTTGGGGTCGGCCGCCAGGGCCACCCCGCTGCCATAGCGCGAGAGCAGCGCCTTGATATCGGCAAGCGATTTCTCGCTGGACCCGCCATTGATCAGGTTCAGCAGATCACTCTTGGGCAGGCCCAGGCTTTCCACGAACGCCTCGCCGCCCGAGACGATCGAATTCCAGTACGGATTGGTCCGGTCGCGGTAGCTCCACGCGATCTTCGGGTTCTGCACCGCCGCCCGGGCAAAATGCGGCCGGAAGGACGCCGACGCCGCCAGTCCGCCGAGCCCATAGGCCGAGAGCAGAAGCAGGTTACGGCGATTGATCGTCTGCTGCTCGATATATTTTTTTATGAAGGACATAGCTGTCTCCGGGGCGCCTGCATTCCTGCATGTCGTCGGCTTCAGGCCGTTTTCACGACGATGCGGCGCTCTTATTATCGAACTAGATAGTTACCTAAATTCGCCCGCAAATCAACGAACCCGATCGCACAGCCGCGTGAAGTCCGGCCCACAGGCCGGACAGGCGCCTCACGGGGTCGGCGCATTCTCGCGCAGCAGCCCATGCCGCTTCAGGTCGGCCCAGAATTCCGCCGGAATCGGATGGCTGAACCATTTCAGGTTCTGCTCAAGCTGCTCGACCGTGCGCGTCCCCGCACAGAAGGACGGAATGGCCGGATGCGCCACGACAAACTGAAGCGCCGCCGCCGGCAGCGGCACGTCATGCTCGCGGCACACGCCTTCGATCCGCGCCACCCGCTCCATGATCTCCGGCGGCGCCGGCGCATAATTATACTTCGCCCCCGGCACCGCGCCGGTCGCCAGAATGCCAGAATTGAACCCCCCGCCGACCAGCACCGCCGCCCCCCGCGCCTCGCACAGCGGCAGGAACGCGTCCAGCGCATCCTGTTCCAGCAGCGTGTAGCGTCCGGCCAGCAGGAAACAGTCGAAATCCCGCATCGTCAGCGCCTGATGGCAGACCTCCCACTCGTTCACGCCCACGCCGATGGCCTTCACCACCCCTTCCGACCGCAGCCGCTCCAGCGCCCGCCAGCACCCGTCCATCGCCTGCGCGAACAGCTCGGGCTGGGCATCGCCCTGCGTGAAGCGGTCGATATCATGGATAAACAGCATGTCGATCCGCTCCAGCCCCAGTCGCTGGAGCGAATCCTCGAACGACCGCATCGTGCCGTCATAGCTGTAATCGAACGCCATCCGGTTGGGCGCGGCATTGCTCCACGGCGCGAAATCGATCTCCGACCGCCGCGCGGCATGCAGCACCCGCCCCACCTTCGACGCCAGCACGAATGCATCGCGCGCCTTCCACCGCAGCGCATGGCCCAGCCGCAATTCGGCCAGCCCATGCCCATACATCGGCGCCGTGTCATAGAACCGCACGCCCGCATCCCAGGCGTGCCGGATCATGTCATCGGCGACCTCATCCTCCATCTCGCGCAGGAAATTGCCGATCGGCGCGGTGCCGAACGCAAACGCGGTCACATCCAGGCCGGTCCGGCCAAATTTGCGCTTCTCCGAGGGTTGCATGCCCGGTCATCCTTTTCTTCTTTCCGATATTCTTCTTGTGCTCGGTTCTTGTTGCCAGGGGCGCTTCTACGCGCCCGAAACGGCATGCCTCCTACGCGGCATTCTTTTCCGCCATCCCGCAAGACAATTCCGCGGGAACAGATCCCGCCCGTTCAGGATCTGGATGATGAGCCACGCCAGAATGTATGCGCTCCCGCACACCGCAAACAGGATGGAATACCCCATGTTGATATCATTCAGATGGCGATAGTGATCCAGAAGAAGGCCGACCCCGAAAGGAAAGATCATGCCGCCGATCGATCCCGCCAATCCTCCGATTCCCTGCACCGACGCAATCATCTCCCTGGGAAAATGATCCGCCGGAATGGAATAGATATTCGCCGACCAGCCCTGATGGGCGGCAGCGGCGAGGCTGAGCAATCCCACCATCATCCACATCCCATGGATCTGCGCCGAAAAGGCCAGAGGCACGACCATCGCAGCCATGATCAGCATGGTAAGGCGGCGGGCAGCCATCACGCGCCACCCGCGACCGATCAGAAAGGACGACAGCCAGCCGCCGCCCACACTCCCCACGGAGGTCGCGCAATACACCACCATCAGCGGCAGGCCCAGATGCTGCAGGTTGAGATGATAGCGATCTGAAAAATAGGAGGGCAGCCAGAACAGGATAAAGAACCAGATCGGATCGGTCATGAACTTGCCGATGGCGAACGCCCATGTCGCCCTGACCTTCAGCAGGTCCATCCAGCGCCCCCCGAACGCCGGCCCGTCACTGTCCCGCCGGTCCTGGCGGATGTAACGCAGTTCGTCCGGCGAAAGCGCGCGCGTCTCTTCCGGCAGGCGATAGACGCCCCACCAGACCGCCAGCCAGACGAAACCCGACAGGCCGGTGGCGATAAAGGCCACCTGCCAGCCATATTGCGCGGCCAGCCACGGCACGGTCGCCGGCGCCATGATGGCACCGATGCTGGTCCCCGCCGTCACGATCCCCACGGCCAGCGAACGCTCGCGCGCCGGAAACCACTCGGAGACGGATTTGAGCGCGGAGGGAAAATTGCCGGCCTCCCCAAATCCCAGCAGCCCCCGCACCACCGCGAAACTCGCCATGCCACCGACAAACGCATGCCCGATAGACGCCACGCTCCATACCAGCATGCACAGCGCATAGCCCAGACGCGTGCCCAGCCTGTCGATCAGCTTGCCGAACGACACGAAGCCAAGGGCATAACAGGCCTGAAAGACGATCACGAGATAGCTGTAATCCTTTTCCGACCACGCGAATTTATGCTCGAGCAAAGGCTTCAGCAGGCTGAGCACCTGCCGGTCCACGTAATTGATGGTCGTGGCGGCGAAGAGAAGGCTACAGATCAGCCATCGATATCGTCCGATCACAATGTCCTCCATTATTATTTTTATTGCGAAGACAGGGAATTTTTAGAATCGGAATATGCCGCCCTTTAGTGGGCGGTCGCAGGGGCTCCCCTAGCCGCGCCGGGATTGCGCAGCAGAAGAAAGATGAAGACCATGACGCTGAGCAGAACCGTGCCCGCCAGCACACGGCTGTATGGCAAGACATAATGCGTGGCGAGCCAGGCTTGCAGGGTCGCATTGGCCGAGGTCAGCAGGAACCCGATCTGATACACAAAGCCTGCAAAGGTACTGCGGATGCTCTGCGGCGCCAGTTCGTTCAGATAGACCGGCATGACCCCATACACGCACATGACCAGAAACTGCATCGCAACGGCCGACAGCAAGGTCGCGATAAAGCCCGAGGACAGCATCCAGAAGGGCAGCACACACAGAATCGCCATTGCGGCCCGCACCACGACCCTGAGCCGTCCGAATCTCTGCGACAGCGTCCCCCCGCAGATACACCCCGCGACCGCCCCCATATTGTAGGCAACGGCGATGGTCGCGACCTGGTGCACCGACATCTGCCGCTCCAGGCGCATCAGGGTGGGATAGAGATCCTGCGTGGCATGGCTGAAGGTCGCCCCCGCGCTCATGAAGAGCACGGCAAAACCCAGCAACGACCAGTGCCCGCGCATCCCGCTCCGAAAATCCACCCTCTCGGCGCGCGCCACGCCGGTCGCAGGCGCCGGTGCAGGCAGGCTCAGCCGCAGGATGACAATGGCTGACGCAACCGCGACCCCAACCGCATACATGCCGCGCCAGCCCATCATGTCATAGCTCAGCCCGTACAGGACGGCCGCCAGCAGATAGCCCATCGGATACCCGCCCTGGAGCAGGCCGGATACGAACCCCCTCCGCGCAGGCGGGATATTGTCCAGAGCATATGCGGTACACACGCCCCATTCCCCTCCCATCACCACCCCGAACAAGCCCCTGAACATCAGAAACACGGGAAGAGACGGCGCCGTGCAGGCCCCCAGCTCGCAGAGGGTGAATGCCAGCATGTTCCCGACCAGCACACGCTTGCGCCCGACGGTATCGGCCAGTCCCCCGACCACCAGCGCGCCGATGATACGCGTCGCGAGGGGTAACGACATGGCCCAGGTCATGGTTGTCAGACTGGTGGAAAAATCCCGCGCAATGCCGGCAAGGGCGAAGGCGGTCACGAAGAAATCGAAGGCATCCATCGTCCAGCCGCCCAGACAGGCTACGATGATCCGGTTCTGCTGCGCGCGTGAAAACATTTTCTGTCATGCTCTCTTCTGAGGATACCGATCACGCAATCGCCCGCCCCTTTCCGGGCGCGCCCGATGTCACAACTGGGCAAGCAGCCGGAAACCTGCCAGCACGGCATTGGGATAAACGCGGTTCGCATCCGGATGGATGATATACTGCACGTCGGGCAGAATCTTTATTCCCCGACTGACGAAGGCCGTATAGGTCAGTTCCAGCACATGGAAATTTGTCTGCGGCGCCGCGACGCCATTCAGCAGCGGCAGTCCCATGTCGGACTGCATGTCCTGCTGCTGCGTGATCTGGCGATTGACACTCTGCCGCGTCCAGAAGAACGCAACCGCATCGGTGATCCTGCTGGCAATCATGCCCTGCGAGATGATCCCCAGCGTATACTGGCTCCGATTCGGCAGCGATGCCCCCATGTTCCAACCGGCCAGCCCGTACAGAATAAGGCCCTGATTGGCAGCAGGCCCGTACCGATAGATCATCTGGTCCGCCCCGACATACCATGCCCCGCGCTGACGTTCCGTTCGGCCGGGCAGATGGGATATCAGCTTCGGCCGACCATCGACCGATATGAACGGATCGGGATGGTCCGACGTGTCGACATATCCCCCCAGCTTGTAATGGCCCGCCATCTTTCCGGCGCCCAGAAGGGGCTCCCAGCCAATCTCCATCGGAATGACGAATCCCCGCTGGGCGAAAGAGAAATTGAATCCTGCGCGTCCGCCTTCAGTCGGCGAGACCTCGAACAACCCCGCCTGCGCATACAGGCGGTAACCGGGATTGAGGCGCCCCAGCATGCCCCATTGAGAAAACGGCCATGACCGCCATTTCGTGACATTGGAAAGTCCCGAAGGATGGGCGCAGGTAATCATGTTCAGCGCATAACAGCCCAGATAGGATGTGCCGAATTTCATGTTGGCCGGCATGCGGCCGAAATCGAAGACCAGTTTCCCGCCGAACAATGATTGCTCGAAATACATATAGACCAGCTTGTAGAGAACATTGCCGCCCGCGCCGTAATCTTCCTGCGGCTGGATCAACGGCGTCACACCCATGTAATCCGTCGCCACATTGCGGCCCGCCCGCTGGATGCCCAGCATGTGAAACGACAATCCCTTGATACGCGCCATCTTTGCCAGATCGAAATCGGTCCCCATCACCACCTGATGGGAATAGTCGAACCCTCTCCGCCTGCCACCGGCAACGTCGCCCAGGCTTTCGGTGAGATAGGTCAGGGTAAAGGTAAAGCCGTGATCTTCGAGCTTCGTCCGAAGCCCCCCGATGGAACCCAGGATACGATCATCCTTTGGCACAACCCGTATTTCCGGCCATGCGGACCCCAGGGCACTGGCCGCCATGCCCGTCCGCTCGCGTTCGCGACGCGGCGCAGCGATCCTGTCCTGCTCCAGTAGACCCATATCCCGCGCGGCCATGCGCAAAGTCGGGCGCGCATCCGTCCCCTGCGATGACCGGGAGGATTCGCGCGCAAGAGTACCAGTGCGGACAACCGGTTTTTTCGGCGCGGTCTGTGCAGCCGCACCATGGACAGACAGGCAGATCCACAGAAGAACAGGCAGGCGACGGGCCGCCATGCCGAAAATACGCGTCTTCATCATCGCTGCCTGCCAGAACGTTTCGGGCCTCGCGGGGCCTCGTCCCGCCTTCGGACTGACACCATGCGGCGCAGACAGCCGGGTCCTGCCATGCCGCCAGGGACTATGCCCCGTTCGGCCGGACAGGAGTCGATCGTTCCAGATGGTTTCCATCAGCCATATCTCGTCTTTCTTGTTTTTATTGGAATACCGTTCGGAAACACGCACGGGCTCGACACCGGCACGCTTTTCCTTCCGGAATTCGGAACAAAGGCTTGAGCACATGACGAGGTCTCGCCTCTTTTCTGTCCGTGCCCGGAGAATATT
Source organism: Gluconacetobacter asukensis (assembly GCF_014174375.1). Lineage (GTDB taxonomy): Bacteria > Pseudomonadota > Alphaproteobacteria > Acetobacterales > Acetobacteraceae > Gluconacetobacter > Gluconacetobacter asukensis. The sequence goes on from NZ_JABEQE010000002.1 coordinate 192,601, forward strand.
CTTTTTATATCCTTGTTTTCACAATCCTTTCTCGACGCCACCCATCCTCTTTCTCCACCGCCCCTGCCCTCCGGGCATCGGCTAGAGTTTTCCGGTCAGCTCAGGAACAATGGAAAAGAGGTCGCCCACCAGCGCGTAATCCGCGACCTTGAAGATCGGCGCATCCTCATCCTTGTTGATGGCCACGATCACTTTCGAATCCTTCATTCCCGCCAGATGCTGGATCGCCCCGGAGATGCCGACCGCGACATACAGGTCCGGCGCCACCACCTTGCCGGTCTGCCCCACCTGCCAGTCATTGGGCGCGTATCCCAGATCGACCGCCGCACGGCTGGCCCCCACGGCCGCGCCCATCTTGTCGGCCAGCTGGATGATGGCATCGAAACTCTCTTTCGACCCCACACCCCGCCCACCGGACACGACCACGCGGGCCGATGCCAGTTCCGGCCGTTCCGAAACCACCGCCATATCCTCGATCCACGATGACAGGCCGGGATCGGCCACCGCCGCCACACGCTCGACCGGCGCCCCCTCCTGCCGCCCCACCGCAGCGAAGGCCGAGGTGCGGACGGTGAAGACCACGACCGGGTCGGTGGACTGCACCGTCTGCACCGCATTCCCCGCATAGACGGGGCGATCGAACGACTCCGCGCCGTGCACGGCAATCACGTCCGACAGCACCATCACATTCAGCAAGGCGGCCACGCGCGGCAGGATGTTCCGCGCAAAGGCGGTCGCGGGGGCGGCAATATGCCGATACCCCGAGGCCAGCGATGCAATCAGCGCCGCCGCCGGCTCCGCCAGCCCATGCCGCAGGCTCTCGCTCTCGGCCAGCAGCACCTTCGACACGCCCTTGAGCGACGCCGCCTCCCGTGCCGCCTCGGCCCCCTCGCCGGCGGCCACCAGCACGTGCACATCCCCAAGGGGGGCCAGGGCCGAAAGCGTCCGCGCAACCGCATCGGTGGCCAGGCGCCCCTGGTGGGTTTCGGCCAGCAGCAGAACAGTCATCAGAGTACTCCCGCCTGGTTCTTCAGTTTCTCGATCAGCTCATCCACCGACGCCACCCGCACACCCGCGACGCGCTGCGGGGGCTCGACCGTGCGCACGATCTTCAGCCGCGGCGTGACGTCCACATCCAGCGCTGCCGCCGTGCGCTCTTCCAGCGGCTTCTTCTTGGCCTTCATGATGCTGGGCAGCGACACATAGCGCGGCTCGTTCAGGCGCAGATCGACGGTCACGACCGCCGGCAGCCTCACGCCGATGGTCTGCAACCCGCCATCGACCTCCCGCGTCACGACGGCACGGCCATCGGCGATCTCGATCTTCGAGGCAAAGGTCGCCTGTCCCCAGCCCAGCAGCCCGGCCAGCATCTGGCCGGTGGCATTCATGTCGTTATCGATCGCCTGCTTGCCCGCAATCACCAGATCGGGGCGCTCCGCCTCGACAATCCGCGACAGCAGCCTGGCCACCGCGAGCGGCTCGATGTCCTGGTTCACGTCCGATGTCGCATCGATCAGGATCGCCCGGTCGGCCCCCATGGCCAGCGCCGAGCGCAGCGTATCCTTCGCCTGCTGCACGCCGATCGACACGACGACGATCTCGGACGCCACGCCCTTCTCCTTCAGGCGCACGGCTTCCTCCACCGCGATCTCGTCGAACGGATTCATCGACATCTTCACATTGGCCAGATCGACCCCGCTGCCGTCCGTCCGGACCCGCACCTTCACGTTGTAGTCGATCACCCGTTTGACAGGGACAAGAATCTTCATGATTTCCTCGGCAAGTTCAGGGAGCGTTCAAACCAATCCCTCAGCAGACGGACCGGAAGCGTTCGACCATCACGTCCAGGACCTCCGCCGGGTCCCGCTTCCACCAATTGTTCACAGAGAAGATTTCCACCTCGCAGAAGCCCGCGTACCCGGCGTCCTCGACGGCCGCGCGCAGCCCGCGCAGATCGGCCACGCCATCACCCATCATGCCCCGATCCAGCAGCACGTCCGTCGTCGTCGCCAGCCAGTCGCACAGATGAAAGCCGAAGATGCGCCGCCCGGCCCGCGCCAGCTGGGCAGGCAGGTCGGTGTCCCACCACACATGATAGACATCGACCGCCACCCCCAGATGCTCGGCCCCGATCCGGTCACAGAGATCCAGCGCATCCCGCACCGTCGTCAGGCAGGACCGGTCCCCGGCATAGACCGGGTGCAGCGGCTCCAGCGCCAGCCGCACACCGCAGGCGGCGGCATGGGGCAGGATCTCGGCCACCCGGTCCGCCACCATGTTCAGGCTGTCCCGCACCCCCTTCGTCCCGGCCTCAACGCCGCCGGTCACGATCGTCAGCACCGGCGCGCCGAGTTCGGCGGCCTGATCGATGGCAAGGCGGAAATCGTCGCGGATCTCCGCCGCCCCGCGCGGCGCCAGCGGGCCGACCAGAAAGGGCGCGCGGCACAGCCCCACGACATTCACCCCGGCGGCACGGGCGCGGGCACCCAGCGCCGCAGCCCGCCCCGCAACCTCCCGCCGCCAGAACACGATGCCGCCGATCCCCCGCTCCGCGCAGGCATCGATGGTGCGTTCGGGCGCCCATCCGGCCCCAGCACCCGCAATGTTATGGCCCAGCGTCGCGGTATTCAGGGCCAGCACCGTCAGGTCATGACGAAAATCGCGCATCTCATGCCCCGTAAAGCGCAAGCAGCGATTTCATGCGGCTGGCGGCGCGCTCGGGGTCGCGCAGCAGGCCGCACCCGTCGGCAAGGCGAAAGATCCCGGTGAAATAGGGCAGCGGCCGCATGGCCTGCGCCCCGTTCACCATGATGAAATGGTCCTGAAACCCGTTGAGCCAGGCAAGGAAGACCACGCCCGTCTTGTAAAATCGCGTCGGTGCGCGAAAGATCAGCCGCGCCAGCGGCACAGTTGGGTCCAGCGCGGCATGAAAACCCGCCACATCGCCCTCGCCCAGCTTCGCAACGGCATAGGACGCCGCCGCCGCCAGCGGGTCGAAAATCCCCAGGAGGGCATGGCTGAACCCGCGTTCATCGCCCGCGATCAGTTCGGGATAGTTGAAATCATCGCCGGTATACATCCGCACGCCCTCGGGCAGGCGGCGGCGCAGGATGATCTCCTTCTCCTTGTCCAGCAGCGAGATCTTGATCCCGTCGATGCGCGACCGATTCTCCTCGATGATCGCCAGCACCGTCTCCAGCGCCACATCGAAATCGCGGCTGCCCCAATAGCCTTCCAGCTCGGGGTCGAACATCTCGCCCAGCCAGTGCAGGATCACCGGCTGCTCGCAACCGGCCAGAACGGTGCGATAGACCCGCTCGTAATCCTTGCCGCCCTTCGCCACGCGCACCAGCGCCCGGCTGGCCATCAGGATCAGCCGGCCACCCACGGCCTGAATGGCGTCGACCTGCTCCATATAGGCGCCGATCACCTGATCGACCGAGCGCGCCTGGAGCGGATCGAGATGATCCGTCCCGCAGCCATTGCCGATCAGCGCATCCGGCAGTTCCGCCCGCGTGCGCCGGATCAGTTCCAGCGAGCGCGGCCAGTCCATCCCCATGCCGCGCTGCGCGGTATCCATGGCCTCGGCAATGCCCAGCCCCAGCCCGGCCAGATAGCGCCGGAACTCCAGCGTCTTGTCCCAATCCACGGCGGCTTGCCCGGAGGGATCGGCTTCGGTGAACGGATCGGCCACCACATGCGCCGCCGAATAGACGATCCGCGCGGGATCGGGCGGCAGCACCATGTGCGGCAGGGGGGTGCCGGTCAGGACGTAATCCGCCATCCGGCCCGTTTCGTCAGGAAGTGCGATTTTCATGGCCATTCTCAAAAACGGGGAACAAGCATGCCGGCATCGGCCGAAATAACCTGCCCGGTGGTATAGGGGAGCTTGCCGGACGCCAGGGTCGCGATGATGGTCCCGATCTCCGCCGGTTCCCCCACGCGCGGCATCAGCGTCAGCCCGTCCATGGCGCGCCTGCGATAGGCCTCGATCACCGGCGCCGTCATGTCGGTGGCGATCAGGCCGGGCTGGACGTCATAGACGGCGATATTCTCGGGGCCGAGCCGCACGGCCAGCGCCTTCGACACCATCGCGGCCGCCGCCTTCGACACGCAATATTCCGCCCGCTGCACGGCCACCGCGACGGCATTGGACGACGTGACGTTCACCACCGAATGAAACAGCGCATCCGGCCGCGCCCGCGCCAGCAGCCGCCGCGCGAACGCCTGCGAGAGGAAGAACACCCCCCGCGCATTGACCGTCAGGCAGCGGTCCCAGCTCTCTTCACCAACCTCCAGCAGGTCGCCCCGGTGCAGCACACCGACACCGGCATTGTTCACCAGCGTCGTCAGCGGCCCCAGCGCGGCTTCGATCCGCACCAGCCAGGGCGCATGCGCGGCCGTATCGCCGACATCGAAGGGTGCCGCCATAACGGGCACGCCCAGCGCCTCCACCCGCGCCACCGCCGCGCGCAGCTCGTCATCCTCGACGGGCCCATTGATCGCCACCGCAAAGCCGGCCCGCGCCAGGGCCTCGGCGGCCGCCAGCCCGATCCCCCGCGAGGAACCGGTGACGAGCGCAACCTGCCTCATGCCCGCGCGCCCTTCTTCATCAGCTCGCGGGCAATAATCATGCGCTGGATCTGGTTGGTACCTTCATAGATCTGCGTGATCTTGGCATCGCGATACAGCCGCTCGACCTCGAACCCCCGGATATAGCCCGAACCGCCGAACACCTGCACGGCATCTGCCGTCCGCGCGACCGCAATGTCCCCGGCAAAGCATTTGGCCATGGAACAGGACCGCGTGGCATCCAGACCGCGATCGATCTTCACGGCGGCGGAATGCACCAGCAGCCGCGCCGCCTCGATATCCTTCGCCATGTCGGCCAGCAGCCACTGCACGCCCTGAAAGTCCGAGATCGGCTTGCCGAACTGCTTGCGGGTGCCGGCATAATCCACGGCCGCCTCCAGCCCCGCCTGGGCAATCCCCACCGCCAGGGCCGCAATGCCCACGCGCCCCTTGTCCAGCACGCTCATCATCATATGGAAGCCGCGCCCGGCCTCGCCCAGCAGCGCATCGCGCCCCAGCCGCACGTCAGAGAAATTCAGCCCCCCCACCTGGCTGGCCCGCTGGCCCATCTTGTGTTCCTTGGGGCCGCGCTCCACCCCGCGCGCATGCAGGTCGACGATAAAGATCGACATGCCCCGGGTGCCGGCCTCCTTGTCGGTGCGGGCCAGCACAAAGCCGGTATCGGCAACGGGCGCATTGTGAATCCAGATCTTGCCGCCGTTCAGCACCCAGCCGTCACCATCCTTCTCGGCGGTGGTGCGGATGCCGGAGACATCGGTGCCGGCCTCGGGCTCGGTGATGCAGTACGCCACCTTGCGCCGCATGGCGAGGATATCGGGCAGCATCGCCTGCTGCCGCTCCGTGCCATGGCGCACCAGCAGGGTGGAGATCAGCTCCACCAGCCCGCACTGGTCGGCCACGCTGGCATAGCCGCGCGACAGTTCCTCCATCACCACGGCATAGGTCAGCGTATCGAAACCCGGCCCGCCCAGCGCTTCGGGAACACCGATACCGAACAGGCCAAGTTTCGCCATTTCATCGAAAATTTCGGCAGGAAACCGCTCCTCGCGGTCCAGCGCCTCGGCAGCGGGGCGGATGACGTCGTCGGCGAAGGCCTGAACTGTCTCGCGCACCTGTTCCTGTGTCTCGTTCAGATACATTCCGGCATTCCCGCTCAATATGAACTAACTGGTTACATACATCCGGCACCGGGCGCGATCAAGGACAAAGCGCGGGCAAACCGGGCCACCCCCGATTCCAGGGAAGCAATTGCAATCACAGGCAATCCCGGCACGCAGGCCGCAATCGGACGCACAGTGATTATTCTACATCCTTGTTGTTTATATCTTTAATTTTCCAGAACACGACCCCATCCGTCCCGCACCGCGTCCGGCGCCCATCACGGCAAATTGAGTTACCCCGCCCGAGCCGGCGGTCTATCACAAGGTAACCAAATGGTGCATTTGGGCGAAGTCGTTCTCAAAAAATAAGTGCCGTCGCAAAAATCCGACACCAGGCATAATAAAAACGGGACGCCGAAAGATGATGAAGGCCGGAACCAGGCAACCGACAGTCAAGGCAGGCGCGGCATCCGCACGCCCCGCGCGCGGACGAACTCACCGGCCTTTCAACGGTTGATTCACCCCATGGGCGCGCCTGCGTCCATGCCGTGTCACGCCGCCCCTCACATCCGATCGCGTACCCGCAATATGCGCCCGACCACCCAACCAGGGAGGAAAGCTCGTCAATGAACATAATGGCCAATGGGGCGCATTTGCCTGAAACGCCCCGTGAATTCGGCTTCTTTGTCGACGGCGCCTGGCACGCCGGCCAGGACTGGTTCGAACGGACCTCTCCCAGCCACGACGTACCGGTCACCCGCGTTCCCCGCTGCACGAAGGAGGATCTCGACACAGCCGTCGCCGCCGCCCGCCGCGCGTTCGAGGATCGGAGCTGGGCCGGCCTGCCGGGGGCCGAGCGCGCCGCCATCCTGCTGCGCACCGCCGAGGGCCTGCGCCGCCGCCGTGACGAGATCGCCCGCTGGGAAGTGCTGGAAAACGGCAAGCCCCTGACCCAGGCGCGCGGCGAGATCGACCATTGCATCGCCTGTTTCGAGGTCGCGGCCGGTGCCGCGCGCCTGATGCGCGGCGACAGTTTCAACAATCTCGGCGACAACCTGCTGGGCCTGCTGCTGCGCGAGCCGATCGGCGTCGTGGGCCTGATCACGCCGTGGAACTTCCCGTTCCTGATCCTGTGCGAACGCGTACCCTTCATCCTCGCCTCGGGCTGCACGCTGGTCGTCAAGCCCGCCGAGGTCACCAGCGCCACCACCCTGATCCTGGCCGACATCCTCACCGAGGCCGGCCTGCCGCCCGGCGTCTATAACGTGGTCACGGGCTCGGGGCGCACCATCGGCCAGGCCCTGGCCGAACATCCCGACGTGGACATGCTGTCCTTCACCGGCTCCACCGGCGTCGGCCGCTCCTGCGTCCATGCCTCGGCCGACAGCAACCTCAAGAAGCTGGGGCTGGAACTCGGCGGCAAGAACCCGATCATCGTCTTCGCCGACGCCAATCTTCACGATGCCGCCGACGCCGTGGCCTTCGGCATCAGCTTCAACACCGGGCAATGCTGCGTCTCCTCCAGCCGCCTGATCGTGGAGCGTTCGGTCGCCCGCGAATTTGAATCGATCCTGACTGCCAAGATGAAGAAAATCCGTGTCGGCGACCCGTTCGATCCCGAAACGCAGATCGGCGCCATCACCACCGACGCCCAGAACAGGACCATCCTGGGCTATATCGCCCAGGGCAAGGAGGAAGGTGCCACGCTGCTATGCGGCGGCGAGGCGCTGGATCTGGGACGCGGCCAGTTCATCCAGCCGACGCTCTTTTCCGACGTCACCCCCTCAATGGGCATCGCCCGCGAGGAAATCTTCGGCCCGGTCCTGTCCTCCTTCCATTTCGACACACCGGAAGAAGCGATCGCGATCGCCAACGACACGGTCTACGGCCTCGCGGCCTCGCTCTGGACGCGCGACCTCGACAAGGCGCTGACGGTCACTCGCCGCGTGCGTGCCGGGCGCTTCTGGGTCAACACCATCATGGCCGGCGGCCCGGAAACCCCCATCGGCGGCTTCAAGCAATCGGGCTGGGGGCGGGAATCGGGCCTGCTGGGGGTCGAGGAATATACCCAGGTCAAATCGGTCCATATCGAAACCGGCGGCCGCACGCACTGGATCGCATCATGACGCAGGGATTCGACTATATCATCGTCGGCGGCGGCTCCGCAGGCTGCGTCCTAGCGGCGCTGCTTTCGGAAAACCCCTCGTCCCGCGTCTGCCTGTTCGAAGCCGGCAAGCGCGACACCAATCCGCTGATCCACATGCCGATCGGCTTCGCGAAGATGACGACCGGCCCCATGACATGGGGGCTGGTCACCACCCCGCAGAAACATGCCAACAACCGGCAGATCCCCTATGTGCAGGCCAAGGTGCTGGGCGGCGGCTCGTCGATCAATGCCGAAGTCTTCACCCGTGGCCACCCCTCCGATTACGACCGCTGGGTCGAGGAAGGCGCCGAGGGCTGGGGCTTTCGCGACATCCAGAAATACATGATCCGCTCCGAGGGCAACACGATGCTCTCGGGCCCCTGGCATGGCACGGAGGGCCCGCTCGGCGTATCCAACCTGTCGGAGCCCAATCCGGTCAGTCGCGCCTTCGTGCAAAGCTGCCAGGAACTCGGGATGCCCTACAATCCCGATTTCAACGGCCCGACGCAGGAAGGGGCGGGCATCTACCAGATGACCATCCGCAACAACCGCCGCTGTTCGGCCGCCGTGGGCTATCTGCGCCCTGCGCTGGGGCGGCCGAACCTGCATGTCGTCACCGGCCTCCAGGTGCAGCGCATCGTCTTCGAGGGCCGCCATGCCTGCGGCGTGGAATATCTCACCCGCGACGGCACACGGCGCATCGCCCGTGCCGACCGCGAAGTGATCGTCACCTCGGGGGCGATCGGCACGCCCAAACTGCTGATGCTCTCCGGCGTGGGCCCGGCCGCCCACCTGCGCCAGCACGACATCTCCGTGGTCCAGGACCTGCCCGGGGTGGGGCAGAACCTGCAGGACCATTTCGGCGTCGATGTGGTGGCGGAACTGAAAACCCATGACAGTCTCGACAAATACAAGAAACCGCACTGGATGCTCTATGCGGGCCTGCAATATGCGCTGTTCAAATCCGGCCCCGTGGCCTCCAACGTGGTCGAGGCCGGAGCCTTCTGGTATTCCGACCGGCAGGCCCTCTGCCCCGACCTGCAATTCCATTTCCTCGCCGGGGCGGGGGCGGAGGCCGGCGTCGCCTCCGTGGACAAGGGCATGTCGGGTGTCACGCTCAACAGCTACACGCTGCGCCCCAAATCCCGTGGCTCGGTCACCCTGCGCTCGTCCGACCCGCGCGAGGCACCGCTGGTCGACCCCAACTTCCTGGCAGACCCGGACGATCTGCGCGTGTCCGCCGAAGGCGTAAGGCTCAGCGTCGACATCTTCTCGCGTCCGTCGCTCAGCAAATATGTCCGCAAGGTCGCCGGCTTCGACCGCACCGTCACCACCCGGTCGGGGCTCGAAGCCTATGCCCGCGAATATGGCCGCACCTCGTACCATCCCACCTGCACCTGCAAGATGGGCCGCGACCCGATGTCGGTCGTCGATCCGCAATTGCGCGTCTACGGGCTGGAAGGCATCCGGATCTGCGACAGTTCGGTCATGCCGTCCATCATCGGTTCCAACACCAATGCCCCCACCATCATGATCGCGGAGCGGGCGGCCGATCTGATCCGGGGCAATGCGTAACGAGGGAATACACCCCACCCGTCGCACGCTGAAGCGATCTGGCAATAAAGAAACAATATTCGCGCCGGTTTTTTGATGAAAAACTACCGATCCGAAGGAAGCAGACACCGGCCGCAGCCGGATCGACGCGTATGGAATAACCCTCGTTAAAATATCATAAAATGTGAACGTGTAACAATGCAATAACAAACCGACCAACGCGCCACGCCGAAAGCACCAGCCCTTGCTCAGGGCGAAAAAGCGCCGGCACGAGTACGGGGAAACAATAAAAATGAAGATCCATACAACACAATGGACGAAATCCCTGGCCTTCACCTTCACCCTGATATCCTGCCTGCCCGGCGGACCCTCAGGCGCGATGGGCCAGTCCGTTTCACGAATCTCCCGTAAGCCACACCATGTTCCGGCACCGGCCCCACAACCGGCGCCAAAGAGCATTCACAAGCCCATCGTGTCGGTCCAGCCTCAACCGGTCCTCCTTCCGCCCGAAGCGGAAGATCTCGGAAACACCAAGCGGCAGCAGCTTTCCGACACGACGGAACATGCTTTCTTTCCGGCCAGTTTCGACGATTGGATGACGCAGAGCAGCATGACCGGCAATTGGGGCGGCCGAAGGACATGGCTGGTCGACAGGGGCGTCACCATCACCGGCCATTATTTTCAGGACAGCGCCGGAAACCCGATGGGCGGACAATCGCAGAATGTCCGCTACGCCCATGAACTCGGCATCAATGTCGATTTCGACCTCAAGAAACTGACCAGCCTGAATATCGGCCTGTTCCATTTCATCGTCACCTCCCGCGCCGGCCAGGGCCTGGGGGCGAAACTGCCGGCGCTGGACAGCCCGCAGGAAATCTACGGCTCGCCGACCGTCCGCCTCTCGCTGCTGTCGTGGGAAATGCCATGGAACAGATATGTGGCCACCACGGTCGGCGAGATCAACGCCGAGACCGATTTCGAAACCTGGTCCTATTATTGGGGCATGAACAATTACTGCCAGTTCCAGACCAATGCGATCTGCGGCATGCCGCAATCCATCGCCTACAATTCGGGCTACAGCTATTATCCCACGGCGCATCCGGGCGCCTGGGTCAAATTCTATCCCGCCGGCAACAACCATTATTCCATCCAGTTCGGCGCCTATTCCGTCGATCCCACGATCGCGAACACGCATAATGGGTGGAAACTGAACCTCCATGGCGCCACGGGCACCTTCCTGCCCTTCCAGCTCGTCTGGCATCAGGGCGGAAAGGACGATTACAGCGGCCCGCTCCAGACCAACGTAAAAGTCGGCGGCTACTGGGACACGTCGCAGGTCAGCGACGTCTATTCAAAACTCGGCATGTTCCAGATTCCGTCCCAATATCTCGTGGGCGCTCCCACTTCCACCGTGCGCGGCCGCTTCGGCGGCTGGTTCCAGTTCGACCGCCTGCTCCAGCGCGACGAATATGCCCCGCACCGAGGCACATCCTTCTTCGCCTCCTTCACCTGGGGCGATCCCCGCACCGCCATTTTCCCCTATTTCGTCGATTGGGGCATCACGCGCAAAGGCACCTTCGCCAGCCGCCCCGACGACACGGTCAGCCTCGGCATGAAGTATCTGTGGGTCAACGCGAAACTGACAAATTACGTGGCACAGCTACAAAAGGACGGAGCAACCGGCATCTACAAGCCCACGCAGGAACATGCGATCGAGCTCAATTACGGCTGGCACCCCGCCCCCTGGCTGCTGATCCGCCCCGGCGCCCAGTATATCTGGAGCACCGGCGGCACCAACCGCTACAAAAACCCGCTGATCCTGGATTTCGAGACAGGGATATCATTCTAAGATTCAAATATTTCCTGATTTCGGCGTAAAAACCCGTTCGTCAGCAAATGATCGGGGTGCAGGGCCTCAGGCCCTGCCGGGTCCAGGGCAGAGCCCTGGTTCTTCCCTCAAAGTTCTGGAAACTTCCTGGCCGCGTCCATGCACTGCCGCATCCGCGCGACGGTCGCGGCCAGCCCGTCGAAAATCGCCTGCCCGATCAGGAAATGTCCGATATTCAGCTCCACCACCTGCGGCAGGGCGGCGATCGGCCCCACATTGCCATAGGTCAGGCCGTGGCCGGCATGCACTTCCAGCCCGGCCTCATCGGCCTGGGCGGCGGCCCGGCGCAGGCGCTCATACTCGCCGGCACGGCCTTCGGCATAGGCACCGGTATGCAGCTCCACCACCGCCGCGCCGATGGCGGCCGAGGCCGCGATCTGGGCCGGGTCCGGATCGACGAACAGCGAGACCCGAATCCCGGCCTCGCGCAGCACCCGCACCTGCGGGGCCAGCGCCGCCGCCTGGCCCGCCACATCCAGCCCGCCCTCGGTCGTGATCTCGGCCCGGCGCTCGGGCACGATGCAGCATGCATGCGGGCGCAGATCCAGCGCAATGGCCACCATTTCGTCCGTCGCGGCCATTTCCATGTTCAGCGGCGCCGCAATCTCGGCCCGCAGCCGCGCTAGGTCCGCATCGCGGATATGCCGCCGGTCCTCGCGCAGATGGGCGGTGATCCCGTCCGCCCCGGCCGCCACGGCGGCGATGGCGGCGGCCACCGGGTCCGGATGGGTGCCGCCGCGCGCATTCCGCACGGTGGCGACATGGTCGATATTCACCCCCAGGCGCAGGGCCCGCGCGGGAGAGGCGGGGGAAAGGGTCATGCGGCGCTCCGGTTCCGGGTCATGTCGCGGGCCAGTTTCAGGGCAGCGATCAGGCTGGACGGGTCGGCCACGCCCTGTCCCGCGATATCGAAGGCGGTGCCATGGTCCGGCGAGGTCCGCACGATCGGCAGGCCCAGCGTCACATTGACCCCGCCCGCCATGTCGATCGTCTTCAGCGGAATCAGCGCCTGGTCGTGATACATGCACAGCGCCGCGTCATACCGGGCACGGGCGGTGGGCGTGAACATCGTATCCGGCGGCCAAGGCCCCGTCACGTCGATCCCCTCACCCCGCAGCGCCACGATGGCAGGGACGATGATCTCCCCTTCCTCCCCCCCCATCACCCCACCCTCGCCCGCATGCGGGTTCAGCCCGGCAACGGCCAGACGGGGGGCGGCAATCCCGAAATCACGCCGCAACGCCTCGGCGGTCGTCAGCCCGCACCGCACGATCTCGTCCGTGGTCAAACCATCCAGCGCCCGACGCAGCGACACATGAATCGTCACCGGCACCACCCGCAATTCGGGGCAGGCTAGCATCATCACTTCCCGCCCCGGCACGCCGCAGAGTTCCGCCAGATATTCGGTATGGCCCGGATGGGCGAAGCCTGCCTGCTTCAGCACCAGCTTGCTGATCGGATTGGTCACCACCGCCCCGACCTGCCCGCCCAGCGCCAGTTCCACCGCACGGGCAATGCTGCCGATCACCGCCGGCGCATTGGCCACATCCGGCGCACCCGGCCGCGTGGCGCAGGCCAACCCGACCGGCAGAACAGGCAGCGCCTCGGCAAATACCACGGCCGCCTGCGCCGCATCCGTCACCACACGCACCGGCACGCCGGGATACAATGCCGGGTCGCCCAGCACCATAAAGGCCGGCCCGCCCGCGCGCAGGGCCTGCCAGGCGGCCGCCGTCAGTTCCGGCCCGATCCCGGCCGGATCGCCCATTGTCATGGCCAGCACCTGCGGCACGCCGCCCTCCATCTCAGGCGGCGAACCGGCGGTCGCGCGCCAGCGCCTCCAGCACCCGCACCCAGGAACGGATACCCTTGTGGAACGAGATCAGGTCGTATTTCTCGTTGGGTGAATGGATGCGGTCATCATCCCGCGCAAAGCCGACCAGCAGCGAATCCATGCCCAGCGCCTGCCGGACCTCGGACACAACCGGGATCGAGCCGCCGCTGCCGATCGTCACCGCCGGACGGCCCCATTCCTCGCCCAGCGCCGCCAGCGCGGCGCCCAGCCCCGGCCCGTCCGCCGGCACGACGCTGGCCGAAGACCCGCCATGGGCGGCGAAGACAACGGTGCAGTCGGCCGGCAGCATGGCCTGCACATGGGCACGGAACGCCTCGCGAATGCGGACCGGGTCCTGGCCCGACACCAGCCGGAACGACACCTTGGCCGAGGCCTGGGCCGGCAGCACGGTCTTGAACCCGTCGCCGGCATAGCCGCCGCTGATGCCGTTGATCTCGAAAGTGGGGCGGCACCAGGTCTGCTCGACGGCGGTATAGCCGCGCTCGCCCGCCGGCACCGACAGGCCGACCGGCCCCAGGAATTCGGCGTCGGAGGGCGCGATGGCACGCCATTGGTCACGCACCTCGGCCGGCGGGTCCTGCACGCCGTCATAGAAACCGGGCAGCACCACCCGTCCGCTGTCATGATCGCGCACCGAGGCCAGAATCCAACTCAGCAATTCCAGCGGGTTGCGCGCCGCATTGCCGTAAATGCCGGAATGCAGGTCGCGATTGGCGCAATGGATCGTGATTTCCTCGCCCACCATGCCGCGCAGCGCGGTGGTGATGGCCGGCACGCCGCCATCCAGCATGCCGGTGTCGCAGATCAGCGCGACATCGGCGCGCAGTTCCTCACGATTGGCCTGCAGGAACGGCAGCAGATTGGCACCGCCGCTTTCCTCCTCGCCCTCGATCACCAGCGACACGCGCAGCGGCAGCGTGCCGTGCTCGGCCTTCAGCGCCCGCAGCGCCTCGACGAAGGTCATGACCTGGCCCTTGTCGTCGGACGCGCCGCGCGCGACGATCCGCGCCCCGGCTTCGTCGCGGACCACGCGCGGGTCGAACGGCGACGTCTCCCACAATTCCAGCGGATCGACCGGCTGCACGTCATAATGGCCATAGAACAGCACATGCGGCAGTCGCCCGGAGGATTCATCCGCCGACCGGTCATGCGCCACCACCATCGGGTGGCCCGGCGTCTCGCGCACCGAGGCCTCCAGCCCGATCGAAGTCAGCTCGTCGCGCAGCCATTCCGCCGCCCGGCGGCAATCGCCGGCATGGGCTGGCTGGGCGGAAATGCTGGGAATGCGCAGGAAATCGAACAGCCGCTCCAGGCTGGCCTCCAGCGTGCGGTCCACCCTGTCCAGCACCGGTGCCAGGTCACGTCCGTTCGTCATCGTCATTCATTCCTCGATCCGGAATGCGGCATATGCCGCGAGTCAGTCGGGAATGTGCGAACAGGACGCGCGAAATGCAATGCGTGCCGGCTGAACAGGAACGTCAGGCGGCCGCCCGCCGCGCACGCTGCAACGCGGCAAAATCCACCGCCTGCATCAGCACCGGCGGAAATCCGGCGTCCCGCGTCAGGTCCGCCAGCAGATTGCGCGCGGCCGGAAACAGCAGGGCCGGGATATCGATCAGCAGCAGCGGCTCCAGCACCTCCGGCGCGGCGATCCCCCCGGCCATGCGCAGGCTGACCAGCCCGGCATAGGCCAGGTCGGCCTCGTACACCACCTGCTCGCCCGGCGTCCGCCCCTGGCAGCGCAACACCAGCGCGACCTCGAACAGCGGCGAGCCGTCGGCGACCTGCCGCGCATCGACATCCAGGTCCAGATGCAGGCGCGGCAGTTCCTTCGGCGCGGCATGGATCGCCGGCGCGCCGGGCACCACCAGACGCACCGATTTGACATACTGGCTGACGATCTCCGCGCGTGGCGCGGCCGTTCCATCCGCCGCCCCGGCAATCGTGGCGGTGGCGTCTCCATCATGCATCTTGGTCACGTACTCCGGATCGTGAAGCCGCGACTGTGCTGCAGGCAAGATGAACGAGGCGTTTATCCGACGCTGTTTTTCTCGGATGTCTCAGATGAATTGTCCGCGCAGGAAGCCCAGCGCGGGCAGGGGGCGCCACGCACGCGGCAGGTCGGCACGGCGGATAGGCGTCACGCTGTATCGGGGCACCGGCTGGCGGGTCTGGCGCAGGAAGGACGCATAGGCCCGGACCTGCTGTTCCCGCCAGTCGCGGTCGGCCATCGCGGCCGGACGGGCGGGATAGATCTCGGCAATACGCAGGGCCCGGCCGACGGTCGCGACAACGGCCCAGACCACGTCATCCTTGCGCCCGGTGCGCTGAAACGCGATGATTTCACTCAAGAGCCTGCTCCGCCCCGATCCGGCAGACGACACCATGCCGGCGCGGTGGGAATCAAGGCCGATCTGCGGGCGTCGGCTCGCCGCACGGCAATGTCCCGATTTCCTTGCCGGACATCGCGCGAAACGGTAGGAGGCTGCCCATGCTGCGTTTACTTGTCACCGTGCCTTTCCTGCTGGGGCTGATCGTCTTCAGCGCCTGCAACCAGGAACCGATCCAGATGTGGTTCCTGGATTGGGGGTGGAAATCCTCGGTCGGCGTGCTGACGCTGATCGTCGCCGCCGCGTTCTTCATCCTGGGCGCGGTCGCGGTGTGGTTCGCCGAGCTGCGCCAGCGCGGACGCGCCCGCCGGGCGGAACAGCAGGTCCGCGCGCTGGAGGAACAGGTGGCCGAACTGCGCCGCCAGCAGGCCGAAACCTATAACCCGCCCCCCGCGCCAGTGGCCACCACCGTCCTGCCGGCATCGCACGAGGCCCCCCTGCCATGACCACCCGCCGCACGCGCCTGATCGTGGCGCTGGACACCAAGGACGAGGCCCAGGCCGCGCGCTGGCGCGACCAGACCGCCGCCAGTGCCGACGCCATCAAGCTGGGGCTGGAATTCACCTATGCGCGGGGGCTGGACGCAGTGCGCCGGGTCGCGGACGGGCACAGCCTGTTCCTGGACCTGAAGCTGCACGACATCCCCAACACGGTCGGTTCGGCCATCGGCAGCCTGGCCGAGACCCGCCCGGCAATGCTGACGATCCACGCCCAGGGCGGCAGCGCCATGATCGCGGCGGCCCGCGCCGCCGTGGACCGCGCCTTCCCGGCCGATGCCCGCCCCCTGCTGCTGGCGGTGACGGTACTGACCAGCATGGACGCCGACGCACTGCACGAAATCGGCGTCGATGACGACCCGTGCCAGCAGGTGCTGCGCCTGGGCGCACTGGCGATTGCGGCCGGCGCCGACGGGCTGATCTGCTCGCCGCACGAGATCGCCCCCCTGCGCGACCGGCTGGGCGACGCGCCGGTGCTGGTAGTGCCCGGCATCCGCCCCGCCGGGTCTGCAACCGGCGACCAGAAACGGGTCATGACCCCGGCCCAGGCCCGCCATGCCGGCGCCGACTGGATCGTGGTCGGCCGCCCGATCACCACCGCCGCCGACCCCGCCGCCGCTGCCGCCGCCGTGGCAGCGGAGCTGGCCGGCTGACCCGATGGCCCATCCCATCGGCATCAAGATCTGCGGCCTGACCGAGCCCGAGGGGCTGGAGGCCGCGATCGCCCATGGTGCCGACTGGGTGGGGTTCGTCTTCTTCGCGCGGTCGCCCCGCGCCGTCACGCCGATGCAGGCAGCAGCTTTGGCAGCCCGCGTGCCATCCGGCGGCCCGCGCCGCATCGGCCTGTTCGTCGCACCGGATGACGATGCGATCGCGGCAACGCTGGATGCCGTCGCGCTGGACGGGTTGCAGATCTACGCCCCCATGGCGCGCGCGCTGGAAATCCGCGAAAAATTCCGCCTGCCCGTCTGGCACGCAAACGGCGTCACCACAGCGGACGACCTGCCCGCCACGACGCCTCTGGACGGGCTGGTGATCGAATCACGCCCTCCAGCCGGGGCGAACCGGCCCGGCGGCAATGCGCAGCCGATCGACTGGACCATCACGAAAAACTGGCAGGCCCCCGTTCCCTGGATGCTGGCAGGCGGGCTTACGCCCGAGACCGTCGCCCGGGCGATCGCCCTGAGCGGCGCACCGGCGGTCGATGTCTCATCCGGCGTGGAAAGCGCGCCGGGCCGCAAGGACGCGCGTCTGATCGCGCGCTTCATCCAGGCGGCCCGGCAGGGCGCTCACCAGCGCCCGTAACCGTACGGATAGCCGTACACGGGGTACGGATAGGCGGGGTAGACCGGATAAGCCGGGTAGGCGGGATAGGCGTATGCCGGCGGATAATAGCGGTACCGGTACCCGTAACCGTAATAGGGCGAGGCAAGCGCCGAACCGGCCAGCACCCCGGCCCCGAACCCGCCGAGTCCCCAGCCCCAGCGCGGCCCCCAGCCGCCCCCACGCCAGCCCCAGCCGCCACCCCAGCCCGGCCCGCGTCCCCAGCCACCGCCACCGTGCCAGCCCCAGCCGCCATGCCCCCACGCCATGGCCGAGGTCGAAGATAATGGTCCCGCTACGGCCAACGCCGCCGCCAGCAGGAAAGCCATCTTGCGCATCGAAATTCTCCCTTCCAGCAGGAATAGGTCACGTCATCATGTCGGCAGGACAGGCGGCATGGTAAACCCGTCCGGCATGCACGATCACGGGATCGCGGTCCGCCTTCCTGTCGGTACACGGGCCATCCGGCGCCCCGATCCCGGCCTTTTTGTGGCAATCACGCCAGCCCTCAGCGACGTCCGGCACGCTCGCGGATACGCGCGCCCAGGGCGGCCAGCGCATCCTTCAGCGGGCCGTCCTCCATATCGGGAATCGGCACCGGCGGGGGCGGATCGCGCGGCGCGGGGCGCGGGGGTGGGGCCGCCCCCGCGACTAGGTCCTGCACCAGCTTCAGCGACCGCACGGTGCCATGCCCGCAGGAGCGGTTGACGCGGGCGATCAGTTCGGGCGCCAGATGCTGCAATTCCATCGCCACCGGTCCGGCGCAGCCCAGCGTCAACACCCCGGCCGACAGGCGGCGCGGCACGGTGCAACGGGCCAGATCCGGGCCGACAATCTCCGCCCAATCGGTCATCACCTGCGCCAGCGCAGCCGGATGCCGCCGAAAGGCCGGGCGGGCAACAGCCGGAATCAACGCCCCCAGGCTGCGCATCGTCAGCGCGCGCCGCGGTTCGGGCGGGGGTGCGGCCATGCCCGCGCGCTTGCCGTCGGTCCGATCCTTCGCCATAAGCGCCCCGTGCCTCCTTCTTCCGCCGCCCTGCTGCGCTGGTACGACCGCCATCGCCGGACCCTGCCCTGGCGGGCCCTGCCCGGCCGGACAGCCGATCCCTATCACGTCTGGCTCAGCGAAATCATGCTGCAACAGACGACGGTGGCGGCGGTCATTCCCTATTACCACCGCTTTCTCGACCTGTTTCCCACCGTCGGCGATCTGGCGCGGGCCGAATCCGACACGGTCATGGCCGCTTGGGCGGGTCTTGGCTATTACGCAAGGGCGCGCAACCTGCATGCCTGCGCCCGGGCCGTGGCAGCGGTCGGCGGCGGCTTTCCACGTGACATGGCGGGCCTGCTGGCGCTGCCGGGGGTGGGCACCTACACCGCCGCCGCTATCGCCGCCATCGCGTTCGGCCAGCCGGTGGTGCCGGTCGACGGCAATGTGGAGCGCGTGACCAGCCGGCTGTTCGCCCTGACCGATCCCCTGCCCGGATCGCGCAAGACCATCGCCCGGCACGCCGCGACGCTGAACGATTCCACCGAGGCCCGGGCGCGGCCATCCGATTTCGCCCAGGCCCTGTTCGATCTCGGGGCGGGCATCTGTACCCCGCGCCAGCCGGCCTGCGCGCTGTGCCCCTGGCGGGAGCCCTGCGCCGGCCTCCGCCAGGGCATCGCCGCCAGCCTGCCGGCCAAGGCGCCGCGCGCCGCCCGACCGGTACGCCATGGCGCGCATTTCCTGCTGACCGACGCAGGCGGCCAGATCCTGCTGCGGCGCCGGCCGGAAAAGGGATTGCTGGGCGGCATGCTGGAACTGCCGGGCACCGAATGGCGCCCCACGCCCTGGCGCGAGGCCGAAGCCCTGCCTTTCGCCCCGGCCCGCGCAGACTGGCGCGCGGCCGGGCGCATCACGCACGTCTTCACCCATTTCACCCTGCATGTGGACGTCTATGCCGCCCATGTCGGGCATTTCCCCAATACAATCGCCCGCATCGGCGGCATGGCCGTGCCCCATGCCGATCTGGATACGCTGGCCCTGCCGTCGCTGATGCGCAAATGCGTGGCCGCCGCATGGCCCGAACGCGCGACCTGATAAAAGCGCAGGGCTCCTGCCGCAGCCGTTCCGTCACTCGCCTGTCATTTTTTCTTGACGATTCATAAAGCGGCAAGCTTGACTGATCAGGCGGTCCGGACGGCCTGCTCCCAGGATCCGATCCCGCCGCAAATGCCTTCCGGCAAGCGAAACCCGCCAGGATTCCTCGGCGGCGCGCCGTTTCCGGAGGGGATGGAGAGCATGATGACCGTCATTACCGCGTTTCTGTCGTCATCCCTGCCGGTCCTGAGCCTGTGCCTTGCCATGGGCTGTGCCGCATTGCTTGCATGGCGCAACGCCCCGACACCCCAGCCGGTTCCCGTACGCGTCCGTTCGCGGCGTCGCTGATTACGCGCGTCACCGCGTTCCGTTCCGCCGGCATCAGTTCTGTCCGGATCCGTTTTGCCAGCATCGGGCGGGTCCTGTAGCATCCCGGCCCGATGACCTTCCTCACCGTCCGCCCGGGCGCTTCCATCGCCCCGTCCCGTATCGGCGTCCTGCTGACCAATCTCGGCACGCCCGATGAGACCGGCTATGGCGCCGTGCGGCGCTATCTGGCCGAATTCCTGTCCGATCGGCGGATCATCGAGGCCCATCCGGCCCTCTGGCAGCCGATCCTGCGCGGGCCGATCCTGACCCTGCGTCCACGCCGCACCGGCAGCGCCTATCGCCGTATCTGGAACGAGGAACGAAACGAGAGCCCGCTGCGTACGTACACGCGGGCACAGGGCGAAGCCCTGGCCCAGCGCCTGGCACCCGATGGCGTGGCGGTGGAATGGGCAATGCGCTACGGTACCCCTTCGATCGCATCAGGCATTGCCGCCCTGCTGCGCCGGGGTTGCGAACGGGTGCTGCTGCTGCCGCTTTACCCGCAATACAGCGCCACCACGACCGCCACCGCCAACGATCAGGCCTTCCGCGCGCTGATGCGCCTGCGCAACCAGCCGGCGGTGCGCACCGTGCCGGCCTTTCCCGATCATCCGCTCTATATTGCCGCGCTGGCCCGCTCCGTCCGCGAGACGCTGGCCGGCCTGCCCTTCGCCCCGCAGCAGATCGTGGCCTCGTTCCACGGCCTGCCGCGCGCCTATGTCGAACGCGGCGACCCCTATGCCGAGGAATGCACCCGCACCATGGCCGCGCTACGGCAGGCCCTGGACATGGATGAGACGGCAATGCCGCTGACCTACCAGTCGCGGTTCGGGCCCGCGCGCTGGCTGGAACCCTATACCGCACCGCTGATAGCGGGGCTACCGGCCCAGGGCATCACGCGCGTAGCGGTGATCATGCCCGGCTTCATGGCCGACTGCATCGAGACGCTGGATGAAATCGGCAACGAGGTCCGGTCGGAATTCCTGGGCGCCGGCGGCACCGATTTCGTCCTGATTCCCTGCTTGAACGCCGCCCCCGCCGCCATCGACCTGCTGGAGGCCCTGACACGGCAGGAACTGGCGGGCTGGCTGCCGGCGCGGCCGGCATAACCACGGACCGGGACCACTATCGGGCGATCCCGGTCGTGCCCACGCCTCAGTGCGGGGCGCCAGGTGCCTGCGGATGTTCCGCGTCCCACAGCGTGGCTTTCTGCTCGTCCGTCTTGCGCTGGCGATAGCGCTCCATCATGCTCAGATGCGGATCGACCGGATGCTCCTTGTCATACAGGGCCGCCTTCTCCCGCAGCCCCTTGCGGTATTCATGGCGGGTATACATGCCGGCGGCACAGCCCCCGACCGCACCCAGCACGGCATGATGGTTGGCCACATGACCGCCGACCGCACCGACCGCGCCATATTTCAGGCACCCACCCGGTTCGGCACGCGCCCCTGCGGCGAGGCCAGTCGACAGCAGGCCGGCAATCAGCAGCATCATCATGCCGCGCGTCTGGATCTTCTTCATCAGTCCTGTCCATGCTCCAATGCCGGGTGGTGGATGAAAACGCCCCCTTCCCCGACAATGTCAGTTTAAGACATAGTATGTCATGATAATGGCGTCAGCGTTCGCGCTCAAAAATCCCTGACGGAATCGCGGTTCCACACGACTCTGCCTCGTCAGCACATCAAGGGCTGTCACAGCTTTCGGTCAATGGATTGAAGAAACGGCCACCCGTGCAGGTCACGGTAGGCGAGGGCGCCTGGGGAAGAGGCGCAGGCGGTGCATTAGGCTGGGCTGCATATGGCTGCGCGGGGTAAGGCTGCGCAGGATAAGGGTAGCCATAGCCCGCAGGCGGATAGGCGCCGCCCTCGTACGCCGGCGGAGGGTAGTCGTCGTAATCAGCACCGTACCCATCGTCGTACGCACCATAAGCCGCGGCCCCGGCAGCCATGCCGAACATCGTGCCGAACGCCAGCGGCCAGCCCCAGCCTCCATAATAGCCGCCGCCCCAGCCGGGATAGCCCCAGCCACCCCAGCCGCCACGATAACCACCATAGCCGCCATACCCACGGTAATAGCCGCCACCGCCGCGATAGTAGCCTCCGCCGCCCCGATAGCCTCCGCCACCGTGCCAGCCACCTCCACCACCGCCACGATAGCCGCCGCCACCACCAAAGCCGTGGCCACCACCGCCACCACCATGCCCGCCACCGCCGCCGTGCTGAGCCAGGGCCCCGGCCGGCGCCATTGCCACACCCAGCATGAGCGTGGCCGCCCCTAACATCAGAAATCGCCGCATGTGCCGAATTCTCCCGCGTTTCCAATCCATATAGGCACGAAAGATGGTGTTTTTCAGATGGGGGAGGTATCGATATGTAACGCCAACTTCCGGACCCATGCCATATGGCTATGGCCTGTTTTCGGCGCGGCGCTCTTCCCAGTCGGCCATCAGGCCCATGATCGCGGCCGACGTTTCCTCGATCGAACGACGGCTGACATCGACCAGCGGCCAACCGTGACGGGCGCACAGGCGCCGGGCCCAGCGAACCTCCTCCTCGACCCGTTCGGGGTCGATATAGGGATTGCCGGTCCGCAGCAGCAGTTCGGACCGGCGGTCGCCCATCACATCCAGGCGATGGCGGCGGATGCTGATCAGCACGTCGGGATCGATGGTCAGCCCCACGATCGGGCGCTGGACATGCAGCAATTCATCCGCCAGCGGCAGATCGGGAATCAGGGGCACGTTCGCCGCCTTGACCCCGCAATTGGCCAGATAGAAGGAGGTCGGCGTCTTCGAGGCGCGCGAGATGCCGACCAGCACGACATCCGCATGGGACAGGCCGCCAATCTCCTGCCCGTCATCATGCGCCAGCACGAAATGCATGGCGTCGATCCGACGGAAATAGGCGTCGTCCATCACATACTGACCGCCTGGGCGGCCGATCGCCTTCTCGCCCAGCTCGTCCTGCAGCACGGCGGTGACCGGGTCCAGCACGTTGACCAGCCGCACCTTGATATGCGCGCAGCCGATCGTCAGCTCATGTTGCAGCCGCTGATCGACCACCGAGGACAGGACCGGCCCCCGATCCTGCTCGATGGCCTCCAGCACCCGCCGCAACTGGGAGCGGGTACGGATCAGGTTCCAGCGATGGCAGGTGACTTCGGCATGGCTGAACTGGGCGATCGAGGCCCGAACGACGGAATCCAGCGTCTGTCCGGTCGCATCCGACACCAGATGCAGCACGATGTGATGCGACATGGGGGCAAGCGGGCTCCGCCATCGGTCTCCGGGCGGCCCAGGCCATCCCGAAGAATGGAACAATCAGAAAAGCCGGCCCTGCCGCTCCCGCGAACGATGCGGGTGCGGCAGGGCTGGAACGACGGTCAGCGAACCTGCGCGGCCGGCGCCAGTGCGTCACGCGCGGCCAGCGCGGCCTGGGCCGCCGCCAGACGGGCGATCGGCACCCGGAACGGCGAACAGGACACGTAATCCAGCCCGACGGATTCGAAGAACCCGATCGACGCCGGATCGCCGCCATGCTCACCGCATACGCCCAGCTTCAGGCCCGGCTTGACGCTCCGCCCCTTTTCCGCGCCCATGGAGACGAGCTGGCCCACACCTTCCTGATCGATCGAGATGAACGGATCGCGCGCGATCAGGTCATGCTCCAGATAGAAGGGCAGGAACGTACCCACGTCGTCGCGCGAGAAGCCGAAGGTCGTCTGCGTCAGGTCATTGGTCCCGAACGAGAAGAAATCGGCCTGCTGCGCGATCCGGTCAGCCGTCAGCGCCGCGCGCGGCAGCTCGATCATGGTGCCGATGCTGTAGTCCAGCACCGCGCCCGTCGTGGCCAGCACCTCGGTCGCCGCCTGTTCGACGATGGTACGGGTCCGGCGCAGTTCGCTTTCCATGCCCACCAGCGGGATCATGATTTCCGGCACTACCGGCTGACCCGTTTCGGCCGACACGGCAATCGCCGCCTCGATGATCGCCCGGGTCTGCATGGCGTACAGCTCCGGATAGGTCAGCCCCAGCCGGCACCCGCGATGACCCAGCATCGGGTTGGATTCCGACAGCGCCGCCTTGCGCGTCGCCACCGCTTCCAGGCTTTCACCCATGGCGGCCGCGACCTCGGCCAATTCGGCCTCGCCATGCGGCAGGAACTCGTGCAGCGGCGGGTCCAGCAGGCGGATCGTCACCGGCAGCCCCGCCATGATGCGGAACAGGTCCTGGAAATCCTGGCGCTGGAAGGGCAGCAGCGCGTCGATGGCGCGGACGCGCGTCGCCGCGTCGCCGGCCATGATCATCTGCCGCACGAAGCCGATCCGGTCCGGGGCGAAGAACATGTGCTCGGTCCGGCACAGGCCGATGCCCTCGGCACCGAAATGGCGCGCGGTCTGCGCGTCGTCCGGCGTTTCGGCATTGGCGCGGATCTTCATCCGGCGCACATTGTCGGCCCAGCCCATCAGGGTGGAGAAATCGCCCGACAGGGTCGGCTCGATGGTCGCCACCTTGCCGGCGAAGACCTCGCCCGTGCCGCCATCCAGGGTGATCCACTCGCCCTCATGCAGCACCGTCGCACCGACCGACAGCGTCTTGGCCTTGTAGTCGACATGGATGCCGCCGGCACCGGCCACGCAGACACGACCCATGCCACGCGCCACCACGGCGGCATGCGAGGTCATGCCGCCACGGGTGGTCAGCACGCCACGGGCGGCGTGCATGCCATGCACATCCTCGGGCGACGTCTCGATCCGGACCAGGATCACATCCTCGCCCCGCGCGGCACGGATTTCGACATCTTCGGCACTGAAGACGATCGCGCCGCCGGCGGCACCCGGCGAAGCCGGCAGGCCGCGGCTGAGCATCGTGCGCGGCGCGTTGGGGTCCAGCGTCGGATGCAGGAGCTGATCGAGCGACGAGGGCGGAACGCGGCGGATCGCTTCCTCGTGCGAGATCAGGCCTTCCTCGGCCATCGCGATGGCAATGCGCAGGGCCGCGGCCGCCGTGCGCTTGCCGGTGCGGGTCTGCAGCATGTACAGGCGGTTGTTCTGGACGGTGAATTCGATGTCCTGCATGTCACGATAGTGACGCTCCAGGATATCGCGCACCGACAGCAGCTCGGCGTAGGCCTCGGGCAGCGCGCGTTCCATCGACAGCTCACCCTCGCGGGCCCGCTGCTGGGACATCGGCTGCGGCGTGCGGATACCCGCCACCACGTCCTCGCCCTGCGCGTTGATCAGGTACTCGCCGTAGAAGACGTTCTCGCCGGTCGAGGGATCGCGGGTGAAGCAGACGCCGGTGGCGCAGTCCTGGCCCATGTTGCCGAACACCATCGCCTGCACGTTGACGGCGGTGCCCCAGCTCGCGGGAATGTCATGCAGGCGGCGATAGGTATTGGCGCGCGGGTTCATCCACGATCCGAACACCGCGCCGATGGCGCCCCACAGCTGCGCATGCGGGTCCATGGGGAACGGCGCGCCGGTCTCGCGCTGCACGATCTCCTTGTAGCCCACCACGACATCCCGCCAGTCCTGATCGGTCAGCTGGGTGTCATCCTGCACGCCGGCGCCGCGCTTGGTTTCCTCGATCAGGTCCTCGAAGCGATGGTGCGACACGCCCAGCACGACCGAGCCATACATCTGGATGAAGCGGCGATAGCTGTCCCAGGCGAAGCGCGCATCGCCGGAATTGGCGGCCAGCCCCTCGACCGTCTCGTCATTCAGGCCCAGGTTCAGCACGGTATCCATCATGCCCGGCATGGACACGCGCGCGCCCGAACGGACCGACACCAGCAGCGGCGCCGCCGGATCGCCGAAACGCAGGCCAAGCGCGCCCTCGATCCCGGCCAGCGCCGCCCCGACCTGCGCGCGCAGGTCCTCGGGATAGGCGCGGCCATTGTCGTAGAACGCGGTACAAACCTCGGTCGTGATGGTGAAGCCGGGCGGGACAGGCAGGCCGATCGCCGCCATTTCCGCCAGGTTGGCGCCCTTGCCACCGAGCAACTCGCGCATACCGGCACCGCCTTCATTCGCGCTGCCACCGAAACTATAGACCCACTTTGTCATAGCTCTCTCCTCTGCTCCGCCCATTCTACTGTGGAACGTGAACATCTCCTGGTCCGACGCCGCATACACGCACTGTTTGTTCTTGCTCTTCTCAGTCAGGACCCCACCGGGTTCTTCTAGCCGGAAGGCGCATCAATTACGATCCTTTTTCACGCGACTGCTCTCCTCCTGGCCCCGCGAAAGCTGCCGGTTGACATGCCGACAGGGATGGGCAACCTCGTCGTTCGATGCCCGCAATCAATCAAGAAAATAAGGCCACAATCGGGATGAAAAAGCTGTACCTGGCTCTCCTACTGCCCTTTATCGGGTTGCTATGGCTTCCGTTCTATGACCGAACGGAACCAACCCTGCTGGGTTTCCCTTTCTTTTACTGGTACCAGTTCGCCTGGGTGCCGGCGACGTCCCTGCTGGTGTGGGTCGTCTGGAAGCGGGACGCACGCTGATGACATCGCACGTTCCTTCCACCCCCGCACTGGTCGTCTTCATCCTGTTCTTCGCCATGACCATCGTGCTGGGCAGCACGGTGTCGTGGTGGCGCGGCCGGAGTCACAAGGGGCAGTCCGCTGCCCACGGGTCCGAGGATTGGGGCCTGGGCGGCCGCCAGTTCGGCACCTGGATCACTTGGTTCCTGGTCGGTGGCGATTTCTATACCGCCTATACCGTCATCGCGGTGCCCGCCCTGGTCTATGCGACCGGCGCGTTCGGCTTCTTCGCCCTGCCCTATACGATCATCGTCTATCCGTTCGTGTTCCTGGTCATGCCCATCCTGTGGCAGATCGCCCATGACGGACGGCACGCGACGGCGGCGGACATCGTCCGTGCGCGCTTCGGCAGCCGGGCGCTGGAACTGGCCATCGCCGCCAGCGGCCTGATCGCGGTCATGCCCTATATCGCGCTGCAGCTGATCGGCATCCGCACGGTCATCGAGGCACTGGGCCTGCCGGGCGAAATCCCGTTGATCGTCGCCTTCATCTCGCTGGCCGCCTATACATGGCTGGGCGGCCTGCACGCGCCCGCGCTGACCGCCTTTATCAAGGATATCATGATCTATATCGCGGTCCTGGCCGCGGTCACGGTCATTCCCCTGCATCTGGGCGGCTACGGCGCCATGTTCGCCACCGCGGCGCAGCACCTGCCCCACCCGCCGGAAGGCCATGCCCTGATGCCGGGCCAGAGCGTGCCCTATGCCACGCTCGCCCTGTCGTCGGCGCTGGCGGCCTTCCTCTACCCGCATACGCTGACCGGCGTGCTGGCCGCGCGCTCGGCCGACACGATCCGCAAGAACGCGGTCATGCTTCCGGCCTATACGCTGCTGCTGGGCCTGATCGCCATGCTGGGGCTGATGGCCCATGCGGCCGGGGTCGTGACCACCAACACCTCCTCGATCGTCCCCAGCCTGTTCACGACGATCTTCCCCGACTGGTTCACCGGCTTCTGCTTCGCCGCGATCGCCGTCGGCGCACTGGTCCCCGCCGCCGTCATGGCGATCGGCGCCGCCAACCTGGTGACCAGCAACATCTCGCCCGGCCTGCGCAACAATGTCCGCGCCTCGCGCCTCATCGCCCTTGGCATCAAGCTGGGCGCGCTGGCCTGCGTGCTGTTCCTGAACGCCCATTTCGCCATCGACCTGCAGCTTCTGGGCGGTCTGTGGATCCTGCAGACATTCCCGGCACTGGTGCTGGGCATCACCAAGCTGCGCTTCTCCGCCCCGGCAATGCTGGCTGGCTGGGCGGTGGGCACGCTGTACGGCACCTATGTCTGCTTCCATGACGGGCTGAAGCCCACCCACATGCTCTCGATCGGCGGCATGCACCAGCTGGTCTCGACCGGCCTGCTGGCGCTGCTGGTGAATATCGGCACCGTGGTGGTGGTCAGCCTGCTGGTCCCCGGCCGCAGCCGGAAAGGGGCCACGACCGCCTGAACGGGCCGTCGGGCGGTGCCTTACGCTGCGCCGTCCGACACCAGGACCGGCCGCGTGCCGCACGACCACAGGCCCGACACCCGGCGCAGCACCCGCGCCACGTCGATCCCGGCCTCCCAGCGGGCGACATGATCCTGTCCTGTCGCCCCGGTCGGATACAGATCCGCCCAGTAATTCAGATGCCCGCGCATCGCCATCGCCAGGAAGCATGGATTGGCATGGTGATCGGGCACCAGTTCGTAGACCAGGGTGCCGGGTCGGCAGAATCCGATATTGGTCATGCCGGCCCCCAGGGGCCCCACCACCATTGCCGCCGCACGGAACAGGTCGATCTGCTCAGCGACCGGCATCCGCTCGGGCCTCACCACGCAGAACCCCTCCGCCGCCAGCGCCGCCGCCAGCAGGCCCTCGTTGGGGATCGCACGATTGCCCGCCCCACCCCGGTCGACATACAGCCGCAACCCCCGCCGACGGGTGACCGGCACCCGCGCCGCCATCCGCGGGAAAACCGACTGGCATAGCCGCGACAGCGCGAAATCGGCCGCCCCGGCCACGATATTGCAATAGACTACGCGATCCAGCCGGTACTGGCGCCCGGCCGCCAGTACCTGCCGGCCACCGCCATCCGCACCCAGCAGATCCAGCGTCTGGCGCTGCCACGGCAGCAGATCGGGCAGCAGCCAGGACAGCCGCCCCCGGCGACGAATCTCCGGCCGGTCCGACAGGGCCGCCATCACCGGCAGGGCATGCATCATCCAGTGATAGTAATTGCCCGGCCAGTGGTCGCTGCACGGCACTGCCATCCCCGGCCCCGCATGGCGGATCAGGCGGGCACGATCGACCCGCAACGCCGCCAGCAATTCGGGAGGCTGGAGGTAGCAGGTCTCCGCCACCAGATCTCCGTCCTTGATCAGCACCCGGCTGTCCACGTCATATACGACATCGCGCAGGACATGGGCCGTCAGCCCGACCGGCGTACTGACCCAATCAAGAAACGGGTTGGTAGCGCCATTGCGCCGCGCATCGGCCGGCGCAAAACGCGCGGCACGCGCTGGACAGGACTCAAGCAGCACCGAGGATTCGGCAATGTCCGCCAGCCGCACACGGCCGGGAGGGCGTCGGGAGCGGCGCAGGTGCCGCAGCAGCGAGAAGACCATGATCGTGCCAGCATGACGGCAAGAGATTGACCGCCCCTTAAGAGCCCACTTCAGAAACGACGCTGGCACCGGGCCCTGCATTCCGAACCTTGGAGCGGACATACAGGGCGAGAATCAATATTGCAGTAAATGTAACCAATTTCTTTAAACGGTAACATATTCCGCTGAAATGTAATTCATTTTGCGCCCACAAAATCAGAAATGATATAATTATCAACCACTACCACCAAGAAACACGTAGAAATTTACACAAATTAGAACTCAACATTTATCCGAAGAGCCCATATTTATATCCACATTCATTTTTAACCAAAAAAAGTATCATTACAGGAAGAAAAAGAAATGCCTTTCCTCAAGTCGATATATAGAGAATATCATATCGCAAGGAAATTCGTTTCCAGGTCATTTTTTCGCAGGATATTTATAGACCTGAACATAAAGCGGCAAAAAGAGCTGCTGAAATCCTACAAATCCGACATAAAAGATGTTATCGAATTATCCATATTGCCTTCCGACATCTATTGTATATTTGTTTATTATGAATTAGCCGAAGATGTATCGGATAGCGTAAAAAGAGTTATCCTGGAACTGAGAAGACATGATGTGAACATCATTCTGGCCTGCAACCATGAAATGACGATTACCCAAAAGGAATTTTTTATAGAAAACTGTTCCGCAATAATCTTCAGAGGCAACCAGGGATTCGATTTCGGCGCATATAAAGACGCGATACAGTATCTCGACAGACCGGTTTCCCGACTCATCATCATGAATGACAGCGTGTTCTTCTCAAGCCATGGGCTGAAGGAGATGATTCAAAGATTGCTTGGTCCTGAAGACGTTATTGCCGCATATGAAAACTGGAGCGGGACCGAGCACCATCATCTTCAATCATTCTGCCTCTCTGTTTCGGGACACGTCTTCAACGCCAGAAGCTTCAGGCAATTCTGGAATACGTATATTCCCGTCAACAATCGGGTTTATGCCATCGAACATGGTGAGAAAAAATTGTCACAGGCCATATTGAATGCGGCGCGTGACACGCATGTCATATACTCCGTCTCCGCACTTTATAAAAAACTCAAGGACAAAAAATTACCTCTTCGCGAGGAACCGTTTCTTCTTCCTCGCCCCTGGCGCGACCGGATATTCGAAACCGATCATACGGAACCGTATGATTACATTGCGACAAAGACAGTCGAACTAATCAATATCACCTCACCCATTCATGCCGGGGCCTATTATTTTCCCTCGGCCCTGGGCTCGCCGCTCTTCAAAAAAGACATCGTCTACAGGCACAGGTTTGATTTCTGGGAGGTAGAAACCTGGATACCCGATATCATGAGCGAAGACGATGCCGATGAATATCTGACCATCCTGCGCAAGCGGGGAGACGAGAACAAGCTCTCCCGCCTTGACCGGATCAAGTACGATCTGGGCGTGAAGTAATCTCTCGCATCCCGGAAAGGCACGATGACGCGGGCACCAGCGTCCAGACTGCAGCGGATTCGGCCGGGGATGACGCAAGCATGGCCCAGGCGGATGGTGCCGGCCTACGCGGCCATATCACCGCCCCACGGCGGCATTTTCCGCCTGACATCTTGGAAGTCTGGTCGGAGTGAGAGGATTCGAACCTCCGGCCCCTGCGTCCCGAACACAGTGCTCTACCAGGCTGAGCTACACTCCGAACTCGTGTGGGGGCTATACATGCCCTCCCGCCTCTCCGCAAGGGCCCCCGCCCCAACTAATCGCCCGGGCGGCCGTTTTTTGTCATGCCGCCGTCATATCCGGGCTGCCGGCCAGCCCTACAACCGGCTGGCATCATCGACGACCGGGCTGCGGATCACTGCCCCCAATCGTTCCATCGTGGTGGCCACGTCGGGCACGACCTCGAACAGATCCAGCGCGCTGGACTCGGCAAAGCCATTTTCCACCGCCGCCCGCAGCATGCCCAGCATCGGGTCGGCCCACCCCGCCACATTGACGATGAAGATCGGCTTGTCATGCAGCTTCAACTGCCGCCAGGTCATGATCTCGATCGTCTCGTCGAAGGTGCCCAGCCCGCCGGGCAGCACGACGAAGGCGTCGGCACGGGCGAACATCAGCTGCTTGCGACTGTGCATCGAGTCGGTCACCGTCAGGTCGGTTACGCCCTGATGCATCACCTCACGCGCCTCGAGAAAGGTAGGGATCACCCCGGATACCGCGCCGCCGGCCTCCAGCGTCGCATCCGCCACCGTGCCCATCAGCCCGACATCACCACCGCCATAGACCAGCCGCATGCCGGCTTGGCCGAGCCGGTGCCCCATTTCGCGCGCGGCCTCCTGAAACACGGGCCGGGCCCCGAAACGCGACCCGCAGAATACAGCGACGGCAGCAACGGACATGGATTCGTTATCCTCCAGAAGGTGGGTCATGCGCGCGATCGGCCCCGCCCGACCCCGCCGAGGCGGCTGCCGTCAGGCGGCGTCCGGGCGGGCCTGCCCCCGCAGCAGCAGGGTGGCACCGACCCCGGCCCCGGTAAACAGGGCAGAGACCAGAAACATCGGACCATAGCCCAGACTATGGATCACCAGCCCCAGCATCGGGCCGGAGAGGCCAATGCCGATATCGAGAAAGACGCTGAAGGCGCCCAGCGCCGCGCCCCGGTTCTGCGGTCCGGCGCGTGTCACCGCTTCCACCCCAAGCGCGGGAAAGACCAGCGAAAACCCTGCCCCCGTCAGCGCCGCGCCCAGATCGGCCGATGGCACGTCCGCACTCCGCCAGAGCAGCAGCAGCCCCCCGACCTCGACCAGCAACGAAACCACCGCCACCTTCATTCCGCCACGCAGGCCGATCTGGCGCGAGAAGAGCAGCCGCACCAGAACGAAGACCAGCCCGAACACCATCAGCCCCAGCGCCGCGCCATCCCAATGCCGGTCGGCGAAATACAGCGACAGGCAGGCCGAAATGGCCCCAAACCCGACCGACCCGCAGGCCAGAACGATACCGTAGGGCAGAACGCGCCAGAAAACCTGGGAGAACGGCATCACCTCGCCACCCTTGGCGATCGGCGGCACGGCGGCGTAGCGCGTGGCCAGCGCCAGCCCAAGCGCGGGCAACAGCGCCGAGAGTATCCCAACCCCCGCCAGCCCGCCCAGCGCCCCATGAGCCTGCGCCAGAACCGCGCCCACCGGCGCCCCGAAAGCGATGCCGCCATAGGAGGTGATACCGTTCCAGGAAATCACCTGGGCGGTCCGCTCCGCGCCAACGCGCCCGATATTCCACAGGATGGCCCCGGTCGCGGTCCAGCTTTCGCCGACCCCCATCAGAATCCGGCTGGCGACCAACAGCAGCACCGCAAGGACGGCCCGGTGCGCGAACAGCCCGGCCAGCATCAGCGCCAGCCCCGCGAGCACGCAGATCGCAAGCCCGATCATCACGGCCGGCTTCGCGCCCCGCTCGTCCACGAACCGCCCCGCCTGCGCCCGGGAGGCGAAGGTGGCCAGATATTGCAGCGACACGGCCAGACCCGCGACGACGGTGTTATAGCCGAGCGTGCCATGCACGAAGAGCGGAATGACCGCCAGCGGCAGGCCGATATCGACGTAGCAGATCAGGTTGAACAGAACGACGGCGAGAATTCGCAGCGTCGGGTTGGCCGGCCCGCTCCGTAAGACAGTCATGACGACGCGCACACTCCGTTATCCGGATAACATAACGACGCACGGCGCCATTAGCCAAGCATTGAGGACAGCGCGCCATGATCGGCCACCAGCGAAAGGAACCAGTACGCATGACCGCCGACATCTCAGCCCCTGCCGCCGACGGCCCGGATGCTTCGGGCGGCTTCGTCACGCTGTCCTCGCGGATCGCCTACGAGAACCCATGGACCCGCGTGCGCGAGGACATCATCCGCCGGCCGGACGGCGGTGAGGGGCTCTACGGCGTGGTCGAGCGCGGGGAATTCGTCGTCATCCTGCCGCTGGGCCAGGGACCGGACGGCCCCACCGTGACGCTGGTACGCCAGTATCGCTACCCGGTGCGGGCGAGGCTGTGGGAACTGCCGATGGGCATGTGGGAACATCGGCCCGACGCCGACCCCGAAACGGTGGCGCGGGGCGAACTGGAAGAGGAAACCGGCCTGCGCGCCGAACGGCTGCGCCATGCCGGCACCCTGTACCAGGGCGCCGGCTATTCGACCCAGCGCGGCCATGTCTATCTGGCCACCGGCCTGACGCAGGGCGTGCCCCGGCTGGAGGCGACCGAGGCGGATATGACCAGCCACACGATGCCGCTGGCCGAGATGGAACGGATGATCCGCGCGGGCGAGATCACCTGCATGGTCACCCTGGCCGCGCTGGCCCTGATCAAGGCGCGCGACTGGTTATAGCGCGACCGGCATTCCCCCGCGCTAATGCGCGGGGGGCGTCGCCGGCTGGGCGGGCGGCGCCGCCAGGGTCAGCGTGTTGTCGGCACGGTTCAGGTCCGGGATGTCATGCCCCGGGTCCAGGGTCACCGCCTGCGGGGTGCGGGCGCCCGGGATCGTCAGTTCGATCTCGTTGCGCAGGTACCAGGCCTCGGTCGGAATGGTCAGGCGCGCGTTGGTGCCGTCCGTGTAGCTGACCTGCAACGTCACCGGCAGAGGCAGCCAGCCCTTGTTGTCGACCGTCACCAGCAGACCATGGGCCGCGCCCTCGCCCGTGGGCGTGGCGGATTTCACCGCATAGTCCGGCCCCCAGTTGTTGAAATACCAGCCCCGCCAGAACCAGGACAGGTCCTCGCCCGTCTCGCTGTCCATCAGGCGGAAGAAATCCGAAGGCGTGGGGTGGCGATAGGCCCACACCGCGATGTAGCGGCGGAAGGCGCGGTCGAACCGCTCCGGGCCCAGGATCTGCTCGCGCAACAGCTTCAGCCCATAGGCCGCCTTGAAATAGGTCACCGGATGCCGATAGCTCTCGGGGATCAGGTCCGAGGGCGTCATCAGGCGGGGCGCAGCCGGGTCGCGCAGCACCGAAAGAATATCCTCGGCCGGCTTGCCGGTGGCGGGAGCGAATTCGGCATCGCGCTTGGGCGCGAACTCGCCGGAATTGAAATCGTCCGACGCATAGGTGTCGATGAAGGTGTTGAACCCTTCGTCCATGAAGGCATGCCGGCGCTCGTTGGAACCCACGATCATCGGGAACCAGCCATGGCCCAGCTCATGCGCCGTGACCCAGAACAGTTCCGGGTCCTTGTCGTGCATGCCGTCGAAGACGATGCCGGGATATTCCATCGCCGCGCCATACCCGCCCAGATTGATCGCGTTCGGCCACGGATAGGGGTACCAGCGACGCGAGAAATACTCGATCGCGTATTTCACGTACGAAGTGGACCGGTCCCACTGATGCGGCCCGACCGCTTCGACCGGATAGGCCGACATCGCCAGGCGCGGCACCGGCGCATGGCCCGGCTCGACCACCACCGGCGGCAGGTCCAGCCGCGCCGCATCCCACAGGAAGGCCGGCGAGGCCGCAAACGCCACGTCGCGCGTGTTGTTCATGCGGAAATGCCAGGTCTTGGTGCCGGTCTGGGCCACATGGCTCTTGGGGTCGTGGATATCGACCTCGGTGCGGATCATCACCCGTTCGTCGCTCTTGGCCGCCTGGGCCAGCCGGTCGCGCTCGGTCTGCGTCAGGACCTCGGCCTGGTTGAGCAGCGCGCCCGACCCGACGACGGTAAAGTTCCACGGCACCGTGATGCTGTAATCGATATCGCCATAGTCCAGGAAGAATTCCTGCCCCAGATAGGGCGCGGTGTCCCAGCCGCGCACATCGTCATAGACGGCCATGCGGGGGTACCATTGCGCGACTTCGTACACATCGCCGTTGCGGGTGGTGCTGACGGCGGTGCGGCCGCCCCAGGTGCCCGGGATCGTGTAATGCCAGACGATCTTCAGCCGGATCTTGCCGCCCTTGCCCTCCAGCGCCGTGGGCAGGGGCACCTGCATCCGCGCGTCGGAAATGACGGGCGTGACCGGGATGCTCTTGCCGTCCTGCTCGATCGACACGCTTTCGATCACGTCGCCATCCGTGTGCTCGGCATGGCGCTGCGGATTGACGAAATTGCCGCGCGAACCGTCACGATAGATGTTCTGGTCGAGCTGCACCCACAGCACGTCCAGCGCGTCGGGACTGTTATTGGCGTAGGTGATGATCTCGCTGCCCGAAAGCAGGCGGTTGGTGGGGTCGATCGCCGCCTTGATCTCGTAATCGGCGTCGTTCTGCCAATACGCGCCACCGGGCACGCCACCGGCCGAACGGGTGCTGCCCGCCGGCATCGGATAGGCGAGGGGGGCGAAGATGCGGGCCGGATCGGGCGACGGCATGGCGGACGCAGCGGCGGGCGCCGGGGCGGCCGGGCCCTCTTCGGCGGCGCGCGCGGGCGCCGTTCCGCCCACGATCAGCATGGCAGCGCCCAGAACCAGCCCGATCGCGGTCATGGAGCCGGCAATCCCCGGCTGAAACCCTGGCCCGGTGGACAGGCGTGGACATGGACGATGGTACGGCACGATCATAACCTCTCGGAGAAACGGACTCTTTCCCCGAGGCTAACGGAATTGTGGGGCGGAGGTAAGCCGTCCCACCCCGCTCCGTATCAGCCGAGCGCCTGCTGGATCGGCCCCAGATAGGCGGCCAGATTCACCCGTAGCGGCATCAGATAGACATGCCCGCCGGCCACCCGGACGGCACGGATCGCCCGAACCGCGAAGGCGATATTGGCCTCCAGCGTCAGGTCGAACCCATGGGGGAAGACGACGTGATTCGTCGTCTCCCAGTACGAACGGGATTTCGGGCCGATGACCGGCGAAATCCCCCAGAACACGGTTTCGCCCGCCAGCCAGCCCATGCAGAGGTCGAGCATCCGCATGTCGAATACCGGCTGGGTGAAGAAACCGGCGGCCCCCGCCTCCTTCTTGCGCGCCACCGCCTCCATCTCGCGCCAGGGGGCATGGCGCCAGGGGTCGAAGGCCGCATAGACCGTCAGATGCGGGGCCTCGCGCCGATAGCGGCGGATCACGCTTTCCGACGAATTGGGAAAGGTCCGGCGGCTGAGATCCGCCGGCGGATCGCCCCGCACCACCAGGATTTCCGTCAGCCCCGGCACATCCGCGCCCGGCAGCGGGCCATCGGGGTCGATATCGATCGCCCGGATATGCGGCACGACACGCGGCACGATCGGCTGCAGCAGCGGCACCGCGTCCCAGCCCTGCATGGGAAAGCGCATCAGGCTGGGCACGTTCAGCGTGTCGGCCAGCGGGAAATGCGCGCGGACCTGCCCCGCATCGCGCAGCAACGCCTCGGCGTCGCGCGGGATCAGCTCGACCGACAGGCGCGCCGTCATCGCCCCGTCGCCCTCAGGCCGCGCCGCCGACAATGCGCCGGGCGGCCGCCAGGGTATTGTTCAGCAGGCAGGCGATGGTCATCGGCCCGACACCGCCGGGCACCGGGGTGATCCGCCCCGCGCGGGTCACCGCCTCGTCGAACGCCACGTCGCCGACCAGGCGCGTCTTGCCGTTGGGCAGCGAGATCCGGGTAATGCCCACGTCGATCACGGCCGCGCCGGGCTTGATCCAGTCACCGCGCACCAATCCGTGGCAGCCGGTCGCCACCACCAGAATATCACCCTGCCGGGCCAGGGCGGCGGTGTCGCGCGTGTCGATATGCGCCACCGTCACGGTGCAGCCCTCGGCCAGCAGCAGGCGCGCCATCGGCCGGCCGACCAGATTGGACGCGCCGATGATCACGGCATGCAGGCCGCGCAGGCCGCCCAGTTCCGACTTCAGCAGCATCAGGCAGCCCAGCGGCGTGCAGGGCACGATGCCCGGCTGGCCCAGCGCCAGCCGCCCGGCATTGACTTCGCCCAGCCCGTCCACATCCTTGTCGGGATGGATGGCATTGGTGATTGCCACCGGGTCCAGCCCGGCGGGCAGGGGCAGTTGCACCAGAATGCCGTGAATTTCCGGATCGTGATTCAGCCGCCCGATCAGCGCCAGCAGCTCGGCCTGCGACGTGGTTTCGGGCAGCATGTGCATGAACGAGCGCATGCCCGCGCGATGGGTCTGCAGCGCCTTGTTGCGCACATAGACCTCACTGGCCGGATCGTTGCCCACCAGCACCACCGCCAGACCGGGCGTGACCTGATGGCGGTCATGGAACGCGCGGACCTCCTGTGCGATCGTCTGCGTCAGGTTCGCCGCGAACGCCTTGCCGTCGATCAGGCGCGCGGACGGGTTGCGAACGGACGCGGTTTCGGCGGAAGCTGGTTCGGTCATGCGGCACTCCGGACAACGGGAACGGAAAAGAGCAGGGGAATAGCGTGGTAGAGCAGATACGCAAGAACTTCAGCAGCGACAATGTCGTTCCGGCCTGTCCCGCCGTGATGTCCGCCCTGGTCGCCGCCAACGCCGACGCCGCCCCCGCCTATGGCGGCGACGCCTGGACGGCACGGCTGGGCGAGGTGGCGGCGGATATTTTCGAACACCCGGTCAAGGTCTTCCCCGTCGCCACCGGCACGGCGGCGAACGCGCTGGCACTGGCCGCCATCGCCCCGCCCTATGGCGCGATCCTGTGCGACGACAGCGCGCATATCGTGCAATCCGAATGCGGGGCGCCGGATTTCTTCACCGGCGGCGCCAGGCTGGTCACCATCCCGTCCGAGGACGGGCGCATGGCGCCAGTCGCCCTGTCCTACATGCTGGACCGCCTGCCCGCCGACAACGTGCAGAACCCGCTCCCGACGGCGCTGAGCCTGACGCAGGCGACGGAATGGGGCACCGTCTACTCCCCGGCGCGGATCGCCGAACTGGCGGCGTTGGCCCACGCACGCGGCATGGCCGTACATATGGACGGCGCGCGGCTGGCCAATGCCATCGCCCATCTCAGATGCAGTCCGGCCGAGGCGACCTGGAAGGCCGGCATCGACGTACTGTCGCTGGGCATGACCAAGACCGGGGCCATGGCGGCCGAGGCCGTGATCTTCTTCAATCCCGCACTGGCCGAACAATTCGCCCGGCGCCGCAAGCGCGCGGGCCATGTCTGGTCCAAGCAGCGGTTCCTCAGCGCGCAGATCCTAGCCTGCCTGGAAGACGATCTGTGGCTGAACAACGCCCGACAGGCCAATGCAATGGCACAGCGGTTGGCCAGCGGGCTGTTCCGCCACCCCGGCGCACGGCTGCTTTACGCCACCGAGGCCAACGAAATCTTCGTCGCATTGCCCCACCGGGCCATTACCCATCTGCGCGCGGCGGGCTTCACCTTCCATGACTGGCACACGCCGCCGGGGGTGGACGGCACCGTCATCCGGCTGGTCACCAGCTATTACACGCGCATCGCGGACGTCGATGCGCTCTTGGAGACGCTGGCGGCAGTCTGATACCGACTTCATCCTTGTGCTGGATCACGACCCAGGGCGCGGGTTTGGGACGACACGCCGAAAATCCCCTTCAGCGGGGTCGCCGGCATGGGCCGCCATGCCCGGAAGGCACAAAAAATTCCCCGATCATGCGTTGAACCCGGCGCGGGGGCGCACATTTACGATGAACCGCTGGCGCCCCCATGGCGCCTTTCATGTCCGAAAAGGACGAAGGCGCAGGGGGGAAGCTGATCGAGGCGTCTGCACGGGCGGACAGACGTGATTGAAGCCTGACGGTCCCAGGAAAAAAACAACCTGAGACCATCAGGCTCCAAAACAACAAGATGAAGCAGGAACGGCTCAGCCTGAGCCGCTTCAAGACCTGTGTCGCGCTTGTCGGGTCAGGAGCCCGAAACCGGGGAGACAGGATATGTCCAGGACCCGTATGCAGGTCCGCCAGATCGCCGCGATCGCCCTGTTGGGGCTGGTCGCGGCCTGCACGAACCCAACACCCTATCAACCAGCAACGGAGGAGGGCGAAGGATATACGACGCAGCAGATCGAAACCAACCGGTTCCGCGTATCCTTCCAGGGCAACTCGGTCACGTCACGACAAACCGTGGACACCTACATGCTCTATCGCTGTGCCGAGGTCACCTTGGAGAACGGCTATAATTACTTCGTGATCGTGAACAGGGCCGTCGACAAGAACACAGCCTATGAGGGCTATGGCGACAATCTCGCATGGGGCTGGGGCGGCGGCTGGGGATGGCGCCACGGCGGGGCCGGTTTTGGCCCGTGGGGAGGCACCGGCATGAATTACACGGAACCGGTCAACAGCTATGACGCGATCGCCGATATCGTGCTGTATCGGGGCACCAAACCAGCCAATGATCCCTACGCCTATGACGCACGCGAGGTCGTGACCGCGATCGGCCCGACGATCATGCGGATTGCGCCTGCGCCAAGGACATCGGCGTTGCCGACATCGCCGACAGGCACTGGATACTGATCCGGCAAAATGATGTGCACTGCGCGGCCGGATCGCAAGGCGACGATGCATCGTCGCACTGTGTCCGGCCGCGATGAATGAGGCCTAACCCCGACCGCCCCCATTCTTTCATGGAAAGAGTGGCGGCGGTCGGCAAACGGCAATCAATCGTTATCGTCTTCGTTGCCACCCGCATTGTCGCCATTGTCGGACGAACCCGGCGTCACGGCGATAAAGATGCTCTGCCCGTTGCGCAGGACACGCAGCAGCACCGACTGGTTGGCTTTCAGGGCCGCGCGAACGGCGGTAACCGTGGCACCGGGATTGTCGACCGGGCTGTTGCCGACGGCCTGGATCACGTCGCCGGCATGGATACCCGCCTGCTCGGCCACCGAACCCGCCTGAACATCGCTGACCACGACACCGCGCACCGATGCGTCCAGCCCAAGCTGCTGGCGCAGATCGGCGGTGAGGGGCGACAGCGAAACACCCAGGCGCGGGCCGCCGACCGAGTTCCTGTCACCGACCGCGCCGTCGGGCGACGGCGCGCCGGACAGGTTGGCGATCTTCACCGTGGCGCTCTGCGCCGCATTGTTGCGCAGGTACGCCACCGTCGCCGAGGTGCCCGGCGGCAGCGATGCGACCTTGACCGCCAGGTCATGCGGGCTGTCGATCTTCTGGCCGTTCAGCGTCGTGATCACATCGCCGGCCTTCAGGCCCGCCTTTTCGGCCGGGCTGCTGTTGCTGACGCTGGCGATCAGCGCACCCGTGGGCGGGGCGCCATCGGTGGCGGGCTTCAGGCCCAGCGCCTTGGCCATGGCCGGCGTGATCACCTGCGCGACCACACCCAGATAGCCGCGCGTCACGTGGCCGGTCTTCTGCAACTGGGAGACGACGTTCTTGACCACGTCGGACGGAATGGCGAACCCGATGCCGATCGAACCGCCCGAAGGCGACAGGATGGCGGTGTTCACGCCCACGACCTTGCCGTCCTGGGTAAAGAGCGGGCCGCCCGAATTGCCGCGATTGATCGGCGCATCGACCTGGATGAACGAATCATAGGGCCCGTCGCCGATATCGCGGCCCCGCGCCGAGACGATGCCCGCCGTCACCGTACCGCCCAGCCCGAAGGGATTGCCGACCGCGACCACCCATTCACCGGGCTCCACCTTGTCGGAATCGCCCAGCTCGATGAAGCGCAGCTTGCTCTGGGTAGAGACCTTCAGCAGCGCCAGATCGGTCTTGGGGTCGCGCCCGATGATCTTGGCGGGCAGGGTGGTGCCGTCATCGAGCGTCACCGTCACCTTGGTCGCGCCCTTGACCACATGGTTGTTGGTGACGACAAAGCCGTCCGCCGAGATGATGAAGCCCGAGCCCCGTGCCTCGACCGTGCGGCGCTGTTGCTGCTGCGGCATCATCTGGAACGGGAACGGAAAGGGAAAGGGCATCTGCTGCTGGCCCTGCATCCCGCCTTCTTCATCCACATCGTCCGCGCGGATGTTGGACGTGATCGAGACCACGGCAGGCCGGACCTGCTTCACCAGGTTGACGAAATTGGGCAGCGTCTGGGTCTGTGCGTCCGGCCGGATGACCCCTGTCTCATCAGCCCGTGCCGTGTCCACCATCACGGCCTGCGCCGCGCCGCCCAGCATGGTCGTGGCGACCAGCGCGGCCAAAACCCTGCCCCGCGTCCGGCGAGGGCGGAAAGACATCATCGGCTGAAACTCGTCAGTCATAGCATTCCTGATTGTTGCTGGGGCGACCGGGCAAGACGCCGCCCCTTCCTGAGGTATCGTCCGGCAGAGTACCGGGACCGACAAAACCTGTCCCGTACCTGTCAATGAAGGATGCGTTATCTAAGCGTTTCCCGCAAACTCTCACCCCCGCAATGTCTGGAAGAACCCGCGCAGCAGATCCGCCGCCTCGCGTTCGCGCACGCCGCCCACCCATTCGGGCCGGTGCAGGCAGTCCGGGCGGGCCAGCAGGCGCGGCCCGTGCTCGACTCCTCCCCCCTTGGGGTCATAGGCGCCGAACAGGAT
The DNA here is from genome assembly GCF_014174375.1 of Gluconacetobacter asukensis. Classification (GTDB taxonomy): domain Bacteria; phylum Pseudomonadota; class Alphaproteobacteria; order Acetobacterales; family Acetobacteraceae; genus Gluconacetobacter; species Gluconacetobacter asukensis. Next base: position 233,945 of record NZ_JABEQE010000002.1, read on the forward strand.
GCGCCCGACCCGGAAATGCACCGCAGCCGCCGCGCACATCGGGCAGGGTTCCAGCGTCACGACCAGCGTGCAGCCGGTCAGGCGCGGACTGCCCAGCCGCCGGGCGGCAGCCCGCATGACCAGCATTTCGGCATGGGCGCCCGCATCATGCCCGGCCTCGACCCGGTTGCCGTCACGGGCCAGTACGCTGCCATCGGGCCCCAGCAGCACGGCGCCCACCGGCACCTCGCCCCGCGCGGCGGCAGCACGCGCCTCTTCCAGCGCCATCTCCATCGGGTCGGCGGGGCGGGCGTCAGCCGGCATGGCACGGCACCCAGCCGGGACATGGGGAAAAACCGCAGAAACTCAGGTCCTGTCTTCGCCCGGTCATGAAACTCCGTCCTCGTCGGCCGCGTTCGCGTCACACCCCGTCAACACGCCCCATATGCCGGCGACTGGGGAGGATACGGCGTTCACAAGATATTACAGGATTACGCCGTGCCCGGGGCGAGCCCAACCGCGCGATCCGGGAAAAAATGTTGATTTTAATGGACAGCCTGGGTTGCGAGTGACAGTGTAACGAAACCGCCGGTAACGGTTCCTGAAACAATCGGGACCGATATGAAACAGGAGGCAGACGATGAATACGCTCACGTTGATCCTGGCCGCCGCTGCAATCGTCATCGGTTTTTCCGCCTGCGAACCCGAACTGATGGGCCGCCATACCATGACCGCGAGCCTGCATTCGATGGTCTCCGACGGCTGACGGCACAGACCGGCCGGCCGGCATTGCCTTTCCGGGGTCCCGGGCTGACGGTCCGGGCCTGAACGGAGCCTGCCGCCGGCGGCAGGCCCTTCCGCGCATAGCGGATTTCCCTGGAGGCAATATTCCTCTAGGTCAGGCGGAATGACCCGCTCCCGCCCCCTGATCGGCGTGACCCTGGACAGCGAAGCCGGCAGCCAAGACGGGCGCGGCTATTCGCGCTTTCCGTGGTACGCACTGCGCTGCAACTACATGGACGCCATCGCCGACGCGGGCGGGCTGCCGGTCGCGCTGCCTCACGGGGCCGATCTGGCTCCCCCCCTGTTGGCGCGGCTGGACGGGCTGGTCATCACCGGCGGCGCCTTCGACGTCGACCCGGCCCTGTACGGCGCGGATCAGCGCCATGACAGCGTCACCCTCAAGACCGACCGCACCGGGGCCGAGCTCGCGCTGGCACGGGGCGCCATCACATCGGGGCTGCCGGTGCTGGGCATCTGCGGCGGGCAGCAATTGCTGGCCGTCGCCCTGGGCGGCACGCTGATCCAGCATATTCCCGACGTCGTGGCCGGCGCGCTGGCGCACGAACAACCCAATCCGCGCAACGAGGCCGGCCATGATGTGGACATCCTGCCCGGCACGCTGCTGGCGCGCGTGACCGGCGCCACACGGATCGCCGTCAATTCCGCCCATCATCAGGCCGTGTGCGACCCGGGCCGGGCCGTCATCAGCGCCGTGGCACCCGACGGCGTGGCCGAGGCCATCGAATATCCGGACCATCCCTTCTGCCTGGGCGTGCAATGGCACCCGGAATTCGCCATATCCATGGCCGACAGACATATTTTTTCTGCCCTGATAGAGGCTTCGGGATCGAGATGACAAAGCGCGACGACACCAGCCGGCCCGAGCGCGGCGAACGGATCGCCAAATGGCTGGCACGCTCCGGCATCGCCAGCCGCCGCGACGCCGAACGCATGGTCGAGGAAGGGCGCGTACGCCTGAACGGCGAGGTCGTGACCCATCCGGCCACCTTCGTCGTGGCCGGCGACGTCGTGCAGGTGGACGGCGCGGTGGTCGAAAGCCCCGAGCGCACCCGGCTGTGGCGCTATCACAAGCCTGACGGGCTGGTGACCACCCACCGCGACCCCGAGGGGCGGCCGACCGTCTTCGCCTCGCTGCCCGAGGGCATGCCGCGCGTCATCAGCATCGGCCGGCTGGACCTGAACAGCGAGGGTCTGCTGCTGCTGACCAACGACGGCGAACTGGCCCGGCGGCTGGAACTGCCGTCCAATGGCTGGCTGCGCCGCTATCGCGTGCGCGTCTTCGGTGTGGTGGACGAGGCCCGGCTGAAAGCGCTGGCCGAGGGCAGCGTCTTCGAAGGCGTGCGCTATGGGCCGATCGAGGCCGGGCTGGATTCGCGCAAGGGCGACAATGCCTGGCTGACCGTAGCACTGCGCGAGGGCAAGAACCGAGAAGTGCGCAAGGTCATGCGTGGCCTGAACCTGCATGTCAGCCGGCTGATCCGCACCGCCTACGGTCCATTCCAGCTGGGCACCCTGCAACGGTCGGAACTGGAGGAAGTGCCGGGGAAGGTCCTGCGCGAGCAGATTCCGGGGCTGGGGCCGGCCCCGCGTCCGTCGCGCCGGTCCTGACCGGCCGATGCGGATCGTCGCCGGCCAATGGCGCGGCCGCGCGCTGGCAGCACCGCCGGGGCGCACCACCCGCCCCACCGCCGACCGGGTGCGCCAGGCCCTGTTCGACATGCTGCTGCATGCGCCCTGGGGCGGCTACGACCTGATGGAAGAGGCACGGGTGCTGGACGGCTTCGCCGGGACGGGCGCCCTGGGGCTGGAAGCCCTGTCGCGCGGCGCGGCCCACTGCACGTTCTTCGAGACCGACCGCACCGCCCTGGCCGCCCTGCGCGCCAATATCGCGGCCTGCGGGGCGTATGACCGCGCGACGGTGCGCGCCGGCGACGTAACCCGGGCCCCCGCCGCTGCCCATGCCTGCGACCTGCTGCTGCTGGACCCGCCCTATGGGCAGGGACTGCCGGAACGGGCCCTGGCGGCGCTGGCCCGGACAGGCTGGATCGCCCCCGGCGCCCTGATCGTGATCGAAACCGGCGCCGACGAGGCCCTGCCGGCCACCCCGATCCTGCCCGACGCGCCGCTGGCCGAGCGGCGGCATGGCGCGGCCCGGCTTTCGATCTGGCGGGCGGCCGACGACAGGCCGGAATAACGGCTGAACCGCCTTCTTTATTCCCAAAAGGCCGGGCTATACTTCCTGCCGCCTCCGGACCCAGGCCCGGCCGCCTCCCGGCGGGGCCGTCCGCTTCATCGTGCCTGCCATCGTGGCGGAACCACCCGTTCCACGCGATGAGGGCCCAGCGTACAGGACCCGAACATTTGCCGAGCTTTGGCCGCTATATTCCTGCCTCCCTGAACGCGCCGCGCATCCGGTCCGCCGCAAGGCAGAGGCTGGCCGAGATGGGAGGCATGGTGCTGTGGCTTCTGGCCCTGGCGCTGGCCGCGTCGCTGTGGAGCTATAATCCGCTCGACCCGTCGATGAACACGGCCAGCACCCAGCCGCCCACCAACCTGCTGGGCATGGCCGGTTCCTATCTGGCGGACGTGCTGTTGCAGAATGTCGGCATTACCTGCGCCCTGCCGATCCTGGCGATGATGGCATGGGGCTGGCGGGTCATCCGCCATACGGCCATGGGGTCGATCCTGCTGCGGGCGGTGGCCGTGCTGTGCGCCATGCCCGTCATGGGCGCGCTGCTGGCGGCCCTGCCGATGCTGCTCCCGATCCTGCCGACGCCGCATTGGCCCACCGAATCCGGCCCCGGCGGGGCGTTCGGCCTGTCGATCGCCCACACCGCCATCCAGGCGGGTGCGTCGCTGCTGGGCCCGGCCGGGCGGCTGGCCGTGTGGGTGCTGGGGCTGCTGCTGACCGTCCTGCTGGTACCGCTGGGGATCGGCCTGTCCTTCACCGAATGGGCGGCCATCGGCCGGGGCCTGCGCGCCGTCGCCCGGCAGCCGATGCGGCTGGCCCGCCGCATGCCGGCGCGTCCCGCCCCCAATGACCACCCCGCCGCCGACATGACGGGGCGCTGGAACGGCTCGCTGGACGGCATGGTGCCGCCCCCCCGCCCGGATCTTTCCGCCCAGGCCCGCGCCCCCGAGCCGCCGCGCGCGCCCCGCGCCGAGCGCTCGGCGCCGGAAGCGCGTTCCGCCATCCAGCCGGCGTCCACCCGACCGGCGGCCCGGCCACCCGCCCGGCCGTCGCTGGGCACGGGCTGGGTCCAGCCCCCCGGCATGGAAAGCGACACCGACAACGACGCCCCGCCCCTGCTGCTGGGAGGACCCGCGACGCAGGAACTGGCCCCCCGGCACGTGCCGGAACCCGCTCATTCCCCCACCCCGCCGCCCGCGCCGACGGCCGAGGCTCCGCGCCCGTCGCTGATGGGCCGGCTGTTCGGCAGCCGCCCCGACCCGGTCGAGCCGCCATCCGCCGCCCCCCGCGCAACCCCCAACAGCCAGGCCTATGCCGCGCCGCCCCGCTCCGACGGCCGCGACCCGTGGCGCCTGCCGCCGCTGGACCTGCTGAAACCCGCCCCCTCACATGCCCAGACCGGACCGTCGCAGGACGCGTTGCAGGCCAATGCGCGATTGCTGGAAACCGTGTTGTCGGATTACGGCGTGCAAGGGCAGATCGGGCAGATCCATGCCGGGCCGGTGGTCACCCTGTACGAGCTGGAGCCCGCGCCGGGCATCCGCTCGGCCCGCGTGATCGGCTTGGCGGACGACGTGGCGCGGTCGCTGTCGGTGCTGAGCGTGCGCATCGCCACCGTACCGGGCCGCAACGTGATCGGCATCGAAGTGCCCAATGCAAGGCGCGAGACGGTGTACCTGTCCGAACTGTTCACCGACGATGCCTGGCACCATGCGTCGTCGAAGCTCTGCCTGGCGCTGGGCAAGGACATTTCGGGCATGCCGATCTATGGCGACCTGGCACGCATGCCGCATCTGCTGATCGCCGGCACCACCGGATCGGGCAAATCGGTCGGCGTCAACGCCATGATCCTCTCGCTGCTGTTCCGCATGTCGCCCGAGGAATGCCGCCTGATCATGATCGACCCCAAGATCCTGGAACTGTCGATCTACGAGGGCATCCCGCATCTGATGACGCCGGTGGTGACCGAACCGGCCAAGGCGGTCGCCGCCCTGAAATGGACGGTGCGGGAAATGGATCGCCGCTATCGCGCCATGTCCCACCTGCAGGTACGCAATATCGGCGGCTACAACGACCGGGTGGCCGATGCAAGGCGGCGCGGCGAAGTCGTCTCGCGCCGCGTGCAGACCGGCTACGACCCCGAGACCGGGCGCCCGACCTTCGAGGAACAGCAGCTCGCCCTGGAATCCCTTCCCTATATCGTCGTGGTGATCGACGAGATGGCGGACCTGATGATGGTCGCGGGCAAGGAGATCGAAATGGCGGTGCAGCGCCTGGCACAGAAGGCCCGCGCGGCGGGCATTCATGTCATCATGGCGACGCAGCGCCCGTCGGTGGACGTGATCACCGGCACCATCAAGGCCAATTTCCCGACCCGCATCTCGTTCCAGGTCATCAGCAAGTTCGACAGCCGCACCATCCTGGGCGAGCAGGGGGCGGAGCAGCTGCTGGGCCAGGGCGACATGCTCTACATGCAGGGCGGCGGGCGGATCACCCGCGTCCATGGCCCCTTCGTCGCCGACGGCGAGGTCGAGGAAGTCGTGCGCTTCCTCCGCAGCCAGGGCGAGCCGATCTATGATGACGACGTGATCTCGTCCCAGGACGAGGACGGCGCGGGCAACGCTGGCGGCGGCAAATCGTCCGGCAACGGGCTGAGCGGCAGCTATGACGATGAAACCAGCCTGTTCGACCAGGCGGTCGCCGTCGTGGCGCGCGAGGGCAAGGCCTCCACCTCGTTCATCCAGCGTCACCTGTCGATCGGTTACAACCGGGCGGCCAAGATCATCGAGCAGATGGAAAAGGAGGGCATCGTCAGCCCGGCCAACCATGTCGGCCGGCGCGAGGTCCTGCTGCGCCGCACCGACGACGACGAATGACCCGGCGAACGCGCCGCCCCCCACCCCGGCCGGCTGCCCGCCCGGCCCTGCCTGCTCCGGGCAGCGGGGCCGATCCGTTTCCGGTCCTGTTTCGTGATGCCCGCTTCCTGGTCATCGACAAGCCGCCCGGCCTGCCGGTGCATGCCGGTCCCGCCGGCGGCCCGTCGGTCGAGGATGCGTTCCCGCTCCTGTCACGGCGGGCGGACGGACCATGGCTGGCCCACCGGCTGGATCGCGACACGTCGGGCTGCCTGCTGATCGCGCTGCGCAAGCAGCCGCTGCTGGCCGCGCAGGCGGCCTTCGCCAACGGGCTGGCGCGCAAGACCTACTGGGCCATGGTGCGCGGCCGCCCCGCCGCCGACAGCGGCACGGTGGCGATGACGATGGCCAAACAGTCGGACACACGGGGCTGGCGCATGGTCCAGGCCGCGACGGGACAGGATTCGCGGACCGAATGGCAGCTACTGGCCAGCGACGGACATGTCAGCTGGCTGGAACTCCGCCTGCTGACCGGGCGCACCCACCAGGCCCGGCTCCATTGCGCCAGTCTGGGCTGCCCGGTGCTGGGCGACGCGGTCTATGGCGACGCGACGGGCCCGGAGGCGCACAGGCTGCACCTGATGAGCCGCGCCCTCTCGTTGCCGCTGGAGCCGCCGGTCTGCGCCGTCGCACCCCCTCCCGATCATATCCGCGCCATCCTGGCGCGCCAGGGCTGGCAGGATCAGGATTTCTCCTCGAGCGCGCGCATGCAGTCGGCTCCCTGATCGAGCAGATGGATGTCATGCACCGCCCGGATTGCCGTGAGCGCCCGGGGGCGCCAGGACGCGGGTTCGGCCGCCGGCGCGCAGATCGTCCGGCCACCGAGCTGGTTACTGTTTTTCCGGTCCAGGATCGACAGGACCGCGCGCGGATTGCGGGGCAATGCCCGACGCAACGCCACCTGAAGCGAACGGCCCGTCGCAGGATCGGCGGCCGGCATCAGGTCGGGCAGCAGCGCGATCCAGTTCTCCCACCCTGCCGTCACCGCACGGCGCACGCGCGCCCATTCACGATCACGGGTCAGCATCCGCGCCACTTCAGGCGCGCCGTCCTGCCTGATCCGCTCGGCCAGCCCGCGCGCCGTCAGCGGCTGCGCTGCTTCCAGCGGGCCGAAGGCCGTGGTGACAGCCTCCGCGCCGACGGCAGGGAAGGTCAGCACCATGCTCGTCAGCAGCAGGGCAAGGCGCAGCGGCGTGAACAGGCGGGCGAGCAGGGGACGGCGGATCAACAAAAGGGCCTCCGGAACAGGATGCTGGCGGAACATGAAAATCAGACGATTGAGGCGGGAAGGGGGCTTTTCCGCGACGCGACGCTGTTGCGGGCGGGGCCTCGAATGCCTATAGCGAGCAGCATCAGATCGGGCACGGACGGCGTCCGCCCCGTCACCGGGGGCCGCCATCGGCCCACCCTTTCCGACAGAGAGCATTCCATGAGCAGCATGTCCGCCTCCGAAATCGCCCGCCTACAGGTATGCCTGCGCCGCCTGCTGGGTTCGCCCGAGCTGACGGTCAATCCGCCGCCGCGCGCCGGTCTTTCGGTCGAGGTCGCCGTGAAGGGCGAAATCATCGGCACCGTTCACCGGGACGAAGATGAGGGCGAGATTTCCTACGCCCTGCACATCACGATCCTGGAAGAAGACCTGCCGGCCGAGACGGCCACCCGCGCGGGCCGCTGAACCGCACCCCCCTCCTGCCCCGGTCAGCATGACCCGGGCGGAGCGGCAGGGCATGATGGACGAAAATCCGCCCGCCAAAAACGTGCCCATGGCTGCAGGCTCGCTGTCAGCGCGACAGCAGGGCAACCTGAGCCGGCGTGGCCGAAGCCTCGATCACCGGGCGATCGGACCGGCTGGCCGGCAGCTCGACCTCGGTGATCTTCCACCGCCAGCCCTGGATCCGCATCTGCAGGCGCAGCGGCGTGTCCCGCTCATGGCCCGGCAACACGGCGCGGGCCTCGAACATGTCGGGGCGCAGGAAGCGGATGCGCACATGATGCAGCATCGCGACGGGGGACATGGCGGACACCGGCTGCGCCGCCGGCATGACCTGCCCCATCAGCGTATCGAGGTTGGCGGCATTCACATGCACGTCAACCGCCCGGGACACCGCCGTTGCGGCAAAGGACGAACCGAATTCCGGCAGGTCGTCGTCACTGGCCTGCTGATTGCCGACGATCCCACCGATGATCTGCGATTTCAGACTGGCCTGGACGGCACGCCAGTTCAGGAACGTGCCGAGCGTGCGGGTGTCGTGGCCCTGAATGGCCGCCGAAACGGACCAGAGCGTCACGAAGGGCGAGGCCACGAACAGCGAGAGGGACATGACCAGAGTCACCGCGCAGATGCGGCGCGCCTGCTGCCGCCGAACGGCGACCATGTGACCGGCTGGCATCAGACGCATGAAACGGTTCATCAAAAAATCGCCTCTGTCTTGCTCCCGCATCATACGATAAACATATCGGCCATGCATGCGTTTCATGCCGCATGAAATAAATTGTTATAAAAAGTCAGGCCCCGCGCCCATTTCCACAGCCGCATTTCCACAGCCGCATGCAGGGCGCATCAAGAACGCCGAGACAGGGCAGGATGCATGATTCCTGAGTTTTCCGAGACCGAGATCCAGCGCTATGCGCGCCATATCCTGCTGCCCGAAATCGGCGGCACGGGGCAGGCCGCTTTGCGCGCCGCCAGCGTGCTGATCATCGGCGCGGGGGGCCTGGGCTCGCCGCTGGGCCTCTATCTGGCGGCGGCGGGGGTCGGCCGGATCGGCCTAGTCGATGACGATGTGGTGGATCTGTCCAACCTGCAGCGCCAGATCGCCCATACCACCGACCGGATCGGCCGGCCCAAGGTCGAGTCGGCGGCCGAGGCCATGCGGGCGGTCAATCCGCTGGTCCGCATCGACGCGCATGCGACGCGGCTGGATGCCGGCAATGCCCGGGCACTGATCGGCAGCTACGACCTGGTCTGCGACGGCAGCGACAATTTCCGCACCCGCTACCTGCTCGCCGATGCCTGCGCGCTGGAACGGCGAACCCTGGTCTCGGCCGCCGTCCTGCGCTTCGAGGGGCAGCTTTCGACCTTCCGCCCGCATCGTGGCGGCCCATGCTATCGCTGCCTTTATCCCGCGCCGCCGCGCGACGGCGCGGTGCCGTCCTGCGCCGAGGCCGGGGTCTTCGGCGCGGTTACCGGGGTCATGGGCACCCTGCAGGCCACCGAGACCCTGAAAGAGATCCTGGATATCGGCGAGAGCCTGGCCGGCCGGCTGATGGTCTGGGACGCGCTGGCGGCGCGCTTTCATACCATCCGCCTCTCCCCCGACCCGGACTGCCCCCTGTGCGGCACGCATCCCACCATCCACGACCTGTCGGCCCATGCGGCAAGCCACGCACCGAGCGGAGCCTGTGCGATCCATGCCGGCTGACGATCCGCGCCAAGGACTGGCGATCCTGCTGCTCGATGGCAGCTATGAGCGGGCGCATTATGCCCTGGTCCTGGCCGCCGGCGCGCTGGCCGTTGACCGGCCGGTGCTGCTGTTCGCCGCCGGCCATGGGGTCCATGCCCTGGCACGGGACTGGCACGGGCTGCGCGATGCCGGCACCGACGACACGGTCCAGGCCAGCGGCGTGGCGGGATTCGACGTGCTGCGCGACGCCGTGCTGGCCCTGGACGGCACGCTGATGGCCTGCGAATCCGGCCTGCGCCTGACCGGTCTGGCAGCCGATGCCCTGCTGCCGCAGGTGGTTGTGGCCGGCGTTCCCGCCTTTCTCGATGCCGCGCGCGGGCGGCAGGTCATCAGCTTGTGACGGGGCGGCCGATCCCGCCATGCCCAAGGGGCCGCAAATCCCCTTGCCGTGCGGCGCGCGCCTTGGCAGGGATGCAGCCATGACGCCCTCTTCCTTCCTTGCCCTCTCCCCCGCACCGCGTCGCACCAACGCGCGCGGATGCTCCGGCTGGATGCTCTGCGCGACGCTGCTGGTTCCGCTTGCGCCCCATGCCGCGGCGGCAGCCACGCCGGAACCGTCCAAGGCGGCGCACCATCATCATCACCACGCCGCCGCCAAGGCCACGGCCGCCGGCACCGCGCACCATAAGCGGCATCATCCGGCAGCAGCTTCCGGCGTGGCCACGGCGCACCATCATGGCCATATGGCCACCGCGCACGCGCCCGCCCATGCCGGCCCCGCCTCCCATCACCACGCGGCGATCGCACCCCATGCGGCACATGCCCGCCACGCGGCGGCCGTGGCGGCACCCGTCGCGGCCGCCGCAGGGGTGGCGGCAGCGGGGGCAGCGGGGGCAGCGGGGGCAGCGGCAGCCTCCAGCGGCGGGGCGGCTGTCGCCATCCCCCCGCCCGCGACGCCCGCCGAACCACCGGCCCCGGCCGACAAGGGCGCGATCACCGGCCTGCCGCTGCCCCGCTTCGCGGCGCTGCGCGCGGACGAGGTGAACATGCGCTCCGGCCCCGGGCAGCGTTACCCGATCGAATGGGTCTATCACCGCCGGGACCTGCCGGTGAAAATCGAGCGTGAGTTCGACGTCTGGCGCCTGGTCGAGGATTCCGACGGCCAGAAGGGCTGGGTGCACCAGGCGACGCTGGTAGGCACGCGCAGCTTCGTCATCCCCGGCCTGCCGCCGGTCGATCCGGCCCAGGCGGCGCCTCCGGCACCATCCGCCGGCGCGCCCGCCACGCCGCCCGCCGCCCGGCAGGCAACCAATCCACCGTCCGGCCATTTCGATAGCCGGGAGGTCGAACGCCTGGCGGACCCGGGCGCGGCTGCCTCCATCCCCGGAGCGGTCATGCTGCGTTCGGCCCCGGATGCCGGTTCGGCCCTTGTCGCGGTACTGAAGCCCGGCACGGTCGGCATCCTTCGTACCTGCGCGGCCGGCACCAGCTGGTGCCGCGTCAGCGTACAACATTATTCGGGCTGGCTGGACCGCAATGCGGTCTGGGGCCTGCTGCCGCAGGAGACCATTCAACCGTCCTGAAGACCGCGCGGGCCGAAGACGACCGCACCCGCCGGGGCAGAACGGAGCAAACTGGTCGCGGACAGAATCCAGAAGGAGAAAACGCCCATGTCCTCCGCCACCGCCTTACACCCCCGCCGCACCAAGATCGTGTCGACGCTGGGGCCGGCTTCGTCCACCCGCGACATCATCCGCGCGCTGGCCGAGGCCGGGGCCGACGTGTTCCGCCTGAATTTCTCGCACGGCACGCATGCCGACCATGCCGCACGCTACGAGATCATTCGCGCGGTCGAGGCCGAACTGGGCCGGCCGATCGGCGTCCTGGCCGATGTCCAGGGCCCCAAGCTGCGCGTGGGCACGTTCGAGCAGGGCAAGGTCACGTTGCGGACGGGGGCGTTCTTCCGCCTGGACCTGGATGATGCGCCGGGCAACGAGCACCGGGTCCGCCTGCCGCACCCCGAGATCATCCACGCCGCGACCGTGGGCAGCAACCTGCTGCTGGATGACGGCAAGCTGCGCCTGGTGGTGCGCGAGGTGGGCGTGGACCATCTGGACACCATCGTCGCCGTCGGCGGCGTACTGTCCGACCGCAAGGGCGTGAACGTGCCCGACATCGTGCTGCCGATCCCGGCCCTGACCGAGAAGGACCGCAGCGACCTGGATTTCGCCCTGGATCTCGGCGTCGATTATATCGGCCTGTCCTTCGTCCAGCGCCCCGAGGATGTGCAGGAAGCCCGCGCCATCGCCGGGGGCCGCGCCTGGATCATGACCAAGATCGAAAAGCCGCAGGCGATGGACAATCTGGACCAGATCGTCCGCCTGTCCGACGCGGTGATGGTCGCGCGCGGCGACCTGGGCGTCGAACTGCCGCCCGAAGCCGTACCGCTGGCGCAGAAGCACATCATCCGCCTGTGCCGCCAGCTGGGCAAGCCGGTGGTGGTCGCGACCCAGATGCTGGAAAGCATGATCAGCGCCCCCACCCCGACCCGCGCCGAGGCGTCGGACGTGGCGACCGCCGTGTTCGACGGCGCCGATGCCGTGATGCTGTCGGCCGAAACGGCAGCCGGACAGTTTCCGCTGGAAGCGGTCGGCATCATGAGCCGCATCGTCAGCCGGGTAGAGGAAGACGCAGTCTGGCAGTCGCTGATGCAGGCCAGTTGCCCGGCGCCGGAAGGCTTCGTCGCCGACGCCATCGCCGCCGCATCGGGCCAGATCGCCACCACGGTGGATGCGCGCGCGATCGTCGCCTTTACCCTGGCGGGGGCGACCGCCCTGCGCATCTCGCGCGAGCGGCCCTCCTGCCCGATCATCGGCCTGACGCCGAACGACGAAATCGCCCGCCGCCTGTGCGTCGTGTGGGGCGTCACCGCCCAGTCGGTCGGGCAGGAAACGCCGGTGCGCACGGTGGAAAACGTGGTGGACCAGGCGATCGAGGCCGCCGTCGCCAGCGGCCTGGCCCGCTCGGGCGACCGGATCGTGATCGCGGCGGGCCTGCCCTTCGGCGTGGCAGGCAGCACCAATACGCTGCGCGTTGCCAAGGTGCCGTAAGCGTCCAAGGGGCTCTGCCCCTTGACCCCGGCAAAGGCCGCCGGGGCCCTTGCCGGGTTTCAGGGCAGCGCCCTGAGGCTCAGGACGGGCCGAGCGTCTCCAGCCGTTCCAGCAGCGGATGGTCGCCCACATACAGCAGGCACCCGGCGCTGCCGATCAGCAGCCCCACCAGACCGATCGAGACCGACACCGACACGCTGGACATCAGCGCGCCCAGCACCGCACCCCCGAACAGGGCGAAAATCGCCACCACCCGCCGCCAGGCCCCTTTCGCCGGGCCCCCGGCCAACCGGCTGTCATGCATCAGCCCATGCAGCAGCATGGTGGCGGCCGGCAATGTCAGGTCCGTGACCTGGGCGTGACGGGTCGCGGAGGTCTGCAACCCCATGGCAACGGCCAGGACGACCAGCGTGGCATAGTACCGCCAGGCCGCGTCCTGCCACCAGACCAGGGCCGCCACCAGCACCAGCGCGCCCACCGCCATCAGCAGGTCCGCCACCGTGCGCCGGCGCGAGTGAGAGCGCCGGACCAGCCGGCCGCCCATCGCCGCCCCGGCCAGATAGGCGGTAATCGCCACCACGCCCGGCCCGGCGATGGATTCCCCCGATGTCAGATGCACCGCGATCAGGATGACGGTCGCGGTCATGTAGCCGGTGAAGACCTTCAGATGGGTCAGCGAAATGGCATCCAGCGCCCCCATGGCGACGGTGACCATAATGACGACAATAACCAGCCGTGGGTCGGGGGAAATCGGTTTCAATCCGGGCCTGTCCTCAGAAACGAGGCACCGCGCATATCGCAGGCAGGCCAATAAAAAAAGGTGCATCGTGAAAGATGCACCTTTTTTAAGGTCAGTCCGAGGGTTCGATCCCTCATTTTTAAGTCCCGCGATCGTATCGCCGCGGGTTTCTTGTTTTCAAGAGTGGGCCATTCCGGTCTTCTCACTCTGATGAAGCTTTAATGACGGGTTTTTTTCTACCGGTCAAACGAAATATGCAAATAAACGCCGTTTGATGATTTTGTTGCAGCGCACAATACATCGCAACGCACAATAAACGATCACGTTCCATTCACTGTTATTTCATGTCAGTGCCGAATTTTCGTGCAGACACAAAAAAGGCGGGTCCCGAAGGACCCGCCTCGCCTGTCCGACCGGTGCCCGGCCGTTCAGCCTTTCTGCGTCGCGCCGCCGACGATCCGGCTCGGCGGCGGCACGCTCTGTTCCGTCCATCCACCCCCCAGGGCGCGATAGACGGTGATCAGGTTCTGGTAGCGCGCCTCATGCACCGAGATCCGGCTCTGCTGCGCGCCATACAGCGTGCGCTGCGCGTCCAGCGTATTCAGGTACGAATCCACCCCGGCATCGAAGCGCAGCCGCGCCAGCCGGTAGGCATCGGCCGAGGAGTCCACCAGCGCATCGAGCTGGCGCGCCTGGTCCAGATAGGTCGCCCGCGCGGCCAGCGCGTCCGAGACCTCGTGGAACGCCGTCTGGATCGCCTTTTCATAGGCCACCATGCGCTGGTTGCGCAGGGCCTTGGCGGCCTGGAGCGTGCCCTCGTTCTGACCCCAGGTCAGCAGCGGGATCTGGATCTGGGGATTGACCCCGAACGTGGTGGCGCCCTGGGTGAACAGGTTGCGGAACTGCAGGCTGGATACGCCCTCCGACGCCGTCAGGGTCAGGCGCGGGAAGAAGGCCGCCCGCGCCGCGCCGATATCGTCGTTGGCCGACAGCAGCGAGAATTCGGCGGACTGAATGTCCGGCCGCCGGTCCAGCAGGTCCGACGGCAGTCCGGCCGGCAGGTCGGCCAGGACCGTCTGCTTCCCGAACGGCGCGGGGGCCGGCAGGTTGGCAGGCAGCGGGGCCCCCACCAACAGCGCCAGCTGGTTTTCGTCCTGCGCCACCTGGCGCTGGTACTGGGCATGGTTGGCCGCCGCCTGCTCCACCTGGGTCTCGACCTGACGCAGGGTGAGCTGGTTGGCCTCACCGTGATCGAAGCCGGCCTGGGTCAGGCGCAGCGTCTCCTTCTGCGACGCCAGCGTCTGGTCGGTCACCTTCAGCTGCTCGGTATCGGCCAGCCACGCCACATAGGTGGTCGCCACCTGCGAGATAACGCTGATCAGCAGGCTGCGCTCGCTGGCGGCCTGGCTGAGAACCTGGTCCGCCGCCTCGCGCGACAGGCTGCGAATGCGGCCGAACAGGTCGATCTCATAGGACGAGAAGCCGATACCCGCCTGGTAGAATTTGAAGACGTGGCCGTCGGCATAAGGCTGGCCGCTTTTACCCTCCTGCAGGCCCGGCGCGAAGCTGAGACCCGCATTGCCCGAAGGCGCCTGGTAGACCCCCTGCCCGGTCGATCCGATCTGCGGAAAGAGCGAGGCATGCTGCACCCGGTACTGGCCCTGCGCCTGCACCACGGCATAGGCCGCCGAACGCAGATCGCGATTGTCCCGCACGGCGAGCGCGATCAACGCCTGCAGCCGTTGGTCGACGAAGAATTCGCGCCAGCCCAGGTCCGAAGCCGCCGTGCCGATCTGCCCGGGAGCGCCGGCATGATAGGCCGGCCCCTGCGGCCAGGTCGACGCGACCGGCAAGGCCGGCCGCTTGTAGTCGGGAATCATGGTGCATCCCGACAGCGCCGCCAGGACCATCAGCCCGGCGCGGCGCGGAGAAAGAAACCCGTTCATGAACTCAGCTCTCCTGACCGGACGGCCCGGCGGGACGGGATAGATCGGCATGCGGGTCCACGCGGTCCTTCACCCGGCGAACCCGGAACAGCCGCAGCACCAGCACGAAGAACAGCGGCACGAAATAGATGGCCAGCAGGGTAGCCGACAGCATGCCGCCCACCACGGCGGTGCCGATCGCCACCCGCGCACCCGACCCGGCGCCGGTCGCGATCGCCAGCGGAAACACGCCGCAGACGAAGGCGATCGACGTCATCAGGATCGGCCGCAGGCGCTCACGTCCCGCCTTGACCACCGAGTCCAGCAGGCTGTCGCCGGATTCGAAGAAGGCCTTGGCGAATTCCACGATCAGGATCGCGTTCTTCACCGCCAGCCCCACCGTGGTCAGCAGCCCCACCTGGAAATAGACGTCGTTGGCCAGGCCCCGCCACAGCGTGGCGGTCAGCGCCCCCAGCACGCCCAGCGGAATGACCAGCATCACCGCGAAGGGCACCGCCCAGCTTTCATACAGCGCGGCCAGACAGAGCAGGATCACCGTCCCGGCCAGCGCGTAGAGCGGGCCGGTCGAGCCGCCGGATGCCATCTGTTCGAACGACAGACCCGTCCATTCATAGCCGATTCCGGGCGGCAGCTTGGCCAGCGCCTCCTGGATCGCCACCATCGCGGTGCCGGTGCTGTAGCCCGCCGAAGGCTGGCCCAGGATTTCGTAGGCGTTCAGCCCGTTATAATCCTCGACCTTCTGCGGCCCCACGACCCAGTGGCCCGAAGCGATCGCATTGAAGGGCACCAGCCCGTTGCCCACGTTGCGCAGGTACCATTTGTTCAGGTCCTGCGGCAGCATGCGCGCGTCCGGCTCGCCCTGGATATAGACCTGCTTCACACGGTCATCGCGCATGAACTGGTTGACGTAGATCGAGCCCAGCGCGCCCTCGACCATCGTGTTGATCTCGGCATTCGTAACACCCAGCGCATTCGCCTTCTCGCGATCGATGTCGAGCTTGTATTGCGGCGCATCCTCCAGGCCGTTGGGGCGGACCGCCAGCAGGCGCGGGTCCTTCGCCGCCGCCATCAGGATCTGGTTGCGCGCGGCCAGCAGCTTCTCATGCCCCACATGGCCGCGATCCTCCAGTTCCAGGTCGAAACCGGTCGCGTTGCCCAGTTCCAGCACCGCGGGCGGGTTGATGGCGAAGATCTGGGCCTCGGGATCACCCCAGAAATGCATCATCACCCGCATCGCGATCGCGGCGGACGAGCGCGCGGCGCCGGGGCGCAGATCCCAATCCTTCAGCCGGATGAAGAAAGCACCGGCATTCTGGCCCTGCCCCGCGAAGTTGAACCCGTTCATCGCGAAGACCGACACCACATTGTCGCTTTCGCTCTTCAGGATGTAGTCCGTGACCTTGTGGTTGACGGCAGCCGTCTGCTCCTTGGTCGCGCCCGGCGGCAACGTCACCTGGCCGAAGATCAGCCCCTGGTCCTCGTCCGGCAGGAAGCCCTGGGGCAGACGGGCGAACAGGAACACCACCAGCCCGGTCAGCAGCACATACAGCACCAGCGACACCGCGCTGCGCCCCAGCATCCAGCGCACGCCGGACTGATAGCCGGTGTTGATGCGGGCGAAGGTGCGATTGAACCAGCCCGCCGGGCCGCGCGTCTTCTCATGCGTGCCGGGCTTGAGCATCGTGGCGCACAGGGCCGGCGTCATGATCATCGCCACCAGCACCGACAGCCACATCGCCGCGACGATGGTGATCGAGAACTGGCGATAGATCACACCGGTCGAACCGCCAAAGGCCGCCATCGGCAGGAACACGGCCGTCAGCACCAGCACGATGCCCACCAGCGCGCCCGAGATCTCGTCCATCGAGACGCGCGCCGCCTCCCTGGGCGAGAGCTTCTTCTCCGCCATCACGCGCTCGACATTCTCGACCACCACAATGGCGTCATCGACCAGCAGGCCCACCGCCAGCACCATGGCCAGCATGGTCAGCGTGTTGATCGAGAACCCCAGCGCCCCGAGGATGCCGAACGTGCCCAGCAGCACCACCGGCACGGCGATGGTCGGGATCAGGGTCGCGCGGAAATTCTGCAGGAAGATCAGCATCACCACAAAGACCAGCGCGATCGCTTCCGCCAGGGTGATGACGACTTCCTTGATCGACAGGACGATGAAGGGCTCGGTATCCAGCGGATAGACGACCTTCAGCCCCGGCGGGAAGAATTTCTCGAGCTGCGCCATTTCGGCGCGGACCGCGCTTTCGGTCGTCAGCTGGTTCGCGCCCGGGGCCAGCTTCAGCGCCATGCCGACGGTCGGCTTGTTGTTGTAGAACGAACTGATATTGTAGGTCTGCGGTCCCAGCTCGACCCGTGCGACATCGCGGATGCGCACCTGCGAGCCGCCCTGGGCCACGCGCAGCAGGATGTTGCCGAATTCCTCGGGCGAGGTCAGGCGGGTCGGGCCGATGATGGTGGCATCCATCCGCGCGCCCGGGCTGGCCGGCAGGCCGCCGATCTCACCCGACGAGATCTGGATGTTCTGCTCCTGCAGCGCCGTCTGCACGTCGCTGATCGTCAACCCGTATTTGAACAGCTTGCCCGGGTCCATCCAGATGCGCATGGCATATTCGGAGCCGAACAGCGTGTGGTCGCCCACCCCCGAAACGCGGCTGATCGGGTCGGACACGTTCGACGCCACATAATCGGCGATATCGAAGCCCGACATGCTGCCGTCGGTGGAGATGAAGGCCAGCACCAGCATGAAGTTCCTGACCGCCTTGGTAACGGTCAGGCCCTGGGCCGTGACTTCGGTGGGCAGGCGCGGCTGGGCAAGCTGCAGCTTGTTCTGCACCTGGACCTGCGCGATGTCGGGATTGGTCCCCTGCTCGAACGTCAGGTCGATTTCCATCTGTCCGCTGGCGTAGGACTGCGCCGAGACATATTCCAGATGGTCCAGCCCGTACATCTGCTGCAGGATCGGCCGCACCACGGTGTTGTTCACCGTCTCGGCCGAAGCGCCGGGATAGGTCACGCTGATCGCGATCTGCGGCGGCGCGATGGAAGGATACTGGGCGATCGGCAGGCGGAAGACCGAGACCGCCCCCACCAGCATGATCACCAGCCCGATGACCCATGCGAAGATGGGCCGGTCAATGAAGAAGCGCGACATGGGTTCTTATCCCGCCTTGCCCTGCGGGGCGGGCTGGGCAGCCGCCTCGGTGGGGGAGACGGTGTCTCCGGGGTGGATCTTCTGCAGGCCGCTGACCACGACCCGCTCGCCCGGCTTCAGCCCGGCGGTGACGATCCAGTCGCTTCCCGCCGCCGGCCCGGTCGTGATGCCGCGAATGGAGACCTTGTTGTCCGCGCTCACGACCATGACCGTGGGGTCGCCGTGCGAATTGCGGGTGACCGCATCCTGCGGCACGCGCAGCGCCGTGGGGTCGACACCTTCTTCCAGCCGTGCATGCACATACATGCCGGGCAGCAGCATGTGCGCCGCATTCGGCATCACCGCACGGACCACCACGGTCGCCGTCGTCTCGTCCACGTTCACTTCCGAGAATTCCAGCCGGCCCGGCTGCTCGTAGGTGCTGCCATCCTCCAGCGTCAGGGTAACAGTGGCGGCGTCCTGCCCCGCGCGCTGCAGCCGCCCCTGCTCCAGCTCACGCCGCAGTTCCAGCAGCCTTGTCGCCGGCAAATTCACATCCACATAGATCGGGTCCAGCCGGGTGACGATCGACAGGTTGCTGCTCTGCCCAACCGTGGCCAGCGCGCCGACCGTCATCAGCGACCGGCCGATCCGGCCGGAAATCGGCGCCAGCACGCGGGTATAGTTCAGGTTGACCGTCGCACTTTCCACATTCGCACGGGCCTGGGCGATGTCGGCATCGGCCTCGCGCGCCGCCGCCAGGGCATCGTCATAATCCTGCCGGCTGACGGCATGGGCACGCACCAGCGGGCCGTACCGGTCCAGCTTCGCCTGGGCGGTCACCTTTGCCGCCTGCGCGTGCAGAAGCTGCGCCTTGGCCGCGTCATAGGTCGCCTGATAGGCCGACGGGTCGATCTGGTAGAGCTGCTGGCCCGCCGTGACGTCGGTGCCTTCGACGAACAGGCGCTTCTGGATCACCCCGTTCACCTGCGGACGGACCTGGGCGATCTCGATCGCCTCGGTCCGGCCCGGCAGGTCGGTGGTGACGCTGAACGGCGCCGCGCGCAGGGTCAGGACACCGACCTGCTGCGGGGGGGGGGCGGGGGGCGCTGCCTGGCGCTTGCATCCGGCCAGCGCCAGAGACGCACAGGCGGCAAGAAGGACGGCGCGATGGGGACGGGGGTACGTCATTGCGTGATTGAGCCCTGCGGAAACATAGGTCGCCGGCCCTGGCCGGGAAGCGGGAACGCAACGCCTGCGGCCTCGCGAAACCGTCCCATGCAGTACCGGCATATGGAAACCGAGTGGTTTTCTTGATCGGAAACTATTTCGTTTCTAAACTCCGGTCAATGCTCGCCCAGCCAGGGGCCCCCTCGAGACACGAAGGAATTGCCGGAATGCCCGTTACCGGGGCGACGACATCGGATCTTGTGCTTCCCCGCCCCCGCGAGCCCGAGGAATTGTGCCCGGAGAAGCGATGCGCGGGCCGCCCCCCCGTGCTGGAAGGTGGCGAACGGCGGGAACTGATCCTGAACGCGGCCTGCCAGGTTCTGGACAATCACGGCTATCATAACGCGTCGATGGACAAGCTGGCCCAGTTGTCGGGCATGTCCAAGAAGACGATCTACCAGATGTTTGCGTCCAAGGAGGACCTGTTCCGCACCCTGATCAGCGAGCGGCTGTTCGACATCAAGTATCTGGCGGTCCATTGCCCGGCCGGCATCACGCCCGAGGCCGAGCTGGTCCATATCCTGATGGCGATCGCGATGCGGGTGCTGGCGCCCGAGCGGATGTGCCTGGTCCGCGCCATCGTCGGCGAGATCCGGGATTCCGCCGAGATCCGCCGCATCATGCAGAGCATCGAGCTGTGCGGAAACTGCAACCAGATCGAGAAGTGGCTGGAGCGGCAGCAGCAGGCCGGAACCTGGCCCATCGACGATGTCGAGGATCTGGGAATCGGCCTGTTCAACATGACGGTGGGCAAGCTGATCCTCGGGGAACTGTTCCATTCCCGCGACCTGGTGACCCCGGACGAGATCGAGGCCAATATCCGCCGCTGGGTCCGCATCTTCCTGACCGGCCTGAAGGCCATCGAACCGGCCCATCCCTGACCGCCGCCTTTCCGCCACCATCTTCGGCCATGGTCAGGTGCCTGCAACGGGCCACCGTCCGCGCGGCACATGCATGATCGGGCTTTCGCGCGGCAGGAAAGAGGCTATCATCCGGACAATGATCCCAGGACCCTCAGGCAGGGCCGCGCGCGGCACCGGCGGCGCGGCCGGACGCGCAGCCGGGCCGGGCAAGGACGCGGCCCCCGTGAGGCCCTGCCGTCCCGCCCGTTTCTGCTCCGGCGACATCATGCGCCATGTGGTGGTCATGGCCGGCACCGGGGCAATCGGGCTGATGGCCGTGTTCGCCGTCGACCTGCTGAACCTGTTCTATATTTCACGGCTGAACGATCCGGCACTCACGGCCGCTATCGGCTTTACCGGCGCGGTCGGCTATGTCCAGATCGCGGTCTCGATCGGCATGTCGATCGGGCTGGGCGCGGTTACGGCCCGCCAGATCGGCGCCGGCCGGCATGACCGGGCGCGGCGCATCGCCTCATCCTTCCTGCTGGTCATGACGATCGTCATGGTCGCCCTGGGGCTGGCAACGGCCCTCTTCTCAACGCCGATCCTGCATCTGTTCGGCGCGACGGGGCAGGTAGCGGAACAGGCCGGCCAGTATATCCGCATCGTCTCGCCCGCCTTGTGGCTTGTCGCAGCAGGCATGGGCTGCTCCAGCCTGCTGCGCGCGGTCGGCGACGCCAAACAATCGATGAACGTCACTTTGATCGGCGCGCTGGCCTCGGCCATGCTCGACCCGCTGCTGATCTTCTGGCTGCATCTGGGGCTGGAAGGGGCCGCCATCAGCACCATCCTGTCCCGGGGGCTGGTCGCCGTTCTGGGCTATCTGGCAGTGCGGCAGCACGACCTGCTGACCATGCCGTCCACGCGCTATGTCCTGCACGACGCCAGACTGGTCGGCGGCGTGGCGATGCCGGCGATCCTGACCAATCTGGCCACCCCGATCGGCGGCCTGTTCGTCACCCACGCAATGGCCAAGTTTGGCCTGGCGGCCGTGGCCGGGCAGGCGACGATCGACCGGATCGTGCCCGTCGCTTTCGCCTTCGTCTTCGCGCTGACGGGCTCGGTGGGGCCGATCATGTCGCAGAACCAGGGCGCGGGCCATCTGGACCGGGTACGCCAGACGCTGGTGGCCGCTCTGAAACTGGTGGCGATCTGCGTCGCCCTGACCTGGGCGATTCTCCTGCCGGCGCAAAATCTCGTGGTCCAGGTCTTCGCCGCGCAGGGCGCCACGGCAGACCTGATCCGCCTGTTCTGCACCTGGACCGTCGGCGGCTATCTGTTCATCGGCATGCTGTTCGTCGCCAACACGGCGTTCAACAATCTGGGCTTCCCGCTCTATTCGACCCTGTTCAACTGGGGGCGGGCAACGCTGGGCACCATTCCGTTCGTCTGGATCGGCATGCGCTTCGGCCCCTGCGGGGTGCAGGTGGGGCAGGTGCTGGGCAGCGTCGTCTTCGGCGCCTGGGCCGTGCTGACGGCCTTCTCGGTCGTACGCAACCTCAAGCCCGGACGGGTGGCGCCCGGCCTGGCCGCCGAACTGCCGGGACGGACCGCCAAGAGCGCAATGGCCGAACTGAACGAACTGGACGAGGAAGAACAGATCGCCGACGACATGGCCGACCAGTCGGCACGAGCATGACCCTTCGCACCGGCGAAGGGACAGAGGGAAAGGACCGAAGCGATGTCCAGACTGACCGAGGAAGAACGGAACGCCCTGCCGGACGAGGCCTTCGCCCTGCCCGGACGGCGCTACCCGATCCATGACGCGGCCCATGCGCGCGACGCGCTGACCCGGGCGAGCGCCATGCTCCACGAAGGCCATCTGAGCCAGACCGAGTACGAGACGGTCGTGCGCCGGGCGCGCGCGGTACTGGGCGAAGACTGAAGGCGCCGGCCGGGATCGGCGCCCCGGCCCACTCGCCGGTTTTCAGGCGCGCGTGCGCAGCCGGCGTTCCACCCCGGCGCTGCGTCCGGGCAGCAGGAACCGGTTGACATGGTTCGCCAGCTTTTCCGTCTCGCCCGTCAGGCGGCGCGATGCGGCGCGGGAATGGTCGGCCACGGCGGCGTTCTGCTGGGTCGCCTGGTCCATGGTGCCGACCGCGATATTGATCTCCGACAGGGTGGCGGATTGCTCCTGTGCCGACACCAGGATCTGGTTCAGATTGTCGCTGATCCGGTCGATGAAGACCGAGATATCCTTCAACGCCGTCCCGGTATCGCCGACCCGCTGCGCGCCGGTCTTGATATCCGATCCGGTCTTCCTGACCAGCACATTGATGTCCCGCGCCGCCTCGGTGCATCGCAGGGCAAGGGCCCGGACTTCGCTGGCGACGACCGCGAAGCCACGACCGGCATCTCCGGCCCTGGCCGCCTCGACAGCCGCGTTGAGCGCCAGGATATTCGTCTGGAACGCGATGCCGTCGATCGCCTCGACAATCGAGACGATCTGTTTCGCATTGTCCTCGATCCGCTGCATCGCCTCCTGGGTCTGGCGCATGATGTCCGAGGACGCGGTGGCGGAACCGCGCGCCAGCAGGCCCACTTTCTGCGCATCGCCGATCTGCGTGGTCGAGCTGCTGACGCTCTGCGTAATCTCGTTGACGGCGGCGGCGGTCTGCTCGAGCGAGGCGGCCTGCTGCTCGGCGCGCTGGGCCAGGTTTCCCGCGTCGGACGCAACCTCTGCCATGCCCTTGCGGATGACCTGGCCCGACATGGCAATATCGGACAGCGCATCGGCGAGCTGACGGACGGACTGATTGAAATTCCGCCGCAGCGGCTCGAATTCGGCTGACAGGCAATCATCCAGTTCGAAGGACAGGTCGCCCTTTGCCAGCCTGTCCAGGCCCGCGCCCATCGTCCTGACGACCTTGTCGATGCTCCGCAGCTTCAGTTCCTCTTCCTGCCGGGTCTTCCGTTCCAGCTGCTCATGCCGGCGCCGGGCCTCCGCCGCTTCCGCTTCGGTCAGCCTGGCCTGCAGCAGCGAGGCGCGGAAGCCTTCCAGGCCATGGGCCACCATGCCGATTTCATCGTGACGGTCCGTCCCCGAAATCCTGCCATCATATCTGCCGCCGCTGAGGTCGGAGACCGAGGCCAGCAGGCCGCCGAACGGTTTCTTGATCAGCCGTCCGGAGATGAGATAGACGACCAGCACCGCCAGCACCATGAAGACCAGACCCGACGTCACGAGTGCGACGACATTGTCACGCACCGGCGTCGTCAGGGCGGATACGGGCACATCGACGACCAGGGTCCAGACATTGTCGAAGCCCGGGATCACGAAGGGGATCAGGATACGTTCCTGCGTGCCGCCCAGGAAACCACGCAGGATCCGGACCTTGCGGTCCTGGATCGCCCCGGACAGCGCGTCTTTCCCTTCTCCCTGATAAGGCTGCATCAGCAGCGTCTCGTCCGGGTTCGCGATCCAGAGCATGTCGTCGGAGAGCAGCGCGATGTTCCTGCTGCCGAATATATGCGCATTGCCCAGCAGGGTGACGATCCAGTCGAGCGGCGTATCGATGCCGGTCACCCCGATCTTCTTGCCGTCGAAGACCACGGGATAGGCGAAGGAGACCATTTCCACATGGTTGCTCTCCGCCACATAGGGGGCGGTCAGGATGCCGCTCCCCCGCGCCATCGGCAATGTGTACCAGGGATGGTCGTACTGGTCCTTGATGGCATGGTATGCAATCGTCCTGTCGGCCCTCCGGGTAAAATAGGGAAAGAAGATCCCGTTCGCATTGCTGCCGATCGCCTGCGGGTCCCTGCGACCATCGAAGCCCGAGGGCGCTTCCTCCATCCACATGCCGAAACTGTCGGTGAAGCGCGTCTCGCTTTCATTGAGCAGGCTGAGGACCGCCGCCCGGCTGCCGGTCCCGGCCTTGTGAGAGGCCTCGATCGACGCGGCCGTACTGCGGACGATGGCATTCTGCTCGGACATGCGCAGCACGATCTGGTCCACCAGGATCCGGCTCTGCGCGACAGCCTCCGAAAAGACGCTTTTTTCGACCTGGGACTTCATCATTCCGGCCGAGATCGTCACGGCCATCGCCTGGATGACGATGAAGGCAAGGCCGCACATCAGGACAATGCGCGTGGACAGGCTGTTCCACAAACGATTCGAATGACCGGGCATCAGGCGTTCTGTCCTTTGTACGCTCGCAACCTCTCGACGGAAAATATTATCTTTATTCGCCCATATCGTTTCAAATAAAAAACGATCTGTCGCGCGAAAGGCCCTGACATCAGGAAATCCGGACGCTATTTCCCTCCCGCGAGCCCCAGAAACTGGCGGTGTCAGGCAACTCCCTGACGCATTCATTCTATCCCGATCAATAAACGAACGGCCCGTCCGTCCCCGCAATTCATGGAATGAACTGTCAGGGACAAACGGGCCGCTGAAAAAAGCTAAAAAAACCAGAGTGAGGGACGGGCAGGGCCCGGAATATCAGCCCGCCTTGTCCAGCGCGGCTTCGACCTGCGGCAGGATGTCGAACAGATCGCCGACCAGCCCGTAATCGGCCACCTGGAAGATCGGGGCCTCGGGGTCCTTGTTGATCGCGACGATGATTTTGCTGTCCTTCATGCCGGCCAGATGCTGGATCGCGCCGGAAATGCCGACGGCGATATACAGTTCCGGCGCCACGATCTTGCCGGTCTGCCCGACCTGGTAATCGTTGGGCACGAAGCCGGCATCGACAGCGGCGCGCGAAGCACCGATGGCCGCCCCCAGCCTGTCGGCCAGGGGGTTCAGCAGCTTGAAGTTTTCCTCGTTCTGCATGCCGCGACCACCCGAGACGATCACCCGCGCCGATTCCAGCTCGGGACGCTCGGACTGCGACAGCGCGATCGAGACGAATTCCGACAGCGCCGGCCCTTCCGGCACCGTCACCTGCTCGATCGGGGCCGCGCCACCCTCGGCCGGGGCCGGATCGAAGGACGAGGCACGCACCGTCAGCACCTTCTTCGCATCCGACGACTTCACCGTCGCCAGCGCGCTGCCGGCATAGATCGGGCGCACGAACGTGTCGGCATCGACGATCGACACCACGTCGGGGATCGGCTGCACATCCAGCAGGGCGGCGGCACGCGGCAGCACGTTCTTGCCGCTGGCGCCGGAGGCCGCGACGATGTGGCTGTAGGCGGGGGCGAGGTCGGCGATCACCGCCGCCAGCGGCTCGGCCAGTTCATGGGCGGCCGCGGCACCGGCCGCGCGCAACACCTTGGCCACGCCGTCAATCCGCGCCGCCGCCTCGGCCACCGAAGCGTCGCCCGTCACCAGCGCATGCACCTCGCCCAGCGCGCGTGCGGCGGTCACGGCCGAACGCGACGCCTGGCGGATGATTCCGGACTCATGATCCAGGAAAACGAGTACGGCCATGATCAGATCACCTTCGCTTCGTTGCGCAGACGCGCCACCAGATCGGCGGCGGATTCGACCTTGATGCCCTGCTGGCGCGCCGGCGGCTCGGCCACCGAGACAATGGTCAGGCGCGGCGTCACATCCACGCCCAGATCGGCGGGGGCGATCGTCTCCAGCGGCTTCTTGCGCGCCTTCATGATATTGGGCAGCGAGGCATAGCGCGGCTCGTTCAGGCGCAGGTCGGCCGTCACGATGGCCGGCAGCGCCAGGGTCAGCGTCTCCAGCCCGCCATCGATCTCGCGCGTCACGGTCGCCTTGCCGTCCGCGATCTCGATCTTGCTGGCGAACGTCCCCTGGGCCCAGCCCAGCAGACCGGCCAGCATCTGGCCGGTGGCGTTCATGTCGTCGTCGATCGCCTGCTTGCCCAGCAGCACCAGGTCCGGGCTTTCCTTGGCCACCAGCGCCTTGAGGATCTTGGCGACGCCCAGCGGTTCCACCGCCACATCGGTCAGGACCAGGATCGCGCGATCCGCCCCCATCGCCATCGCGGTGCGCAGTGTGTCCTGCGCCTGCTGCACGCCGACCGACACCGCCACCACTTCGGTCGCGATGCCCTTTTCCTTCAGACGCACGGCTTCCTCGACCGCGATTTCGTCGAACGGATTCATCGACATCTTCACACCGGCGGTCTCGACACCCGTGCCGTCCGCCTTCACGCGCGGCTTGATGTTGAAATCGATCACGCGCTTTACGGGAACAAGAACCTTCATGGACCTCTTCGCCTGTCTGTCAGCGGGAATGTGGAGCACTCACCCCAAGGAGGGCGCCCCCAATAGCCCATTTCGCCGGAAAATCACATCCCACCGGGATAGTTCGGGCCGCCGGCGCCCTCGGGCGTCGCCCAGTCGATGTTCTGCACCGGGTCCTTGATGTCGCACGTTTTGCAATGCACGCAGTTCTGGGCGTTGATCTGCAGGCGCGGCGCGGTCTCGGCATCCGCCACTTCATAGACCCCGGCCGGGCAGTAGCGGCTCTCGGGGGCGCGGAACACATCCCAGTTCACCGTCTTCCACAGCGCGTCGCT
Source organism: Gluconacetobacter asukensis (assembly GCF_014174375.1). Taxonomy (GTDB): domain Bacteria; phylum Pseudomonadota; class Alphaproteobacteria; order Acetobacterales; family Acetobacteraceae; genus Gluconacetobacter; species Gluconacetobacter asukensis. The sequence goes on from NZ_JABEQE010000002.1 coordinate 260,753, forward strand.
GCGCAGCTTCAGGTGAACGGGCTGGTCTTCCTCGTGATTGGTCGCGGACAGGAAGACCGAGGACAGCTTGTCGAACGTGATCTTGCCGTCCGGCTTGGGATAGGCGATCGGCGGCGACACGCTGGCCGATTCCAGGACCTCGTTATCCGTATGGCGGTGATGCAGGGTCCACGGTGCCCGACCCCGCAGCAGCATGGCGTCGATGCCCGAATAGAGGGCGCCACCCTTCATGCCGAAGCGCGAGAAAGCGGGGCGGACATTGCGGACCGCGCGCAGTTCCTCCCACAGCCAGGATTTGCGCACCCGTGCGGTATAGGATGTCGGCTCGACCCGGCCGCCCTCCATCGCCTCGGCCACCGCCTCGGCCACCGCCTCGGCCGCCAGCATGCCGGACTTCATCGCGGTATGGGTGCCCTTGATCTTGGGCACGTTGAGGAAGCCGGCCGTATCGCCGATCAGCGCACCGCCGGGGAAGGTCAGGCGCGGGATCGACTGGATGCCGCCTTCCGACAGCGCCCGCGCGCCATAGGCGATGCGGCGCCCCCCCTCGAACGTGCCGCGGAAGGACGGGTGCAGCTTCAGGCGCTGCATCTCGTCGAACGGCGACAGCCAGGTGTTGGGATAGTCCAGCCCGACCACGAAGCCGTACGAGACCAGGTTCTCGCCGAAATGATACATCCAGGCGCCGCCATAGGTCCGGTTGTCCAGCGGCCAGCCGAAACTGTGCTGCACCAGGCCGGGACGGTGCTGTTCGGCCGGGACCTCCCACAATTCCTTGATGCCCAGCCCGTAAGTCTGCGGGTCCACGCCCTTGCGCAGATTGTACATCGCCATCAGCCGCTTGGTCAGCGAGCCCCGGCACCCTTCGGCGAACAGGGTATATTTCGCGCGCAGCTCCATGCCCGGCGCGTAGTTCGGGCCGGGCTCGCCATCGCGGCCGATGCCCATGTCACCCGTCACCACGCCCACGACGCGCCCGTCCTCGACCAGCACATCCGCGCCGGCGAAGCCGGGGTAGATCTCCACCCCCATCTCCTCGGCCCGCGCGGCCAGCCAGCGGCAGACATCGCCCAGGCTGACGATGTAATTGCCGTGGTTGCGCATGTGCGGCATCACCCGGTCCAGCATCGGCACGGCATAACCCCGGCTTTCGGTCAGGAAGAGCATCGCCTCTTCCGTCACCGGCGTATTCAGCGGGGCGCCCGTTTCGCGCCAGTCGGGCAGCAATTCGTCCAGCGCGCGCGGTTCGATCACCGCGCCGGAGAGGATATGGGCCCCGATCTCGCTGCCCTTCTCGATCAGGCACACCGTGGCCTGCGGCAGGATCTGCCGCAGGCGGATCGCCGCCGCCAGACCGGACGGGCCGCCACCGACAATGACAATATCGAATTCCATCGTCTCGCGCGCGTGTTCGGTCATTGCCTTTCTCGCCTCGTCCTGCAGTTGCTGCGCCATGAACGCCACGGCCTGGGTGGAAGATTTATGCCTTCCTAGAACCGAACGGGGCCGGAACGCAAAACCGGCGGACCGGTCAGCCCCCGGGGCCGAACGCCAGTTCCCCGGTCGCACGCCATTCGGACGAGACGAAATTGACGATCAGCGACCGGCGCAGGCCCAGGATCGGCCGGCGCACGAACCCATGCCAGCTTTCCTCGCCGGGCACGAACATCAGGCCGGAATTGAACACGCCGCTGGCCCGCGCGACCGGCCTGCCATCCGCCGTCATCAGGTCCGTGCCCCAGTCCGCCGCCCCAGGGCCGGTGGAAAGTGAAACCAGCAGGGTCAGCTTCTTGGCCCCGATATCGGTATGCGGTTCCAGCCAGAATCCGTCCGTGTCCAGGCACAGTTCCAGCCGCAGCGCGGTGCCGGCCAGCCGGGCGCCGCAGCACGCGGCAATGGCGTCCCGGGCCTCCGCCGCGTCGAACATGCGGGCCAGCAGGTCCAGGCCCGGATCGCGGCGCGTCCGGGGCGTGACGAAGACGCGCCGGCCATTGCGGGCATCGCGCCGGCCGCCGGTATCGCCGCCATGGGCGTCCGCCCCCGGGTCCCAGGCCAGCAGCGCGGCACGGGCCGATGGCGGCAGAACGTCGTCCAGCAGCCAGTGCGCGAACGGCCACGCCCGGGCCTGCGCCCCCCGTACCGACACGGACGCCTGATTGGGCACGGCACCGCTCATGTCCACCCCGGCAGGCCTACAGCGCGCCGGCATGGCGCTTGACGCCGGCGGGCGCATGATGCCCATCGAACATCGCCGCGATATTGCGCAGGAAGGGGCGCCCCTCCTCGGTCACGCGGATCAGGGAACCGTCCAGCACCACCAGCCCGTCCGCCTCGGCCTGGCGCAGGGCCGGCCATGCGCTGTCGTACCAGGAGGCCGGGACACCGTGGCACAGGCCCATGGCCACCGGGTCCACCCGCAGGTCGCACATCAGCCGTTCGATCACCGCGCCCCGCAGCCGGTCGTCATCGCTCCGGCACACGCCGCGCACCGCCGGCAGGCTGTCGGGCGCGGCTTCCATCGCCCGTGCGTAAAATGCCTGCGCCGGCACGTTCTGCGTCATGCCCTGGGGAAAGCTGGAAATCGCCGAGGCGCCGATACCGACCAGCACCGGCGCGGGATCGACCGTATAGCCCTGGAAATTGCGGCGCAGCGTCCCGCTTTCGGCGGCATGGCACAGCGCATCACCCGGCAAGGCGTAATGGTCCAGCCCGATGGCGCGATATCCGGCACGCCGCAGGGCCGCATCGATGCGCGCCCGCTGGGCCAGCCGCTCGGCCGGCGGCGGCAGCGCGCCTTCGGGCAGCAGGACCTGGCGCTTCTGCTTCCACGGCACATGGGCATAGCCGAACACCGCCAGCCGGTCCGGCCGCAACATGTCCGCGACCGTCCGCGCGGTGTCGCCCGCCCCTTCGACCGTCTGGTAGGGCAGGCCGTAGATCAGGTCGACATTGATCGAGCCGATCCCGGCCGCACGCATCCGGCGCACGCAATCCTCGGTCTGTTCCAGGCTCTGTATCCGGCCGCTGGCCGCCTGCACGGCCGGATCGAGATCCTGGACCCCGAGACTGGCCCGGTTGAATCCCAGCGCACCCAGCAGCGGCGGATAGTCGGCCGGCAGGAAACGGGGATCGAGTTCGATCGCGATTTCGGCGTCCGCCTCCACGGCGAACAGGCGACGGATCGTCTCCATCACCGCGCGCATGCTCGCGGGCGGCAGGGTCGTCGGCGTACCGCCGCCCCACTGCACATGCCGGACCGGACGACCGGGGCCGAGCCGCGCCGCCACCCGTTGCAATTCGTCGATCAGCAGTCGGGCATAGCCGGCCCGAAGGTCGGCATCGCGTACCACCGAGGTGTTGCACCCGCAGAACAGGCACAGCACGTCGCAGAACGGGACATGCAGGTAAAGCGAGACCGGCGTGCCCGCCGGAACCGCCCGAAGCCATGCATCGGCTTCGGCGGCGCCGACCGTGGCGTCAAACTGCGCGGCGGTCGGGTAGCTGGTATAGCGCGGCAGATTGCCCCCATACCGAACCAGAACGTCGGGAGGAGGCAATCCGTCCATCAGGGTCAGAACCGGTATTCGATACCGGCGCCAACCACGGTCGGGTCGAGCGAGTCATGCGCCTTGATGAAGGGGCTGCTGGTGCCGCGGTCATTGGCCCAGGCATGCATCCGCATGAACATCTGCTTGACGTCGAAATTGAAGAACCAGTTGCCCACCAGCTGATAATCGAAGCCCGCATTGACCGACGGGCCACCGGTAAAGCCGACATTCAGCTTCTGCACCAGGCCGCCGGCCGGCGAGACATTGTGGAACCAGGCCATCGTGCCGCCGACACCCACATAGGGGTTGAAGCGCTTGTGCGGCCGGAAATGCCACGCCAAGGTCACGGTGGGCGGCAGCACCCAGGCGCTGCCGACATCGACATGGGCCGCCCCGCCGACGCCCTCGGCCGCAACCTCATGCCGCGAACTGGCGGCGATCAGGTCCACCGACAGATTGTCGGTGAAGAAATATTCGAACGTCAGTTCCGGCGTGACCTGGCGCGTGGTCTTGATCCGGCCCGGCACCGCCGCGTTGTTGATCCACAGCTTGCTGTCGCGGTCTTCGGGCAGCACGCCCAGCGCGGACAGGCGGATCAGGAAATCGCCTTTACCCAGGCCGATCTTCGTGCTGGCGCAGGTCTCGAACAGGCCGCAATGGCTGCCGCGCGAGGGCGGCGGCGGGACGGCATCGGAGGTGACAGGCGCATTGACATAGGCCGACGGCGTCGCCGTCTGGGCACGTCCCGCGCCCGGCACCAGCGCCAACAGGCCGGCCAGGGCCGGGACGACGAGGCTACGGGTCAATTTCATCGTGTACGCCTTTCAACTTTCAGCGATGAATCACATCGTGTGGCGTGCATTGATCACGCACCGCCTGTCATCGCCTTGACATAAATCAAGCCATATTCTGCGATATCTCGATCAGCGTCCGAAACGACATCGGGTGGGTCATATCCCGCCCCCGCGTCGCCAGACGTGCCAGAAGGGCAGGCTGGTCCCCCGGCAGAATGACGCGCGCGCCGCCGCACCCGGCCTTGCACGCCATATTTTCCAATGCGGGCAGAAAGGCCTCCAGCACCGACCCGACCTCGCCGAAGGTCAGCGCGACGAAATGCTCCGCCGTCAGGACCCGCCCGTGGCGCATATCAGGATCGCAGCGAAAGGATATCAGTCCGCACGGCCGGCAGGCGGGGCCGTGGCGCGCCACGAGGATGCCCTGCCGGCCGTGCGGGCCCGTGCGCATGGCACGCCGCGCCAGGCGCATCCACGTTCCGCGTGCCATCGCGGGATAGGCCGTGCGCACCAGCGGATAGGCCAGCGCGACGTCCTCGGGCCGCAGAAGACCGACGACAAAGCCGGTGTCAGGGTTCATGATCGGGAGCGGCTGGGGCCATCCATGCCTGCACGCTTGGGTCCGATGCAGTAAAAGACATTGATTCAGATCAATTCAGCCCGCATTCTGTCCTATGTTCGGCCCGAGCGGACGGATGGCCGCCTGCGCCGAAACGACCGGCCCGCTCTCCGGCGGGCCTGAACCGGGAGGAACCCGGACGATATGTCTGACCAGACCACCTGCCGGCGCGATGCCCGCCCGCGCCGCCTGATCCTGGCCGGAGCCCACCGGCAGCCCGGCTATTGCCTGACCTGCGGCATCCGGGCCCAGAGCATATGCAGCGTCATCGACGATGACGACATCGCCCGGCTGGCCGAAACGGCGGTCGAGACGCTGGCCCTGCCCGGCCGCACCTTCATCGAGGAAGGCGCCCCGGCTACCGATTTCTACAATATCACCTCGGGCAGCGTGAAACTGTTCAAGGCGCTGCCCGACGGGCGGCGGCAGATCACGGGCTTCGCCACCACCGGGCATTTCCTGGGCCTTGCGGTGTCGGACCAGTACGCCTTCGGTGCCGAGGCGATCGACACGGTGCGGCTGTGCCGGTTTTCGCGGCCGCGCATGCGGCAGCTGATGGACGATTTCCCCCGCCTGGAACGCCGGTTGCTGGCGGAAGCGTCGAACGAGCTGGTGGCGGCGCAGAACCAGATGCTGCTGCTGGGCCGCAAGACGGCGCGCGAGCGGGTGGCCAGCTTCCTGCTGGAACGCATGCGCGAGGCCCGGGACCCGGCCGAGGACGTGCCGCTGCCGATGACCCGGTCGGACATGGCCGATTATCTGGGCCTGACGATCGAGACCGTGAGCCGGACACTGAGCTGGATGCGCACCGAACGGCTGATCGCGATCGGCAAAGGCCACACCGTGCGCATCACCGCGATGGAGCGACTGGAAGCCCTGGCCGCAGGAGAAAGCTGAAAAGCTTAGGCGCGGCTCCTACTCCACCTCATGGCTTGGCTCGGCAACGACGGCGGGCGGATGCGCCTTCGGGCCGCGCGTGGGGCCGCCCACGATGTGGCCGATCGGCGTCAGCACCTCGACATGGTCGCAGATGATCTTGAAGACCGCGAGCATCGGCACCGACAGGAAGGCCCCCCAGACCCCCCACAGCCAGTCCCAGAACATCAGCGACCCCATGACCAGCACCGGATTGAGCGTGAAGCGCCGGGCCAGGACCATCGGGGTGATCGTCTCGCCTTCCATCAGATGGATGCACAGATAGACCATCGGCGGCAGCAGCGCCTGAAGGACCGAGGGAAAGACGAACAGGCTGATGACGAAATAGATCACGATCCCGGTCAGCGGGCCGATGATGGGGATGTAGTTCAGCAGAAAGGCCAGCACGCCCCACAGCAGCGGGTTGGGTAGGCCGAACGCCCAGCATTGCAGCATGTTCGCCAGCCCGACCAGCACGTTGATGATCGTGATCGTCGTCAGGTACAGCGAGACGTTGCGTTCGATCTGGTAGGCGATCTGCACCGCGCGGCGCTTGTCGGCGAAGGTCGGCATGATCTCCACGAAGCGCCGCAGCAGGCTGTCGCCCTGCGCCAGCAGGAAGAACAGCATCAGCATCATGGTGAAGAGCTGGCCCACGAACGCCCGCGTCCCCAGCAGCACGCTGGAACCAAAGGTGCCCAGCCCCCCTTCGGCCGACGGCGCGGACGGCGCCAGCAGCGCGACGTGCCCACCGCCATGGCCGCTCCGGCCGCTGACCACGGCCAGGAAGTTCTCGATCCGTTCGTTGGCGGCCTGGATCATCCGCAGCGGCCCGCCCAGGACCGCCATATGGGTCTGGATCGCGGCCATGGTCTGCGGCGCACGGCTGATCCAGCCGGCGGCGGGCACCGAAATGGCGGTGCCGATCGCCCCCACCACCCCGAACAGGCACAGGATCAGGAACAGCGCCGCCAGCGTCTTGGGCAGCCGCAACCGTGCATGCAGCACGCGCATCGGCGCGGACAGAAGCAGGTTGGCAACCAGCGCCAGCACGATCGGCAAGATGATCGCCGCCGCGAAATACAATGTGTAGAAGACCGCCAGCACCGTCAGGATCAGCAGGCAGATCGTCTGCGCGCTAAAGCGGCTGCGGCGCACGACCTCTCTGGCCCGCTGCTGCTGGCGCGCCTCGAACGTATCGGCTTCTTCGCTCTCGGGAGCCAACTGCATGCCCCAGCCTCGCCAACGGCAACCGGCGGACAGGACCCGTCCCAACCGCCATGGGAGGTGGCGTAGTCCCCCGCCCGCGCCGACGCAAGGCATAACGCGTATCAGCATTGGTGCCGCGCGTCGGGCGCGGCGCATGGGGGGTCCTCTTCGGCCGCCTGAATTCACAGAAACGTGAGTGATCCCGACGGCAATGGTCCGGAAAATGCCGTGATCAAGACTTGAAAGCCGGCGCCATCGGGCGTCACATCCACCTTGAAAGCGGGAGCCCCGCCTTCATGACCTGAATGATGGAGGATCACATGGCCTGGACTGCTCCGAAGATCACCGAAGTTCCGCTGGGCGCGGAAATCAACAGCTACGTCTGCGGCCAGAAGAAATAAGCCGCACGAGACGCCGCCCAGCCTCGTGCGGGCGGCGTTTCTGTTCTAGATATCTGCGCCATGATCGACATCATCGTTCTCGGCGCGGCCGCTGGCGGCGGCTTTCCGCAATGGAATTCCAACGCACCCGGATGCCGGCGCGCCCGATCGGGCGACCCCGACGCCCTGCCCCGGACCCAGGCCTCGATCGCCATCAGCGGCGATGGCGCCCACTGGTTCGTCGTCAATGCCTCCCCGGACCTGCGCACGCAGATCGGCCAGACGCCGGCGCTGCACCCGCATGAGGGCCTGCGCTCCACCCCCATCGCCGGGGTGATCCTGACCGGGGGCGAGGTCGATACCGTGACCGGCCTGCTGACCCTGCGCGAACGCCAGCCCTTCGCCCTGCTGGGCACGCGCCCGGTGCTGGACCTGCTGGACGCCAACCCGATCTTCGAGGCACTGGACCGCGCCATCGTGCCGCGCCTGGCCCTGGCGCTGGACGCGCCCCATGCGCTGACCCTGCCCAATGGAAAGCCGGCCGGGCTGACGATCACCCCCTTCGCGGTGCCGGGCAAGGTGCCGCTCTATGCCGAAACCGGCCCCGACCCCGCCGCCATCGTCGAGAATGGCGAAACCGTGGGGCTGGCGATCACCGACGGCACACGCCATGTCTTCTTCATTCCCGGCTGTGCGCGCATGACCGACGCGCTGCGGGCACGCCTGCGGGGGGCGGATATCGTGTTCTTCGACGGCACGCTCTGGACCGACGACGAGATGCTGCGCGCAGGCGTGGGGCAGAAGACCGGGCAGCGCATGGGCCATATGTCGGTCAGCGGCACGGACGGCACGATCAGCGCGCTGGCCGATCTGGAGATCGGGCACAGGATCCTGATCCACATCAACAATTCCAACCCCGTCCTGCTGGCCGACAGCCCCGAGCGCGCGGCAGCCCGCGCGGCGGGATGGGACGTGGCCTTCGACGGTATGAGGATGACGGTATGACGGGCCTTCCACTCTCCCCTGACGAACTGGAGGCCGCGCTGCGCGCCATCGGCGCCGAGCGCTACCACAATCTGCACCCGTTCCACCGGGCGCTGCATGACGGCCGCCTGACGAAGGGCCAGGTCCAGGCCTGGGCGCTGAACCGCTATTATTACCAGTGCCGCATCCCCGCCAAGGACGCGACCCTGCTGGCCCGGCTGCCGACGGCGGAGCTGCGCCGCGAATGGCGGCGGCGGCTGGTCGATCATGACGGCGACGCCCCGGGCACCGGCGGCGTGGCCCGCTGGCTGAAGCTCACCGACGGCGTGGGGCTGGACCGCGCCTATGTCGAGTCGCTGGAAGGGCTGCTGCCCGCCACGCGCTTCGCGGTCGATGCCTATGTCGATTTCGTGCGCGACCGCTCGATCCTGGAAGCCATCGCCTCATCGCTGACCGAACTGTTCTCGCCCACCATCATCAGCGAGCGCGTGGCGGGCATGCTGCACCATTATGATTTCGTCACCCCGGAAACGCTGGCCTATTTCCAGCCCCGGCTGACCCAGGCCCCGCGCGATTCCGACTTCGCCCTGGCCTATGTCCGCGAACATGCCCGCACCATTGCCGAGCAGAAAGCGGTGCTGGACGCGCTGACCTTCAAATGCGCCGTGCTGTGGTCGATGCTGGACGCGCTGGATTACGCCTATGTCGTCCCCGGCCGCATCCCGCCCGGCGCCTTCACGCCCGAACCCGCATGACCGACACCCCCACCCCGCCGGTCGCCGAAGACAGTGTCGTGCGCTTCCTGCGCGGGACCCGCTTGCAGCACGACCGGGTGCGCGACCAGTGGGTGATCCAGGCGCCGGAACGCGCCTTCATCGCCGACCCGATCGCCGCCGAGATCCTGCGCCTGGTGGACGGCACGCGGCCGGTCGCCGCCATCATCGACATCCTGGCCGAACGGTTCGCCGCCCCCCGCCCGGTCATCGCCCATGACGTGCTGGAGATGATCGCCAGCCTGGCCCAGCGGCAGGTACTGACCGCATGACCAACGCCCCCGTCCTGCCACCGATGAGCCTGCTGGCCGAGCTGACGCACCGCTGTCCGCTGCAATGCCCGTACTGCTCCAACCCGCTGGCACTGGACGGGCGGGAAAACGAGCTGGCGACGGAAGACTGGCTCCGCGTGCTGGACCAGGCGGCGGAACTGGGCGTGCTGCAGGTCCATTTTTCGGGCGGCGAGCCGATGGCCCGCCGCGACCTGCCGCAACTGGTGCGTCACGCAGCCTCGCTGGGACTGTACAGCAACCTCATCACCTCCGGCGTGCTGCTGACCGAAGCCACCCTGGCGCAACTGGCCGAGGCCGGGCTGGACCATGTGCAGCTCTCGTTCCAGGACGTCGATACCGCCCCGGCCGAGACCATGGGCGGCATGCCGGGCGCGCAGGCGAAGAAACTGGCGGCCGCACGCCTGATCGTGGCCGAGGGCACGCCGCTGACGACGAATTTCGTCATCCATCGCGGCAATGTCAGCCGTATCGGCCGCATGCTGGACCTGGCGGTGGAACTGGGCGCGCGCCGGGCCGAAATCGCCCACACCCAATATTACGGCTGGGGGCTGGTGAACCGCGCCGCCCTGATGCCCAGCCGCGCCCAGCTTGAAGAAGCGACCCGGGCGGTGGAAGAGGCCCGCACGCGGCTGGCCGGCAAGCTCGCGATCGACTACGTCACCCCCGATTATTACGCCGACCAGCCCAAGCCCTGCATGGGCGGCTGGGGGCGGCGCTTCGTCAATGTCTCGCCCATCGGGCACGTCCTGCCCTGCCATGCCGCCGAGACAATCAAGAGTGTACCCATCCCCGACGTCCGCACCGACAGCCTGGCAGCAATCTGGGCCGACGCGCCGCTCTTCCGCCTGTTTCGCGGCACGGACTGGATGCCCGAACCCTGTCGCGGCTGCGACCTGCGGGAACAGGATTGGGGCGGCTGCCGCTGCCAGGCCCTGGCCCTGCTGGGTGATGCCGCGGCCACCGACCCGGTCTGCACCCGCTCGCCCGACCATGCCCGGATCAGCAAGATCCTGGCCGACCTGCCCGAGACACCGCCGCCCCTGGTCTATCGCCGCTACGGCAACGCGCCGGGCTGAGGGTAGCGGCAAGGACTTTGCCCTTGACCCACCAAAGGGCAAAGCCCTTTGGAAACCCATTCGTTATCGGGCGCGCCTTGCTTGTCACAAGAAACAGAACGACACTCATATGGAATAATTGATTCTCGGATTCATCATGTCCTTTTCTCCGCGCAACGCCCTATCGACTGTTACTCCGGTTGCGGGATATTTTATTCTTTCGTTTCTGGTGCTCAGATATATCCACCTGCCGGGCTTTGCCCGACTTGCCGACATGCCTGGTTCGGACCCTGCCGCACACGCCATCGCAAAGCTGGGCAACATGTGCCTGAGCGAGCTTTTCCTCCTGTTTCTGATCTGCTGCGTCACCGCGGCTTTCGCCGCGATCGAACACAGGGACGCTGCCTTCTGCGGTTTTCCCCTTAACCGGACGGCCTTCGTCCGCATCGCGCAGGGCTGCGGATTATCGCTTGTCGGTGCCCTGATATTGGCGGCATTCGAATATCTCTTCGGCGGCTTGCGCTTTACCGGCCTGATATGGAGCGGCCCGGTCACGATCAGCATCATCCTGCTCTCGGCCCTCACGCTCGCCGCCGTCGGCTTTACGGAAGAATTGTGGTTCCGTGGTTATCCGCAGCGGCGGCTCGAAGACGGCATCGGCTGGTGGCCGGCCGCTTTCATAACGTCCCTGGTCTTTGCCCTGTGCCATCTGGCGAATCAGGGGGAAAATATCGTCGAAATTATCCTGCTGTTTCTGTCCGGGCTCGTATTGTGCGGCCTTCGCCGTGTCACCTTCTCTCTCTGGCTGGGTGTCGGCGCCCATGCCGTCGCCGATTTCTCCGACATCATCCTCGGCTCGCCCGATCCACATGCCGACGACAGCCCGTTCCAGATCGTGCACCTGCTTGTCGACGGCCCCGCCTGGCTCAACGGAGGAGATAACGGCGTCATGTTCAGCGTTCCGGGCATCAGCACGCAGTATCTGATGATGCTCGTCGCCATCCTGCTTTTCAGGCCATCCCAACCGAAAGGATCCTGACCGCCTTCACCTTGCCTGCGTCGCGCCTCCCCCATGAGCGACCCCGGTCAGGGGGGGGCCGAGCGCCTCCGCTCAGAACCATTCTTTCTGATGGGCAACATACGTCTCGTAGAAATCCTGATCGGACTTCGAGATGTAAATAATGCCCTCGATAAAGGCTATCAGCCAGATAACCGCACCCGGTATCCCAAAAAAGATAAAGCCGAACATCGTAACAAGAAGCATTACGATACCGGCCTTGTTGTACCCCAGATAGAATTTATGGATACCGAACCCGCCCAGAAAAAACGCCAGCAGGCCCGCGACGACCTTCGACTTTTCCCCTGACGTATTGATATCTATATTGATGCTGCCCACCGGCGGATCAGGCATGACGAATATCGAGAGCGCCTCGCCATTGCTCTGATCGAAATCGACTTTCGCGCCTTTCTTCAAGGAAGAAAAATCGGATCTTACGCTCGTTCCCTTGAATGTGTATCGATTATTATCGTCCCCGCTGATCAAGCCTTCTCCATTTCTGGGGTCATAATCAAGAACGGTTCCGCGCATTTTGTTTCACCCGCAAATCTTATGCCGACTCTGTCAACTTAGAGATGCGGGATAATTTTCGTCAATTCGAAACGCCTGGCGTTTATAATTAAATTATATTCCAAACGGATGTAAAATAAACGGAAACATGGCGGGTGAATAGCAGAAGATCGCATCAATCCTGCACTCGTCAGGAACCGCGTGGACTATCCGGACCGATCGGCCCGGCGCCTGTCCCTCTCCCGGCCAGCCGCACCGGCAGCAAGCGGGTTGTGAGGAACAGCACCGCATGCAGCACGCACAACAGACCGAACGCCATGACAAAGAGCCGCGACGTCATGAACGGGCTGGCGGATGCCCGCCCGCCCAGGGTCATCGCGCACAGCGTCGTCCAGATCGGCCCCCCCAGCCTCTGCACGATATTCAGCGCCGTCGTCGCCACCGGCAGGTCCTGCCGCTTCACCGCGGCATATCCCGCGCTCATCGACGGAATGCCGATCGCGCCCATCCCGGCCCCCCGCAGAAACAGCGCACCGGCCAGGATTGAAAAAGCGATCCCATGCAGGGCAAGAAACACAAGCAGCAGAGTACCCGCAAACGCCGCCAGCGCACCGCATTTCGTCAGTTTGCGGATACCGAACCGCTCCGTGAGCCGCCCCATCAGAGGATAGGCGCACATCATGCCCAGCCCCATCGGGGTCATCATCCAGCCAACCCGGTCGGGCGACAGGCCACATCCATGGATCAGCCAGACCGGCACGAGCATCTGCCCGGCGAACAGGGCACCGTTCAGCAGGAACAGGGTGGCGACCGAAGCGGAAAAGACCCGCCCCCCGAACAACCGCAGGTCGATCAGGGCCCCATCGCCCTTCCGATGCGCCCACGCGCCATACAGCGCGAAGAGCAACAGCCCACAGCAGACCAGCGCGCCGCCCATTCGCTGGCCAAGACGATCGATACCGTAAAGAAAGAACACAAGAGCCGGCGAGAGCAGCGCCAGACCGGTCAGGTCGAGTACGCGCGGGCGCGTCTGCTGCCTGTCATCGGGCAGGAAATGCCACGCGAGTACAAAAGCCAGAAGACCGACCGGCAGGTTGAAGAGAAAGATCCAGCGCCAGGAGGCAAATGTCAGAATCCCGCCCGCGACGACCGGCCCCAGAAGCGGCGCCAGCAGGACCGGCATCACCACCATGCTGGCCACGCGCGGCATGTGCCGGCCGGCGGCGCGCGCGACCAGCATCTGCGCCATCGGTGCCAGCAGGCCGCCCGCCATGCCCTGCAACACGCGAAAACCGATCAGAGACGGTGCCGACCATGCCAGTCCGCACAGGCCCGATGCCAGGGTGAATGCGGCGAAACACCACAGATACAGCGCCCTGGCACCGATGCGATCGACCAGCCAGCCATTGAGCGGCAATGTGAGCGCCAGCGCCAGCAGATACCCGCTCATGACCCATTGGATGGTCGGAAATGCCGCATGCAGCGTGCCCGCCAGCCCCGGCAGCGAGACGTTCACGATCGTGGCGTCGAGCTGCGACATGAACGAACCGATGGCCGCAACACTGGCAATTTTCCAGATGCCGGGCGGCAGGCGGTCGCTCTCGCCCGGCGAGGCGGGCGCGGCTGCCTCCGGGACGCGGCTCATGCTGAAAAGCCGGGGCTGGGCATGCGGCGGTGGTTCAGGCCGTCAGTTCGACGGCATCGGTGGCCGTCACCCGGCCGAGCATCGGAAAGATATGGTCGAAGGCAAAACGATGCATCTCCACCGACAGGCCGGACGTCGCGTCCTCCGCCACCACCACCGCATAGCCATGCTCATGCGCCGCCCGGGCGGTGGATTCCACGCCCATATTGGTCGCAATCCCGCCGAGTACGATCGTCGTGATACCGCGCCGGCGCAGTTGCAGGTCCAGATCCGTGCCGTAGAAGGCGCCCCATTGGCGCTTCGTGACCATCAGGTCGCCCGGTTCGGCCAGACCGTCCACCAGTTCGGTCCAGTCCTCGGCAAAGCCACCCGGCGGCGGGGAAAACGGCCGATCGACCGGTGTACGTAGCGCATCGGCGAAATCGGGCGCGAAGGCGACATTGACCAGCACCACCGGCGCACCGGCCGCACGGAAACGACCAGCCAGCCGCCTGCCGCGCGCCACCACGCCGTCCCCCGGGTACGGCGCCAGGGCGCGGCCGACGATGCCTTTCTGGAGGTCGATCAACACCAGGGCGGTCCGGGAAGCGGAAAGGGATATCATGATGCGGTTCCGATATCGTTGCGCTCGTTCCCCCCGGCGCGTTGCCGGCTCGGGCGGGGGTCGATAGAATTTGAGGATAAACTCAAGCAGGGGCATTATTTGAGCATGTGCTCAACTTCGTCAAGGACCCATCGCACCGCGTTGCAGCCCCAGCGCGCGGTCGGCCGCCAGCGGGTGGCGGACCTGCTGGTGGCGGCATCCGACCTGATCGCCGAACACGGATACGAGGCAACGACCATGGCCGCGATCGCGAAACGGGCGGGCGCCCGGGTCGGGTCGCTCTATCGTTTTTTCCCGAACAAGGAGGCGATCGCCGATACCCTGCTGCACCAGCATCTCGACATACTGCGCGAGGCGTATGACGCGCTCGGCCAGCGCGCGGCCGGCGCCACGCCCGAGGAACTGGCCGATCTCCTGATCGATCTGCTGACCACGCTCTATCCGCGCGTGAAATCGCTTCCCGCCCTGATGGATGTCCGCACCGACCGGACCGAACTCAGCCGGCAGTCACGGGCCACGGCGCTGGGCGGTATTTCCGCCGCGCTGATCGCCTGCGCGCCGAAGCTGGACCGGCAGGAGGCCGACGATATCGCGACCGTGATGCTCAACAGCATGAAGACGATGCTGGGCATGGCCCTGAAGACCGTGCCGACATCGCCGGGCGCGCCGGCCGAACTGCGCCTGATGAACCGGCTCTACCTCGCAGCCCGATTGACGCCGTTGCGGTCGGGATAAGGCGCGGCCCGGCGATGATAGGCCGCGAAGACGGTCTCCGAAATGGCGTTCAGCACCTTGATGCCCGCCGCTTCATCAGGCAGGTCGCGGCTCAGTTCCACCAGGATATAGTGCGCCCCGTTCGGCAGGAAGACGATCGCGGCATCGTTGCGCACGCCATGGACCCACCCGGTCTTGTGGGCCACCGGCGTGCCTGCGGGCAGGCCGGGCGGGATGATGTCGTTGAAGGTCTGGCCGAGCATGACGCCGATCATCGCCCGGCTCTCGGCAGGGCCGACGATGGCACCATGGTCGAGCTTCTGCAGGAACCCACCCAGCCCGCGCGCGGTGACCCGATTGCGAATACCCTCCGCGTCGGCATCGAAATCCTCGATCATGCGGCCGAAGACAATGCCCTCCAGCCCCTGCCGCGCGACGACGGCACGGATCGGCATCACACCCAGCCGCTCGATCATCAGATTGGTGGCAAGGTTGCTGCTGTACTGGATCATCACCCGCAGCAGCTCGGTCACGGTGACGGACCTGCCGGCCTGGGCATAAAGCGGATCGTAGGAATCCTCTTTCTGGTCCAGCGAAAAGCTGCGCGTACCGACCAGCGAATGGAAGCGGTTATGGACGGTAACCGCTTCGTCCGGCTTCAGCGTACCGTCGCGGAAGGCAGCATAGGCGGCATCGAGGACAAGGAGCTTGATGGTGCTGGCGGCATTGATGGGTTCGTCACAGCGCAGGCACACATCCGGCGCCTGTCCCGACGGCGCGGCATAGACGGCAAATGCCCCCGGCTGGCCGGCGGTAATCCGCGCGACCGAATCCGCCAGAGCCTCCGCGCGGGCCGGCCGGGCCGCCGCGACCAGAAAAGCCAGCGCGCACAGGGCAGCGCCGCCGCATGTCAGAAAGCGCATTCCGGATAGCGGCACGTTCGATCTCCTCGCCGGCAAATTCGTCTCGTTATGAAAAGGTTATAATCTTCGTTTCCCGATCATACCAATTCACCGAGGTTCTTGCGGGTTAGCCTTGGGTTATGACCTGTGGAAAAATTTGGCCTTCCTAAGCGGGCCGCGATCGGCGAAGGAGGATGGAGCGGTCGATAAAGTAGCGGGGCGGTGCGGCGTGGTCATGGATACAGGCAGGATTCTTTCGCGCCGAGGCGTGTTCGCAGGCGGGGCCGCCCTGGGCGCGGTCACGATGATGGCGGGCGAACGCGTGCTGCTGCCGCATGCCGCATCGGCAGGGGATGCCCTGGCCCCACAGCACCGGCCCCGGCTGGCACCGCTGCATCCGCGCGTGGACCAGATCACCGACATCAAGGTCTGTATCCGGCCGTTTCGCGCCGCCGGCCCAAGGCTGGATGTCGAGCGGATCGGGGACAAGACAATCTTCCATAATTACGGCCATGGCGGCAGCGGCTGGTCCCTGTCCTGGGGTTCGGCCAATCTGGTGGTCGGCAAGGTCGCGGCGACACTGAACCGCAGGGTCGCCGTCATCGGCTGCGGCATCGTCGGACTGACGGCCGCGCTGACGGCGCAGCGCGCGGGCTTCGACGTGACGATCTATACGCGCGACCTGCTGCCGCACACACGCTCGGTCCGCGCCAACGGAAGCTGGACGCCGGATTCCCGGGTCGCGCTGACCCAGACCGCCGGTCCCGCCTTCGCCGACCAGTGGGAGCAGATGGCGCGATTCTCATGGGCCACCTACCGGACCTATCTCGGCCTGCCCGGCGCGCCGATCATGTTCGAGGATAATTACATCCTCTCGGACAAGCCCTTCGACGACAAGCCGCCACCTGCCCCGCCCGCCGGCGCTCCCGGGAGAATGCCGCGCGCAACGGAAGATTTCGCAATCTATGAAAGCAGGATCAGCGACATCGTCCCGGCGGTCGAGGATATTCCGGAAGCGGAAAACCCGTTCGCCGCGCCGCACGCGCGGCGCCAGTCGCTGATGATCTACAATTTCGGCGCCTATGGCCATCTGCTGCTGTCGGAGTTCCATCAGGCCGGCGGCCGCATCGTCATCCGCGAATTCCACAGCCCGCAGGATCTGACATCATTGCCCGAGAAGGTGATCATCAACTGTCCCGGCTACGCGGCGCGGGACTGGTGGCGCGATGACAGCCTGATTCCCGTCCGGGGCCAGACGGCGTGGCTACCGCCCCGGCCTGAGGCACCCTACGGCCTCGATTACCGGGGCGCGGCCCTGCTGTCGAAGACCGACGGCGTGATGATCCAGGCCGTCGATCTCGACGGGCTGGGCGAGATGACGGGCGTGGGCAATTCCTTCGAACATCCCGACCCGACGGAGGCCGCACGCGCCATCGGCGTATTCGCCGACCTGTTCGCGCGCATGCCAATGGTGGGCGGGTGACCTGATGATGCGGATCAAAGACATGATAACCCGCAGCGTGACCGCCTTCGCGCTCGGCCTCGCCCTTCTGCCCGGCCCGGCCCCGGCACGGCCGCCTGCCGCCAGCACGGCCTGCACCGAACTGGCGCACGGCGCGGACCTCTATCGCGCAGCCTGCGCGATGTGCCATGGCGCACGGCTGGACGGGAATTTCGAAACCCCGGCACTGACCGGCCGCTTTGTCGCCAACTGGGCAGGCGCACCGGTTTCGGCGCTTGAGGCCTATGTCCATCGGGCCATGCCGCTGATGGCACCGGGCACATTGTCGCCGGACGATACACGGGCGATCGTCGCGTTCCTGCTGGAGGCGAACAACCTCCCGCAGGGCAAGACCGTGCGCGTCGGGGTGCGGAAGGCGCTGGCCTGTCCATCGTAGAACCGGGTTTTATGTTCTCTTCTTTTTCTGAAGAAAAAGAAGCAAAAAGACTTTTATCCGTTCAGGGTCATCGTGTGTCCCCTGCACAAGGCTCCTGAACGAATCAAAAGTTTTTTGGTTCTTTTTTTCAAAAAAGAACAGAAACTCACCCAAGGGAGTCCAGACCGCCATGCGCCTGCGCCAGATCGAAGTCTTCTACGCGATCATGACGACGGGCTCGCTACGGCGTGCCGCCGAAGTTCTGCATGTCTCGCAGCCGGCCGCGAGCAAGGTGCTGCGCTACGCCGAACAATCGCTGGGGTTTGCACTGTTCGAGCGGGCAGGCGGCCGGCTGGTGCCGACGCGCGAGGCGCGGATCATGCTGCCGCATGTGAATGCCATTTTCGAAAAACTGTCGGACCTCAAACGCCTGACCGACAATCTGCGCTATGCGCGCGACGGGCATTCGATCAGCATCGGGTGCGTGCCGAGCCTGGGGTTGAGCCTGGTGCCGCGCGTGGTGCAACGGTACCGCGCCGACCACCCGGGCATGGAACTGACGATCGACGCGCTGCACGGCACCGAAATCGTGTCGCATATCCTCAACCATGATCTCGACCTCGGGATCGTGTTCGGCGATTACACGCGCGACGGGCTGACCGCGCTGCATATCGCCGATATTCCGCTGCTGATGATCGACGGCCAGGGCGGGGAGGGTCCCGTCAGCCTCGCCGCGATCGATCCGGCGCGCTATATCGGCCTGAGCGAGAACGATCCCACGGCCCGCCTGCTCGACATGGCGTTGGACGAGGCAGGGATTCCGGCCGCGGCCCCGGTGCGGGTACGCACCCATTTCATGGCGGCCGAACTCGTGCGCCTCGGCGGGGGCTGCGCCATCGTGGACGCCCTGACCGCGCTGCATCACCCGGGCCTGCCCCGGCCGCGCCCGCTCTCTCCGCCGCTGAGCGTGACCTGCACCGTCCTGTTCCGCGCCGACCACGCGCTGTCGCACATCTCGCAGAGTATTCTTGCCTTGTTGCGGAGCGAACTGGAAATCGATCTGGCCACCCTGGTGGCATGACGCGTCGGGACGATTACCCCAGGTTAAGGGAGACGTGCATCTGGGGAGGGGACGGGCCGAACGTTTCGTGCTCTTAATGGAACAGTTTCCCTTGCGGCCCGTCCATCATCCGGGGCCGGAATTTCGCCTTCAGGACCGTCGATGATCCAGCGTTTCCGACATTCATGCATGATGGCCGTCTCGGCGGTCGCTCTCCTGTCCGCGCCTTGCGCAACCCGCGCGGCATCGTTGCCGCCGGGACTGACGGAGCAGACAATCGGCACGACGGTCGAACGCGCCCGGCAGGCCTTCGACGTTCCCGGCATCGCTGTGGCGGTGGTGCAGGACGGACAGATCGTGTTCAGCCACGGCTATGGACGCCGGGCGGAGGACAAGGCCAGCGCGCCGGTCGACGGGCGCACCCTGTTCGCCATCGGCTCCAACACCAAGGAATTCACCGCGACGGCGCTGGCGCTTCTGGTCGATCAGGGCAAGCTGGACTGGGACGACCGCGTCATCGACCATATGCCGGATTTTCGCGTCGCCGATCCGTCGATCACGCGGGATTTCCGCGTGTCGGACCTGCTGACCCACCATAGCGGCATGGGTCAGGGTGCCGGGGACCTGATGCTGTTCTCGCACAGTACGCTGACGCGGCCGGAAATCCTCGCGGGCCTTCCCTTCATGCCCTTCACGGCGCCATTCCGCACCCAGTACGCCTATAACAATCTTCTGTATGTCGTGGCCGGCGCGCTGGTCGAACGGCTGACGGGGCAAAGCTGGGAAGATGTGGTCCAGAAGCGCCTGATCGACGCGGCGGCCCTGCCGGCCTGCCAGAGCACGCCCCCCGTCAGGGGCCAGACGAACGTGGCCACCGGCGAGGGCGAAAGCGGCATCCTGCCCGACAAGGCATCGCGCCGGCTGCCTGGCGTGGCCCCCGCCGGCGGCATCTGGTGCAGCGTGGACGGCATGGCCCGCTGGGCCCAGACCTATCTCAATGGCGGCCGCACGCCGGACGGCAAACAGGTCTTCAGCCAGGCCAGCCGCGACGCGCTATGGGCACCGCATGCACTGCTGCCCCTGCCCGATACGGCGGAGGCGACCAGGACCCATTTCCGTGCCTATGGCTATGGCTGGTTCATGGAGGATTTCTTCGGCCACAAGCGCGTCTGGCATACCGGGACCATCGACGGCATGGTCAGCTACGTGACCTTCCTGCCGGAGTTGAAGACCGGCATCGTCATCCTGACCAACCATGACGACCATAACGCCACCTATTCCATCGCGACCACGCTGAGCGCCTATGCCGCAACCGGCACCAGCGCGGACTGGGTCACGCACTGGCACGACGCGGAGAACGCCAAACGCGCGGCAGAGGCAAAGGCGGCCACCAGCACCGGCCCCGGCTCGCCCGCGCGTCCCTTCATCACACTGTCCGAAAGCACGCAGCAGGACTATGTCGGCACCTATCGCGACGATTGGCGCGGCCCGATCACCATAAGCCGACGCGGGCAGGACCTGCGGATGGCGTTCAGCCACACCGATGGCCTGACCGGAACACTCTCGGCCCTGCCGCACGATCTGTTCGTGGTCCGGTGGGACGATCGCGGGCAGGATGGTGGCGACGATGCCTATGTGCAGTTCGAACGCGATGTCTCGGGCAACGTAATCGCGATGAGCATGCGCCTGATCGGGTCCGATTTCAGCTTCGATGCACAGGATCTGCATCCGAAGAAAGTAAGTTCTTCTTTTGATGAAGAAAAAGAAGCAAAAGGGCTTTAATCCCTTCAGGGACATCACACGCCCCCAACCCAAGGCTCCTGCACGAATCAAAGGTTTTCTGGTTCTTTTTTTTCAAAAAAGAACCGAAACCACCGCCCTGCCATCCACCGGCTCGTTATGACAAAATAACAACCCCTTAACCACAGGTTATGAATGGATGGCCTCTTTGCATTGGCTGGAACGGTCCCTGACTTCTAGGCTCGCTCCATTGCCTATCGAGACGCGGGAACCCCATGGCCGGCAGACGGAGCATTACCATCATCGGCGGGGGCGTCATCGGTCTCACCGCCGCCTACACCCTGGCCCGAGAGGGGCACGACGTCACGCTGATCGAGCGCCGCGAGGATGTCGGGCAGGAAGCCAGTTTCGCGAATGGCGGGCAACTCAGCTACCATTATGTCACCCCGCTGGCCGATGCCGGTGTAGCGCGCGACGCTCTGGGCTGGCTGCTGCGCCGGCATGCGCCGATTTCGCTGCGGCTGCGGGCCGATCCGCATCAATGGCGCTGGCTGCTCGGCTTTCTGGGCGCATGCAACCGGCGCACCAATCGCAAGAATGCCGCCATCCTGCTCGATCTTGCCCTGAGCGGCCAGGCGGGACTCCAGACATGGCGCAATGCCGGACTGGACGATTTCCTGTGGCGCCGCCCCGGAAAGCTGGTTCTGTATCGCAATCCTTCGCAATTCCGCAAAGCGGCGCACACCATTACCGACCCGGAACGGCAACACACGCTGTCGCCCTCCGAATGCACGGCGATCGAACCTGCATTCGCCGGCCTGCAATCGCGGCTCGCGGGCGGGATCTTCTCGCCCGAGGACGAGGTCGGCGACTGTTTCCTGTTCTGCACGGCACTGCACAAGGCGCTGGCGGCGGAGCCGGGTTTTCGCCTTGTGCGTGGGCAGGCCGAACTCCGCCCCGGCTCGGGCGACCGGTGCGCCCTTGCTGTCAATGGCAGACCGTTCGAGACCGACCTCGTCATCCTCGCGGCGGGCATCGCCTCCCGCGCGCTGGCACGGCCGCTGGGGATCGACCTGCCGCTTTACGGCCTGAAGGGGTACAGCCTCACCACGCGGCCGCAACCCGGCACTCTGCCTTCGGTCAGCGTGACGGATTACGACAATCGCGTGGTCTATGCCGGGCTGGGCGACCGGCTGCGGGCGGCCGCGATGGTCGATATCGGGGCGGAAGACACCGTGCCCACCCCCCGACGCCTGGCCGAACTGCGCGCACTGGTGGCGGAGACGCTGCCGGGCGCATTCGGACAGGGCGAGGATACGCCCTGGGCCGGCCTGCGCCCGGCGACGCCAACCGGCGTGCCGGTCATCGGGCGCACCCGGTATGCCAATCTGCTGCTCAATGTCGGGCATGGCGCCCTCGGCTTCACGCTGTCGGTCGGCTCGGCGCTGCGGCTGAAAGAGATCGTGGCCGGGGTCGATGCCCAGGCCATCAGGTAACGAGCCATCAGGTAAGGAGGAAGAGGTCTTGATGCAGGCAACCCGTCGTGCGGTTCTTCTTGGCGGCGTCGCCGCGACCCTGTCCATTCCGATGCGCGGTGCCGGGGCCGCCCCCGTGCCGGCGGGCCTCGCCGGGCTCGACGGGCCGGTCGAGATTCTGGAAGATCGCTGGGGCGTGCCCCATGTACGGGCCCGGACCATCCCGGACGCCTTCTTCGCCGACGGGTATCTGGTGGCGCGGGACCGGCTGTGGGAACTGGATTTCGGCCACCGCCGCTCACTGGGCCGGCTGGCCGAAATTTTCGGCTCGGCGTTCGTGCCCTCCGACACCGCCAACCGGCTGGTGCTGTTCCGGGGCGATGCCGATCGGGAACTCGCAGCCTTTCCATCGCTGGTGCAGGACTGCGCACGCGCCTATGTCGCCGGGATCAACGCACGGATCGCCGAGGTGACGGCCACGCCATCACTGCTGCCGCCGGAATTCGCCATCTTCGCCTGCACGCCGCTGGAATGGGATGTCCTGGACCTGATCCGCATGCGCGCCGAAGTCGCGGGCAACACCCGCACCGAGATCCGCCGGGCGCGGCTGGCGGCACGGGGGGCACTGGCCTACGACGCCCTCGTGACACCACTGGAGCCGGCCCATGTGCCCCGCGTGCCGGACGGTCTGGATGTGGCGGCGGTGACCGAAGCCGATCTCGGACTGTTCGGCGTGTTGCAGGCCCCCCTGCCGCTGCACGGCCTGCACGCGGCGGCCGATAACGAGACAAGGCGGCGCAACGAGGGCAGCAATGCCTGGGTCATCGCCCCCACCCGCACCGCGACCGGGCGGCCCATCCTGGCGAACGATCCGCATCTGGGATTCGGCGCGCCGGGTCCGCGCCATGTCGTGCATCTGACGGCGCCGGGGCTGGATGTGATCGGCGGCGGCTCGCCGGGCATGCCGGGCGTCATGCAGGGCCACAACGCACGGATCGCCTTCGGGCGCACGAACTTCCATATCGATCAGGAAGATCTGTTCATCCTGCGCACCGATCCGGATGACCCGCTGCGCTATGCCCACCAGGGCGGCTGGAAGCGGATGGAGCAGGTCGAGACACGGATCGCGGTGCGTGGCGAGGCCGAGCGGGTGGTGAGCCTGTTCTATTCCGTGCACGGGCCGGTGGTGGCGCGGGACCCGGCCCGGCACCGCGCGACGGCGGTTTCGGCCACCTGGCTGGCCCCCGGCGCGAACGGCATGCTGGCCAATATCGGCATCGACCTCGCCCATGACTGGGCCAGTTTCCGCGAGGCGCTGCGGGTCCATACCAGCCCCACCAACTTCACCTATGCCGATATCGACGGGAATATCGGCTGGCAGGCCGCCGGCGGCCTGCCCCATCGCGCCGACGGCCATGACGGGCTGCTGCCCGCGCCGGGCGACGGGCGATACGACTGGCAGGGTCTGCAACCGCTGGAGGCACTGCCCAGCAGCTTCAACCCCGCGCTGGGCTGGTTCGGCACCTCCAACGAGATGAACCTGCCCCCGGACTACCCGGCCGAGGAACGGCGCGTCAGCTTCGAATGGCGCGACCGCTTCCGCCACGAGCGCGTGGCCCAGATGCTGGACGCGACCCCACGTGCGACCCTGGCGGACAGCGTGGCGCTGCAGCATGACACGCTGTCCGTGCTGGCCTTGCAGATGGTGCGGCTGCTGCCCGACATGCCGCCCGCCCTGGCCGCCGAGGCCGCGCTGCTGCGCGCATGGAACGGCCGCGTCGACGCCGACAGCGCGGCGGCGGCGCTGTATGAAGTCTGGTGGACGCGGCTGGAACGCGCGCTGCACGCGCTGATCATCCCTCCGTCCCTGCACGACCTGCTGCCCGGTCCGGTCAACGCCACGGTGCAGCTTTCCCTGTTCCAGTCGCCCGATTCCCGGTTCGGCGCCGACCCGGCGCAGGCCCGGGACAGGATGCTGGCCGACACGTTCGGCGCGGCAGTGGCCGAACTGCGCGAGCGGCTGGGTCCCCTGCCGGCCGCCTGGCGATGGGGCGCGCTGCACACCATCACCCTGCGCCATTCCCTGGCCGGCGTCCCGGCCGTGGCGGCGGCCTTTCCCGCCATTGGCGGCCCGGAAGCGGAAAGCGGCGGCGACCCGTACACCGTCATGGCCCGCTGGTACACCCCGATGGCGGGCGCGGCGCACGCCTATGCCGCGACCGGCGGGGCAAGCTACCTGATGGTGTGCGATGTCGGAGACTGGGACCGCTCCCTGTACCTCAATTTCCCCGGCCAGTCGGCCGACCCGCAGTCGCCGCATTACGCCGATTTCCTGCCCGTCTGGCTGCGGGGCGCGATGCAGAAACTGACCTTCAGCCCACGCAGCGTCGACGCGGCCACGATCCGGCGACTGACCCTTCAGCCGAAGCAGCAGCGATGAATCCGCCAGGCACCTCTCCATCATTCACCCGTGCCGAGGACGAGATCTTCACCGCCCTCGCCGGAGCCGGAAAGCAAGCCGCATGACCGTCCGATCCTCCCTTCTTGCCGCCTCCCTTCTTGCTGGCACGATGCTGCTGGCTGCCTCCATCCTCCCGGCACGCGCCGCACCGGCGGAGGACGGAACCCGCCTGGCCGGCCTGCTGGCGATGCCCTATGCCAACGGCCTGACCGGCGCCGCCGGCGCGCCGCGCGTGGCTTGGGTGGAGCGCCGGGACGGCGTGCGCAATATCCTGGTCTCGGACGGCGGCGCGGCGCCCCGCCGGGTGACGGCGTACACGAAGGATGACGGGACCGACCTGTGGGGGCTCGCCCTCAGCCCCGACGGACGGATGCTCGCCTTCGTCGAGGGAGGCGACGCGGAATATCCCGACGATGCACCACCGAACGCCGGCAATGCGCCGGTTCCCGGAAAGCAGACGGTGCGCGTCGTCCTGCCCGACGGGCGGATCGTCACGGCGGGGGAAGGGCATGCGCCCACCTTCTCGCCGGACGGGCACCTGCTGGCCTTCGCGCATGGCGGCACATTGCTGGTCGGCAGGGCCGGCGGCGCCCCCAAAGCAGTGCTGACGACGCGGGGAGCGATTACCGCCCTGCACTGGTCGCCGGACGGCGCGCGGCTGGCGATCGAAATCGATCGCGGATCGCATGATGTGATCGCCTTGTGGCAGGAGAAGTCCGGCGATGAAGCGCCCGTCTTCCTGCCCGCCGCCCTGGCTCATGACCAGATGCCGGCCTTCTCGCCCGACGGGCGCTCCATCGCCTTCCTGCGGGTGCGCAAGCCCCTGCCGACGGCGGAGCGCGGGAAGGGGCGCTTCTGGTCGATACAGGTCTATGACATCGCGACCGGCACGGAGCGCACACTCTGGACAGCGCCGGAAGGGGCGGGAAGCCGCTTCTGGGCGCCGGAAGATGTCGGGCTGGCATGGACGGGCGACGGCCGGCTGCTCTTTCCGTGGGAAGGCAGCGGCTGGCTGCGGCTGTGCGCGCTCACGACCGCCGCCACGCCGGCGGAACCGCGCTGCCTGACGCCGGACGGCGCCGAAATCGCGTCCTACCGCCTGTCGCCGGACGGCACACGCCTGCTCTATACGGCGAATGCCGGCGACGTGGACCATTGGCGCGCCTGGTCGCAGCCGCTCGACGGCGGCCCGGCCAGCCCGCTGACCGGCGAGGACGAGCAGGTCATGGACCTGACGACCGCCGGTCCGGCCATCGCGGTCATGGCCACGGGCGTCACCATGCCAGCCCATCCTGTGGTGCTGCAGGGCGGGACACGGCGGGTCCCGGTCGAACCCGCCGCCCCGGCCGGCTTCGCCTTCGTCACGCCCCGGATCGTCCATGTCCGTGGCGAGGACGGACGCGACATCCACGGGCAATTGTTCCTGCCGCCGGCCGGAACAGCGGGTCCGCACCCGGCACTGGTCTTCGTCCATGGCGGGCCGAGGCGGCAGATGCTGCCGGCCTTCAACCCGATGGGCTATTATTCCAACGCCTACATCATGAACCAGGTGCTGGCGGCACGGGGCTATGTCGTCCTGTCGGTGAATTATCGCAGCGGCACCGGCTATGGCCTGGCCTTCCGCGATGCGCCCGGCATCGGGCGGGCCGGCGCCAGCGAATATGGCGACGCGCACGCAGCCGGGCTCTACCTGCGCGCGCGCTCCGATGTGGTACCGGGCCGGATCGGGATCTGGGGCGGAAGCTGGGGCGGCTACCTGACGGCGCTGGCCCTGGCCCGCGACAGCAGCCTGTTCGCGGCCGGCGCCGATTTCCACGGCGTGCACGACCTGACCAAGGCCAGCCATCCCGGCCTGTCGCCCGAGGAGAGGCAGCAGGCGCAGGAGATCGAATGGCGCTCGTCACCAGCCGCCGATATCGCGCACTGGCGCGCCCCGGTGCTGCTGATCCACGGGGATGACGACCGTAATGTGGACTTCGAACAATCCGTCCTGCTGGCCAACCTGCTGACGGCGCACGGCGTACCGTTCGAGGATCACACCTTCCCCGGCGAGCGCCACGCCTTTCTCCGCACGCAGGACTGGCTCACCGCCTATCTGTGGACCCTGCGCTTTCTCGACGCCCATCTGCAGGCCGGGCACGCGCCGTAACGCGGCCCGTCATTTCTGGGCCGGACGCCGCGTGGGGGGGGCCGCCCCCTCCCCACCGCCGCGCGGCAGGGTGACGACGAAGCGCGCGCCCATCACCTGCCCGTCCGGTGCCATGCGGTTCTCGGCACGGATCGTGCCGCGCAGGGCCTCGACGATCTGGCGGCTGATGGACAGGCCCAGGCCCGAATGCTGGCCGAAATTCTCACTGGTCGGCCGTTCGGAATAGAACCGGTCGAAAATGCTGCCCAGCTTGGCGACGGGAATGCCCGGCCCCTGGTCGGTCACCGCGATTTCCACCATCCCGCCGGAGACGGCAGCGGCACTGAGCACGATCCGGCCGTCCGGCGGGGAGAACGAGATCGCGTTGCCGATCAGGTTGCGCAGCACCTGCACCAGCCGGTCCTCGACCGCCATCACGGTCAGCGGCCTGTCGGGCGAGGCCGCGCTGCTGACGCTGAGAATCGGCTGGCCGGGGCTGCGCGTCGCCTGATGGATTTCAGCCAGTACCGACAGCATCGGCACCACCGCCACCGGTTCGGCCCGCGCGCGCGACAGTTCGGCATCCACCCGGCTGGCATCGGAAATATCGGTGATCAGCCGGTCCAGCCGGCGCACATCGTCATTGATGATCGAAAGCAGCCGGCGCTGGCGGTTCAGGTCCTCGATCCGCAGCAGGGTTTCGATCGCCGAGCGGATCGAGGACAGGGGGTTCTTGATCTCATGGCTGACATCGGCGGCGAAACGTTCGATCGCATCCATGCGCGCCCACAGCGCCCGGGCGCTGTCCTGCAGGGCCCGCGCGACCTCGCCGATCTCGTCCCGGCGGGCCAGCAGGCGCGGCGGCACGCTGTCCGACCGGCCCGACGCTTCGCGGATGACATGGGCCGACGCCGCCAGCCGCAGCAGCGGCCGCGCGATGGTCAGCGACAGGTACCATGACAGCAGCACGGTGAGGGCCAGCGCCACCAGCACCAGCGACAGGATCGACGACCGCACCGCGAACAGCGACCGGTCGACATCGCGCGCCTGGCGCGTCAACTGGATGATGCCGACCGTCTGGCCCTCATGCATCACCGGCTCGGCCACGGTCACGATCAGGTGGCGGTTGGCGGTGCGGCGGATATAGGGCGGCATTTCCGGCGCCGCCTGCCCGCCCCCCGCCACGGGCTGGACCGAGGGATCGGTATCAGGCGTGTCCAGCGTGATGATCCGCGTGCCCGACAGGGTCGGCAGCATCGACAGCAGCCGGTCATAGAACCGCTCGACAAACCCCACATTGGGGGCGCTGTCGACAATCCGGTCGTCGCCATCATCGCCCGCGACGGGCGAGGGCAGGGGCTGGGCATCGATCTGGCCGCGCACCCGGCGATGCCGGACCGCCGCCGCCTCGACCCGGCTGTCCGCCACCAACTGCCCATCGGGGGCGAACAGCCGCGCATGGGCGCTGGGGCTGGGCTCGGTCAGGCGCAGCAGCAGCGGCCGCGCCTGGCTGGCGTCCAGCACCGGGTCCGCCCCGCGGCCGGACGTCACCGCATTCTGCCCCAGCGCGCCGGCATAGATGCGCGCCTGTTCGCGCAGCGCCATGACCTCGGCTTCCAGCAGACTGTTCTGGAACTGGTTCAGATAGACCAGGGTCAGCGCCAGCAGCATCAGCGGCAGCGCGTTGACCAGCAGGATACGCCGCATGAGCGGCGAGACGAGGCGCGTCCGATATTCATGGAAGGCCGACGCGGCATCATGGGTCTGGATCTCGGCCCATGACGTCATCGCCCGGCGGGCCTGCGCCAGCAGCCCGGACGGCGACACTCTTCCCGCCCCGCCGCGCACCGGCATTATTCTTCCTTGTACCGGTAGCCGATGCCGTACAGCGTCTCGATCTGGTTGAAATCCTCGTCCACCTGGCGGAATTTCTTGCGCACGCGCTTGATGTGGCTGTCGATGGTCCGGTCATCGACATAGATGTTCTCGCCATAGGCGGCGTCGATCAGCTGGTCGCGCGACTTGACCAGGCCGGGCCGGGCCGCAAGCGCCTTGACCAGCAGGAATTCCGTCACCGTCAGCTGGATGTCCTTGCCGCGCCACAGGCACTGGTGCCGGGTTTCATCCAGCGACAGGTCGCCGCGCACCAGGCTGCCGCCGGCGGCCGGGCCACCGGCCTCGACCCGGTTGACCTCGTTGCGGCGCAGCAGCGCGCGGATGCGCTCCAGCAGCAGCCGCTGCGAGAACGGCTTGGTGATGTAGTCGTCGGCTCCCAGGCGCAGGCCCATCAGCTGGTCCACCTCCTCATCCTTCGAGGACAGGAAGATGACCGGCAGCTGCGAGCGCGCCCGCAGGCGCTGCAACAGTTCCATGCCATCCATGCGGGGCATCTTGATGTCCAGCACCGCCAGGTCGACCGGACGGCTCATCAGCCCGTGCAGCGCGCTTTCGCCGTCGGTATAGGTGCGGACGTTGAACCCTTCGGCCTCCAGCGTCATCTGGACCGACGCCAGGATATTCCGGTCGTCATCGACCAGGGCGATCGTGTGTTTCGTCGGCTCCATCGCGGCGTTCTCGCTCCCTTCCAGGCCGGGGTCGGCCTTCCTCATGTCCGGCCGGGGCGGTGGTGCGGCCCCTCACAGTCCGGGCGGCATCTTAGACCCGGCCATGTGCCGATGTCATGACTGCCTGCTCATGACGATCCATCCATCTTCGTCCCACGCATTCCTGCCCCGCACGGGCCGGAAAGCCGCATGAACATCACGTTGATGGTGGTCGTTACGCCTTGTCCAAGGGCGCGGGCTCACCTACTTCAGAAGGCATGAGCCACGATACAGACCCCACCCACGTCGCCGACTCTCCGAGCGGAGAGACCGGGGCGTCCGCGCCGGGCCAACACCCCGGTCACGATCAGGACACGGTCCGGCCGGAAAGCGGCCAGACCGAGGCCACCCACCCCCATATCCAGGAGCTGGAAACAGCCCTGGAAGAAATGCGCGAAAAATGGCTGCGCTCCGAGGCGGAGATGCAGAACCTGCGCACCCGCACCAAGCGCGAGGTGGAAGATGCGCGGCAATATGCCACGCAGAAATTCGCCCGCGACGTCGTCGAGGCCGCGGAAAACCTGAAGCGCGCCCTGGGCAGCCTGCCCCCGGCCGCCGAAGGCGAGGATGCGCTGATCACCCGCATGCGCGAAGGGATCGAGAGCACCGAGCGGTCGTTCCTGGGCATCCTGGAGCGCAACGGCATTTCCGCCACCGATCCGGCCGGACATCCGTTCGACGCCCACCACCACCAGGCGATGGCCGAACAGCATAGCGACGAGCACGCGCATGGCACCGTGATCCAGGCCTGGACACCGGCCTGGACGCTGCATGGCCGCCTGCTGAAGCCGGCGATGGTCGTCGTCTCCAAGGGCGCCACCCCGGCGGCGGACAAGCCGGCGGGCTGAAACCGTCGGGCAGGAGGGCGGCCGCCGTCCGGCGACGGCGCCCTCTTGAAACGAACGCCATGGCTGAATACATGCTGAACACGGCCATGGCGGCACGGGCGGATGTGGTAAAACAGTCCAGTCATTCCGCCACACGGCAGATTTTCTAGGGTCCATTCCGGTGCTTCGGGCCGGTCCGGGCCGCTGACAGGAGAGAAGATACATGAGCAAGGTTATCGGCATCGACCTCGGCACGACCAATTCGTGCGTCGCGATCCGCGAAGGGGACGAAACCCGCGTCATCGAGAACAGCGAAGGCGCACGCACCACCCCGTCGATGGTCGCCTTTACCGACAGCGGCGAAATGCTGGTCGGCCAGGCTGCGAAGCGCCAGGCGGTGACCAACCCGTCCAACACGCTGTACGCGGTCAAGCGCCTGATCGGCCGCCGCTATGACGACCCGACCGTCACCAAGGACAAGGGTCTGGTCCCCTACAACATCGTCTCCGGCGACAATGGCGACGCGTGGGTCGAGGCGCAGGGCAAGAAATACGCCCCCTCGCAGATCGCCGCCTTCGTGCTGGGCAAGATGAAGGAAACCGCCGAGTCCTATCTGGGCGAGACGGTGACGCAGGCCGTGATCACGGTTCCGGCCTACTTCAACGACGCGCAGCGCCAGGCGACCAAGGATGCCGGCCGCATCGCGGGCCTGGAAGTCCTGCGCATCATCAACGAGCCGACGGCCGCGGCCCTGGCCTATGGCCTGCAGAAGAAGAACAGCGGCACGATCGCGGTCTATGACCTGGGCGGCGGCACGTTCGACGTGTCGGTGCTGGAAATCTCGGACGGCGTGATCGAGGTGAAGTCGACCAACGGCGACACCTTCCTGGGCGGCGAGGATTTCGACGCGCGGATCATCAGCTACCTGGCCGACGAGTTCAAGCGCGAGCAGGGCATCGACCTGCGCGCCGACAAGCTGGCCCTGCAGCGCCTGAAGGAAGCGGCGGAAAAGGCGAAGATCGAGCTCTCCTCCTCCAAGGAGACCGAGATCAACCTGCCGTTCATCACCGCCGACGCCTCGGGCCCGAAGCATCTGGTGCTGAAGCTGAGCCGCGCCAAGCTGGAAAGCCTGGTCGACGACCTGATCCAGCGCACGCTGGAGCCCTGCCGCGCCGCCCTGAAGGACGCGTCGGTCTCGGCCGCGGAAATCGAGGAAGTGATCCTGGTCGGCGGCATGACCCGCATGCCCAAGGTCATCGAGGCGGTGAAGCAGTTCTTCGGCAAGGAGCCGGCCCGCAACGTGAACCCTGACGAAGTCGTGGCCATCGGTGCCGCGGTGCAGGGCGCGGTGCTGAAGGGCGACGTCAAGGACGTGCTGCTGCTGGACGTGACCCCGCTGTCGCTGGGCATCGAGACGCTGGGTGGCGTGTTCACCCGCCTGATCGACCGCAACACCACGATCCCGACCAAGAAGAGCCAGACCTTCTCGACCGCCGAAGACAATCAGGGCGCCGTGACCATCAAGGTCTATCAGGGCGAGCGTGAGATGGCGGCCGACAACAAGCTGCTGGGCAATTTCGACCTGACCGGCATCGCCCCCGCCCCGCGCGGCGTGCCGCAGATCGAGGTGACGTTCGACATCGACGCCAACGGCATCGTCTCCGTGTCGGCCAAGGACAAGGCGAACGGCAAGGAACAGCAGATCAAGATCCAGGCGTCGGGCGGTCTGTCCGAGTCCGACATCGAGAAGATGGTCAAGGACGCCGAGGCGAATGCCACGGCCGACAAGGCCAAGAAGGAACTGGTCGAGGCCCGCAACCAGGCCGAAAGCCTGGCGCATCAGGTCGAGAAGTCGCTGGCCGAAGCCGGTGACAAGGTTCCCGCCGCCGACAAGGCCGAAGCCGAAGCCGCCGTCGCCGCGGTCCGCAAGGCCCTGGAAGGCAGCGACGCGGCGGCGCTGAACAGCGCGTCCGAGACGCTGTCGAAGGCCGCGATGAAGATCGGCGAGGCCGTCTACAAGGCCGAGCAGGCCGGCGCCGCCGGGGCGGGCGCTGCCGGTGCCACCGGGCCGAACGGCGAAAAGGTCGTCGACGCCGACTTCGAAGACGTGGAAGACAAGAAGTAAGCAGTCGGCCAGACAGGCCGGCGTTTACCGCGCGGCATGCGCCGGCCTTCGGGCCGGCGCCCTGCCCAAGCGAGGCGCCCCCTTCCCTGAAGGTGGGCGCTTTTCCATTGCATGACTGACAGGGCCGCATTCCGGCCGGCGCAACGATGCTCCGGTCTGTCGCGAAGCGGTCCCGCCAATGAGGACCATGATGGCCACCAAGCTTGATTACTACGCCGTACTTGAAGTCTCCCGCGATGCGAATGGCGACGAGGTGAAGAAGGCGTATCGCAGGCTGGCCATGCAGTACCATCCGGACCGCAATCCCGGCGACGCGTCGGCCGAGGCCCGGTTCAAGGACATCAGCGAAGCCTACGATGTCCTGAAGGACGACCAGAAGCGCGCCGCCTACGACCGGTTCGGCCATGCGGCGTTCGAGGGCGGCGGCCCCGGCGCCGGCGGCTTCGATTTTGGCGGCGGGCTGGGCGACATCTTCGAGCAGATGTTCGGCGACATGATGGGCGGCCGCCGCAGCGGCCGCCGGTCGGGCAGCGACATCCAGGTCCAGATCTCGATTTCCTTCACCGAGGCATTTTCGGGCGTCAAGAAGCCCATCACGGTGCCGACGCGCGTGGCATGTGAATCCTGCGACGGCACCGGCTCGGCCGACCGCGACCAGGGGGCCGAGACCTGCCCGACCTGCCACGGCGCGGGCAAGGTGCGCGCACAGCAGGGCTTCTTCTTGGTCGAGCGTGCCTGCCCGACCTGCCATGGCGCGGGCAAGGTGGTGCGCAACCCCTGCACCGCCTGCCGCGGCACCGGCACGGTCGAGCGCGACCGGACGCTGGAAATCGCGATCCCGGCCGGAGTCGAGGATGGCACCCGCATCCGCCTGTCGGGCGAGGGCGAGGCCGGCGGCAAGGGCGCCCAGCCGGGCGACCTGTATGTGCATATTGCGGTCGAGCCGCACCCGATCTTCCAGCGCGACGGGGCGAACATCTATTGCCGGGTGCCGCTGCGCATGACCCAGGCCGCCCTGGGCACCGAGGTCGAGGTCCCGGTCGTCGACGGGTCCCGCGCCAAGGTGAAGGTGCCCGCCGGCACCCAGACCGGCGAGAATTTCCGCCTGCGCGGCAAGGGGTTCTCGGTCCTGCGCTCTTCCGCGCGGGGGGATATGTATATCCAGGTTTCGGTCGAGACACCGCATCACCTGACCAAGCGCCAGCGCGAATTGCTGGAGGAGTTCGAGGCCGAGGCCGACGACCACGCGCGCGCCAATCCGGAGAATACGGGCTTCTTCAGCAAGGTCCGCGATTTCTTCGAAGGCAAGCTCTGACAGTCGGCGGCTGTACCGACGATACGCGCAGTTGAACGCCCTTTTGGTTGGGGGTAGAAAATCCGCTTATCCATGGTGATCCCCCCAACTCGCACCATGGATAATCCAGGCGGCGCGATCCCCCGGTCGCGCCGCCACCCGTTTTCCGGACTCATGACATGACGACAGACAGGATGCGGATCGGCATCGCCGGCATCAACGGGCGCGTCGGGCGCCTCCTGCGCGAAGAGGTCACGGCGGCCGGCGCCACCCTGGCCGGCGGCACCAGCCGCGCCCCGCATGCCGACAGGTCCGAGGGCCTGTTCGCCACGCTCGACGAACTGGCCCCGCTCTGTAATGCGGTGATCGACTTCACCCATGCCGTCACCGTCCGCGCGCACGCCGCCGCCCTGGCGAAAGCGGGGGTGGCCTGGGTGCTGGGCACGACCGGCCTGTCGGACATCGATCAGGACGCCGTCGCCACGGCCGCCCGCACCATCCCCGTGGTGCAGGCCGCGAATTACTCACCGGGCGTCACCCTGGTCACGCGCCTGGCGCGCCAGATGGCCGAAGTGCTGCCCTCCGCCGTCTATGACGCCGAAATCCTGGAAATGCACCACCGGCAGAAAGTCGACGCACCATCCGGCACCGCGCTCGCGATCGGCCAGGCAGTGGCCGACGGGCGGGGCATCGACCTGCCCAGCCATATGGAATCCGGGCGCACCGGCCATACCGGCCCGCGCCAGGCCGACGCGATCGGTTTCGCATCCCTGCGCGGCGGGCAGATCGTGGGGGAACATACGCTGACCTTCACGTCGGCCGGCGAACAGATCGCCCTGACACATCGCGCCTTCGACCGGCGCGTCTTCGCCACCGGCGCGGTGCGGGCGGCGCTGTGGCTGCGGGGCCGCCCGCCGGGGCTGTACACCATGGAAGACGTTCTGGGGCTTCACTGAATAGTTTCGCGGCCCGAAACGATCCGTCACGGCAATTCCCTTGTGGGATCGTGGTATCCCGCAAAAATACTTGACGATTTGTAGGTACTCGGCCAAACGGACCCGCCCGGACCCCGCATGCGTGGCGGTGTCGTTCCCTATCCCCGTACGAGACAGACAGGACCATCATGCGTAACAAAGGTGATTTTCTGTTCACATCGGAATCGGTATCCGAAGGCCATCCCGACAAGGTTGCCGACCGGATCAGCGATACGGTGCTGGACGCCTATCTGGCGGCCGATGGCGAATCCCGTGTTGCGTGCGAGACCCTGGTCACCACCAATCGCGTGGTCCTGGCCGGCGAAGTCCGTGGCCCGGCCTCCGTCACCACCGAGGCCCTGATCGAAGGCGCCCGCGCCGCGATCCGCGACATCGGCTATGACCAGTCCGGCTTCTCGTGGAAGAACGCGACGATCGAATCCTACCTGCACGCGCAGTCCGCCGACATCGCCGTCGGCGTCGACAGCGCCGGCGACAAGGATGAAGGCGCGGGCGACCAGGGCATCATGTTCGGCTTCGCCACCCGCGAGACCGAGACGCTGATGCCGGCGCCGCTGTTCTATTCCCATGCCATCCTGCATCGCATCCGCGACCTGCGTAAGGCCGGCGACGCGCGCGTGGCCAACCTGCAGCCCGACGCCAAGAGCCAGGTCACGCTGCGCTATGTCGACGGCCGCCCGGTGGGTGCCACCTCGGTCGTCATTTCGACCCAGCATGACGAAGGCGCCAGCCAGACCGCGATCCGCGAGGCCCTGCGCGAGATCGTGGTGGACGTGCTGCCGGAAGGCTGGATGTGCCCGGATGACGAATTCTACGCCAACCCGACCGGCGTGTTCGTCGTCGGCGGTCCCGATGGCGATTGCGGCCTGACCGGGCGCAAGATCATCGTCGACACCTACGGCGGCGCGGCCCCGCATGGCGGCGGCGCGTTCTCGGGCAAGGACCCGACCAAGGTCGACCGTTCGGCGGCCTATGCCTGCCGCTACCTGGCCAAGAACGTGGTCGCGGCCGGCCTGGCCGATCGCTGCACGCTGCAGATTTCCTACGCCATCGGCGTGTCGCACCCGCTCTCGGTCTATGTCGACCTGGACGGCACCGGCCGCGACGTGGACGAGGAAAAGCTGGGCCGCGTGCTGCGCGAAGTCATGAACCTGACGCCGCGCGGCATCCGCAAGCATCTGCGCCTGAACCGTCCGATCTATACCGAAACCTCGGCCTACGGTCATTTCGGCCGCACGCCCGACGCCGCCCGCGACAATTTCACGTGGGAACAGACCGATCTGGTGGACGCGCTGCGTGGTGCGTTCAACCGCTGATCACACCGGGGACCCCGTGACGGTATCCGAAACGACAACCCCTGCCTCGGCTGACGAGGCAGGGACGCCCACGGTTTCCGTCAAGGCGTCACCCGACCGGCTCTATGGCCGCCAGCGCGGCCACCCGCTGCGCCCGCGCCAGCAGCGCCTGCTGGACGAAACCCTGCCCCGCCTGCGCCTCGACCAGAGCCTTCTGGACGATCCCGCGCGCGCCTTCGGCCGCGTACCGGCCGAAATCTGGCTGGAGGTCGGCTTCGGCGGCGGCGAACATTCGCTGGCGCAGCACGAAGCCCACCCCGATGTCGGCTACATCGCCAGCGAAGTCTTCGAAAACGGCCTGTGTTCCCTGCTGTCGCGCCTGGTGCCCGACGATCAGGAGGCCACGGCCCCGGTCCCCGACCTGCTGCGGATCTGGGACGAAGACGCGCGCATCCTCCTGCGCGCCCTGCCCGAACGGTCGCTCGACCGCATGTTCCTGATGTTCCCCGATCCCTGGCCCAAGGCCCGGCACGCCAAGCGGCGCTTCGTCCACCCGGCCAATATCGCCCTGGTCGCCCGCGCGCTGAAACAAGGCGCGATCTGGCGCGTCGCCAGCGACGATCCGACCTACCAGGCCTGGGTCGAAGAGGTCATGGGCGCACAGGACCTGTTCGACACTGCGCCCCCCGCCACGACCCGCCCCGAAGGCTGGCCGCCCACGCGCTACGAGGCCAAGGCCCTGAAAGCCGGCCGCCAGCCGCTGTACTGGACCTTCATCCGCCGGTAAGAGCGGGGCTCTGCCCCGCACCCCGCCAAAGGCTGAGCCTTTGGAAACGCACCAAATGATCGGGTTTCCAAAGGGCGACTGCCCTTTGGTGGGGGTTCGGGGGCAAAGCCCCCGAGATCAGGACAGCGCAACCCCTGTCAGGCGCTCCGAAACACTCCACAGACGCCGCGCCACCGACAGGCTGAGGGCCTGTGGCGGAATGCGCGCCTCCGTCACCCGGCCGCGCCGCTCGCCCCGTCCGCCCGGGCCGTAATAGCCGCCATCCCGCGCATCGGGCGCCGTGGCGGCGAACAGGATCGGCCGCGCCCCGGCCTCGGCCGACTGGCCCAGATAGCGAAACCCCACGCGGACGAGGCGGCGCATCAGCCGTTCGGCAATGCCCTGCGGCGCCGAGGAACGGCTGACGGCAATGTCGGTCCGCGCCCAGCCGGGATGGGCGGCGATGGAATGCAGGCGCCAGCCGGCAGATTGCGCCACGCGGTTGAGTTCCAGCGCGAAGATCAGGTTGGCCAGCTTGCTCTGCTGATAGGCGCTGAAGGGCGTGTAGCGATGCCGGCCCTGAAGATCGTCGAAGACCATATGCCCCTGCCACGCCGCCAGACTGGCCACGCTGACCACCCGGCCGCCGCCCGCCGCGCGCAGCAGCAGGGGGCGCAGGCGGCCGGTCAGGGCGAAATGGCCCAGATAATTGGTGCCGAACTGCAATTCGAACCCATCCGCCGTTTCCTGCCGGCGCGGCGAGGCCATCACGCCGGCATTGTTCACCAGAATATCGAGCCCGTCGGTCCGTTGCGTCAGGTCCCGCACGAAATCGGCGACCGACCGCAGGCTGGCCAGGTCGAGCGGCAGAAACTCCACCCGCGCATCCGCCACCTGCTCGCGCAGCGCCTCCAGCGCCCGCGCCCCGCGTGCCGGATCGCGCCCCGTCAACAGCACACTCGCCCCGCGCGAGGCCAGGCCCCGCGCAACCTCATACCCCAGCCCGCCCGTCGCTCCGGTCACGACGGCAGTACGGCCCGTCAGGTCCGGTGCCCGGTCGATGGTCCATTTCGCGGCAATGCTCATGGCACGGACTCTCCTTGCTGTTCCCGCTCGGCGGCACGGGTCGCTTCGTCGGTCAGACGGATTTCGTTCTTCTTCAGAAAGATGAAGCTGCCACCCAGGACAAGGGCGGCAACGACGCCGAGCGTGATTCCAACCGGGCCGGAGAGGCTGAGGACCTTGTGCCCCAGATAATACGCCCCCAGCGCATAGCCACCGGCCCAGCCGATGCCGCCCAACGCATTGAAAAACAGGAACGTATGCCAGGGCATCTGGTTCGCCCCCGCCAGCAGCGCGACGAAGACGCGCAGGACGGCGATGAAGCGGCCGAAGAACACCACCTTGCCGCCATGGCGCCGGAACAGATAGCGCCCCAGCATCAGCCGGCGCTCGTTCAGGCCCACCTTGCCGCCATGACGTTCCAGCAGGCGATGGCCGTAGGTGCGACCGATCAGATAACCGAAATTATCGCCCATGATGGCGCCAACGATCGCCGCCACGGCGACCCAGGTAATATCCAGCCGATGCGTCGCGGCGCAATAGAGCGCCGAGGAAATGATCAGCGTTTCGGCCGGCAGGGGCAGCCCCATGCTTTCGAGCATGACGACGACCGCGATCACGCCGTACCCGTAATGCACGAAAAGAGATTCGAAGGAATGAAGCAGCGGACCAGACCCGTCCAGTGAGGCAAAGAGGGTGAGGAACCGTCTGGTCAGCGCGCTGTCAAGTCAATACGACAGACCGGCACCCATGACTGGAGGACCGCATGACCGACCCGACCGCCGGGACCGGCCCCGAACCCGCCATCCGCCCCTACGGCACATGGCCATCCCCCGTGACGGCGGCTCTGGTGGCCGGCAAGACAATGGGGCTGGGAAGCGTGCAGGCCTATGGCGAAGCCGTCTACTGGCTGGAGACACGTCCGGCCGAGGCAGGGCGGACGGTGCTGGTACGCTGGACCGCCGCCGACGGCATCCACGACGTGACCCCGGCACCGTTCGATATCGGCACAAGGGCCCATGAATATGGCGGCGGCGCCTATGTCGCGGCAGGCGGACGCATCGCCTTCAGCCATCGGCCGGATGGCAGCCTCTGGATCATCACGCCCGGCGCCACCCCGCGCGCCCTGAGCGACGTGGCCGGGCTGCGCTTCGCCGATTTCGCCTTCTCGCCCGACGGCAGCACACTGTTCTGCGTGCGCGAGGACCATCGCGCACCGGGCGAGCCGGTCTCCACCCTGGTCGCCTTCGCCGCCGACAGCGACACCGACCCGGCGGAACAGGCCGGCCATGTGCTGGTCTCCGGCCCCGATTTCGTCAGTTCCCCCCGCCCGTCGCCCGACGGCACCTGGCTGGCCTGGATCGAATGGGATCATCCCGCCATGCCCTGGGACGCCACGCGGCTGCGGCTCGCCCGGCTGGCCCCCGACGGCACGCGGGGCGTCGCGCTGGCCGACATCCGGACGCTGGCCGATGACGGGGCCTCGGTCATCGAACCGGCATGGGCCGGGCCCGCCACGCTGCTGGCCGCCTCCGACCGCGACGGCTGGTGGAACCTGACGCGCTGGACCGTCCCTGACGGAACGGCGGTGGCCATCGCGCCGATGGAGGCCGAAATCGGCCTGCCGCACTGGGTGTTCGGCCTGCGCAGCTACCAGCCACTGCCCGACGGCACGATCCTGGCCATCGCCATCGAGCACGGCCAGGCCCGCACCCTGCATCTCACCGGGTCGGTCGCGCGCCCGGTGGCGCTGGGCCATCCCGCGCAATGCCCAGCAATGCTGGCCGACGGATCGTTCGCCTGGCTCGACACCCCGCCAGACGGCGCGCCCGCCGTGCGCCATGGCCGGATGGACGCACCGTCACGCGTGCTGCGTGCCGCCACCACGCTGGGCCTGGCACCCGGCGACATCGCCCATGCGGAGACGATCCGCTTTTCCTTGCCCGACGGGCAGCATACCGGCCACGCCTTCTTCTATCCCCCCGCCAACAGCCGCTTCCGTGGCCCGGCGGATGAAAAGCCGCCACTGATCGTCATGGCCCATGGCGGCCCGACCGGCCGGGCCAGCAGCGCCTTCGCCTTCAAGGTCCAGTGGTGGACCAGCCGGGGCTTCGCGGTGGTCGATGTCAATTATCGCGGCTCCACCGGTTTCGGCCGCGCCTATCGCCGTCAACTGGAAGGGCATTGGGGTGTTGCGGATGTGGAAGACTGCGTCGCCGCCTGCCGCCACCTGATCGCCACCGGCCGCGTCGATCCCAACCGCATCGCCATTCGCGGCAGCAGCGCCGGTGGCCTGACCGTATTGCTGGCGCTCGCCGGGTCGGACCTGTTCGCCGCCGGCGCCAGCCTGTACGGCGTCACCGACCTGCGCGCCCTGGCGCAGGAAACCCACAAATTCGAATCCCGCTATCTCGACAGTCTGGTCGGCCCCTGGCCCGAGGCCGAAGCCACCTATCTGGCCCGCTCGCCCCTGACCCAGGCCGACGCCATCCGCACGCCGGTCCTGTTCCTGCACGGCCTTGCCGACACCGTGGTCCCGCCCGCGCAGGCACAGGCCATGGCCGATGCCTTGGCGGCCAGTAACGTCCCTTACGCACATTATACCTTCGAAGGCGAAGCCCATGGCTTTCGGCGCGAAGAAACGGTTCGCCGCGCGCTGGAACTGGAACTGGATTTCTATGGCCGGATCTTCGGGTTTACCGTTCCCGATGTGACGGAACGGGTGGTGTTGTCCGGCGTGTGAGCAAGGCAAGGGCTTTGCCCTTGGACCCACCAAAGGGCAGTCGCCCTTTGGAAACCCAGTCATTATACAGAATGGTTTCCAAAGGCCGCCGGCCTTTGGTGGGGGTTCGGGGGCAAAGCCCCCGATGGACGTTACTGTTCCACGATGGCCGTCTGTCCCCGACGCGGCCGGAAGCGCCCTTCCTGCAGCGCCTTCTCGATATCCTCAAGCGAGGCACCGCGCGTTTCCGGTACCAGGAAATAGACGAACAGGACCGATGCCAGGTTGACCCCGGCATAGAACCACATCGTCCCGCCCAGCGAGATCGTCTGCACCAGCGTCAGCGCCGTGCTGGTCACCAGCAGGTTGCTGCCCCACAGGGTGGCGGCATGCAGGCTGGTGGCGGTGCCGCGCATCGGCAGCGGGAACATCTCGGCCCCCAGCAGCCAGCCGACGACCTGAATGCCGCCCGAATTGAACATCATGAACAGCAGCAGGAAGACAATGATCATCCAGCTGCCGACACTGCCCTTGTCGGGATGAAGCATGAACATCAGCCCCAGCCCGATCAGGCTGAGGACCGAACCCGGCCCCATGATCAGCATCAGGCGCCGACGGCCGACCCGATCGACGACCAGCGAACCGGTCAGCGTCATCGCCAGATAGACGACCGCCACGCCCACGCTGGCCAGCAGCGCCGCCGAATGGCCGAACCCGGCATCCGACAGGAAGGTGGGGGCGTAATAGATCATCATCTCCAGCCCGCCGCACTGGGTGAAGAACGCCACACCGAACGCCGCGATCAGGGCCGGCCGCACCCAGGGCTGGGACAGACCGCGCCATCCCCGCTGATCGTCGGAAACATTTTCGGCAGCCGCGTGAATCTTCTTGATTTCCTTATGGATTTCACGATGACTCGTGCGAACCTTGATCAGTTCGCGGATCGCTGCCTTCAACCCCCGGTTCTCCGCCGTCCAGCGCGGGCTGCGCGGCAGGAAGAACATGGCAATGAACACGAACAGCGCCGGCCCGGCCGCGATCGCGATCATCGGCCGCCAGCCCCACGCATCGCGCATCGCAAAACCGACGATATTGGCAAGAAAGATGCCAATCCCGATCGCCACGTTGAACAGCGTGACCAGCCGCCCGCGCTTTGCCGCCGGCGCCAGTTCCGAAATATACATCGGCACCACCTGCGTCGATCCGCCGACGCCGAGGCCCAGATAGATACGGGCCGCGATCAGCGTGCCGACATCGGGCGCCATCGAACAGGCCAGCGCCCCCGTCACGAAGACGGCGGTGACGATCATGACGGTGGTGCGGCGGCCGAACCGTTCGGACAGCCAGCCGGTGCCCACGGCACCGATCACGGCGCCGGCCAGGATCGCCGAGGCCACCAACTCCTGCGCCGTGCTGCTCAGATGAAAATCCCGCGTGATCAGCAGCAAGGCACCCGAAATGATGCCGGTGTCGTAGCCGTAGAGGCCGCCACATATGGCGGCCACGGCGGCTGCGAGC
Source organism: Gluconacetobacter asukensis (assembly GCF_014174375.1). GTDB lineage: Bacteria > Pseudomonadota > Alphaproteobacteria > Acetobacterales > Acetobacteraceae > Gluconacetobacter > Gluconacetobacter asukensis. The sequence continues at coordinate 302,703 of NZ_JABEQE010000002.1, forward strand.
CAGAGGGTCAGCCGCGCGTTATCCGAAATCTCGTATTCGGACACATGGGCCAGGCTTGTCGCTTGCGGTGAGAAATTCTGCATTCTGTTCTCCGTGTTCGGAAAAAACTGCCCTGGAACTCCTTGCTCCACAGACGCCCCCGGATGGCCGGATTGCCATGCCGGTATCCCGAACCGTGCCGCCGTCAGGCAGCAGGCGAAAGGGCAGCCTTCATGTCCCGGATCGACGCGAGCGTGTCATTGAGCATGCTCCAGTCATCCTGGTCCGCAATCGGCTGCCATATCCGCTCCACTGCGTCGATCAGCATGGTGCAGGGGACGGATCGGGAAAAATACGGACTGGAAAGATCCAGATCCGGTCGCGGGGAATAGGCATCGATCTGCCGACGCAGCGGCTCGAACTCCGCACCCGCATAGAAATGGGCATTGGGCCCGTTGAGCGCCCGATGCCTGCTCTGTGTTCCACCATACCAGTCGAAGAACAAATTTTCAAATCCTATTCCCGATCGTTCCAGAAACGTCCATGTCTCCGCCGACAGATCGCGGTCCTCATTTCTGGAAAGCGGTGACAAACCAAGGCGTTTCACGATGACGCCGTTCATCTCAACTTCATAACGATCCGGGAAATCGTCGAAGATCTTCTGAAGATCTTCGATTTCCGTCAGGGGAATCAGGCATTCCGCGAGGCGCGCCAGGGTCCACAGCGCGGCCTCGGGCTGGCGCCCGAACGCATACAGGCCCGACTGGTCGAAATAGGCTGCGACGAACGAAGGGTCGTATCGGGGCAAGAAGCGCCACGGGCCGTAATCGAAGCTTTCGCCCGTGATGTTGATATTGTCCGTATTCAGCACACCATGCACAAATCCCGCCCCCATCCACTGGGCCGCCAGACGCGCGATGCGGGTGCAGGCAATGTCGAACAGCGACGTCGCCGCATTGTCCCCGCCATGAGTGTCGGGGAAGTAGGTGGCCATGACATAGTCCACCAGCCGCGTCAGGCTGGCCCGGTCTTCCAGCGCGGCAAGGCGCTGGAAAGTTCCCACACGGATATGCGAATGGCTCAGCCGCGCCAGCACGCACGACCGGGTGGGCGACGGCTCGTCCCCACGCTGCAGCCGCTCGCCGGTCTCGATCACGCTCAGCGTCCGCGAGGTGTTCACGCCCAGCGCGTCCAGCATTTCACTGGCCAGGATCTCGCGCACCCCGCCCTTCAGGGTCAGGCGCCCGTCCCCGCCGCGCGACCACGGCGTGCGGCCGCTGCCCTTGGTACCGATATCCAGCAGCCTGCCGTCGCGCGCATCCCGCATCTGCGCGAACAGGAAGCCCCGCCCATCGCCCAGGTCGGGATTGTACTGGCGGAACTGGTGCCCGTGATAGCGCAGCGCCAGCGGCGCCGGCAGCCCGTCGGGCAGCGGGACGAAGCGCCCCAGATGATCGATCCATTCCGCGTCGGTCAGCGTATCCAGCCCGATCCGCGCCGCCGCGTCCTGGTTGCGGAAGCGCAGGATATGTTCGGGAAAGCGCGCCGCTTCCACCGGGTCGTAGAACGCATCCCCCAGCGTCAGATGCTCACGGGCGGGATGATAGGCGGCAGAGAACGGCATGGGTCAAAACCTCGGATCGAGGGTATGGGGCGACTGCCCAAAGGGGCGCGAAGGGGGAAACGGCGCGCGATCACGCCGGTTCGGGAAAGACGGGCAGGTCCAGCGTATCGGGGCGGGGGGCGAAACAGGCCTCGATCGCCGCATCGCCCAGCGCCTCACCCTCCATCCAGCGCGGCGCGTTGTCCTTGTCGACGATCTTGGCCCGCACGCCCTCGGTGAAATCGGGCAGGCGGATCAGGTTGCCGACCAGGCGATATTCCTGCTCCAGCACCGTGTTCAGATCCGGCAGGCGGCGCGCGGCATGCCAGGCGCGGAACGTGACAAGCAGCGACAGGGGCGAGGCCTGCTCCATCGCCTCGCGGTCTTCGGCCGCCCACGGCTCGGCACTGCACGCCAGCCGGTCGCGGATCGTCCCCAGGTCCGGCGCGTCATAGAGCGCGTTGATCGCCGCCAGCTCCTCCTGGACCGGGCGCGGGACGGCAGGGGCCAGATCCACCACCTCACCCGCCGGCCGCCGGGCGAGGGCGGCCGCCAGTTCCGGCAGGTCCGACGCCGCCAGCATCCGGTCGGCAAAGCCCGCGACCACGGCCTGCCCGCCCTGCATCCGGCCGCCCGTCAGGGCCAGGCGCAACCCGTACAGCCCCGGCGCGCGGGACAGCAGGTACGACCCGCCCGCATCGGGCGTCAGCCCGATCGCAACCTCCGGCATGGCCAGCACGCTGCGTTCGGTCACGATCCGGTGACGGACATGCGCACCCAGCCCGACCCCGCCGCCCATCGTGATCCCGTCCATGAACGACACGACCGGCTTGGGATATCCCGCCAGGACCGAGACCAGCCGATAGCCCGCACGGAACACCTGCGCCGCCGCATCGGGCCCCGCGTCGCGCGCCAGGGTGTAAAGGGCCCGCAGGTCCCCGCCGGCCGAAAACGCCCGGGGGCTGGTACTGTCGATCAGCACCGTCTCGACCGCCGGGTCATCCCGCCACGCGGCGAGCACCGCAGCGATCCCGCGATAGAGCGTAATATCCAGCGCATTCAGCGCCTTGGGGCGATTGACCGTCAGCCGCCCCAGGCGGCCCTGGCGGGAAATCAGCAGCGTATCGTCCGTCGCGTCGGCCTGCATGATGATGAGTTCCTTCCGTTTTCCCTGTCGTGATACTATGCCAGAACGATCAATGATGAAGATGTCGCCCCTACAGGAATGGAGGACGGCAGGAAGGGCGCGGGCATGAGTGTGGATTCCCAGACCTATCGGGACGCGATGGCGCGGCTGGGCGCGGCAGTGAATGTGGTCACGACCGGCACGCTGGCCGACCCGGTGGGCTTCACCGCTTCGGCCGTCTGTTCCGTCAGCGACGCCCCGCCCACACTGCTGGTGTGCATGAACCGCGCATCACGTGCGCGCGATGCCTTTCATACCGGCGGGCCGATCTGCATCAATGTCCTGTCCGCCGGCCAGCGCGACATTTCAGGCACCTTCGCCGGGCCGCTGGACATGTACGAGCGGTTTACGGTCGGCCATTGGACGACGCTGGCGACCGGCGCGCCGGCGCTGGAGGAGGCCGTGGCCTCCTTCGACTGCCGGATCGACCGGATTGTCGAGGTCGGCACCCACAGCGTCATATTCGGTGTGGTCGAAGCCATCCGCATCGGCGCGCCGGTGGGGGGCCTAGTCTATTTCAACCGTGCTTATCACGTGCTGCCGCATGGCGGCCACGACCACTGACCCCGCTTGCCGATCCCACTGTCTGGAGACATGCGCGATGTCCTCACGCCGCCGCCTGGAACACCCGCCGGTCATTGACGGCCGGATGCTGCTTGCCCTGCATGCCGGGCTGGGAACCGTGCTGGCCCTGATGGCATGGTGGTGCTGGTCCCTGCCGCCCTGAACAGGGCCGACAAGGCAGGGGACGAACCAGGATCGGAAAGCGGGTCGAAAGCCCGTTCCATCAGGTTTCGTCGGTACTTTCACGCCCCCCGGTGAAGCGCCAGGTGCCGACGGCCAGATAAAAGCCCGTGCTGAGCGCGCTGATCCAGAACGAGGCCGGGCAATCGGTCCACCAGGACAGGGCCAGTCCACCCCAACCCGCCCCGATTGCAAACAGGACCGACAACACGATCCCCCATCCCGGCGTGGCCGTCAGGCGCTGCGCCGTCGCCGCCGGCCCGACCATCAGCGCGAAGACCAGCAGCACGCCGGTAATCTGCACGCATTCCGCCGTCACAACCGCAACGATGGCCAGGAAGATGGTGGATACCATGCGCAGCTTTACACCACGGGCCTCCGCCGTCTCGGGCTGGAGGCTGGCGAACAGCAGCGGCCGCGACAGCGCCGCCATGGCCAGCACGCATCCCACACCCAGCACCAGCAGCCACCCCAGCATCGACCGGTCCACCCCCAGTACGTTGCCGAACAGCAGCGCCGTGGCGCGGGTGGCCGATGTGGTCAGGAAGTGCAGGAACAGAAGACCGCAGCCCAGCATGCAGGACAGGACCAGCCCGATGGTGACATCCCGCCCCTGCGTGGTGCCGCGCCCACCCAGCCCCATGGCCACCCCGGCCAGGACCGTGGCGCCCATCAGCCCCCAGAAGGGCGGCATGCCCACCAGCAGCGCGCCGGTCGCCCCCGCAAAGCCGACATGCGACAGCGCGTGGCCGGCAAAGCTCTCGCCCCGCAGCACCATGAAATAACCGACCAGCCCGGAGAGGATCGCAACGATACCCGTCGCGGCAAAGGCATGGCGCATGAATTCGAAGGCGAACATGATCGGATGCTACCGGTTCCGGACAGAAAAACAGAAAAGAAGAAGCGCCACCGCCCGCTCACGACTGCACCACCCCGTCAGCAACGACAAAGATGCGCCCGTTCGCCCGGATCACCTCGACCGGCATGCCATACAGGGCACTCAGCACCGGGCCGGTCACGACCTCATCCACCGTGCCCAGTCGCGCCGCCCCGCGCCCCACATACAGCACCCGGTCCATCACCCCCAGCAGCGGGTTGAGATCATGGGTGGAAAACAGCACCGCGATGCCGAGCTGGCGGCGGATCGTATCCACCAGCGCCACGACTTCCCGCGCGCGATGGGGGTCGAGGCTGGCCAGCGGTTCGTCCAGCAGCAGCAGGCGGGGCCGCCCCAGCAGGGCCTGCGCCAGCAGCAACCGCTGGCGTTCGCCGCCCGAAAGATGGTCGATCGGCCGGCGCGCCAGATGCATGGCCCCCACCAGATCCAGCACCCGGTCGATTTCCATCGCATCATGGCGGCGATGCCGGCCGGGGCGCCAGTCGCAGGGCAGGCCCCAGCGTTCGCCATGCAGGGCGGCGGCAATGAAGCTGCGCCCGTCCAGGCGCGGCGCCGAGCGGGCCGGGAATTGCGGCAGATAGCCGATATCGTGATTGCCCCGCCCCACCGGCCGGCCGAAGACCGAAATCCGCCCGGCCGCCACCGGCACCACGCCCAGAATGGCGCGGATCAGGCTGCTCTTGCCCGCGCCGTTCGGCCCCAGCATGCCGACGAAAGCCCCGGCAGGCACCGTCAGCCCGACATCGGACAGGATAATGCGGTCGCCGATGCGCAGCGTGACATGCGCCATGTCGACCGGCGGCATGGCGGGGGATGCCGGCGCGGGCGGTCCGCCGCAGCACCCATGGCCGTCATGACCGTTCATGCGGGCCCCTGGGCCGATCCTTGGGCGAGGGCCTGTTCCAGACGGTCCAGCACCCCGCCGATCCAGTCCTGATAGCGCGTGCCCGGCGGCAGGCTTTCGCCGACCCGCAGCACGGCAATGCCCGCCCCCCGCGCCAGATGGTCCAGCCGTTCGGTGGCCGGGCCGGTCGTCTGTTCGTTCAGGATCAGGACCCGCACCCGCCGCGCCGTCAGGTCCTGTTCGAACCCGGCAACCTCCGCGGGACCGGGATCGGTGCCGTTCATGACCGCACGCTGGAAGTCCGCATCATGCATCGTCAGACCGATCTGCCGTGTCATCAGGCCGAAGATCGGTTCGGACGCGGCCACCGGCACCCCATGATACCGTTCCCTCAGCAGCGCGATCCGCTGCTGAAGCGGCACCAGCGTGTCCAGGAACCGTTGCAGGCGGGCCTGCAATGCCGCACGGCGATCGGGGCGGATCGCGCCGCAATCGGCGGCGAATGCCGTCGCGACCGCGCGCACCATCGACAGGTCGTACCAGAAATGGGCATTGTCGCCGTCCCGCCAGCCGACCAGTGCCGCGACGGTCAGCACGACCGGCCGGTCGGCGCTACCGCCCCCCTCCATCAGCCGATCGATCCAGCCGTCATATCCTCCGCCATTGGCGATCACGATCCGTGCCGTGCCCAGCCGTCGCCCATCCATCGGACTGGCCTCGAACGCATGCGGGTCGGTGGCGGGATTGGTCAGGATGCTGCTCACGGCGACATCGGCCCCCCCGACCTGGCGCGCGATATCGCCCCAGACCGCTTCGGCGGCAACAACGGCAATCGGACTGTCGGCACGGGCCGACCGCCCCACCGATGCCGCCAGCATGACAGCCATCAGCCAGGCGCAGACCAGGCGAACCAGGCCCGACCGGGCGAGACGAAGGGGCAATATAAGGTCAGCAGACACGCGACAGGCCGTCAGCAGGAGGGTTGGCAGGTCAAAATACGTTATAATGTAACATATTTGAAGCCTTCATATAACGCGCTTTCCGGCGTATGGAAACCAGGGTGCCGCTCGGGCGGCATCTCTGAACAGATCGGGGGCATGGCGCGGCAGGTATGGCGGGGACGAGTTTCGCCGAAAAGACCGAGACACGGCTGGATAATGCCGAGCGCTTGTGCGCCGCGCATGGCTCGCGGTTGACCGATCTGCGGCGCCAGGTGCTGGGCCTGGTGCTGGAGGCCGCGCGCCCGGTCGGCGCCTATGACCTGCTGGACGGATTGCGCGCCGACAAGAAGGGCGCCGCCCCGCCTACGGTCTACCGCGCACTGGATTTTCTGCTGGAAGAGGGGCTGATCCACAAGATCGAGCGCCTGTCGGCTTTCGTGGGCTGCACGCATGCGCTGGATGGCAGCCATACCGAGGCAGGCCATCCTCATGCGGCGCAATTTCTGATCTGTACCGGCTGCGGCCAGGTGACCGAACTGGACGACCACGGCATCCTGCATGCGCTGATCGATGCCACGCGGCATATCGGCTTCACGGTGCGCCACTCGACCGTCGAGGCAGAAGGGCTATGCGCCGCCTGCCGCGACGTCGCAACGGCCTAAGGCGCGGGCCGGCTGGCATGGCGGTCCACTTCAGACTTCACGGCGAACGGCACGACTGAGGATTATGGTGAGCAACGGCTACAGGGTCAGGCCGACCGGCCTGACGACCCGGAATTCGGAACGCATGATCTTCCGGATAGACGATATGCAGGGGCGGCCGCGCGCGCGGATCGCCGCGAAAGATGGTGCCCAGGCCCTGATGCTGTTCTGGCAACGGCGCGGCCGGCAGATCATGGCCGAAGCCCTGCCCGACCCTGACCCCGTAGCCACCCTGCGACGGAATTTCGACATGGCACGCATCCTCCCGGATACCGCCGAACTGCCGCTGCCCGAACCGGCACCCCGCGCCGCCACACAGCCCGCGACCCGCCGGCCGCGCACACCGCGCCCGGTGCGCGACACCACAGACGCCGGACAGAACGATTTGTTCGCATCGGCCGCCGCCAGCCCGCCGCCTGCCGCCCCGCCAAAAGCCGAACCCACGCCACCTCGGCGGCAGGTCAGGCATCTGGATGCCGAGACCCTGCAACTGGCGCGCGTCCATTTTCGCGGGCTTCAGGCGTCCGACCCCGCCGACAGCTATCTGTACCACATCACGACCGAAGAAAATGCCGACGCCATGCTGCGCGACGGCCTAGCCATGAGCCGCCGCCATCCTCTGCTGCTGACCGAGCGGGGCGGCGTGCCCTACTGGCTGTCCCTGGTGGCTGATGACGATGATGCCAGCGAAGCCGATATCGCCGTGCTGCGCATGAAGCGCTTCATGATCGACGATCTGATCGAGGACGATCCGGATTCGACGCGCAGCTCGGGCAGCCCGAGCTACTTCCTGACCGGCAACACCTGACCCCCGAGGACGACACCCAGCCATGGAAACAGCAATCGCCGAGATCGAACGCGGCGGCCGCGTCGAATCCCGCCATGCCGGTATCGCCGTGGTGGTGGATGCCGATGGCAACGTGCTGTTCGCGCTGGGCGACATCGCGCAGCCGACCTATCCGCGCTCGGCGGTCAAGGCCTTCCTGGCCCTGCCGCTGGTCGAAAGCGGCGCCGCCGACCGGCTGGGGCTGGACGACGAGGAACTGGCGCTGGCCTGTGCCTCGCATAACGGCGAGCCGGCCCATGTCGCGGTCGCGGCACGGATGCTGGGCCGGGTGAGCCGCGACGTCGCCTGCCTGGAATGCGGCACCCACTGGCCGACCCATGCCGATGCCGCGCACGCGCTGGCCCGCTCGGGCGGCGCGCCCAATGCCCTGCATAATAATTGCTCCGGCAAGCATGCCGGCTTCGTCTGCCTGGCCTGCGACCGGGACGAGGATCTGGCGGGCTACATCCAGCCGGCCCACCCGATCATGCGCGAGGTCACGGCGGCGCTGGCCGACGTGACGGATGCAGCCCATGGGGAGGACAATCGCGGCATCGACGGCTGTTCGATCCCCACCTACGCCATCCCGCTGCGCGCCCTGGCCCATGGCTTCGCACGCTTCGGCACCGGCCACGGTCTGGGCCCGGAACGCGCGCGCGCGGCGGCACGGCTGCGCACCGCCGTGGCCCGCGCCCCCTTCATGGTCGGCGGCAGCGGGCGCTTCGACACCGTGCTGATGCAGGCGCTGGGATCAGCCGTGTTCAGCAAGATGGGGGCGGAGGGCATCATGGCAGCCAGCCTGCCGGAGCAGGGGCTGGGCATCGCGGTGAAATGCCATGACGGCGCCCCCCGCGCGGCCGAAGTCGCAATGGCCGCCCTGCTGACGCGCTTCCTGGGCCCGGAGACCCGCGACCACACGGTGCTGCGCGATCTGGCGACCCACGATATCCGCAACTGGAACGGAATGACGGTCGGCCGCGTCCGCGCTGCCGCCTTCATCTGATCCCAAGAGGCGTCCGAATGACCGCGCGCCCGATCGTCATGTTTCCGGACCAGCGCCTGCGCCAGGCGGCGGAGCCGGTTACACTCTTCGACGCGGCGCTGCGCACACTGGCCGCCGACCTGCTCGACACGATGCGCGCCGCCCCCGGTATCGGCATCACGGCGCCGCATATCGGCGTGGCACTGCGCGTCGTGGTACTGGACCTGCGCGACACATCGGGGCCCCGGACCTATATCAATCCGGAGATCATCTGGACGTCCGACGAGACGATCCGGCATGAGGAAGGCAGCGTTTCCATGCCGGGCGTCATCGAGCAGATCGAGCGCCCGGCCAAAGTGCGCGTACGGTACCAGGATCTCGATGGCCAGGAGCATATCGAAGAGTCCGAAGGCCTGCGCGCGATCTGCCACCAGCACGAAATCGACCAGCTGGACGGGATATTCTGGATCCAGCGCCTCTCCGCCCTGCGCCGCAATCGGCTGGTGGCACGTTATGAGAAGATCCTGCGCGCCACAGGACAAAGGCGGTAAAGAAGATCTTCTTTTGTCTTCCGAAAAAGAAGCAAAAAGACTTTCATTCGTTTTGGGCCATCGTATGGCCCAGCAAAAAACTCCCGAACAGATCAAAAGTTTTTTGGTTCTTTTTTCCAAAAAAGAACAAAGATCATAATCCCGCGCGAATCCTCCGCAACTTGTCAGGATTGCGCACGACATAAACAGCATTAACGCGCCCCTCACGACATGTCAGGGTCGTCACCTGCGGCAGACCATCATCCTCCAAGGTGACGAATCCCGGCTCCCCGTTGATCGGCCCCCGATACAGAACCGGCGGAACCCGATGCTGGCGCTTACGGGCCAGACCAACGAACAGGCGGCTGACTTTCTCGATTCCGTCAATGATTTTCCGTGCGGCGGGCCGAATGCCGCCGCCATCGGACACGAAGCGGACATCCTGGCTCAAGAGGGTGCGCAGGGCTGCTTCGTCCCCCAGGCGGGACGCCTGAAGAAACGCCTCGGTCAGTTTCCGGCCGGCCTCCCGACCCATAGGGTGTCGGATATCGGGCTGCCTGAGATGTTTGCGGGCACGAGACGCCATCTGGCGGCAGGCGGCTTCGCTCCGCTGCAATAACTCTGCCAGTTCATCAAACGGCATTTCGAAAAGATCGTGCAGGATAAAGGCTGCGCGCTCGGCCGGCGACAGGGCCTGAAGCGCGGACAGGAATGCCATGGACAGATCCTGTTCATGCGCATGCAGCCGGATCTGGGGCGCATCCTGCGTGTCCAGAACGGGTTCCGGCAGCCATGGCCCGACATAGTGCTCGTATCGGTGCGCGGAAGACCGCAGCCAGTCCAGGCAGAGCCGCGTCACCACCCGGGTGAGCCAGGCGCGGGGATGATCGATCGTGTCGGGTCCGGCGGCATGCCAGCGCAGGAATGCATCCTGCGCCAGATCCTCCGCGACCGACAGCGATCCGGTCATACGATAGGCAATGCCGATCAGGTCCGGCCTGATCGCGAGAAAGCGGGCCGTCGTCTCGGCGACGTCAGCCATGCTGGCCCGCTGACGGGCGCGGCTGGGCGCGGAACCCGATGGCGATGCGGTTCCAGTGATTGATCATGCCGATGACAAGCGTAAGCTGGACGACCTCCTGATCCGTGAAATGCGCGCGCAGGGCATCGAAATCCGCGTCCGGCGCATGCGTCTCGGCCACGAGCGTCAAAGCCTCGGCCCACGCCAGGGCCGCGCGTTCCCGGGGCGTATAGAAGGCAGTTTCACGCCAGGCCGGCAGCAGGACGACCCGCCGCATGTCTTCGCCCGATTTCTTCATGATCGCGGCATGCATATCGAGGCAGAAGGCACAGCCATTGATCTGCGAAACCCGCATCTTGACCAGTTCGATCAACGTGAGGTCGAGACCCGAGGATGTGAGAGCCTCTTCAAGCTCCAGCATCTTGCCCAGAAGGGCGGGAGCGGTCGCAAGATAGTCCAGTCGCGGGGTCATGATCGTCGTCCCTGTAAGCTGTTTGCCATAAGACGAAACAGGAGAGGGGTTTGTGACATGCCACCGTGAACCCTTATGCGATGAACGTCTCCGCATACAGCGCCAGCACACCACCCACATCGACATCCACCGCGACAGCACATGGCGACGCGTCCTCCCAGGCTGGAGCAGGTGGCCCCGGCATGCCCACCGGCTTCTGGATCGTCTGCCCATCGGCCAGCCCACCGCACACCACCCGGACCGGCCCATGCCGCAGGGTGAACAGATGCGGCGCCAGAACCTGGATCACCGCCAGGCTGTCATGGGCGAAAATGCCGGCCAGCCCGCGCGAGCGTTCGTGGAAGCCCTGATAAAAACGCGACACCGCGCGCAGGAAGGCACCATCCGGCCCGCCCCGCTCCGCCAGCCGATCCAGATAGGCGGCGTCCATCACCACCTGCTGCGTCACGTCCAGTCCCAGGACAGTGACCTTCCATGGTGCGGTCATCACCAGATCCGCCGCCTCGGGGTCCGACAGGATATTGGCTTCGGCGACCGGCGACACATTGCCGCCATGGCCATGCGTGCCAAACGCGCCGCCCATCAGACTCACGCCAGCCACCAGCCCGGCAATGGCGGGATCGTGCTGCAGGGCCAGCGCCAGATTGGTCAGCGGCCCGATAGCGATCAGCGTAACCTCGTGCGGATGGGCACGTACCAGATCGACGATCACCTGCCAGGCAGGACGCGGATCAACCGCGCGGGCCAGTTGCGCCGGCGGCGTCAGGTCGCCCAGCCCGCCCGGTCCATGCACATGCGGCACCCCGGCCCCCGCCGGGCGTACCAGCGGCGTGGCCGCGCCCTTGCCCACCGGCACACCCAGCCCCAGCCGCTCGGCCAGCCACAGCGCATTGTGCGTGACGGTGTCGATATCCAGATTGCCATGCACCGTGGTCACGCCCAGCAGGTCGAATTCCGGCCGCCGGGTCAGGAAACACAGCGCCATCGCGTCGTCCACGCCGGGGTCGGTGTCGAAGATGACTTTGTGCCGATGTGTCATGGGGGGCCCTCAAGGATGTTCTTTTTTGCAAAAAAGAACCAAAAAACTCTGCTTCGTTCAGGGACATCATATGTTCCCAGCACAAGGCTCCTGAACGGATAAGAGTCTTTTTGCTTCTTTTTCTTCAGAAAAAGAAGACCTTAACTCAACGAGCGACCCAACCGTCCTGCGCCAAGACAACCCCCGCCAGATACAGGCTGCCGCAGATCACTACCCGCCCCGGACCATCCGCCCCTTCGGCCAGACGCGCCAACGCGGCCCGCACGGTGGGGCCAGGGATGGCGCGGCCCGAAGACGCCGCCACGATCGCCTCGACCGGCAATGCCAGATGCTGGCCGGGCTCGGCCACCGCCTGGACGCTGGCGGCCTGCTCCAGCAGGGGGGCGAGAAAGCCCGTGGCATCCTTGGTCTGCTTCATGCCAACCACCAGATGAACCGGACGATCGGACCAGCCGGCCAGCATGTCGGCCAGCGCATGGCCGGCACCGGGATTATGCCCGCCATCCAGCCACAGTTCCCAGCCGGGCGGCAGCAGGGCGGCCAGCGCGCCATCCAGCCGTTGCAGACGGGCCGGCCATTCGGTGTGGGCAATGCCTGCCCAGGCCGCATCCGGCACTTCTAGTCCGCTAGCCCGTAACGCAGCCACCGCGAGCCCGGCATTGTCCACCTGATGCGGCCCCGGCAAACCGGGAGCCGGCAGGTCCAACACGCCCTGCGCGTCCGCATAGCGCAGGCCGCCTGGTGCCGGCGCGATCTCCCAGTCCACGTCACGCACCAGCAGGCGCGCACCGCATTCCGCTGCCTGGGCCCGCAAAACGGCCATGGCCTCGGGTGCCTGATAGCCGGTCACCGCCGGCACGCCGGGCTTCATGATCCCGGCCTTCTCGGCAGCGATCGCGGCCAGGCTGTTGCCCAGGAAAGCCTCGTGATCCATCGAAATCGACGCGATCGCGCAGGCAGCGGGCCGTGCGAGCACATTGGTGGCGTCGAAACGGCCACCCAGCCCGACCTCGATCACCGCCAGACGGGCAGGATGGTGGGCGAACAGGACGAAACCGGCGGCAGTCAGAACCTCGAATACCGTGATCGACGCGCCGTCATTGACACGCTCGACCTCCTCCAGCACCGCCACCAGTTCGTCGGTCGAGACGATACGACCGGCAACGCGGAAGCGTTCCGTCACATCCACCAGATGCGGCGAGGTCATGACATGCACCGGCCAGCCGGCCGCCTCGCCGATGGCGCGCAGATTGGCGCAGGTACTGCCCTTGCCATTGGTGCCGGCAACGTGGATCACCGGCGGCAGATGCTGTTCCGGATGGCCCAGGCGCGCGAGCAAGGCCTCCAGCCGGCCTAATGACAGGTCGATCAGGGCCGGATAGAGCTGGTTGAGCCGCTCCAGCACCGCGCCGGCACGACCGACGAATTCCGGCCCCAGCGCCGTCGGCGAGGTCGCCATCGACGGATCAGGCCGCCGGGCGGAGCGGCGTTGCACCCTGCCGATGGTTGAGTAGGCCGATCAGCCGGCCCAGCATGGCCGGCAGGTCGGCGCGCTTGGTCACCATGTCGATCATGCCGTGATCCAGCAGATATTCCGCCCGCTGGAAGCCCTCGGGCAGCTTCTCGCGCACCGTATCCTCGATCACGCGCGGGCCGGCGAAGCCGATCAGGGCATTGGGCTCGCTGATCTGCACGTCGCCCAGCATGGCGAACGACGCCGTGACGCCGCCGGTGGTGGGGTTGGTCAGCACGACGATATAGGGCAGGCCGGCATCGCGCAGCATCTGCACCGCCACCGTGGTGCGCGGCATCTGCATCAGGCTGATCATGCCCTCCTGCATGCGCGCACCGCCCGAGGCGGTAAAGACGACCAGCGGCGCCTTCTGCAGGATCGCCAGCCGCGCCGCCGCCACGAAGGCCTCGCCCAGCGCCGCGCCCATGGTGCCGGCGATGAATTCGAACGCCATCACGGCCACCACCGCGTCATGCCCGCCGATCTTGCCGTGGGCCACGGCCATGGACTCGTCCAGCTGCGACTTCGCGCGCTCGTCCTTCAGCCGGTCGGTATAGCGCTTGCGGTCGCGGAACGAGAGCGGATCGACCACCACCTTGGGCAGGTCGATCCGCGTACAGGCGCCCTCGTCGAACGTCCAGGCAAACCGCTCGGCCACCGTCGCGCGCATATGATGGCCGCAATGCGGGCAGACATTCAGGCCCTTCCGCAGGTCCTTCACCAGGATCATCTGGCTGCAGGATTCGCAGTTGGTCCACAGATTGTCCGGCACCTCGCGCTTGAGCAGACCGCGGATCTTGGGGCGGACGTAATCGGTCAGCCAGCTCATCACATCACTCCATCACACAAGGCGCACACGGGCCCCCGGAAACCCGCCTTCTTACAATCAGGGTCCTGGAAAGGCCAGATGGTTCTCTGGTTACAGCAGACAAGCGTGAAGAGGGAAATTCAGGCCGGCTCAGCCAGGAAGCGCGCGACGTCCAGCATGAAGCTGCCGTCTTCTTCCACCCCGAACAGCCGAATGACCTCTTCCGGCGCCGCCTGCTGCAGCGAGCGGATCGCCGCAACCCGCTCCGGCGGCGTCTTCGTCCGCGCCACCCAGCTTGCGAACGCCATACGCAGGCGATGCGTGCCCAGTTCCCGGACGGCGAAGCCCGCCCCGGCCAGCAAGGCCGCCCATTCCGCGACCGCATAGTCACGCACATGCGACACGTCACGCAGCAGTTCCAGCGTCTGCAACCAGCTATCGCCCAATGCGGATGCAGGGGCCGTCACGTCGATGAACAGGGCGACACCCGAGGGTGCCAGCACACGCCGCGCCTCGCGCAGTCCGGCAGCCGCGTCGGTCCAGTGATGGGTCGTGAACCGGCAGAACACCGCGTCGAACCCGCCATCCTCGAACGGCAGACGTTCGGCGGGGGCACGCACCGTCGAGATATTCGACAGGCCCCGCCGGGCCGCCTCCTGCGTCACGGCATCCAGCATCTGCTGGGTCAGGTCGCAGGCCACGACCTCCGCCACATGCGGGGCCAGCCGGTAACTGACATGGCCACCGCCGCAACCAAGATCCAGCACGCGGCGCAATCCCTTGCCCGCGACCAGCCGCTCGATCGCCTCCAGGTCCGCTCCCTCGGCATGGACGGCGCTGGTCACGTAATCCGGGGCGCGGGTGCCGTAATGCTGTGCGGCGTAGGGCTGGGTCATCTTGCGATCCTGCAGAACCCCCTCACGCCTTCCGTGCCGAGCGCACGGCCTCAGCCAGCGCCGAAAGCTGTGCCAGCACGCGCGGCAGGGTGTCGGGCGTCGCGCGGCCCTGTTCGTCCAGCGAATCTTCCAGCGTAGCGATCAGGGCCGAGGCCACCACGGCGGCATCGGCAGCACGGACGGCAGCGGCCGCCTGTTCGGGCGAGCGGATACCAAAGCCGATCGCCACCGGCAGGTCGGTCGCGGCGCGCAGGCGCGGCAGGGCCGCCGCCAGTTCGTCGCTGCTGGCGGTACGCGTGCCGGTCACGCCAGTAATGCTGACATAATAGATAAAGCCAGACGCATGGCCGCAGACCACGGGCAGGCGCACATCGTCGGTGGTAGGCGCCACCAGGCGGATGATGTCCAGCCCGGCCTCCACCGCCGGCCCATCCAGCAGGTCGGCTTCCTCGGGCGGCATGTCGACCACGATCAGCCCGTCCACCCCGGCACGCGCGGCGTCGGCACAGAAGCGGGCATGGCCGTAGGCCTCGATCGGGTTCAGATAGCCCATCAGGATGATCGGCGTGTCGGCATCGTCCTCGCGAAAGCGGGCCACCATCTCCAGCACGCGCACCATGCTGGACCCCGCCTTCAGCCCCCGGCGTGCCGCCAGTTGGATGGTCGGGCCGTCGGCGCTGGGATCGCTGAACGGCACGCCGATCTCGATCAGGTCGGCCCCCGCTCCCGGCATGGCACGCAGCAGCGCCAGAGAGGTGTCGTAGTCCGGATCACAGGCCTGCAGGTACGGGATCAGGGCACCGCGCCCCTGTTCCTTCAGGGCAGCGAAGCGGCGGGCGATGCGGCTCACAATGTCACTCCCAGATGTGCGGCGACGGTGAAGATATCCTTGTCACCCCGGCCGGAGATATTCACCACCAGCAGCGTCTCGGGGCTGAGCGTGGGGGCAATGACAGCCGCATGCGCCAGGGCATGGGCAGATTCCAGCGCCGGGATGATGCCCTCGGTCCGCGTGCAGAGCTGGAAGGCGTCGAGCGCCTGGTCATCGGTCGCGCCGACATACTCCACGCGCCCGATATCGGCCAGCCAGGAATGTTCCGGCCCGATGCCGGGATAGTCCAGCCCGGCGCTGATCGAATGGGCCTCGTCAATCTGCCCGTCTTCATTCTGCAACAGGTAAGTACGGTTGCCATGCAGCACGCCCGGCCGCCCGCGCAGGATCGACGCCGCGGTCTCACCGCTGTCCAGCCCCCGGCCTGCGGCCTCGACCCCGATCAGACGCACTGACGGATCATCGAGGAAGGGATGGAAGATGCCCATCGCGTTCGACCCGCCACCGATGGCAGCCACGATCACATCCGGCAGCCGCCCTTCGGCCTCCTGCATCTGGACGCGGGTTTCCTCCCCGATCACGGACTGGAAATCACGGACCATCTGTGGGTAAGGGTGGGGTCCGGCCACGGTGCCGACGAGGAAATAGGTGTCGCGGACATTGGTCACCCAGTCGCGCATCGCCTCGTTCATCGCATCCTTCAGCGTGCCGGCGCCGGAGGTCACGGGCACGACCTCGGCGCCCAGCAGGCGCATGCGGAACACGTTGGGCTTCTGCCGCTCGACGTCGGTGGCACCCATGTAGATGGTGCATTTCAGCCCGAACAGCGCACACACCGTGGCTGTGGCAACGCCATGCTGACCGGCCCCGGTCTCGGCCACGATGCGGCTGCGGCCCATGCGGCGGGCCAGCAGGATCTGGCCCATGACGTTGTTGAGCTTGTGCGAGCCGGTATGGTTCAGCTCCTCGCGCTTCATGTAGATGCGCGCGCCGCCCAGTTCCTCGGTCAGGCGGCGGGCGAACCAGAGCGGGCTGGGGCGGCCCACATAATCCTTCAGGTAATAGTCCAGTTCCGTGCGGAAGGCGGGGTCGGCCTTGGCCGCCGCATAGGCCGCATCCAGTTCCAGGACCAGGGGCATCAGCGTCTCGGCCACGAACCGGCCGCCGAAGATGCCGAAGCGGCCGCGCGGGTCCGGCCCGGCACGCAAGCTGTTGGGCAGCGCCTCTGCCACGCTGCGTTCCGCTCCGCTGGTATCTGCTGCGCTCACGTCGTTCTCCGGACCCGATTAGATGCAGGATATCGGGTGTTCTGGACCGCATGGCGGAAAATTACCAGCCTCGTCTCCACCCGGGAGAAGACGCCCGGGTGAATTGACAGGCAGCGTAGGCCCCCCGATACGAAAGCCAGGCGGGGAAGCGGAGAAAGACAGCATCCATGTTTGTTGCCCATTGTCCCGGTCAGGTACCTCGGCCGATCGTCACCGATGCCGACGCCACCGGCGTTGCCTGGCTGGATCTGCTGGACCCGACGCCGGATGAACAGGCCCTGGCGGCCAGGATTACCGGCCAGCGCATCCCGACCCGCGCCGACCTGGAGGAAATCGAAAGTTCCTCGCGCCTGTTCATGGAAGACGACGCCGTCTATCTGTCGACACCGCTGGTCCGGCGCATCCAGGACGATTTCTTCGTCTCGCCGGTCGGCTTCGTGCTGATGCGTGATCGGCTGCTGACGATCCGCTTCACCGAATTCTCGTCATTCGACCTGATCGCGAAGCAGATCACCGCCAGCAAGGAGACCTACAGCGGGGACGAGGTCTCGGTCCTGCTGCTGGAGGCGGTGGTCGACCGCATGGCTGATATTCTGGAGCATCTGGGCCAGTCGCTGGATACGCTGTCGCGCGACGTGTTCCAGGCGGACCAGCCGCGCCAGGCCGGCCGGGCCGACCAGATGCTGCGGTCGCTGCTGCGCCGGGTGGGGCGGTCGGGCGACCTGGCATCGTCGGTGCGCGACAGCCTGCTGGGCATGGAGCGGATCGCGATCTTCGTCAGCGAGAACAAGAAGCACGATCTGTCGGAAAAGCTGCGCGACCGGATGAGCACGGTGGCGCGCGACATCGTGTCGCTGAACGATTTCGTGTCCCAGATCTCCAACAAGGTCCAATTCCTGCTGGATGCCACGCTCGGCTTCATCAGTATCGAGCAGAACAACGGCATGAAGATCCTGACCGTGGTCAGCTTCATCGGGGTCGCACCCACGCTGGTCGCCGGGATCTACGGCATGAATTTCCACGATATTCCGGAGCTGAACTGGAAATACGGCTACTGGTATTCGCTGGCGCTGATGGCAGCGACGATCATCATCCCGCTGCTGTGGTTCTGGCAGAGGGGCTGGCTGGCCCGAGGCCGCTAGAACCTGCCCGTCAATGCCTGCCGGCGGCGACCCGACGCCCGGCCTTGACCGTTCGGGACGATTTCCTTATGATTTGGCCGTCGCCGGCGGGCTTTCGTCTGCCGGACGATCCCTTCGTATGGAACGTTGCTGGCCACTTTTCCGGTTTATCCGGTTTTCTCTGGCAGGCGCACTGATGCGCCACTTCCAGGCCGATCGTTTCCCCCCCGTCTATGACCTGCCCATCCAAGGCAACCTGAATGCATCTCGCCGAACTCAAGGCCAAAACCCCCGCGGACCTTCTGGCGTACGCCGAAAGCCTGCAGATCGAGAACGCATCGTCCCTGCGCAAGCAGGACATGATGTTCGCCATCCTCAAGACCCTCGCCGATAACGACCAGGCCATTCATGGCGAGGGGACGCTGGAAATCCTGCCCGACGGGTTCGGTTTCCTGCGCTCGCCCGAGGCCAATTACCTGCCCGGGCCGGACGATATCTATATCTCGCCCAGCCAGGTGCGGCGCTTCGGCCTGCGGACTGGCGACACGGTCGAGGGGCAGATCCGCGCCCCGCGCGACGGTGAACGCTATTTCGCGCTGCTGAAGGTCAACACCATCAATTTCGAGCCGCCCGAGGCGGTCCGTCATCGCATCAATTTCGACAATCTGACGCCGCTCTACCCCGAGCGCCGGCTGAAGATGGAAGTCGAGAGCGACGCAGTGGGCGGCGAGCCCGAAAAAGGCGGCAAGGGCACCAAGGGCGGCAAGGGCCAGACCAAGGATTTCACCCCAAGGGTGATCGACCTGGTCTCGCCGATCGGTATGGGCCAGCGCGCCCTGATCGTCGCCCCGCCGCGCACCGGCAAGACCGTGATGCTGCAGAGCATCGCCTCGTCCATTTCGGCCAACCATCCGGAAGTCTTCCTGATCGTGCTGCTGATCGACGAGCGGCCCGAGGAAGTGACCGACATGGCGCGTTCGGTGCGCGGCGAAGTCGTGTCCTCGACCTTCGACGAGCCCGCGACCCGGCACGTCCAGGTGACGGAAATGGTGCTGGAGAAGGCCAAACGGCTGGTCGAGCACAAGCGCGACGTGGTCATCCTGCTGGATTCCATCACCCGCCTGGCGCGCGCCTACAACACCGTCGTCCCGTCATCGGGCAAGGTGCTGACCGGCGGTGTGGACGCCAACGCCCTGCAGCGCCCCAAGCGCTTCTTCGGCGCGGCGCGCAACATCGAGGAAGGCGGGTCGCTGACCATCATCGCCACCGCGCTGATCGATACCGGCAGCCGCATGGACGAGGTGATCTTCGAGGAATTCAAGGGCACCGGTAACTCGGAACTCATCCTCGACCGCAAGCTGGCCGACAAGCGCACCTTCCCGGCCATCGACATCACCAAGAGCGGCACCCGCAAGGAAGAATTGCTGGTCGAACGCTCGGAACTGTCGAAGATGTGGGTCCTGCGCCGCATCCTGGCGCCGATGGGCACCATGGACGCGATGGACTTCCTGCTGGACAAGCTGAAATACAGCAAGACCAACAGGGATTTCTTCGACGCGATGAATACCTGAAGACAAGGAAGCAGGGGCCGGAGCGATCCGGTCCCTGTTTTTTATTGGTGAGGGTGTTTCCGTTCTTTTTTGAAAAAAAGAACCAAAAAACTTTTGAACTTTCAGGTCTCGTTCTGAGACGAAGACCTGCCCACCACGACATTCCAAAACGAACAAAAGTCTTTTTGCTTCTTTTTCTTCAGAAAAAGAAGAACTCTTCCCCCATCAAGGCAACAGGATCGTACTCCCGGTCGTCGCCCGAGATTCCAGCGCCGTCTGCGCCGCCCCGGCCTCAGCCAGAGCAAAACGCTGCCCAATCCGCACCGTCAGCACCCCCTGGATGATCAAATCGAACAATTCCTTGGCCCCCGCCAGCAGGGCTGAACGCTGGGCAAGATAAGTCGTCAGCCCCGGCCGTGTCAGATACAGGCTGCCGCGCGTGGCCAGCATGCCGACCGAAATGCCCGTGACCTCGCCCGACGCATTGCCGTAGCTGACCATCAGCCCACGCGGCGCGAGGCAATCGAGACTGGCGACGAACGTATCCTTGCCCACGCTGTCATAGACCACGGGCACCATGGCGCCGTCCGTCAGCTTGCGCACGCGCGCGGCCAGATTGTCATGCCCGATCAGGATATCGGCCGCACCGTTCTGCCGCGCCAGTTCGCCCTTTTCCTCGGTCGACACCACGCCGATCACCCGCGCACCGATATGCCGCGCCCATTGGCACACCAGTAGCCCCACGCCACCGGCTGCCGCATGAACCAGAATCGTCTCGCCAGGTTGGACGGCATGGACCTCGCGCAACAGCATATGGGCCGTCAGACCACGCAGCATGCAGCCTGCCGCGATATCGAACGGGATATCCGGCGGCAACGGCACGACACGATCGGCGGCGATGGTGCGGCATTCACCATAGGCGCCCAGGGCCGTAGGATAGGCCACCCGGTCACCGGGCTCGAAATCGGTCACCCCCGCGCCGGCAGCCATGACGACACCAGCACCCTCCATCCCCAGGATGGCCGGCAGAGAGGGCACCTTGTACAGGCCGGTGCGGAAATAGATGTCGATGTAATTGACGCCGATCGCCTCCTGCCGGATCAGGATCTCGCCCCGGCCGGGCACGGGCGTGGGCAGCGTCTCCAGTTGCAGAACCTCGGGGCCGCCATAGCCGTGGATGCGGATTGCCCTGTACATCGCCTGTATCCCTCTTCCTGTTCTGTCCGGCCGTATCAGGCGTGCGCGTCCGCCAGGGCGGGGATGGGAGCCCGCTCCAGTTCCAGCAGATAGATCTTGTCCGCCAACCCGCCATCGCCAGAATAGCCGCCCAGCCCCTGGGTGGAGACAACGCGATGGCAGGGGATCAGGATCGGAATCGGATTGGCCCCGTTGGCCTGGCCGATGGAACGGGGCGAACCGCCGACCTGAAGGGCCAAGTCGCGATAGGTGCGGGTTTCGCCCAACGGGATCGCACGCAGCGCCTGCCACACGGCCTGGCGGTACGGCGTGCCATACGGGGCCAGCGGCAGGTCGGCGAAATCGTCCGCCGCGCCATCAAAATAGGCGTCGAGCCGATCGCAGGTCTGCCGCAGCAACGGGGTCTCATCCTGATCGCGCCCCCAGCCCCAATCCAGGGCGACGATCGCGCCATCTTCCTCGGTCAGGGTCAGATCCCCGATGGGCGAGTGCATCGAAAGCTGCGGCATACCGGTCGTCCGTCCCTTTGATCCTGTATCCCGCACCATATCGGGACTGTCTGGTATTTTGTACTCTTCCGCCACAGGTTGCGACATGCAAGAGCGGCGAGCAGACGCCCCATGACGACAGGAACAGACACGATGCCCTCCGAACGGCCCCCGGCACGGACAGAACCCGATGCGCCGATCTTTGCCCTGGCCAGCGGAGCAGGGCGCGCGGCCATCGCGGTCATGCGCCTGACCGGTGCGGGATGCGGCGAGATCCTGCGCCGGCTCTGCGGCACGCTGCCCGCACCACGCCGGGCCACGCTGCGCGGATTGCGGCACGGAGCGGGCGATGCCGAACCTATCCTGCTGGACCGGGCGCTGGTGCTGTGGTTCCCCAGCCCGCACAGCTATACCGGTGAAGACAGCGCGGAGCTGCACCTGCATGCAGGGCCGGCCGTGATTGCCGCCGTGGCCGACGCGCTGGTGGCGCTCGGCGCCCGGCCGGCCGAACCGGGTGAATTCACCCGCCGCGCCTTCATGCGCGGCCGGCTGGACCTGATCGAGGCCGAAGGCATTGCGGACCTGATCGACGCCGAAACCGAAGCCCAGCGCCGCCAGGCGCTGGAGCAGGCCGACGGCACGCTGAGCCGCCTGTATGACGGATGGGCAACACGGCTGCGCACAATGCTCGCCCATCAGGAAGCATTGATCGACTTCCCGGACGAGGACCTGCCACCCGAAATCGAACAGGCGCTGATGGACGAACTGCGCAGCCTGACCGGCGAAATGCGCGCCCATCTGGACGATGGCGGACGGGGCGAGCGCCTGCGGAGGGGCCTGCTGTTTGCCATTGTCGGCGCGCCCAATGTCGGCAAGTCCAGCCTGCTGAACAGGCTGGCCGAACGGGACGTGGCCATCGTCTCGCCGCGCGCCGGCACCACCCGCGATGCGATCGAGGTGCGGGTGGTATTGGGCGATGTGCCCGTGACCCTGATCGACACTGCGGGCCTGCGCGAGACCGAGGACGAGATCGAAGCCGAGGGCGTGCGCCGCGCCCTGTTTCACGTGAAACAGGCGGACTGCGTGGTCGGCATGTTCGACGGCGACACACCGCCCGACGATCTACCCGCCAATGCCATCCTGGTCCGCAACAAGATCGACCTGAAACCCATGGTCGCAGGTCCACCCGACGCCATCGCCATCAGCGTGCGCGAAGGGATCGGGATCGAGAGTCTGACCAATTCACTGGCCGATCGGGCCCGTGCCCTGACGGCGGCACAAGCCGGGCCGCCGCTGACGCGGGCACGCCATCGCGCCGCGATTGAAGAAAGCGCTGGCCATCTGGCCGCCGCACTGGATATGCACTGGCCAGAGATGCGGGGCGAAGAAATGCGGCTGGCGATGCGCGCCCTGGGGCGCCTGACGGGCGCGGTCGGGGTCGAGGATCTGCTGGATACCGTCTTCGGCCAGTTCTGCATCGGCAAGTGAGGGAGCAGGCAAGGGTGGCTGGCGAATACGACGTCATCGTCATTGGCGGGGGGCATGCGGGGTGTGAGGCTGCGGCGGCTTCGGCCCGGTGCGGCGCGCGCACGCTGTTGCTGACGCATCGGCGGGACACGATCGGCGCCATGTCCTGCAACCCCGCGATCGGCGGCATCGGCAAGGGCCACCTGGTGCGCGAGATCGATGCGCTGGACGGGCTGATGGGCCGCGCCGCCGACCGGGCAGGGATTCATTTCAAGCTGCTGAACCGCTCCAAGGGGCCGGCCGTCCATGGCCCGCGCGCGCAGGCCGACCGCTCGCTCTATCGGCGCGCCATCCAGGAGCTGCTGGCCGAGACCGCGAATCTGGACATCGCGGAAGGCGGGGCAGGTGATCTGATCGTCGATGATGCTGGACAGGTGGCCGGCGTGGTGTGCGAAGACGGGCGCCGCATCGCGGCCGGCGCGGTGGTGCTGACGGCCGGCACCTTCCTGCGCGGCGTGATCCATATCGGCCATGACAGCCATCCGGCCGGCCGGGTCGGGGAAGCGCCGGCCCAGGCACTGGGCGAACGGTTGCAGGCGCTGGGCCTGCCGATGGGCCGGCTGAAGACCGGTACGCCGGCGCGGCTGGACCGCAGCACGATCGACTGGGACAGCCTGGCCGAAGACAAGGGCGATGCCGAACCCGAACCGTTCAGCCGCCTGACCGGCGCGATCGACAACCCGCAACTCTCATGCCGGATCACCGCCACCACGGCGCAGACCCATGCGCTGATCCGCGAGCATCTGCATCTCTCGGCCGTCTATGGCGGCGCCATTGCCGGGCGCGGCCCGCGTTACTGCCCCTCGATCGAAGACAAGGTGGTCCGGTTCGCCGAACGCGACAGCCACCAGATCTTCCTCGAACCCGAAGCGCTGCCGGGGAATGAGGGCGGGGACCTGGTTTATCCCAACGGTATCTCGACCAGCCTGCCGGCCGACATCCAGGAGAAGATGATCCACTCCATCCCCGGTCTGGAACGCTGCCGCATCGTGCGGCCCGGCTATGCGGTGGAATATGATTATGTCGATCCGCGCGCCCTGAGCCCGACGCTGGAACTGACGGCACTCCCGCGCCTGTTCCTGGCCGGCCAGATCAACGGCACGACCGGATATGAGGAAGCCGGCGCACAGGGAATCCTGGCCGGGCTGAACGCGGCACGCCGCGCCGGGGGCGGGCAGGGTGTGACCATCGATCGCGGCACCGCCTATCTGGGCGTGATGATCGACGATCTGACCACCCAGGGCGTATCCGAACCCTATCGGATGTTCACCTCGCGCTCGGAATATCGACTCAGCCTGAGGGCCGACAATGCCGATCTGCGCCTGACCGGCCTGGGGATCGGCTGGGGCTGCGTAGGCGCCGAGCGCACGCGCCTGTTCGAAGCCGACCGCACCGCCATCGATACGGCGATGCAGCGCGCGGGGCAGGAGAGCTTCCTGCCCGACGGCTTGCAGCAGGCCGGCATCGCCGTCTCCGCCGACGGGCGCCGGCGCACATTGCTGGACGTGCTGGCTACAGCCGCCACGCCGGACCAAGTGGCGCGGGTCGCCCCATGGTTCGCGGGCCTTTCCCCACGCGTCCGCCGCCATGTCGAAACCGAAGCCCGCTATAGCGGCTATCTGGCCCGCCAGGCGCGCGAGATCCGGCAATTGGAGGCCGAAACCCGCATCGCCCTGCCGCCCGATCTCGATTACCGCCATATCGGCGGCCTGAGCAGCGAGATGCAGGAACGTCTGGCCTCGGCCAAACCCGCCAGCTTCAGCGCCGCCCAGCGCATTCCCGGTGTCACGCCCTCCGCGCTGATGGCACTGCTGGCCCATATCAGGCAGGTGGCATGATGTTTCACGTGAAACCCGAAACCGTCGCCGAACTGCCAGCCGATCTCGGCCCGCGGCTGGAATGCTTCGCCGAGATTCTGACCCGCTGGAACGGCCGCATCAATCTGGTCTCGCCCCGCGACCTGCCACATCTGTGGGACCGCCACATCGCGGACTCGCTGCAACTGGCATCGCTGATCCCGCCCGGTGCGCGCCTGGCCGATCTGGGTTCGGGCGGGGGGTTCCCCGGCCTGATCATCGCGATCGCGACCGACGCCGAGGTGACGCTGATCGAATCCGACCAGCGCAAGGCGGCCTTCCTGCGCGAGGCCGCGCGGGCGGCAGGCGCACGCGTCACCGTGCTGGCGCGACGGATCGAAGAGGTCGACATCCCGCCGGTGCAGGTCGTGACCGCCCGCGCGCTGGCCGCCCTGCCGCAATTGCTGGAATGGAGCAGCCGCCTGCTGGCGCCCGATGGGTTTTGCCTGTTCCTGAAAGGCAGAAATGTCGACGATGAGTTGACCTCGGCCGCCGCCGACTGGCACATGGCAGTATCCCGATTGCCAAGCCGCACCAACGCGGACGGTACCATTCTCAAACTGGGTGAAATCACGCGTGCCAGACACTCAGAACGCGCAACGGGCCCCTGACGCCGCGCGCGCTTCCTGCATTCTTGCCCTCGCCAACCAGAAAGGCGGCGTGGGTAAAACAACCACGGCCATCAATCTGGCCGCCGGACTGGCCGAACGCGGCCTGTCCGTCCTGCTGGTCGACCTCGACCCGCAGGGCAATGCCTCGACCGGTCTGGGCGTCGGTTACGACGCAAGGCGACAGGGCACCTATGCCCTGCTGATGGACGATGTCGCGATGGCCGACCTGGCCCAGGACACCGAAATTCCCGGCCTGAAGATCATCGCCGCCGATACCGAACTGGCCGGCGCCGAGCTGGAACTGGTGATGATGGACCGGCGCGAATTCCGCCTGCGCGACGCCATCACCCGTGCCGCCAGCGGTTTCGACGTGGTCCTGATCGATTGCCCGCCCAGCCTGGGGCTGCTGACGCTGAACGCGCTGGTGGCGTCCGACGGCGTGATCGTGCCGCTGCAATGCGAATTCTTCGCGCTCGAAGGCATCAGCCAGCTGGTCCGCACCGTCGACCGGGTACGCCGCGCCTTCAATTCCGACCTGCATGTCGCGGGCATCGTGCTGACGATGTACGACCGGCGCAACAATCTGTCGGAACTGGTCGCCGCCGACGCGCGCAGCTTCTTCGGCGAACAGGTGATGGAAACGCTGATTCCGCGCAATATCCGCATCTCCGAGGCCCAGAGCCACGGGCGCTCGGTCATGGCCTATGATGGCCGGTCCAGCGGCGCCATGGCCTATCAGGCCCTCGCGGACGAGGTGATCGCCCGGAACGGTCTGAAGACTCCCAGAAAGAAGAAGGCGCGGGCATGAGCACCAAGAAAGACCAGACACGTCCGCGCCTCGGCCGGGGCCTCGCGGCCCTGCTGGGCGACCAGGCTCCCGCCGCCATCGCCCGCGTCTCGGGCCGGACGGAGCAGGACCGCACCGGCACGCTGGGGGTGGACCAGTTGGAGCCCGGACCGTTCCAGCCGCGCCAGGTGATGGAGCCCGAGGCCCTGGCCGAGCTGGCGGATTCCATCCGCACGCGCGGCATCCTGCAACCGATCCTGGTCCGCCCGCACCCCGAGCGCGCAGGCCATTACCAGATCATCGCCGGAGAACGCCGCTGGCGCGCGGCACAGATGGCGGCCCTGCACGAGGTGCCGGTCCATATCCGCGCGCTGGACGACGGCGACGCCATGGCCGCCGCCCTGGTCGAGAACCTGCAACGCGCCGACCTGAATGCCGTGGAAGAGGCCGAGGGCCTGCAACGGCTGCTGCAGGATTACGGCCTGACGCAGGAAGAGCTGGCCGGCGCGCTGGGCAAGTCGCGCTCGCACGTCGCCAACATGGTGCGGCTTCTCAACCTGCCGCAGCCGGTGCGCGCCGCCCTGCGCGACGGCCGGCTGACGGCGGGCCACGCCCGCGCGCTGCTGGGCCACCCCGACCCGGTCGCGGCCCTGAAGACGGTGCTGGAGCAGGGGCTGAATGTCCGCCAGACCGAAGCCCTGGTCCAGAAAGCCGTCCGCCAGTCAGCAAAGTCCGCTCTGGCCGAAAATGCCGAACGCAAGAACCCCGAAATCCAGGTTCTGGAACGCGACCTCACAGCCCGGCTGGGCCTGAAGGTCCAGATCTCGTTTGACGGGCGCGGCGGAGCCATCCGTATCCTCTATCAGTCGCTGGATCAGTTCGATACCGTACTTGCACGTCTGAACAGCTGAGAATGCAGGACATTTTTTCGATAAAACCGCTTGCCCTCATCCCCTGACGCTGTTAGAAGCGCGTCACCCGAGAGGGACACTCCATGGGCGCATAGCTCAGTTGGTAGAGCAGCTGACTCTTAATCAGCGGGTCCAAGGTTCGAGTCCTTGTGCGCCCACCATGGAGCCTTCGGAAATCCCTGACAAAACGAAGCGTCTTCCCTTCTTTTTCTGAAGAAAAAGAAGAAAAAAGACTTTGAATCGTTCTGGGCCGTCGCCTGTCCCCAGCACAAAACTCCTGAACGAATCAGAATTTTTTGGTTCTTTTTTGCAAAAAAGAACAGAAACCCCTCACGGCCGACGCGCCAGCCGCTCCACCAAAGGCACCATCCGCGCCACGATAACGGCGACCCCGGCGGGGTTGGGATGGATATGATCCGCCTGTTCCAGCTCCGGATGCGCCGCCACGCCATCGAGGAAGAACGGGTCCCACAGTATACCGGGCCGATGCGACAGGCGCTCGAACACGGCGCGGAAGGACTGGCTGTAACCCGCCCCCATATTGGGCGGCGCATACATGCCCGACAGCAGCACCGGCAGATGGGCCTGCTGCAGCCGGTCCAGGATCGCCGTCAGGTTCTGTTCCATCCGTGCCGGGTCCAGCCCGCGCAGCCCGTCATTGCCGCCCAGTTCCACGATCACCGCGTCAGGGTTATCGCCCAGCGCCCAGTCCAGCCGCGCCAGGGCATCGGTGCTGGTATCGCCCGAGACGCCGCCATCCAGGATCGTGATCGCATCGCCGCGCGCATCCAGCGCCGCCTGAAGGCGCGGCACGAAGCCGTCCGCGTGCGCCAGCCCGTATCCGGCAGTCAGGGAATCGCCCAGCGCCAGAATCCGCACCGGGCGATCGGCCGCGTGACAGGGCGAGATAAAGACAGCCCACAGACAGGCCAGCAGAAGCGGAAAAACCGTTCGGGCCCCATGCCGGCGCCGTGTAGCGTGCAGGCAGGACCATACCCTGTGGGAAGGAAAACGCATGGACGGCGACGGGCTCCCGAATGGACGGACGACGCTGGTCGAGGCACAGGATCTGTGGCTGACAGTGCCGGCCCGTGCCAGTGCGGTCAATCCACGCCGGGACGGCGAGGCCGGGCAGGGGGCATTGACGATCCTGCACGGGGTCAACCTGCGCGTGGCAGAAGGCGAGGCACTGGGCATCATCGGGCCTTCCGGATCGGGCAAGACGTCCTTGCTGATGCTGCTGGCAGGCCTGGAACGCCCGACACGCGGCACGATCCGCATCGCCGCCACCACGCTGGGCGACCTGAACGAAGACGCGCTGGCCCGTTTCCGGCGCGAGACGATGGGCATCGTCTTCCAGTCCTTCCAGTTGATCCCCACCATGACAGCGCTGGAAAACGTGCTGGTGCCGCTCGAACTGGCCGGCCGCCCCGACGGCGCCACCGCCGCCCGCACGGCACTGGATGCGGTGGGGCTGGGGCACCGGCTGGATCACCTGCCGGCCGAACTCTCGGGCGGCGAACAGCAGCGCGTGGCACTGGCCCGCGCCTTCGTCACCCGGCCGCGCCTGCTGCTGGCCGACGAGCCGACCGGCAATCTGGACAGCCGCACCGGTGCGGCGGTGATGGACCTGCTGTTCAGCCTGCAACGGCGATACGGCACCACACTCGTCCTGATCACCCATGATCCGGCCCTGGCGGCACGCTGCGACCGCCGCCTGCGCGTGGATGATGGACACGTCACCACCGACCACCCGATGCGGGAGCCCACCTCGTGAGCCAGTGGCGCCTGGCCGCCCGGCTGGCGTGGCGCGACCTGCGCGGCGGCATCGGCGGAATGCGTATCGTGCTGGCCTGCCTGGCGCTGGGGGTGGCCACCATCGGCGGGGTGGGCGGCCTGCGCGACATGATCCGCGACGGCATCGCCGGCGAGCAGCGCACCCTGCTGGGCGGCGACCTGTCGATCGAAAGCAGCGATCCGCTGCCCACCGAACTGGCCGTTTTCGCGACCGCGCACGGAGCCCGGGTGTCGGGGGTGCTGCGCATGCGCTCGATGCTCTACGCGCCGCGCGGCGCGGGTCAGGCCGATGCCCGGATGCTGGTCGAACTCTCGGCGGTCGATGATTCCTATCCGCTGGTCGGCACAATCGCGCTCACGCCGCAGGCTCCTCTCAATCGAGCCCTGGCGCCGGATCACGGCCTGCCCGCCCTGCTGGCCGACCCGCTGGTGATCGACCGGCTGGGGCTGAAGGTCGGCACGATCGTGCGGATCGGCACCGCCCGCTTCCATGTCGCCGGCAGCCTGGACCGCACCCCGGACGGCGCCGGCACGGTGACGCTGGCGCCCACGGTCATGACCACCCGCTCGGCCCTGGACGAAGCCGGACTGATGCAGCCGGGCGCCCTGGTCAACCACGCGCTGCGCCTGGCGCTGGATGGGCCGGCGGCAGAGCGGCCGGCCCGCGCCCACGCAATGGCCGCCGCGATCACCGCCCGCTTCCCGGACCAGGGGTGGCGTATTCGTGGCGAGGCCGACGCGGCCCCCGCCTTGACCCGCACCGTGGACCAGATGGCCCGCTTCCTGGCGCTGATCGGATTATGCGCCCTGCTGCTGGGCGGCCTGGGGGTCTCGACCGGCGTCGCCGCCTGGCTGGAGGGACGGGGACGGACGATTGCCATCCTGCGCTGCCTCGGCGCCTCGGGGCCGCTGATCCGGCGCACATTCGGCCTTCAGATCGCCGCCCTGTGCGGTATCGGCATCGGCGCCGGCATGGTGCCCGCCCTGTTGCTGCCGCCGTTGGCCGCACGCATGCTGAGCGGCCTGCTGCCGATCGAAACGACAATGGTGCCGCCGCTTCTGCCCGTGCTGACGGCCGGCCTGTTCGGCGTGCTGGTCGCCCTGCTGTCGGTGATCGTGCCGCTGGCCCGCGCCTGCGCCATCAGCCCGGCCTCCCTGTTCCTCGAACAGATCCAGCGCGGAACAATGCGCGTGCGGTCCTGGCGCGTCGGCACGGCATTGATCCTGTGCGTGATCCTGGCAGGGGTGCTGACGGTCCGGCTGGCGGACAGTCCACTCTTCGCCGCAGGCTTCCTTGCCGTCGTCCTGTTCGCCGCCGGCATCCTGGTCCTGGCCGGCACGACACTGCGCTGGGGTGTGTCCGCCCTGCTGGCGCGGCTGGATACGGCGCGGGGCGTGCCGAGGCTGGCGCTGGCGCTGTCTGCCCATCGCAATGCGACGACCACGCGCATGGTGACCGCACTGGGGGCCGGACTGGCGGCCATGGCCGCCATCCTGCTGACCGAGGGCGCGATGATGGCACAGTTGCGCGACCAGATGCCGCATAACGCCCCTGCCTTCTATTTCATCGATATCCAGCCCGGCGATCTGGACCGGTTCGACAGTCTGGCCAAGGCCCAGCCATCGGTTCGCGCGGTCCAGCAACTGCCTTCGATGCGCACGCGCGTCGTCGCGGTCGACGGCGTGCCGGCCGAACGGGTCAACGCCACGCCGCAGACGCGCTGGGCCCTGCGCGGCGATCACGGGCTGACCGTGGCGGCAACGCCGCCACCCGGCACTAGGCTGGCCGAAGGCACATGGTGGCCGGCCGATTATGACGGGCCCCCCCTGCTGTCGCTGGATGCCGGGCTGGCGCAGGGGTGGGGTGTGCAGGTCGGTTCCACCATCCGGCTGAACGTGCTGGGCCGCGCGATCGACGTCCGGGTTGCGAACCTGCGTGCCGTCGCCTGGCGATCACTCCAGCTCAATTTCGCGTTCGTCGTCTCGCCGGGCCTGCTGTCGCACGCGCCCCATACGTTCGTGGCCACGCTGGCCACCGACGGCCGCGCCGATCAGGATGCGGCCACGCTGGCCGCCATCACGGATGCGCTGCCCGGCGTGACCGGTATCCGCGTCGCCGATGTGCTGGCCCGGCTGACCGCACTGGCCGGGCAGATCGCCACGGCGCTGAGCGTCGCGGCCTCGATCATCATGGCGTCGGGGGCGCTGGTCCTGGCGGCGACCCTGGCCGCAGGCTGGCGCCAGCGGGTCGCCAATGCCGCCATCCTTCAGGCAGTGGGCGCGGGGCCGCGCCAGATCCGCACGATCTGGCTGATCGAATTCACGCTGCTGGGGCTCGTGGCCGGCATCTCGGCCATCCTGCTGGGCGCATCGGCCGCCTGGCTGGTCATGCGCCAGGTCCTGCAACTGCCATGGACGGCGGACTGGACGGCGGTGGGGGGCATGATGATCGGGACTCTGGCAGCCACGAGCCTGTGCGCGATGCTGGTCTGGAACCGGGCGCTGCGGCCCTTGCGGGGCAGGACACGATAATGGGCCAGGAAACGCTGCGTTTTCTCAGCCCGGCGTCATGATCAGATTGTCTGGAAAAATGGGCCGGAAGGGATTGGTGGAGCCAATCGGAATCGAACCGACGACCTCCTGAATGCCATTCAGGCGCTCTCCCAACTGAGCTATGGCCCCGTCCAACCGGCCCGCGCCGTCAGCGATGACGTGCGGGTGGGCGGGGTATAGCTGTGCCCTGTTTCCTTGGCAAGCCCGTCCGTGGATTTTTTCCGCCGTGTCGGGGGAAGGGAAGTTCCCTTCTTTTGTCTTCCGAAAAAGAAGCAAAAAGACTTTTAATCGTTCAGGAACATCGCGTGTTCCCAGCACAAGGCTCCTGAACGAATCAAAGTTTTTTGGTTCTTTTTTTTCAAAAAAGAACAGAAACCCTACGCAAGAACCACCCCATGCTGGCGCAGAAACCCCAGCAGCGGCAGCAGAGGCAGCCCCAGAATAGCCGCATGCTCGCCCGTCACCCGCTCGAACAGGTGAATGCCCGGCCCTTCCAGCCGATAGGCCCCGACCGAGGACAGGACGGCTTCGCCTTCCAGATCCAGATAGGCATCGAGGAAGGATTCGGAAAACCGCCGCATGGTCAGTTCCGGCCGGGCGACATGCTGCCAGATCACCTGCCCGTCGCGCATCACCACCACCGCGCTGTGCAGCACATGTGCCCGCCCGCGCAGGTTCAGCAACTGGGCCCGCGCCGCTGCCCGGTCGGCGGGCTTTTCGAACCATACGCCGTCGCATTCCAGGATCTGGTCGGCACCGATCACCACGCAATCGGGCTCGTGGATGCGCCGCGCCTTGAGTTCGGCGAGCAGCAGCGCGCAGTCGCCGGCCGACAGGCCCTCGGCGCGTGCCGATTCCCGCACCGTGGCTTCGTCGATGCGGGCAGGGCGGGTTTCGACGCGGATTCCGGCCTGTTCCAGCAGGTTGCGCCGGGTGGTGGACTGGCTGGCCAGTACTATCCGGGGCGACTCGGCCTGTAGAAGAGTCGCGATTAGTACTAATGACGAGTCGCTCATGCGCCGGCTCTCCGTACTGAAAAAAAGAAACCCTGTGATCGGACCGAACGAGTACTGGGGTACATGGGGATAGTACTCCAGACGCTTCTTGATCGTACCGAGTACCGTGGACAACCCTCACAGCCGCCGACACGGTGGGTTGTACACAGCCCCTTGTCGGCACATTCGGGATAACTCATCTAACCTTATGAATCCCTGTGTGAATGAAACTGTACACCTTGTGGGAAAGACGGGGTACGTTTTTGGAAATGCGGGTACCCCGTCATCCACAGGGCCTATTAACCTCATCAGCGTTTCTTTCTTCTTATTTCATGTTTAGAGGTTGGTCCGGAAATCTGGTGACGGCGTACCGGACCTTGATGTGCGGTCCTGTCATCCCCGAGAAAAGTACGGGATAGTCCCGAGATGAACGATGTGACGGCGGACAGGCGATGACGGACACAGGCAAACCCCTTCTGCGGGTCCTACAGGGCGAGGCCGTGTGGCCCCCGCCGCTCTGGCTGATGCGCCAGGCCGGCCGCTACCTGCCGGAATTCCGGGCCCTGCGCGATCAGGCGGATTTCATCACCCGCTGCATGACGCCCGATCTCGCGACCGAAATCACGCTACAGCCGATCCGGCGCTACGCCATGGACGGGGCGATCCTGTTTTCCGACATCCTGATCCTGCCCTGGGCAATGGGCCAGTCGCTGGAGTTCGTGCACGGCACCGGGCCCGTGCTGGGGCCGATCCGCAGCCAGGCCGATCTCGACCGGCTGGACCCGAAGCGGGTGCCCGAGGCGACGGCACCGGTGATGGAAACCCTGACGCGCCTGCGCGGCATCCTGGACGGTCCGGATACAATCGGCGCCGCGCAGGGCGGCCGCACCACATTGCTGGGCTTTGCCGGCGCGCCGTTCACCGTGGCGTGCTACATGGTCGAAGGCCATGGATCGCGGGAGTTCGACGCCACGCGCGGCATGGCCTATGCCGATCCGCTGCTGTTCGACCGGCTGATGGCCCGCCTGACCGAGGCGACCGCCGAAATGCTGGTGGCGCAGATCGATGCCGGGGCCGAGGCGGTGATGCTGTTCGACAGCTGGTCGGGCCTGCTGCCACCGAGCCAGTTCCGCCGCCACGTGATCGCGCCCACCCGCGCCATCGTGCAGGAAATCCATGCCCGCCGGCCCGGCGTGCCCGTGATCGGTTTCCCGCGCCTGGCCGGGGTGATGGCGACGGAATATGCGCGGGAGACCGGGGTGCGGGTCATCGCGCTGGATACCGGCGCGGACATGAATGCGATGCGCGGCCTGCTGCCCGACAATGTGGCGCTCCAGGGCAATCTCGACCCGCTGCTGCTGCTGGCGGGCGGCGATGCGATGACGCAGGAAGCCCGTGCCATCCGCGACGCGATGAAGGGCCGGCCGCATGTCTTCAATCTCGGCCACGGGGTGGTGCCGGCAACGCCGCCCGAGCATGTGGGCAAACTGGTGCGGGCAGTCCGGGAGGTCGGGCCATGAGCCTGGACGCGCTGCCCAAGGCCGTTCGTCCGGATGGGCGGCTCCGCCTGGTGATTTTTGATTGCGACGGCGTGCTGATCGACAGCGAGGGCCCGTCCTGCCGGCTGGTGGCGCAGGAATTGCGCCAGATCGGCCTGGACTATGGTGACGAGGAAGCGGTGCAGCGTCTGGCCGGACGGGCCCTGACGCGTATCAAGGTCGAAGCCGAGGCAGAGACCGGCCGCAAGCTGCCCGACGACTGGGCGACGATCGTGCAATACAAGCTCGTCGACCTGATGCGTGAAGAGGCACGCGTCATCGACGGCGCGCACGATATGCTGACGGCGGTGATCGGGCTCGATCTGCCGGTCCGGGTTGGCTCCAATTCCTCGATCGCCGAGATGGATGTAAAGTTTGCGCGCACCGGCCTGGATCAGTTCGTAGCCGATCGGGTCCACTCGGCGCGCGACATGGGCAAGCCGAAGCCCGATCCGGCCGTCTATCTGCATGCGGCCGAAACCGAAGGCGTGCCGGCGGACGAATGCGTCGTGCTGGAAGATACCGATACCGGCGCCAGCGCCGCGCGGGCCGCCGGGATGGCCTGCGTGCTGCTGCGTCCGCTCGACCTGCCGGCACCGGATTGGCCGGGCCTGTTCCGGATCGGGCATCTGTCGGAATTCGCCCCCTTCCTGGAGCGGATTCAGGCCGCCCAGGCAGCCCATGGAGCCCGGTCTTGATCCTGGGATTCCTGCCCTGGCTGGCATGGTTCAAGGCGCTGCACGTGATGTCGCTGATCGCGTGGATGTCGGGCATGTTCTATCTGCCGCGCCTGTTCGTCTATCATTGCCAGGCCGCGCCCGGTTCGGCCGAAAGCGCGCGCTTCAAGGTGATGGAACGCAAATTGCTGCGCCAGATCATGAACCCGGCCATGATCAGCACCTTTCTGTTCGGCACCCTGCTGGTGCTCACACCCGGCACTGTCGATTGGCATGCCGGCTGGTGGTATCTCAAAATTGTCTCGGTGCTCGGCCTGGCCGGCTTTCATGGCGCATGCGCGCGCTGGCGCCGCGACTTCGCGGAAGACAGAAACACGCGGCCGGAAAATTTCTATCGTGCGGCGAACGAAATTCCGACCATCCTGATGGCTGTTGTGGTGATCATGGTGATTGTCCGCCCGTTCTGATCGTCAAACACACGGGCCGGCATACGGAGGAAATGCGATGACGGATCATGTCTTCGGTTCGGACCGGATTACGGCCCGCGTTGCCGGACACGGCGCGGAATTGCAGTCGCTGGTCGACGGGGTCGGGCAGGAACGTCTGTGGGCCGGGCTGCCGGCCTGGCCCCGGCGCTCTCCGGTGCTGTTTCCCATCGTCGGTCGCCTGCCGGACGATACGGCCTGGATCGATGGCCGACCCTTTCGCCTGACCCAGCATGGTTTTGCGCGTGATCGCGCTTTTGCATGGCAGGACCGCCGGCCTGACGGATGCACGCTGGTCCTGACCGACGATGCAGACAGCAGAACGATTTTTCCGTTCCGCTTCGAACTGGCGCTGGATTATCAGGCCGTGGGCGATACGCTGCATGTGCGCTACCGGCTGCATAATCCCGACCCGGTTCAGGTCCTGCCGGCCTCGCTGGGCGCGCATCCGGCCTTTGCCTGGCCACAGCGCCGGGGCGTGGCCAGGCAGGACCATGTGCTGACCTTCGACCAGCCCGAACCCACGCCGATCCGGCGGATTGACGGCGGCCTGCTCCAGCCCACGCCATTTCCCTCGCCGATCGTCGGGCAGACGCTCGCCTTATCCGACGATCTGTTCATCGACGATGCAGTGATCATGGATGCACCGGCCAGCCGCAGCGTAAGCTTTCACGCACCGGACGGAACAGGCGTGACGCTGGCCTGGGAAGGGTTTCGCGAACTGGGATTATGGACCAAGCCGGGGGCCGATTTCCTGTGCATCGAACCCTGGTACGGTTTTGCGACACCCCAGGGTTTTTCAGGCGAATTCACGAACAAGCCCGGCCTGCTGCATATCGGTCCCGGCGAGGAATGGCATGGGGCATGGTCGGTTGCCGTCGATTTGGGCTCCGCGTCCACCTGAACGATGTGCGGACGGTTCGCCAATACCCTGTCGCTGGAGCGGATGCGGCAGGCCTTCCATATCGCGGGCTCCGCGCCGGACTGGCTGCCCTCATGGAACATCGCGCCCCGTCAGCCCGTGGCGGTGGTGCGCCGCCATCCGGTCAGCCTCGATCTGCGGCTGGATCTGCTGTTATGGGGGCTGGTTCCCAACTGGGCGCACGACATGGGCCGGCAGCCGATCAATGCGCGGGCGGAAACCGTTGCGACGTCCGGCATGTTTCGCGCCGCCTTTCGCTCCCGCCGCTGCCTCGTCCCCGCGACGGCCTATTACGAATGGCAATCCGGCCCATCCCCCCGGCAACCATGGGCCTTCGCCCGGCGCGACGGCCAACCCCTGGCCCTGGCCGCGATCTGGGAATCCTGGGAATATGAAGGCGATATCCTGCGCAGCTTCGCCATCGTGACCACGCAGGCCAATGCGGCAACCCGGCCCATTCACGAACGCATGCCCGTCCTTATCGCGGACCAGGATCGCGATGCCTGGTTCGGCGCCCCACCCGCAATCGCACAACAATTGCTGGCCCCGGCACCTGCCGACATGTTGCGGGCGTGGCGGGTCGGCACACGGGTCAACAAGGTCGGCCATGACGGGCCGGATCTTCTGGACCCGGTCGATGGCGAAGTCTGAAAATCTTATGGATCAGTAATTATTTTTATAAAAATGGTCATCGCACACGATGGTTTTTCTCGAACATTGAAGCGGTAGTCGTTCTTTTTTGAAAAAAAGAACCAAAAAACTTTTGATTCGTTCAGGAGCCTTGGGCTGGGGGCATGCGATGTCCCTGAACGGATCAAAGTCTTTTTGCTTCTTTTTCTTCAGAAAAAGAAGATGCGCTCTTCACGCAGGCAGACTTCCCCCGTCAGTGCCCAGTAAAAAAATCCCTGGTATCTTTCGCCGCGTTCGATCCCCAGTGACCGACCTTGCGGCCGGTCTTTTCGGTCCATTGTCCCGTGGCGTGGGCGGCATCGACCGTGCCGTTGCGTACCGTGTTCCAGCTTTTCGTGCCGGTCTTCCTGCTCCATCGCGCCGTGCCCTGCGCGGCATTGACGGTTCCGTTGCGCACCGTCCGCCAGTCTTTCGCGGCGGCCTGGCAGGTTTGCGACTGGCATGACGACGACTCGGCCGCGATGGCCCGAGGGGCTGCCACCACCAGCATTCCCGCAATCACGAATGCGTTGGCCTTGCTGAAAAATCCACGTTTCACCCGAATGGCTCCCTGTGTGTCCTCAGTTCTCTCCTGTGTAGCACCGGATCGGCGCGAGGATAGGGCACCGGAGACTCTCCGGCGTGAACGACCACAGGGCACACGGCCGCACGCGCGGGACAAACAGCGTCCAGCCAGAGAAATTTTCAGTGATGAATCAGGGGATTGTCCAGGCAAGTGGTGGAGCTGAGGGGAATCGAACCCCTGACCTCCTCATTGCGAACGAGGCGCTCTCCCAACTGAGCTACAGCCCCACTGCCTGACGGGGTGGATAAATAGCGGGTGCAGGATGTTTGTCAAGCGCGTTTGGACCCGGCCGGTGTTGTATGCTCCGGTAGGCTTCGATAGACTCGCCGCCCGTCCAATGCAGGGATCATCACGTTGCTCACGCTTATCTTCGGCCTGCTGCTCAATGTCATCAGGCTCTATACATGGGTGGTCATCATTTCCTGCGTGTTCAG
The DNA here is from genome assembly GCF_014174375.1 of Gluconacetobacter asukensis. GTDB lineage: Bacteria > Pseudomonadota > Alphaproteobacteria > Acetobacterales > Acetobacteraceae > Gluconacetobacter > Gluconacetobacter asukensis. Next base: position 340,490 of record NZ_JABEQE010000002.1, read on the forward strand.
CTTTCTGTACGCATTCGGTGTCCTGGATACCCGTAGCCAGATGGTCTGGTCGATCGGCCGGTTCCTGGATCGGCTGACCGAGCCGGCGCTGCGGCCGATCCGCCGCATCCTGCCCGCCACCGGCAATATGGATTTCAGCCCGCTGGTGCTGCTGCTGCTGATCCAGTACGTGCTGACACCGCTGATCAGGCAGCTTTACTACACGATGGCGTTCAACTCGGGATTCTGACTTGCGTGTCAGATTTTATTCGCTTGTCACGACATCATCATTCATATTCTGGCCATATCGACAGGTTATATTCGGCAAAGAGCCAGAAAAAGGATGTGGTGCATGAACCGTCACTTCGTTGCCTTGTCGTTCGCGGCCGTCATGGCGGCCGTATCGCTTTCCGGCTCGCGGTCGGCGCGCGCCCAGATGCCGTCGATGCCCGGCATGTCCGACATGGGGCAGGGCATGATGGGGACGATGGGCCTGCCATCGGTGTCCTCCGCCGGTTCCAGCAACCTGGTCGGGCTGCTGGGCTATTGCGTCCAGAACAATTTCCTGGGGGCCAGCACCGCCTCGCCGGTCATGAGCGCCCTCGGGCAGAAGGCCGGGATCAGCGGCCAGGGCGACAGCGCGTATCAGGCCGGCCAGCGCGGGCTGCTGGATACGGGCAACGGCAAGAGCTTCTCGCTCGCTTCGGCGGGGCAGGGCGTCAAGCAGCAGGTGACCCAGAAAGTCTGCAACATGGTGCTCAGCCGGTCTCAGTCGTTGCTGTGACCGATCGCGACGGAAAGGCCCGCTTCGGACACGCGGTGGGGCAGGCGTAACCGTGTCTGTCGAACAACTGGCTGAAGCCTTCCTTCGGGTCCGTGCCGGAGCGCCTCCGCTGGATTCTCTTCCCGGCGGCTATCATGTTTCCTCGGAAGACGAGGCCTATCGCATTCAGGATGCGACGCTCCGGGCCCTGGGGGGCAGAATTGCCGGCTGGAAGGTCGGGGCCCCTTCGCCGGATTCCGAACCGGCCACCGCGCCGATCCTGGATGCGACCCTGTTCGATACGGTGACGGTCCTGCCGCGCGGCCTGTGCCGCCTGATCGGGGTGGAGGCGGAGATCGCCTATCGTTTCGGCCGCGCCCTGCCGCCGCGCGAGGCGCCATATACGGCGCAGGATGTGCGTGACGCGATCGAATCCGTACATCCTGCCATCGAAATCCTCGATACCCGTTTCGTCACGCCGGGCAGCCAGCCCGCGTTCGATCATCTGGCCGACCAGCAGAGCCACGGTGCCCTGTTCGTCGGCCCGGCTCTGACAGACTGGCACGCTTTGGTGCCGACGCAAGAGCGGGTGACGCTTACGATCGACGGCCGCGTGGCCGTCGATCATGTCGGTGGCAATTCCGCCGGCGATCCGATCCGCATGCTGGTGTGGCTGGCATCGCATGCCGCCCGCTATGCCGGTGGGCTGGCGGCCGGCACCATCGTCACCACAGGCTCGACCTCCGGGACCGTCTTTGTCGAGCCCGGCACGCGGGTACGGGCCAGCTTCGCCCATCTGGGTTCGCTTTCGCTGACCTGCTGACTGGAATCTGAAACACGCGCAATCGGGCGGGTGGACAGGGACGTTATCCTGCGATCCCCTCGTGTCGGCGCCACGCACGATGTGTAATATGCTCCACCGGCCATGGCTCTCGCCCCGCGGGAGCGAACCGGGGCAGCAAAGGGAAAGGGGAGGCGGTGCATCCATTACCCGACAACCCACCGCATGACGGCGGGCCGACCGGTTCCACAGTGCTGGCGCGCGTCGTGCTTGAAGATGTCGAGAACGCGCTGACGAACAGCCGGGCACGGCAGAACGACGTCAACCAGGCGATTGCCGACCTGCAGCAGACGGCCCGTTTCCTGCCCGAAGGGCTGATCGGGCCCTTCATCCTGCATCTGTCGGTGCAGACCAACGGCCTCGTCTTCGATGTGCGCGATGCGCGCGACAGGCCGCTGCGCATCTATCGGATCTCGCTCACGCCCTTCCGCCGCCTGATCAAGGATTACGTCCTGCTGGTCGACAGTTTCGACGAAGCGGTGCGTGAAGGGAATACGATGCGCATCCGTGCCATCGATATGGGGCGGCGGGGCCTGCATAATGATGGCGCCGCGCTGATGGTTGAACGCCTGCGCGACAAGATCGACATGGATAACGAAACCGCCCGCCGCCTGTTCACGCTGGCCAGTATTCTCCAGCAGCGGCGCTGACAGCGTTCAGACCTGCGCAGGGTCGACCACGAGTTCGATTTCAATCAGGGTTCCGGGACTGTCGAATTCCGTGACCAGCCGCAGGGTGGTGCCGGGCCGGCCGGCACCGAATGCGTCACGCAACAGCGGAAAGCAGGACGGAAAACCGTCCGTGTCACGCATCAGGAAGATGATGCGCGTCACATCCTCCAGCCGGTATCCGTCGCGCGCCAGGGCACGGGCGCCACGGTCCAGGGCCACGCGGCATTGCTCCGTCAGACCGGGCGGTTTTCCCGTTGTTCGCGGATCGATCCCGGTCAAATGCCGAACGTGGATCTCGTGGTCCGTCATGCCGTGCGTGATCTCCCACTTCGGACATCGATAACGAAAACGTCATATTCTGTTCACGGTGAATTTCAACCCTGAGGGGTCATTTTAACGGGCATGGAACAATTACGCTCGTCAAAGGTTCAGGTTCATGGCAGTTGCGCGGCGCGCGACCGGCAGGGCGTGCTGCTGCTGGGGCCATCGGGCATCGGCAAGTCGGATCTGCTGCTGCGGCTGGTGGATTCCGGCTACGATCTGGTGGCGGATGATCGCGTGGTCCTGGAAGGCGACCGGGCATCGGCCCCCCCGGCGCTGGCCGGGTTGATCGAGGTCCGGGGCATCGGGATCGCCCGCCTGCCGTTCGTGGCGGAAGCCCGCGCGGTCCTGGCCGTGCGGCTGGTCAGGCCGGAGGACAGGCCCGACCGGCTGCCAGCAGCGGCGCACGATCCTTTGACTGGCCTGCCGGAAATCCGGCTGGACCCGGCATTGCCCTCGGCTGTGGCGCGGATCAACCTGGCTCTTGACGGTCTGGCGGGGCGTTGCAAAATTTTAACCTTCGAGCAATTGTAATCCCTGCACCTCTTCCCATGTCGGTTCTTTCAGTGTCCCATGCTTGGGGGACGGTGTCGTGAGCCCGCCTGATATCCAGGCCGCTCCCGTGCCCGAAGGTGTCCGGCCCTTGTTCAGCCAGGATTTCCCGTGACGGATTCTTCACTCGACGGAGTACCCGCGCCGCGCCGCATCCTGCTGGTCACCGGCCTGTCCGGGGCGGGAAAATCGTCGATCCTGCGTATCCTGGAAGATCTGGGATACGAGGTGATCGACAATCCGCCGCTGGGCATGCTGGACGAAATCGTGACCCGCGCCGAACAGCCGGTGGCGATCGGCGTGGACTCGCGCACCCGGGGTTTCGACGCGGCGGCCGTCATGGCCGCGCTGGGGCGCCTGCGCGTCAATCCCGGCCTGCAGGCCGAACTGATCTACGCCACCGCCGAGGAAAGCGTGCTGCTGCGCCGCTACACCGCCACCCGGCGCCGCCATCCGCTGGCGATGCGCGGCGCGGTCAAGGAAGGGATCGAGGCCGAAATCGAACTCACCGCCCGCCTGCGCGCGGCGGCCGATATGGTGATCGACACGTCGGACCTGCCGCCGCCCGAATTGCGGCAGGTGGTCGAGACGCGGTTCGCCCCCCGCAGCGACCGGCGCGGCGGCGGCCTGACGGTGGCATTGATGTCCTTCGCCTTTCCCGCCGGCCTGCCGCGCGAGGCCGACATGGTGTTCGACGCCCGGTTCCTGCGGAATCCCTATTACGTCACCGAGCTGGCGGCCAAGACCGGCCTGGATGCCGAGGTGGCGGATTATGTCGCCGCCGACCCGGATTATCCGCACTTTCTGGAGCAGATCGACGCCATGCTGGGGCTGGTGCTGCCCCGCTTCGTGCGCGAGGGCAAGAAATACGCCACCATCGCCATAGGCTGTTCCGGGGGCCGGCATCGTTCGGTCACGATCGTCGAGGCCCTGGCCGAACGTCTTGCGGAATGCGCGGGAACATGCGAGAGGCCAGCGAAGGCGCCTCGTATTGACATTGGTGCGGCGCCGTCCGATCTCCCTTCATCAGGGACGGACGAGCAGGGTGCATGGTCGGTTATCGTCATGCATCGCGAACTGGCGCGGCAAGGCAGATATCGTTGGCGATGGGCCAGCCGGCCGAAGGAGCCTGTGACGGACGTCGTGGAAGGGCGATATTCTTCATGATCGGTATGGTCCTCGTTACCCATGGCGCGTTGGGCGAGACACTCAGGCGCGCGATGGAGCATGTGGTCGGACCGCAGGAACAGCTCGCGACGCTGAATGTAGAGGCCGGGGATGACCCGGTGCTGCGACGCGTGGACCTGGAAAAGATGATTGCCGGCGTCAACACGGGCGACGGCGTCCTGCTGCTGACCGACATGTTCGGCAGCACGCCCTCCAACCTGGCCATTTCCATGATGGAGAATGCGCGGGTCGAGGTCCTGGCCGGCGTCAACGTGCCGATGCTGGTCAAGCTGGCGCAGATCCGCAACGCCCACACGCTCGAGGAATGTGCCGATCTGGCCGAAGGCGCCGGGCGCAAATACATCTCCACCGCCTCGCACCTGCCGCCGCAATGTCTGGGCGGCGCCCGGAGCTGCCTGCTGGGCGAGCAGCGGGCGGCGGTCGGCTGAGGACACATGTCCGGCACCGACACGTCTTCTGGCGGGCTTGATCCCCAGGACCCGAATGTCCTGTCCGTAACCGCCGCGATGGTCAATCGCCGGGGCCTGCATGCCCGCGCGGCCGCCCGTCTGGTGACGGTGGCCGAACAGTTCGATGCGAATGTCGAGGTCCGGCGTGGCGACCAGACGGTGTCGGCGCGCTCGATCATGGGGCTGATGATGCTGGGCGCCGGTCGTGGGGAATCCGTGACGCTGATGGCCACCGGATGGGATGCCCATGCGGCGATCGAGGCCCTTATGGCTCTGATCGAGGCTGGCTTCCATGAAGACGACTGACGGTCCCGACCAGACTTCACCCCGCCGCCGGCGGCGCCCGCGCGCCGCGGCTCCCGCGACCACGCCGCCCGAAATCCGCCTGAGTGGTGATGCCACGGTCCGGGGCATGGCCATCGGTCCGGCGATGCTGGTGCTGGAAAGCCCCGCGCCGGATATCGACGCCGCCGCCCGTACCGACAATCCGGAGCATGAGCTGGAACGGCTGGGCGAGGCGATCGAACGCTCGGTGCGCCAGATCGAACGGCTGCGCGACCGGCTGGCGATCCTGCCCGAGGACGGCCAGATCGAGATTGGGTCGCTGCTCGAGGTCTATCGCCGGATGCTCGGCCCGTCGCGCCTGCAACGCGGGATTCACGAACGCATCGTCCGCGACGGACGCACGGCCGAACTGGCCGTCCGCGAGGAGACCGAAAGCCTGGCCCAGGCCCTTCTGCGTGACGGGGCCGAAATCGGCGGCGAAGACGCGGCCGCCGCCCAGCGCCGCGCCGGAGAGTTTCGCGAAATCGGCCAGCGCCTGGTGCGCAATCTGGGCCGTACGCCCTTTCGTTCCTTCAGCGCGATGCCCGCGGGTACGGTGCTGGTGGCCGAGCAGTTGCGCCCCGCCGACGCGGCGCTGATCGATCCCTCGCGCATCGTCGCGGTCGCGACCGAGGAGGGCGGATCGACCGACCACACCGCCATCATGCTGCGCGCACTCGGGATTCCCACCGTGCTGGCCGCCCATGGGCTGACCGCCCATGCGCGCGACGGGGCGACCATGGTGGTGGACGGCACGACCGGCCACGTGGTGATCGATCCCAGCGCGGAGACGCTGGAGGCCGCGCGGCGCGGGGTGGCCGACCATGCGCGCGAACGCCAGGCGCTGGGTCGCCTGCGCCGTCTGCCCGCCCGCCTGTCCAGCGGCGAGAAGCTGCAATTGCAGGCCAATCTGGAACTGCCGGCCGAACTGCCGCTGATCGCCCAGTCCGGGGCCTCGGGCATCGGCCTCCTGCGCACCGAATTCCTGTTCATGAATGCCGCAACCATGCCGGACGAAGACCGGCAGGCGGCGATCTATGCCGAGATCATCGGCACGATGGCGGGCGACACGACCACGATCCGCGTCGTGGACTGGGGGGGCGAGAAGCATAGCGAAGCCCTGGAGCGCGCCGGGCTGAACCAGGAAGGCGATACCATCAATCCCGCGCTGGGGATGCGCGGGCTGCGCCTGCTGCTGCGCTATCCCGCGGTGCTGGAAACCCAGTTCGCCGCGATCCTCAAGGCCTCCGTCGCCGGACCGGTGCGGGTGATGCTGCCGATGGTGACGGTCGTGCCCGAACTGCGCGAGGCACGGGAGATCTATCATCGCGTGGCCCGCCGCCTGCGCCGCAAGGGCGTCCAACTGGGCGACACCCTGCCACCGCTGGGCATCATGGTCGAAACCCCGGCAGCGGCCATCATGGGCGACGCTCTGGCGCAGGAAGCCGAATTCCTGGCCATCGGCACCAACGACCTGACGATGTACACGCTCGCGGTCGATCGGGGCTCGGCGGAGGTGGCGCCGCTCTATCACCCGCTTCATCCGGCCGTGCTGCGCCTGATCCAGGCCGCGACCGAGGCCGCGCTGCGCCAGTACCGCCCGATTTCGCTCTGCGGCGAGATCGCGGGCGACCCGCGGGTGGTGCCGCTGCTGATCGGGCTGGGCCTGCGTTCATTCTCGATGACGGCTTCGGCCGTGCCCCGGGTCAAGAAGGTGGTGCGCGCCCTGTCCTTCGAGGATTGCCGCCGCCTGGCCCACCGGGTGATGGAAGCCTCGGACGTGACCGAGGTGACGGGCCTGATCGACGATTTCGCCGCCGGGACCTGAAGGCGATGGACCGGCCATCCGGCACCGTCCGGACCATGGGCCTGCCCTGGCGGGACCCGGACGATGTGCTGTGGGCATGGCGGGACGAGCCCTGGCTGGCCTGCCTGGACAGCGGTGGCGAGCCCGGACCCCGCGCGCGCTGGATCATCCTGTGCCGCCATCCCGTCCATGTGCTGGACTGGCGCACCGGGTCCGGTACCGATCCTCTCGCGGCGCTGCGCGACCTGCTGGCTATGGCACCGGTCGCGGATGCCGGGCCATGGCCGTTCGCCGGCGGGGTGATCGGCTTCGCCGGTTACGGCGTGGGGCAATGGGCGGAAGGCATCGCGACCCGCCATGCAGCCGATCCCACCCGGCCGGACCTGGCGGCGGCCCTTTATGACCACGCGGTGCTGTTCGATCGCGCGCAGCACCAGGTGCATCTGGCGACGATCCGTCCGGACCCGGAGAGGTTGTTCGCCGCATTCCATGCCGAATGGGCCGCGCTGCCACCGGCCCCGCCGCCGGCAGCCCTGCCGCGCACCATGTTCGTTCCCGACCGCACGCCGGGACAATATGCCGCCGCCGTGGCAGCGGCAGTGGAGCGGATCGCGGCCGGCGAGATCTTTCAGGTCAATATTACCGGCCGGCATGTCGCCAGACGGCCGCCGGATCTGGCCGATATCGACATCTACCGGGCGCTGCGCCGGGCCTCGCCGGCTCCGTTCGGTGCCTGGCTGGCCTGTGGGGGCGCATTCAGCCTGCTGTCGGCCTCGCCCGAGCGGTTCGTGCATCTGGGGCGCGACCGGGTGGCCCGCACAAGGCCGATCAAGGGCACCCGTCCACGCGGCACCACGCCGGAACTGGATGACATCCAGCGGGCGGAACTGGCCGCCGACGACAAGGAGCGGGCGGAGAACCTGATGATCGTGGACCTGATGCGCAACGATCTGGGCCGCGTGGCGCGGATCGGCAGCGTCGGCGTGCCGGAACTGCTGTCGGTCGAAACCTTCGCCCATCTCCACCATCTGGTCTCCGAGGTCGCGGCAACGCTGGCGCCAGGACAGGATGCCATCGACCTGCTGCGTGCCTCCCTGCCGCCCGGATCGGTGACCGGCGCCCCGAAACATCAGGCCATGCGGCTCATCGATGAATTGGAGGCTTCGGATCGTGGGCCCTATTGCGGGATCGTCTTCCGCATCGGAACCGACGGTGCCATGGACAGTTCAGTCATCATCCGTGCCCTGGCCGCGACCCCCGACACGATCGTGGCGGCGGCGGGCGGCGGGATTACGATTCTGTCCGACCCCCAGCGGGAATATGCGGAAATGTGCCTGAAGATCGCCCCCCTGCTGGCCCTGTTCGGCGATCGTCCGGCCGAGCCTGCGCCATGAATGTCCTGTGGCTGGACGGCCGGCTGGTCCCGCGGCACCAGGCACGGATCGACCCCGCCGATCGCGGCCTGACGCTGGGCGACGGGCTGTTCGAGACCATGCGTGTGTCCGGCGGCCATATCGCCCATCTGCCCCGCCATCTCGACCGGCTGCGGCGCGGTGCCGAGATGCTCATGTTTCCGGCACCCGATCTGGATGCGATCGAGGATGCGCTGGGCCAGGTGGTGCGCCGGAATGCGTTGGACGAGGGCGCGTTGCGCCTGACACTGACGCGCGGCTGCGGCCCGCGCGGCCTGCTGCCGCCCCCGCGCCCACAACCAACGCTCCTGATCGTGCCCTTTCCCTCCGCCCCCGCGCCAGGGCCGGCGCACCTGATCATCAGCTCCCGCATCAGGCGCGATGCGGATTCCCCCCTGTCACGGATCAAGAGCCTGAATTACCTGCCCAATATCCTGGCCCGGCTGGAAGCCGAACAGCGCGGAGCCGATGACGCACTGCTGCTGAACGGCGCCGGCCGGGTGGCCGAAAGCACCGTCAGCACCGTACTGGTCGTGAACGGAGGGGTTGTGCGGACCCCCCCGGTCACGGACGGCGCACTGCCCGGCATCGCCCGTGCTGTGCTACTGGCGGCAGGCATGGTTCAGGAAGCCCCCCTGACGCTTGACGATTTGCTGAGAGCTGACGGCGTGATCCTGGTCAACAGCTTGTCGGTGCGCCCCGCTGTCAGCCTGGATGGCACCGTGCTGGCCTGTCAGTTGGAACTGACCGAGGCTATTCGTGCGTGTGTGAGGGCCTGAAGCACGAGAGCATCATGTCCATGCCGCAATCAGGCCGTTCGCTGCCTTGCCCGTACGGTGAGCGCGTGGAATCATCGTTTTAACTACGGACCATGTCGCGCAATTCATTGGATGGCGACTTTATTACAGAGGTAAGATATGCAGAATACCGACCATAATGAGAATATGAAAAACATTATTTTAAAAAGAACAACTATTGAATCAAAAAAAGAACCTCCATACGATGATATTGAAAATACAAGATCAGGAAATATCTGGAAAAACATACCGGGTGGCCATAAATGGCTAGATTATTTCAAGATATATGACAAGGAATTTTCCAGGTTCGTAAATACCAAACCTCGGGTTCTTGAGATCGGCGTCTACCGGGGAGCGTCGTTGAGATTGTGGAAGAATTTCTTTGGTGAGGGGAGTTTCATCCTCGGGATCGATCTCAACGAGCAATGTCTTAAACATCAATCGCCAGACGAAAATATATTCGTGGAAATAGGGGATCAAAGTAATCAAGATTTTCTGAAAGATATTATTAACCGTTATGGACCGTTTGATATCATTATCGATGACGGTAGCCATATGGCATCCCATCAGATCATATCTTTCATGAGTCTGTTTTACGAAGGACTGAAAGTAGGTGGCATCTATCTCGTCGAAGATCTTGAGTGTATGTATTGGGGATCTACAAACACGTATAGAGATTTGCCATCGACATCGGTTGATTTTTTCAAGAAATTGATTGATTTTCAAAATGAAGTTTTTTCAAGATATAGTTGCAATGATTTGTCAATAAATAGTGAAGATTTCAAAAATCAAGTTGATGTTATCAATATATCAAAATTCCTATATAGCGTGACTTTCTATCAAGGTGTCGTGGCTATTGAAAAAGAAGAGAAGAATCCACCAAGGGTTCTGCATATTTAGGGCGCGTCCTGACGGCGACAACGCTTATCAGGGTATCGCTGCAGTACGGACTCGCTGACGATCAGCGGCATGGATCGCGACGCGTTGCGTGGCGATCCGTGCCGACTGTGTTTTTTGATAACGTCCATCCGTGCCGCCACGAAATTCCCGTCTTCCGCCCAGTGGACGCGAAGCCCGCCGACATGAAACCGTCATAGAATTGTTGCCCCCCAGGACCCGGTTGGATTAAGGACGCGGGCTTTCCTGCCCGCCCCATCCTGAAAGGCCGCCCCCGCGATGACCCAGACGCCAGTGCCGGTCCGCCGTGCCCTGATTTCCGTTTCCGACAAGACGGGGTTGCTCGACCTCGCCCAGGCCCTGGTGGCACATGGGGCTGAGATCCTCTCGACTGGCGGGTCGGCCCGCGCCCTGCGCGAGGCCGGGGTGCCCGTAACCGAAGTGTCGGACCATACCGGCTTTCCGGAAATCCTCGACGGCCGGGTCAAGACGCTGGTGCCGCAGATCCATGGCGGCATCCTGGGCCGTCGCGACCTGCCGGCGCACGTCGCGCAGATGGAACAGCACGGGATCGCGCCGATCGACCTGGTCGCGGTGAATCTCTACCCGTTCGAGGCCACGGTGGCCTCCGGCGCCGGCGCCGAGGATTGCATCGAGAATATCGATATCGGCGGTCCGGCGCTGATCCGCGCCGCCTCCAAGAACCATGATCACGTCGTGGTGCTGACCGACCCCGCGCAATATGGCGCCATCATCGCGGCGCTGTCGGAAGGCGGCACCACGCTGGAGGCCCGGCGCGCGCTGGCGGGTGCTGCCTATGCCCGCACCGCCGCCTATGACGCCGCGATCGCCGCCTGGTTCGCGGCCCAGCGCGGCGACGCGCTGCCCGAGCGCCTGACGGTGGCAGGCCAGCGTCGCGAAAGCCTGCGCTATGGCGAGAACCCGCACCAGCAGGCGGCCTTCTACGCCGATGGCAGCAAGCGCCCCGGCGTGGCCACAGCGCGGCAGATCCAGGGCAAGGCACTATCCTACAACAACCTGAACGACACTGACGCGGCATTCGAGGCGGTGGCGGAATTCGACGCACCGGCGGTAGTGATCGTCAAGCACGCCAATCCGTGCGGCATCGCGACTGCCGACAGCCTGTCGGCGGCATGGGACCTGGCACTGCGCTGCGACCCGGTCTCGGCCTTCGGCGGCATCGTCGCTTTGAACCGGACGCTGGATGCCGAGGCCGCCGCACGCATCGCCGCGATCTTTACCGAGGTGATCGTGGCGCCCGACGCAACGGACGAGGCGCGGGAGATCCTGGCCCGCAAGAAGAACCTGCGCCTGCTGCTGACCGGCGCGATGCCCGACCCGGCCGAGGGCGGGGTGATCATCCGCTCGATCGCCGGCGGCTTCCTGGCCCAGACGCGCGATAATGGCCGCATCGTCCCCGGCGAACTGAAGGTGGTGACGCAGCGCGCCCCCACCGAGGCCGAGATGGCGGACCTCATCTTCGCTTTCCGCGTGTGCAAGCATGTGAAGTCGAACGCCATCATCTACGCCAAGGACCAGGCCACGGTCGGGATCGGCGCGGGGCAGATGAGCCGCGTGGATTCCGCGCGCATCGCCGCGATCAAGGGGGCGGAAGCGTCGCGCGCCGCAGGCCTGGACCAGAAGCTGACGGCCGGCAGCGTGGTGGCCTCCGACGCCTTCTTCCCGTTCGCCGACGGGCTGGAGGCCGCGATCGCGGCAGGGGCCACCGCAGTGATCCAGCCTGGCGGGTCGATCCGCGATGACGAGGTGATCGCCGCCGCCGACCGTGCCGGCATCGCCATGGTGTTCACAGGTATGCGTCACTTCCGGCACTGATCCTCTTCCTCAGGGGATTGTCGCGTCGGCCGGGATGGATTTCAGTATCCAGCCCGGCCGAACCGTACCGGGACGACATGACAAAGACGATCAGGCAGAGACGAGAGCAGGCATGGCGAGTTTGCGGCATTCCCACCTTCTTCCGGCGGTGGCCGGCCTGTCAGCCCTGATCGCCGGACCGGCGATGGCGGCCAGCCAGCCGGTCTCGGCCTATGATTTTTCCCCTCTGCCGGTCACCACCGGCACGGTGGCGCATTATCTGCCGACGCCGGGCGGCGATATCGACGGGCTGATCCTGACCGACGGCACCGAAATCCTGTGTTCGCACGAACTCGGGCTGGCCGTGGCCAGCCTGGTCAAGCCGGGCGAGAAGATCTCGGCGCGCGGCTTGCGCGGTCGCGACCTGCCGATCGTCCGCGCCTACGAGATTGAGGACCAGCGCGGCCGCGCGGTCGAGGACGCCGAGACAATTTCGGCCCGGCTGCCGGTCACCACGTCCGGGCCCGATATCGTGGTGGACGGCACGGTGCGCGCACCGCTCTACAGCCTGCATGGCCGGCTGGTGGGCGCGGTCATGCAGGATTACAGCACGGTTCATCTCGCCCCTGCCGAAGCGGCGCGGCTGACCGCCTGGCTGAAGCCCGGCCAGACCCTTCATGCGGTCGGCAATGGCAGCACCAGCGCGTTGGGAACCGCCATCGATGCCCGCGAGATCGGCCCGTCGATGGAGCAGACCATCCATGTCGCCCCGGCGGCCGCGCCGGTGGCCGGCCCCTTCCCCGGCAGCGCGGCCTATGATGAAATCCCGGGCGGCAGCGTTCATCCGTAAGTTATTTATGCAAAAATAGCGCCTCTGCTATTCGTTTTTCGCATTTATAGGGTGCCGTCCGTGCCCTTGGGGGCGTGCATGCCGGGAACTGTCACCCATTCCGCGCGTGACAGACCAAGGGCGCCTCTTTTCCGTGTCCTGAAACAAAAGCGTTTGCTTGACAGGTTTCTGCCGCGTCGTTAGCTAGCGCCTGCACCCGCCTGGAGGTGTAAAAATTGGGTAAGGAAACGGACAGCTCCCGTCAGACCTTCGACAGGCGCCTGAAGCAGGCCATGGATCGGAACAATCCCGACCGGGCGGCCGAGGCGGCGTTGCAAGGCAGCGATATAACCACCGTGGGCACTGTTCTGCGGGCCGGCACCGAAATGGTGGCGGGCCTGGCGGTCGGGGTCGCGATGGGATGGGGGCTTGATCGATGGCTGGGCTGTCGCCCGGTATTCCTGATCCTGTTTTCGTTGCTGGGCGGGGCCGCGGGCGTACTGAATGTCTGGCGTCTGGTCAGGCCACAGGATGCCCTGGAGGACAAGCCGGGCCCGCACGCGGGGCCGGAGCGGTAGAGGGAAGACGAAGTTGGCGGCCGGATCCACCATCGACGCATTGGGTCAGTTCGAGCTCCATCCCGTTCTGGGTGGCCTGGGCGAGGCGCTGCGTTTCAGTCAGTCGCCCCTCATGATGATCGTGGCGTCGGTCGCGGTGCTCGCGTTCCTGTATGTCGGCATGCGTCCCAAGGCCGTGGTGCCCGGGCGCCTGCAGGCCGCCGCCGAAATCTGCTATGATTTCATTCACAACATGGCCGTGGACACGATCGGTCCGGAAGGGCGCGCGTTCTTCCCGTTCGTCTTCACGCTGTTCTTCTTCATCCTGGCCGGCAACTATCTGGGCCTTCTGCCCTTCTCCTTTGCCTTCACCAGCCATGTCGCCGTCACCGTCGCGCTGGCGCTGATGGTGTTCGTGCTGTCGGTGATCGTTTCGCTGAAGGCGCAGGGCGCGAAATTCTTCGCGCATTTCATGCCCGCCGGCGCGCCGGTCGCGCTGGCGCCGCTGCTGGTGCCGATCGAAATCCTCTCGTTCCTGTCCCGTCCCGTGAGCCTGTCGATCCGTCTGTTCGCCAACATGGTGGCCGGTCACGTGATGCTGGAAATGTTCGCCGCCTTCACGATCATGCTGGCCGGGCTCGGACTGATCGGCGATGCGCTCGCCGTCGGTCCCGTGGTCATCAATGTCGCGCTGATGGCGCTCGAATTGCTGGTGGGTGCGCTGCAAGCCTATGTCTTCGCGATCCTCACCTGCATCTATCTGCGGGAGGCGGTCGCGCACTGACCGCGGCGCCGCCCCAGCCCTTTTGAACGCCTGAACCAAACAAGGAAAGCCTCGCTATGGACATCGCTGCAGCCCGGGAAATTGGTGCCGGTATCGCCGTTATCGCCCTCGCCGGCGTCGGCATCGGCCTGGGTAACATCTTCTCCACGCTGGTCAGCAGCATCGCCCGCAACCCCGCCGCGCGCCCGCACGTGTTCGGCCTGGGCATGCTCGGCTTCGCCCTGACGGAAGCCGTGGCCCTGTATGCCCTGCTGATCGCCTTCCTGATCCTGTTCGTCTGAGACCGGAGACCAACGTGGCACGTTCCGCGGCCTCAAGCATCCGCCGGGTGGCGTCTCTCCTGACGCCGCTCGCGCTGGCCTTGCCCGTGATGGTAATGGCCGCGCCGGGCGCGCGGGCCGTGGGCATGCCTCAGCTGGATTTCTCCAACCCCCTCGTCATCGGCCAGGTGGTCTGGGGCGCCGTGATCTTCCTGGTGCTGTACCTGCTGCTCAGCCGGTCGGCGCTGCCGAAGGTCGAAGCGGTGCTGACCAGCCGCCGCCAGACGATCGACAACGATCTGGATATCGCCCGTCGCGCCAAGGCCGAAGCCGACAGCGCGGTGGACGAACTGCACCTGGCCCGTCGCAGCGCGATGGCCGAGGCCCAGGCGAATGTCGACAAGGTGATCGAGGACGCGCGCCTCGCCGCCCTGCGGCAGACCCAGGACATGAACGCCCGCCTGGCCACCGAGATTCACGAGGCGGAAACCCGCGTTGCGGCCGCCCGGACGGCGGCCCTCGGGTCGCTGCGCCAGATCGCGGACGAGACAGCGCAGGTGCTGGTGCGCCAGGTGACTGGTACGTCGGTGCCCGCCGATGTGGTGGCCCGGACGGTCGATCACGCCGCCACGGCGCGCGGCCTCTGATCGCGACACAGTAAGGAACAGGTTCAAGACCATGCTGCACGAACCCCGTTTCTGGACGGCCGTCGCCTTCTTCCTTTTCTTCGTCCTGTTCGGCAGGAAGATCTGGGCACCGCTGGCCACCGCCCTCGACGCGCGGGCCGAGCGCATCCGCGCCGACCTCGACGAGGCCGCGCGCCTGCGTCGCGAGGCCGAGCAGATGCTCGAGGATGCCACGCGCGAGCGTGAGACCGCGCTGGCCGAGGCCCGCGCCCTGGTCGAGCATTCGCTGGCCGAAGCCAGCCGGATTGCCGAGGATGCGCGGCGCGAGGCCGAAGCCGTGGCCGCCCGGCGCGAGCAGATGGCACGCGACCGTATCGCCGCCTCCGAGCGCAGCGCGGTGCGCGAGGTCCGCCAGGTTGCGATCGACGTGGCGGTCCAGGCCACGCGCGACGCGCTGGCCCTGGCACTGCCGGCCGAGACCGGGCAGCAGATCGTCGACCGTTCGATCGCCGACCTGCCGGCCGCCCTGTCGCATCGCGCCGCCTGAGCAGGACCGGTTTACTGGCCGCGCCCTCCAATCCTGACCGTTCCGAACCGCTCCTGTCCATTGTGGCGGCGGTTCTGAACGAGGTGGAAAATATCCGTCCGGTCTGTGTCGAACTGGCCGAGGCCGCGCGCGCACTCCCTCCCTGCGAAATCATATTCGTCGATGACGGCAGCACCGACGGCACGGTCGAGGCCCTGCTCGCGGCCCGGGCCGAAGGGGTGTTGCCGGATTTGCGTATCCTCAGCCACGATCGTCGGCTCGGCAAATCCGCGGCGGTGCGCACCGGGGTCGAGGCCGCGCGCGGCCAGTGGGTCGCCACCCTCGATGGTGACGGGCAGGACGATCCCATGGAAATCGTCCGCATGCTGGACCTGGCGCTGAAGGCTCCGGGGCCAGCGCCTCTGGTGGTCGGCGTCCGCCTGCGCCGGCAGGACAGGCTGTCGCGTCGCCTGGCGACACGCTTTGCCAATGGATTGCGTCGGCGTCTGCTGCGGGACGGGTGCCCCGATACCGGCGCGCCGCTGAAACTGTTCCGGCGCGCGGACTTCCTGCGCCTGCCGCAATTCGAGGGCGTGCATCGCTTTCTGCCGGCCCTGTTCGGTCATTACGGCACACCGCTGCTCTGCCAGCCGGTTCGCCACCGCAACCGGCTGCACGGATCGTCGAAATACACCAATCTGAATCGCGCGGTGGTCGGAATCCGGGATCTGCTCGGCGTGATATGGCTGATCAACCGCACGCGGTTGCCGCGCCAGGTCACCGAACGGTAAGAACCTGTTTCAACAGGTCCGCCGGCGGTAGCCTGACGGCACCTTCCTGTGCTCCGATGCGCGAAAGCCCCCGTCAGACGCATGGTTCGCGCTCACCATAAGGGGCTTTTGAAACAGGCTCTAATCGGTGCCGTGACCGGCGCGGTCCGGCACCCTCGACCGGGCACTACCCTGTCCCGATCCTTCCCGAGGAGACGTGCCGGATGACACGGCTGACCGTGCGTCATTATCTTCTGCTCGCTCTGGGCGCCTTCCTGCTTCTGCTTCCCGGGCGGGCAAGCCTGCCGCCCCTGGACCGTGACGAGCCCCGTTATATGGAAGCCAGCGCGCAGATGCTGCGCAGCGGCGATTTCATCGATGTCCGTTTCCAGGACAAGCCGCGCTATCTGCAACCCGCTGGAATCTACTGGCTGGAGGCCGCCTCGGTGGCCGCCACCGGCACGCTGGAACAGCGCGCGGTCTGGGCCTACCGCATTCCCTCCCTGTTGGCGGCCACCGCCTCGGTGGTGCTGACGGCATGGATCGGCGCCACCTTGTTCGGCCCGGTCAGCGGGCTGCTGGCGGCTTCCCTGCTGGCGGTGTCAGTCCTGATGACGGCCGAGGGCCGCATGGCCACCATCGACAGCACCCTGCTGCTGACGGTGCTGCTGGCCGAAGCCGGCCTGCTGCGTGCCTATCTGGATCGCGAACGCGAACGGGACACGCCCGTTTCGGCGGCCCTGCTCTATTGGGCGGCATTGGGGGCGGGCCTGATGCTGAAGGGCCCCGTGGTCCTGATCCCCGGTTTCGGTACGCCGCTGGCCCTGGCGCTGGTGGAGCGGCGCATCGACTGGTGGCGCCGGCTGCGGCCCGCGTGGGGATGGCTGGTGATGCTGGCGATCGTCCTGCCCTGGTGCATCGCGATCGGTGTGGTCAGCCATGGCGATTTCTTCTCGCGCGCCGTCGGCACCAACTTCCTCGGCAAGGTTGCCAGCGGGCAGCAGGCACATGGCCTGCCGCCGGGTTATCATCTGGCGGTCTTCGCCCTGGCCTTCTGGCCGGGGTCCATCTTCGCGGCGATGGCGCTGCCCTTCATCTGGGCCCGGCGCCATGCGCCGCCGGTGCGGTTCCTGCTCTGCTGGATCGTGCCGCACTGGCTGGTGTTCGAGGCGATCGCGACCAAGCTGCCTCACTACGTTCTGCCCACCTACCCGGCGATCGCCCTGCTCGTGGCGGCGGCCATCCTGACGACGCAAGACCGCTGGCACTGGCCCGCGTCGCGCCTCGCGCGCGCGGGGCTGGCGCTGTACGGCGCGCTGTGGCTGGCGGTTGGCGTCGCCCTGTCCGTCGCCGGGCCGGTGCTGCTCTGGCGGCTGGAACATGGCGTCGTGCCGGCCTCGCTGCTGGTGCCCGTGGGCGCATTGCCGCTGCTGGCAGTCGCCTCCTGGCTCCTGTTCCGTGGTCGGGCCCTGCAGGCCGCCATGTCGGCGGTGGCGGCGGCGACCATCATCCATGTCGGCCTGTTCCTGACCGTGATTCCGGCCTTGAAGACAATCTGGCTCAGCCCCCGCCTGGCGGCCCTGGTCGACGATTACCGGCCATGCCCCGATACGCTGGTCGTCTCGCCCTCATTCTCCGAGCCCAGCCTGGTTTTCCTCGTGGGGCAGAACACCGTCCTGGTCGGCCCCAGGGAGGCGGCGGACGTGCTGCGCGACAACCGGGCCTGCGGCCTGGCACTGGTGGACCGGAAGGACGAACCGGCATTCCGCGACCGCCTTCACGCGGATGGGCTGGATGTGATCGAATTCGGCCGGGTGGCCGGGTTGAATTATTCGACGGGAAAGCATCTTGATATCGGCCTGTTCGGCCCGACGCCGCCGTGAAGGAAGAATGTTCTTTTTTGAAAAAAAGAACCAAAAAACTTTGATTCGTTCAGGAGCCTTGTGCTTGCGACAGAAGATGTCCCTGAACGGATAAAAGTCTTTTTGCTTCTTTTTCTTCAGAAAAAGAAGAAAGAGAGAACCAACGTACATGCCCTCCCTGTCCCGCCTGCTGATGATGGTGCCGCTTCTGTTCCTCAGCCTGCCGGCGGCACGGGCCGACGCGCCGGAAACGGTGACGGTGATCCTCGACTGGTTCCTCAATGCCGATCACGCGGCCCTGCTGGCTGCCGATTATAGCGGCGCCTTCCGCCGGCACGGGCTACAGGTGCGCCTGATCGCACCGTCCGACCCCGGATCGCCGGCGCGGCTGGTGGCGGCGGGCCAGGCCGATCTCGCGGTCTCGTACGAAACCCAGCTCGGCATGCTGGCCGACCAGGGCATTCCGCTGGTCCGGGTCGGTACGCTCATCGACACGCCGCTGGATACGCTGATCGCGGCCCCCGGCCTGACATCATTGAAAGACCTGAAGGGCAAGACGATCGGGATCTCGATGGCCGGGGTCGATGACGCGGTGCTGGCGGCGATGCTGGGGTCGGTCGGCCTGTCGCTGTCCGACGTGCGACAGGTCAACGTCAATTTCCAGCTTGAACAGGCCCTGATGTCGCATTCGGTCGACGCGGTGATCGGCGCCACCCGGACCTATGAACTGATCGACCTGCGACAGAAGGGGTTCGCTCCGGTCGCCTTCTACCCCGAGGAACATGGCGTTCCGCTGAATGACGAGCTGATTTTCCTGGCCCCGCGCGATCATGCCCGTGACGGGAAGATCGTCCGGTTCATGCAGGCGCTGGAGGAAGGCACCAACGCCCTGCTGAACCACCCGGACGAGATCCAGGCGCAGGCGGTGCATGATCATCCGGAGCTGGACACACCCCTCAACCGCGCCGCCTGGACGGCGACGCTGCCGCGCGTCTGCAAGCAGCCGGCCCTGCTCGACGGGCGGCGCTATCGGACGTTCATGGATTTCCTGCGCGCCCAGGGCGTGGTGCATCGCACGCTGGACCTGTCCACCTACGCCATGGACCCGACCGACAGCACGCCATAACAACGGGCGGCCCGAGCAAATCCGGGGAGCGTGCGGCGGTTTCTCGTCAGGGGACGGCCCGCCCCAAGGACAGAGCCAGCCGGGGGGCCGCTCATCCAGGGCTGGGCGTGCGGCGTCGAGGATGACGCCGGATGGATGGACAACCATCCGGATCCGGCACAGGCCGGATCATATGCCCGCCATCAGGCAGGCATGCAGGCCACGGTGCGGGTCACAAAGGGACCGGCCGCCGTGGCCGCCGCATCAGGCGACGCGGTCGGCGACGGCGGTGGCCACCATCAGCATGGCAACGATCGGCAGAAACGCGACCAGCGGCAGGAACGACGCGACGTTCATCGAGCTGGCGACGAGGTTACCTATTTCCTGAATAAACATTATCCGAAATCCTATGGGTTGGTGTTGGGGCGGAACCAACACCGAAATTCGGCCGCTCGCAATACAAAAGAAGATGAGACCAGATGGCTAAAAAACGCATAGTAACCGAACGATGAATATTCTGTTCACTTCGTAAACAGTGCGCTGTTTATTTCGGTGGGTCAGAAAAACGAATCGGGTCAATTTTGGTGATTTTTTGTGCGGGGCACGTACGGGCAGCCAGGGAGTCCGACAAATAAGGCTACAAAATAGGCAATTTGCCTATTTTGTAGCCTGTCGCATTTTTAATGAGGAAATCGGGCTGCTGTCAGGCCGGGGTATTCAGCCTTTCGGATGGGCGGATCGTGCCCACGATGTGGTCATGCGCAGGCCGTGCCAGGCAAGCAGGCTGTCGCACAGGAACGAGGCCAGCGCCCCGACGGTGCAGACCAGCGCCATGCCGAACATCACCACCAGCCACGACGCCACCGAGGAATCCCGCAGACTGCCCAGAAACAGCACGAAGGCAGCGCCGCAGGTCGACGCGCCGCCGACGGCCCCCAGCAGGATCGATGCATCCAGCAGCAGGGTGCGCCGGTGCAGATGCCGGATATGCTGGCGCAGATGGCGGCGCCCCGTCGGCGCCTTTGTCGTCTCCAGCGTTTCGTTGGCCTTTTCGATATGGTCCGACACCCGGGCCAGCCGGGTATTGAACAGGTTCAGCAGCGTTCCGATTCCGGACAGCATGAAGATCGGCGTCAGCGCGGTCTGGATCAGGTGGGCGACGCTGTCGATCGGTTCGTCGGGCAGGATTCCGGGGAAGGGGGACACGGAGACTCCTTTTACTCTGCTTCTGCGCCTGTGGTCGGGGGCGGACGGCGGGGGACAATGCGTGTTGAAACCGGTCGGGGCGCCGGATGCAACCGAAACCGCTTGCCCGGGGCTGCCGGACGCGCCAGCCTCGCTGCCGGGAGAAAGGCCGATGTCTCATAATTACGCAACACCCATGACGCCGGAACGACGCCTGGCCCGCCTGCTGTCGCGCATCCCCGAGGATCGGATGGTGCGTATCGAGCGCCTGCCGGGCGCAGCGGGGGCCCCGCGCTGGCGCGCCGCGATCGGCGAGGCGGGCAGCACCGACTGCCCGGCAGAGCAATGGAGCGCACCGTTCGATACGATGGCCGATGCGCTCGATGCCGCGTGGAAAGCGGTGCGCCCCCCGGCGGACCGCAGCCGGGGGGCTTGAGTTCCGGCAGGCGACGCCTATGGTATCGCGCGTGAGTTTTTCGGAGCGGCTGTTCGTGGATTGTCCGGCATGACGGATCATGGGGGGCAGGAATCGGCGACCTGGACATTGACCTTGTCCTGCCCCAACCGGCCGGGCATCGTGGCGGCCGTCGCTACCACCCTGTATGAAGCCGACGGCAATATCATCGAAGCCCAGCAGTTCGATGATACCGAAACCGGCGTGTTCTTCATGCGTGTCGTCTTCACCGGCCGGGCCGATGCCGAGCGCACCGAATGGCTGCGGGCGCGGCTGGATGCCGTGGCATCGCGTTTCCGCATGAACTGGACGCTGCATGACCGCGCGGTGCGCCGCCGGGTCCTGCTGATGGTCTCGAAATTCGACCATTGCCTCGTGGACCTGCTCTATCGCTGGCGGATCGGCGAACTGCCCATGCTTCCAACTGCAATCGTTGCGAATCACCCGCGCGAGACCTATGCCCATATCGACATGGGCGACATTCCCTTCCACTATCTGCCGGTCACGCGCGACAACAAGGCAGAACAGGAAGAAGAATTGTGGAGCCTGGTGCAGCGGACCAATTCGGAACTGGTGGTACTGGCCCGCTACATGCAGGTGCTGTCGGATTCGCTGTCCGCCCGGCTGTCAGGGCAGTGCATCAATATTCACCATTCTTTCCTGCCGGGCTTCAAGGGCGCGCGCCCCTATCATCAGGCGCATGCGCGCGGGGTAAAACTGATCGGCGCCACGGCACATTATGTGACGGCGGACCTCGATGAAGGGCCGATCATCGAACAGGATGTCGAACGTGTCAGCCACAGCGATACGCCCGATGACCTGGTGCGCAAGGGGCGGGATATCGAACGGCGGGTCCTCTCGCGCGCCGTGCGCTGCCACCTGGACGACCGGGTGATCCTGAATGGTACCAAGACGGTTGTGTTCGGAGACTGATCGCATTTCCACCGTAGATTGGTAGGCAAACGATATATTTTCTTAATATTTTTTTGTTGTGGTTTTCGGGTTCGATTGCCGCGACACGGTGCGGAAGGCATTGGGGCATGCACGTACGATTTGGGTTTTGTAATTGTTTCTCGACAGAGATCTGAATCGGGTGACTGGCCGTGATGTTGCGGTCCCCGCTCTGGGGATATGCGCCCATGTCTGAGCATTTCGTCTGCCTTCTGGACCCGGCGGAGCGCGTCACGGGCTGGACGCGGGACGCCGAGCGGCTGACCGGCCACGCGGCCGACGATGTCATCGGCAGCCCCTTTGCCGATCTGTTCCTCGTCACCCCTCGCGCTCCGGCCCCCGACGCGCATGCGCCTGGCGGCCATGCGGGGCTGTTCATCCGCCAGGATGGCCTGCATCTATGTGTGCGTGTCCGCCGCCATGCCCTGTCCGGCACGGCGGCAGAGTCCGATGTGCCGGTGACGGTCGCGATCTCGCAGGACGATCCGGGCGCTGTGGCCCAGGCGGAGTCGGACCTGCCGGCGACACTGGACGCGCTGCCGGATGGCGTCGCGCTGTTCGATGCCAGTCAATGCCTGTCATATTACAATGCACGCTTCGGTGCGCTGGCCGGTCTGGCGGAGGATATCCTGGAGCCGGGCGGGCCCGCCCGAACGATCCTGGCCGCGCTCTGCCGTGCGGAATGGAACATGGCAGAAGCGGCGCGGCCCGTCGTGCCCGAAGGCTGGTCGACCGAAATCCTGCGGCTGGGCCGCACATTGGCCCTGTCCTGGATCGGGCTGCTGGACGGGCGGTTCCTGTTGCTGTGCCGGGACGTCACCGATCTCCGGCGGCTGGAAAATCGCGCGCGCTTCCTGGAACAGCATGACGACCTGACGGGCCTGGCCAATCTCCAAGGGCTGCGCCTGCAACTGGGCGCGCTGTGCGAACGGGCATCCGAACCGTTTGCGATGCTCTATTTCGACCTGTTCGGCTTCAAGCGCGTCAATGATTCGATGGGCCACGCGGCGGGCGACGAATTGCTGCGGATCGCCGCGTTGCGGGTCCGGCGCACGGTGGGGGTCGGTGATATCGCCGCCCATATTCGAGGCAACAAATTCGCGCTGATCTTTCGTTCGGAACAGGGCGACCAGGCGATCCGCCGGTTTGCCCGGATGCTGCGCAGTGTCCTCTCCCGCCCCATGTCGGTCCTCAAGCATGAGGTGACGGTGGGGGTCGCGATCGGGGTCGTGCGTTTCCCGACCGATGGCGACGACCGCGACACGCTGATGGCAAAGGCCGATGTCGCGCTCCATTGCGCCAAGGGCGGCAGCGATGACGGGATCTGTTTCTACGATCCGGAACTCGACACGCTGCGCCAGCGGCGCATGGACCTGGAACGCGACCTGCACCACGCGCTGGCGAGAGAAGAATTCGTATTATTCTACCAGCCGTTCCTCAATGTCAGCAGCGGGCGCATCGTCGGGGTCGAAGCCCTGATCCGCTGGCGGCATCCGCAACAGGGTCTCATCCCCCCCAACGATTTCATCCCGGTGGCCGAGCGGATGGGCCTGATGCACGAAATCGGCGCCTGGACGCTGGAGACGGCATGCCGGCAGGCGATGAACTGGCCGGACAATATCATGGTCTCGATCAACGTATCGGCGGCGCAGTTCCGTCATGACGGCCTGGTCGACAATGTGGAGACGGCGCTGCAACGCACGGGCTGCCCGCCATCGCGCCTTGAGCTCGAAATCACCGAAACCGCGATGATCGACGACGTACCACGGGCCGCCTGCGTTCTGA
The DNA here is from genome assembly GCF_014174375.1 of Gluconacetobacter asukensis. Lineage (GTDB taxonomy): Bacteria > Pseudomonadota > Alphaproteobacteria > Acetobacterales > Acetobacteraceae > Gluconacetobacter > Gluconacetobacter asukensis. Next base: position 364,021 of record NZ_JABEQE010000002.1, read on the forward strand.
ATCGCCTGCGCGAGCAGGGGATACAGATCGCGCTGGATGATTTCGGAACCGGCTATTCGTCGCTCAGCTTCCTGCACAGCCTGCCCTTCACGCGGATCAAGATCGACCGCAGTTTCGTCAACGACCTGCATAAGGGCGACAGCGACGGCGCGGCGATCGTCCGGGCGATTACCAGTCTGTGCGGAAGCCTGAATGTCGTCGCCACGGCCGAGGGCGTCGAGACGCAGGAACAGTTCGATTACCTCAAGGGGGTCAATTGTTCCGAAATCCAGGGCTACCTGATCAGCCGGCCCTGCCCGGCGGACGAGATCGGGCCGTTTCTCGAAAAGATCAACCAGCCCAATCGGTCGCACTGACTGCGCGTCTTTCCAACGCGCTCCAGCACGATCACCTTGGGGCGTCCTCGGCGGGTTCCGGCCGCAGGCCGCAATGGCGCAGGTAATCGCTGGGCGTCAGCCCGGTCAGGGCGCGGAAACGGGCCGTCAGGTGGCTGTGGCTGCTAAATCCGCATAATTCGGCGATCTGCGCCAGCGGTGCGCCTTGGCGCAACAGGTGTTGGGCGCGTTCGATACGCAGGCGCGTCAGGAAATGATGCGGCGTTTCGCCATGCGTCTGGCGGAAGGCCCGCGCGAAGTGAAAGCTGCTGAGTCCTGCCGCGTCCGCCAGATCGTCTAGGCAGAGCGGCTGGTCCATCCGCGCATCGATCAGGGCCCGGACCCGGCGGGACGCCGCCTGCGACAGCCCGCCCCGGTGCGGCATGTCCGGCCTGCGGTCGGTCATGTGCGCCAGCAGATAGGTCATCAGGTCCGTCCCGGCCTGTGTGACCGCCACCCTGTCCGCAGGCTGGGTCCAATGGCGTGACAGGATCGTCGCACGCACCCGTGCCTCGATCCTGGCATCGCGGAAATAGGCGTCGTCACGCAGCGTGACGCGGGCGGGGTCCATGCCGAACAGCTCGACCGTCGCGCGATCGAAGGCCCGCGGGGCGATATAGAGATGGAACATCCGGATCGGCCCGGATACATCCCAGTCGCTGGTCGAGCGCGCGGGCATCAGGCACAGGTCGCCCGCGCCGTTGCTGCATTTCCAGCTATTGCCCAGACGTTTCCGAAACCCTTCGCCATGTTCCAGATACAGGCTCAACGTATGGTGGTTGGGCGTGTCGTACCGGGTCTGGGCGACCTCGTCGCGATCCCAGACCGCGACGGCCAATCCCTGGCCGACATGGGCCGCCGAACGCAGGATCGCGCCGGTCGCATGCAGGGTGCGGACAATCGTCAGGTCGGCCAGGGCGGTCATGATGGATGGGGCAGGCAGGGCTGGTGGCGGAAGGTGAGCGGATCGGACGGTCGGAGCCGCCTTCCCTGACAATAGACCGCGATCGGCGCCCGCGCGCTATGCCGGGATGCAGGAAAGCGCAGGATTCTGACAGTCGCCCCACGCGGCGATGATGGCGGCCCGATAGAATGCCCTTTTTTAGGGAGAGGGAACCGCATGCTGGGCCTGCTGTTTTTATGTGTCGTGCTGATCTGGGGCACGACCTGGTTCGCCATCCACGTGCAGGTCGGCGTTACCGTCCCGGGGACGGCGATCTTCTGGCGGTTCCTCATCGCTTCGGCGGCGATGGGCGCGTGGCTCTTCCTGTCCGGCCGGCTGCGCCCGGTCGCATGGCGGACGCATCTGTGGCTGGCCCCGATGGGGGCATGCATGTTCTCATGCAATTTCCTGGCGATCTACGCGTCCGAGACGTATCTGGCCAGCGGCACCGTTTCGGTGATCTTCAGTGTGGCAACCCTGTTCAACACCTTGAACCAGTGGCTGTTCTTCCGCCTGCGTCCCAGCGCCCGCAGCCTTGCCGGCGGCTGTATCGCCATCGGCGGTGTCGCATGCCTGACCGGGCTGGGCAGCGTGGGCGGCATTTCGCAAACCGGCGCGGCCCTGGCGCTGACGGGGACCTTCCTGTTCTCCTGCGGCAATATCCTGTCGCGCCGTGTGGCGATGGCGGGGGTGGACCTGCCCAACGCGGTCTTTCGCGGCATGCTCTGGGGTTGCGTGGTTCTGGGGCTTTCCCAGGTCATTCGCGGGGAATCGCTGGCCGGCTCGACCGACCCGGCCTGGATCGCGGCCCTGCTCTATCTCGCCCTGCCCGGATCGGTCGTCGCCTTCCTGGCCTATCTGCATCTGGTCCACCGCATCGGCGCCGATCGCGCGGCCTATACTACCATCCTGTCCCCGGTCGTGGCCCTGCTGATCTCGATCCTGTTCGAGGGCACGCAGTGGACATCGGGCATGACGCTGGGGGTTGGGCTGGTCCTGCTGGGCAATCTCGTGACCTTTGCCCGGATGGACCCGGAGAACTTTCGTTCTTTTTTGCAAAAAAGAACCAAAAAACTCTGATTCGTTCAGCAGTTTTGTGCCGGGGACACGCGATGGCCCAAAACGATTAAAAGTCTTTTTGCTTCTTTTTCGGAAGACAAAAGAAGAGACCTTCACTCCACCGCCCGAGGAACCGACTGCCCCCGCGTCAGGTCGGCAATCCGGGCGATTGCAGTGTCCATTTCCCCTTCGGGCACCGCAATCACCAGCCTGGCGCCCTCCGCGTCGAACGCCTCTTCCTCCACCACCGCATCCAGCGATGGCAGGCGCGCCTGCAAAAGTGCCAGATCGCTGAAGCCGCAATGAAAGACCAGGCGTGTGCGCCGCACGATCGGCACGCGCGGCGCCAGGCGCAGGCATTCCGCCGCCGTGCCGCCATAGGCGCGGACCAGCCCGCCCGCACCCAGCTTGATGCCGCCGAACCAGCGCGTAACCACCACGATGGTATTGTCGAAACCCTGCCCGTCGATCACCTGCAGGATCGGCCGGCCGGCCGTGCCGCCGGGCTCGCCATCATCGTCGCTGCGATAATCCTGCCCGATGCGATAGGCCCAGCAATTATGGGTGGCATCCAGGTCCGACACGGCGCGGACAAAGGCCAGGGCTTCGGCCGGTGTCGTGACCGGCGCGGCCTGCGCCAGGAACAGGCTCTTGCGCACGTCCCGTTCCAGGCGGGCAGGTTCGGCCAGCATCACCAGGCCGTCGGCGCTCATGCCTCCTCGCCGTCCGTGCCGCCAAACAGGGCCACCAGATCGCCCAGATGGCCGATTTCATTCAGGTGCAGCCCTTCGGGCGCGACCAGCCGCGTATTGCCGCGCGCGATGCGCCGGGGCAGGAAAGCGGCATCGAATCCCAGCTTCTGGGCCTCCTTCAGCCGCGCATCGACCTGCGCCACCTGCCGGATTTCGCCCGACAGCCCGATCTCGCCGAAATAGACGGCGCCGGCATGGGTCGGCTTGCCGGTGGCGGCCGAAACCAGCGCCGCCGCCACCGCCAGGTCGGCGGCCGGCTCCAGCACGCGCAAGCCGCCCGCGATGTTCAGATGCACGTCCATGCCGTGCAGCTTCAGCCCGCACCGCGCTTCCAGCACCGCCAGCAGCATGTTCAGGCGCGACGTATCCCAACCCACCACCGCGCGGCGCGGCGCGGAATCGCCCGATTTGGGCGACAGCAGGGCCTGCACCTCCAGCAGAACCGGCCGCGTGCCCTCGATCCCCGCAAACACCGCCGATCCCGCGATATTCCCCCGCCGTTCGGCCAGGAACAGCGCGGAAGGGTTCGGCACCTCGACCAGTCCCTGGTCGGTCATGGCGAAGACGCCGATTTCGTCCGTCGCGCCGAACCGGTTCTTGGCGGCGCGCAGAATGCGGAACTGGTGGCCCCGATCGCCCTCGAAATACATCACCGCGTCGACCATGTGCTCCAGCACGCGCGGGCCGGCCAGGGCGCCTTCCTTGGTCACATGCCCGACCAGAATCAGGCTGAATCCCCGCTGCTTGGCCAGACGGATCAGCTCGAACGCGGTGGCGCGCACCTGGCTGACCGTGCCGGGCGCGCTCTCGACCGATTCCAGCCACATGGTCTGGATCGAATCGATGACGACCAGCGCCACGTCGGGTTCGCTCTCCAGCGTGCCGGCAATGTCGGTCACGTTGATCGCGGCGGCAATCTCCAGCCCCGGCGCATCCAGCCCCAGCCGGCGCGCGCGCAGGCGGATCTGGTCCACCGCCTCTTCGCCCGAAATATATTTCACCCGCCGACCGGCGGCCGCCAGCGCACAAGCCGCCTGCAACAGCAGGGTCGATTTGCCGATTCCCGGATCACCGCCCACCAGCACGACGGAGGCCGGCACCAGCCCCCCGCCCAGCACGCGGTCCAGCTCGGCCATCCGCGTGCCGATGCGCGGCGGCGGCTCGGCAGTGCCGGCCAGGCTGACGAACGCCACCTTGGCCCCACGGGCGCGACGCGGCGCGGCGCCCCCGGTGGCGGCAGGCTCCACTGCCTCCTCGACGATGCTGTTCCACGCGCCGCAGCTTTCACACCGCCCGGCCCATTTGGGAAAGACGGCGCCGCAGGACTGGCAGACATAATGGGCGGAAGGACGGCGGGCCACGGTGACTCCGGAAGGAAGGGAAGTCGGTTCTTTTTTACAAAAAAAAGAACCAAAAAACTCTGATTCGTTCAGCAGCCTTGTGCTGGGGACATGCGATGCCCCTGAACGGATAAAAGTCTTTTTGTTTCTTTTTCTTCAGAAAAAGAAGAACTCTTCACCGCCGCAGCTCCATACTGATCGGCCCCTCACGCCGCCCATGGGTAAACTGGTCCACCATGGGGTTGCCGCTGTTCAGCAGCGACGCCGCCGGCCCCTGCCAGATCAGCTTGCCCTTGTAGAGCATGGCCGCCTGGTCGCCGATGCGCTGGGCGGATGCCATGTCGTGCGTGATCGCGATCGCGGTCGATCCCAGCTTGCGCACGCAGTCGACGATCAGCCCGTCAATCACAGCACCCATGATCGGGTCCAGCCCGGTGGTCGGCTCGTCGAAGAACAGGATGTCGGGCTGGCCGGCAATGGCCCGGGCCAGGCCTACGCGCTTCTGCATGCCGCCCGAGAGTTCGGCCGGCGACAGCGCGCCGACCGACGGGTCCAGCCCCACCTGTTCCAGCACCCGGCCGGCCGTAGCGCGGGCTTCGGCGCGGCTGGGGCGCCTGCCATGCCGCCGGCCGGCCGCCAGCAGGCCGAAGGCGACATTCTCCCAGACGCTGAGGCTGTCGAACAGGGCCCCGTTCTGGAACAGCATGCCGATCGTCTCGATCACTTCCTCGCGCCGCCGGGGCGGCAGCGTCAGCACGTTCACGCCGTCGATCTCGATCGTGCCGGCATCGGCCGGGATCAGGCCCAGGATGCAGCGCAGCAGGACCGACTTGCCGCTGCCCGACCCGCCGATGATCACCATCGAGGTCCCGGGCATGACGTCGAGGTCGATCCCGTCGAGAACAACTTTGGGCCCGAATGCCTTGCACAGGCCGCGAATGCGGATCTTGGGCGTGGATTGGGTCATTGCGAGAAGAACACGTCGGTCAGGAGGTAATCGGACGCCAGCAGCAGGATCGACGCCGCCACGACGGCGGCGGTGGTGGCCGACCCAACGCCCTGCGCGCCGCCACGGCTGGTATAGCCATGATAGCAGCCCATCAGCGTGATCAGGAAGCCGAACACCGCCGCCTTGGCCAGCCCCACGGTGACATCGATCGTCTTCACCGCCGCGAATGTCGCGGCAATATAGGCCGGCGCCGAGAAATCGAGCTTGACGACCGATACGATGAAACCGCCCATCACACCCAGCATGTCCGCCACCAGGACCAGGCAGGGCAGGGCGATCGTGCCGGCCAGCAGCCGGGGCGTGACCAGATATTTCATCGGGTTGGTCGACAGGGTCGTCAGGGCATCGATCTGGTCGGTCACGCGCATGGTGCCGATTTCGGCGGCCATCGCCGCCCCCACCCGTCCGGCCACCATCAGCCCGGCCATCACCGGCCCCAGTTCACGGGTAACGGCCAGCACGACGATGCCGGCGATCGCGCCTTGGGCATGATACTGGGCGAAGCCGGTATAGGATTGCAGGGCAATCACCCCGCCCGAGAACAGCGCCGTCAGCGCCACCACGGGCAGCGAGAAGAAGCCGATCTCGATCAGCGCGCCAAAGAAGATCCGCCAGTAGAAGGGCGGCCGGACCAGATGCGACAGGGCCGTCAGGCCGAACAGGGTCAGGGCGCCGGCGGTCCGGACCAGGTTCAAGGCGGCACGCCCCAGCGCCGCGATGAAATCGAGCACGGCGTTCACGCGTGGGGCAACCGGCCGGCCGACCGGACAACATGGGCGGATCGATCCATCATGTCTTCTGCCGTAGCGCGGCATGGCCGGCGCGTCAAAGGAAGGGCAAAGCAGGCACTGCCAAAAAAAACGGCGCACCGAAGCGCGCCGCCGTAGTTTAGGGAGGAAACGTCCATGAAGCGCGTACCAGTACTGCTTCGACTCTATCTCATGATCGTGAGGACGGCCCGAGTCAAGGAAATTGTGCGATGCAATATATTGCCCCCCGCTTCAAACGCGCCGGTCACTCCGCGGCGGCGGCATGCCGCCGGTGCCACAGCATGCAGGCCAGCATGCCGGCAATGCCACCCGTCATCGTGGCGGCCACCGGCACGGCGCTGCTCAGCGGCAGATAGCCCAACAGTACGCCGCTCAGCGATCCGATGGTGAATTGCAGGGTGCCCAGCAGCGCCGAGGCGCTGCCGGCATGGTGCCCATGCCGGGTAAAGGCCAGCACCGTGGCATTCGGGTTGACGAAGCCCAGCGAGCCGGTGATCAGCCCGATCATGGCGCAGACCAGAAACGGGTGGCGCGGTCCGGCAAGGCCGGCAATGGACAGGATCAGGAACAGCCCCGCCGACAGCGTGATCGCCACCACACCCCGCTGCATCAGCACATGCGGCGCGATCCGGTGGACCAGCCGGCCGTTGATCTGGGCGCCGGCGATGAACAGCGCGGCATTCATGCCGAAGAACAGGCCGAATTGCTGCGGGGTGAAGGCCAGGATCTGTTCGAACAGGATCGGCGCGCTGGCCAGGTAGGCGAACATCACAAAGGCCGAGAACCCCAGCAGCAGCGCCGCCGAGAGGAACATCGGCTCCCGCGCGATGCCCACATAGCGCCACAGCACCGTGGTCACCGACAGCGCGATGCGCCGCTCGCGCGGCAATGTGTCCGGCAGGGTCCAGGCAATGGCCACCACGCCCAGCACGCCATAGAGCGTCGCGAACCAGAAGATCCAGCGCCAGTGGCCGACCGACAGCACCAGGCTGCCCAGGCTGGGCGCCAGGATCGGCATCAGGCCGAACACCAGGGTCAGCTGGGCCATGATCCGCGCACCCTGGGCGCCGGTCGCGATATCGCGCACGATCGCGCGCGGCACCACGACGCCGGCCGATCCGCCCAGCGCCGCCAGAAAGCGCCAGATGCAGAACATGTGATAATCCGCCGACAGCGCGCAGCCGGCCGAGGCGATGCTGAACAGGGTCAGTCCGCCCAGCAGCGGCACGCGCCGCCCCAGCCGGTCCGACAGCGGCCCCTGCGAGAACTGCCCGATCGCCAGCCCCGCGAACCAGGCCGCCAGCGTGATCTGCGCCGATCCGGGGCCGCCGCCCAGTTCGCTGTCCACCGCCGGAAAGGCCGGCAGGTACATGTCGGTCGCCAGCGGCCCGATCGCCGTCACCAGTCCCAGCAGGATCACCAGCCACGCGGGCAGCGAACCGACGGGAATGCGATGGCGATAGGCAAGGGCGGAGGAGGAACTGGAAAACGACATGGGGAATGCGCAGTGAACCCGAATGGCAAGGGGACCGTATGTCACGGTTTCCGCGCCGCATGTCCATTGCATTCGGCACACGTGACGCCGCGCAGAGACATGGCAGACACGCGCCGGCGGTTGGATTGGCGGCCGCGACCCGCTATGTCACCTCCGCTGTCTCAGCGCCTGTAAACCACTCCGCATAAGGTCCCTCCGATGAGTGATACGCCCCCCGATCGCCTGTCCGCCAATGCCGAAAGCCCGTTCCACGATGCAGCCCTGCTGGAGCGCGGGATCGGCGTGCGCTTCAAGGGGGTCGAGAAAACGAATGTCGAGGAATATTGCATCAGCGAGGGCTGGGTGCGGCTGGCCGTCGGCCGGACGACGGACCGGCGCGGCAACCCGATGACGATCAAGCTCCAGGGCCCGGTCGAAGTCTGGTTCAAGGACAAGGAATGATCCTGCCGGCCGTCCGGCTGACCTCCGAAATTCGCCTACGCACTTCGCAGGCAAGAGACTAGGATCGCCCTCCGTACGGATACCAGCGTAAGGAGACATCCATGGCCCCGACCCAGACGGATATTCCGGACAGCGACCGCTTCACCGTCGTCATCGTCGGCGGCGGGGCGGCGGGCCTGACCGTCGCCGCGCGCCTGCGCCGTGCGCGGCCCAACCTGTCGATCGCGGTCATCGACCCCGCCACCACCCATGCCTACCAGCCCGGATGGACATTGGTGGGGGCCGGCGTCATGGCCCTCAAGGACACGCTGCGGCAGGAAGGCGGGCTGATCCCCAAGGGGGTACGCTGGCTGCGGGCGGCCGTCGCCTCTTTCACCCCGGAAGAGAATATCGTCACCCTGACCGACGGCCGGCATATCTTCTATCGCCGCCTGGTGGTCTGTCCCGGCCTGCAACTGGATTGGGGCAAGATCGACGGCCTGGTCGACACGCTGGGCCGCAACGGCGTGTGCAGCAATTATTCGCGCGACACGGTCGAATATACCTGGGCCTGCATCCAGTCGCTCAAGGGCGGGACTGCGCTGTTCACCCAGCCTCCCATGCCCATCAAATGCGCCGGCGCACCGCAGAAGATCGCCTATCTGGCCTCCGACCACTGGCGGCGCGAGGGCGTGCTGAGCCGCATGAAGGTGGAATTCGATGTGGCGGGCGATGCGCTGTTCGGCGTGAAATATTTCGTGCCGTCGCTGCAGGATGCCATCGACTATTACGGCATCGACCTGCATCTCAAGCATAATCTGGTGGCGGTCGACGGGCCGAAGCGCGTGGCGACCTTCGCCGTCACCGCACCCGACGGCAGCAGCAGCATGGTCACGCGCAGCTTCGACATGCTGCATGTCACCCCGCCGCAGAGCGCGCCGGATTTCATCAAGTCCAGCCCGCTCGTCAACGCCGCCGGCTGGCTGGATGTCGATGCCACGACCCTGCGCCATGCGCGTTTCGACACCGTATTCGGCCTGGGCGACGTCATCGGCACCAGCAACGCCAAGACGGCTGCCGCCGCCCGCGCCCAGGCGCCGGTGGTGGTCGAGAACCTGCTGGCCTCGCTCGACGGCCGCCCGCTGGCGGGGGCGTATGATGGCTATGGCGCCTGCCCGCTGACCGTATCCTACGGGCGGGTGGTGCTGGCGGAATTCCTCTATGGCGGCGTGCCGGCCCCCAGCTTCCATTACGACCAGCGCAAGCCCAGCCGCTTCGCCTGGTTCCTCAAGACGAAACTGTTTCCGCAGCTTTACTGGAACATGATGCTGACCGGCCGCGACGTGCAACTGCCGCACAAGTCGGTCAAGGACGCCTGATACTGTATCTGTTCCCTCTGGAACGCGCGCTCGCTCGCCTGAACGAAGGCTGGGTGCGGCATGTCGCGCATCCTGATGACGAACAGTTGCGGGACGGCCTGATCCAGCGTTTCGCATTCACCTATGAATTGAGCCATAAGGCATTGAAGCGGTTCCTGGAAGAAAACGCGGCCTCGCCCGAGGAATATGACCGGATGGGTTTTCCGGACCTGGTCCGTTCCGCCAACGAGGCAGGCCTCCTCAGGAGTTCCTGGGCGGAATGGAGCGTGTTCCGCAAGATGCGGAACCTGACCAGCCACACTTACAACGAGGCATCTGCAAAGCAGGTCGTGGCGATCATTCCAACCTTCAGCGAGGAGGCGGGGTTCCTTCTGGCCCTGCTGAAGGACCGCGTGCCGTGACGGTGGAACCCGTCATGTCGTCGGTCGAGCGGGCCGTGGTCATGCGGATATTGGACGAGATCGTGCCCGAACGGGAGGTGCGGGCTTTCGGGTCGCGCGTGACCGGAAAGGCCAAGCCCTATTCCGATCTCGATCTGGCGGTCATGGGCGACGAACCGTTGCCCCTGGCGACGCGCGCCCGGCTGGAGGAGGCGTTTACCGACTCGATCCTGCCTTGGAAGGTCGATGTGCTGGACTGGGCATCGACCGACGAAGGCTTCCGGGGAATCGTAGAAAGGGAATGTGTGGTCTTGAAGGAGAAGAATCCCAAGCCGTAGGGCGGTCTCCCGTCTACCGCTCGTCGATCGCCCGCTTGGGCAGCAATGCCGGTACGAAGATCAGCGTGGCCAGCAGGGTGCAGGCCAGCGATAGCAGCAGCAGCCTGCCCATGCTGGCGGTGCCCGGATGGTGCGACGCCGCCAGCGAACCGAAGGCGGTGCTGGTGGTCAGGGCCGAGAACAGCACCGCCCGCGCCGTGGGGCTCGACAGCGGCGCCCGCACGCCCGCGCGCCAGTTCATCACGAAATAGATGTTGAACGACACACCCACGCCCAGCAGCAACGGCAGGGCGATGATGTTCGCGAAATTCAGCTGTTCCGGCACCATGATGATCAGGATCACCGTCATCAGCGCCGACAGCAGCAGCGGCGCCAGCACCAGGGCCATGTCCAGCACGCGGCGCAGCGCCACCAGCAGGATCACCGCGATCATGCCGATAGCCGACAGCGCGGCGAAGACGAAGGCCCGGACCATGGTGGCGGCGCTCTCCACCACGTCCACCGCCGGGCCGCCGGCATCGGGCGCGACGCTGGTGATTTGGGTGACGTAGCGGCGCAGGTCGGCATTGCTGTCCATGCCCGCCTTGGGATGCACCGAGACGATGGCGCGGCCGTCGGGCAGCAGATAGTCCTGCCGGATCGACGGCGGCACGTCATCCAGGGTCACGGCATGGGCCCCCAGCATCTGGCGCAACTGGTCGAGCTGCGCGGGCAGGAAGCGGACCAGCGCGGTATTGGCCGCCATCAGCCGCTCGTCCGGCGCGTGCGACAGCCGATCCAGCGCCGACTGGATACGGCGCAGCGGGTCGTGCGGGTCCAGCCGGTCCAGCACGGCGCCCAGATCATGCGCCGCCTTGGCGGCCGAGGCGCGCAGGGCAGCGGCATCCGGCGCCGGGCGCGGGTTGGGCACCACCAGCGTCGGCAGCAGGATCGACGCCGCATCCTGCACCATCGCCAGCTTGGGCGTCTGGTCGGCAGGGACCAGCGTGCCCAGCCACATCGCATCATCCACCATCGGCAGGCGCGACAGGCGGTCGGCCAGCGTCTGGGCCTGGTTCAGGTCGGGCACCAGAACCTCCGCGCCATAGGGCGAGGATTGCGGGTCCTTCATCAGCAGCTTCAGGGTCAGCATCCCTTCGGAATGCGGGTCCTTGGTATGCAGCGGGTCGGCATCGAAGGTCAGCACCGGGATCAGGGCCGCCCCCAGCACCGCCAGAAAGGTGAAAACGCTGAGGATCTGGGTGCGATAGACGCGCACCGCGCGGTCCGCCGGCCGGGCGAAGGCAAAGCCCGCCACCTGCTGGTCGAGCGGCGGATGGAACAGCAGCAGCAGCGCCGGCAGCAGCGTGACGGTGCAGATAAAGGCGATCAGCATGCCGAAACCGGCGATCAGCCCCAGCTGCGCCACCCCGACAAAGGCGGTGGGCGTAAAGGCCAGGAAGCCGGCCATCGTCGCCATGGCGGCCACCAGGATCTGGTGGCCGGTTTCCTCGCCGGTATGTTCCAGCGCCGTCCGGATCGGCGGAATCTGGCCCGAGGGCAGGCGCTGGGCGCGGAAGCGCACCGAGAACTGGATCGCGAAATCAACCGCGATACCCACGAACAGCACCGCGAAGGCCACCGAGATCAGGTTCAGCGTCCCGACCGCCAGGGCGGCAAAACCGGTCGTCAGGATCAGCCCCACGACCAGCGTCACGACGATGGGCACGATGATCCGCCAGCTGCGCACCGCCAGGAACAGCCACAGGGTGACCAGCACCAGCGACCCCACAAGCCCTGCCACCATGCCCTGGGCAACTGTGGCGAATTCCTCGTCATTGATCTGCACATCGCCGGTGATATGGACCCGCGCATGGCCCGAGCGCACGAATTCCAGCCCGGCGATCGCCTGGCGCATCGCGTCGCTGGCCTCACCCCCCGGCTGGAACGATCCGTAATCCAGGCGCGGCCGGGACACGACGAAGACATATTTACCGGCCAGGTCGGCCAGGCTGCCAGCCAGCATCCGCTCCCACGACAAAGGCTGGGGGGTGCCGTCGGCGGCCTGTTCCAGCGTGTTGGCAAAGCCATTCAGCGCCGGCTGGAAACTCTTCAGGTCGGCCTGCCCCTGCGACACGCCCAGCGCGATCAGCGACAGCGCGTCGAACAGGCCGCGCCCCGACGGATCGGCCGCCAGGCCGCCCAGGAAGGGTTGCGCGGTCACGGTCGTATCCAGCACCGAAGCCAGGCTCTTCTGGTCCAGGAACAGCAGCCCGTTGCGCACCAGATAGGGGTCGTCCTGCGGGATCGTCACCGACATGAAGTGTTTGGTGTCATGGCGCAGCCGTTCGGCCAGTTCCCGCGCTGTAACCTGCGCCTCTTCCGGCAGGTCGGCGTCGATGACCGCCACCATCTGGTCCTGGTTCTGGGGAAACAGGCGCGCCAGCTCGTCCGACCGCTGTTTCCACGGCAGGGTGGACGAAAACATCGTCCCCGTATCGGTCGTGACCCCCAGCCGCTTCATACTGCACAGAACCGCTCCCCCGACCAGCAGCGCGAACAGCACCAGTGTGAGCACGGCATGGCGGGCACAGACCGCCACCAGGCGACCGATCGGAATGGACGGCATGATTCGTAATTCAGCCCTTGAGATGCGGACGGCGCGACTGCAACGAAGGCGATGCCACGCGATGGGGGATCGTTTGACCCATGATGACGGCCGGATGCAAGGCGCATGTTCGGCATGCCGCCTTGCCCGTCAACGCAGGTGAAGTCGTTTCGGAACGCGCCAGAGCCTCAGGGCAGAAGAAAAACAACAGGTTAAGGCAAGGTGTGGCCCCAGGGCCGCGCCAGGACCATCAATGGCCCGGCAGGCCGACGCCATGGTCCAGCTTGCGGGCCGGCCCCTGCCAGTGGGTTTCCATCCACTGCCAGCCGGCCAGCGCCGGCAGGCCCCAGGCAATCTCGCGCAGTCGCTTGATCAGCGACAATCCGATGGAAACCGCCGGCGGCAGGCCGCACAGGCTGCCGATCAGGATGAACCCCCCTTCGGACACGCCCAGGGCACCCGGCACGGCAAAGCCCACCGATTTGGCCGCCTGTCCCACGCTTTCAATCACGAAACCGTGGGCAAGCGAGCGATCCTGGCCCATGAAATGCAGGATCAGACACACCTCGACCGCCCCCAGCGACCAGGCGACAAGCTGGGCGAAACCCGCCCGCACCGCATGGCCCGGCGCCGTGTACAGCCCCATGATCTCGCCATGCAGGCCGCGAATGCTCTCGACCCCCGTCCAGCCCAGATGGGCGGCAATGCGCACCAGCAGCCGCTCGACGACCGAAACCGCGCCCAGGCACTGGCTGCCCAGGAACACCGCCCCCAGCAGCAGCGCGACGCCCGCGCTCTCCACCAGTTCGTCCGTCACCGATGACCGCTTGACCAGGCACAGCAGCAGCCCCAGCCCCAGCAGGGTAAAGATCACCTGGCTCAGCAGTTCGATCGTCAGGTCGCAGATCGTTGCCGCCGCCGCCCGGCGCAGGCCGGGCCCGCGCCGCGCCAGCAGCCGGGCAGAGATCACTTCGCCCCCCACCTGGGCCACCGGCAGCAGATTGTTCACGCCCTCGCGCACGCAGCGCAGCGCCACATAGTCCCGCAGCTTCAGCTGGGGTTCATCCCGCCCGGCGATGATCTGCCACGACCGGGCGGAGAGCAGGACCTGAATGGCATGAAACACGATCGCGGCCAGGATTCCCCAGCCGCCGACCATGACCAGATGCAGGATGGCATGCGCGCCGAAGCGGGACAGCAGCCAGAGCGTGAGCGCCATGCCGAACAACCCGGCGGCCAATGTCACCAGCTTCATCCCGTGCCCCCGCGTTCCGGCCCTGCCAGACCCTGTGCCGGCCTCCGCCGGCATGCGGGGGTAGCGTATCAGCCCTTGATTTTGCGTATCAAGGCCAGACTTTCCACACAGGCCGCCGCAGCCTCGCGTCCCTTGTTATGTTCGTCGTCGCGCGACCGCAGAAAGGCCTGCTCGTCGGTGTAGGTGGTCAGCACGCCGAACGCCACCGGCACTTCGGTGGCCAGCGAGGCCTGCATCAGCCCCACCGCGGCGCCCAGGCTGATGAATTCGAAATGGGCGGTATCGCCCTTGATCACGCAGCCCAGGCAGATCACCCCCTCGTACCGCCCGGTGCGGGCCAGGGTCTGGGCCAGCAGCGGCAGTTCATAGGCGCCGGGGGCATACAGCACATCCTCGTCCGCGACGGTGATGCCGTGCTCGCCCAGCCATTCCAGCGCACCATCGCGCAGGCCGTGGGTCACCGTCTCGTTGAAGCGGCTGACCACGATCGCCAGGCGCGGCGGCCGGGCGAAGGTGAGGTCGGGCGAGGTAGAGGGCTTGTTGGTGCTCATGGTCCGTTTCTTACTCCGCCGCTGCGTCGATCGCGGCAAAAAGCTGGTGCCCCATGCGGGTGCGCTTGGCATCCAGATAGGCGCGGTTGAAGGGGTTGGGCGCGATTTCCAGCGGCACGCGCTCGCGGACGGCAAAGCCATGCTGCTCCATCGCCGTGACCTTGGCCGGGTTGTTGGTCATCAGGTCCAGCGTCCGCACCCCCAGCGCGCGCAGGATCGCCCCGGCCGCCGTCCAGTCGCGCGCATCGGCCTCGAAGCCCAGCCGGTGGTTGGCATCCACGGTGTCCAGCCCGCGATCCTGCAAGGCATAGGCGCGGATCTTGTTGGCCAGGCCGATGCCCCGTCCTTCATGCCCGCGCAGATACAGCAGCACCCCGCTTTCGGCCGCGCCGATGCGCGCCAGCGCGCCCTGCAACTGGGCGCCGCAATCGCAGCGCATCGAGCCCAGCGCATCGCCGGTGACGCATTCGGAATGCAGCCGCACCAGCGGCACGGCGCCGCGCCGGCCGGGGTCGCCCTTCACCAGCGCGACATGCTCCGTCCCGTCAGCGGCACGAAAAGCGTGGATCACCAGGTCTTCGCCGCCATAGATGCTGGGCAGCGCGGCCTGTGCCACCTTCTCGATCCGTGCTTCCGACGTGGCGGTAGCAGCGGCCTCGCGCTCCCGCAGCCAGTCCACCAGTTCCGCGATCGACAGGATCGGCAACTGGTGGCGTTCGGCATATGGGCGCAGGTCGGACATCCGCGCCATCGACCCGTCCTCGTTCATGATCTCGCAGATCACGGCGGCAGGCGCCCGGCCCGCCAGGCGCGCCAGCTCGATCGACGCCTCGGTGTGGCCGTTACGGGCCAGCACCCCGCCGGGCACCGCGCGCAGCGGAAAGATATGACCGGGCGAGACCAGGTCGGCCGGTCCGGCATCCGGCGCCACCGCCGCCTGGATGGTCCGGGCCCGGTCGGCGGCGGAAATGCCGGTATCCACGCCCTCGCGCGCCTCGATCGAGACCGTGAAGGCGGTCTCGCGCGGGCTGGTGTTCACCCGCGTCATCATCGGCAGGCCAAGCCGCTCGACCAGTCCGGCCTCCAGCGGCAGGCAGACCAGTCCGCGCGCATGCGTGACCATGAAATTGATCGCGGCGGGCGTGACCAGATCGGCGGCCATCACCAGGTCGCCCTCGTTTTCCCGATCCTCGTCATCGACCAGGATCACCATGCCGCCCGCGCGGATCGCCTCGATCGCCGTCCGCAGCGTCGGGCTCATGACCGGTACTGACATAGTGTCTCCACATATTTTGCGATCACATCCACCTCGACATTTACCGCGTCGCCGGGGGCAAGCGTGCCCAGGCTGGTATGGGTCCAGGTGTGGGGAATGATCATCAGGGCCACGGGGAATTCGTCCGGCCCGGCGTCCGCCGTGCCAGCCGCGCCGATCTCGTTCAGCGTCAGGCTGATGCCGTCCAGGGTGATCGATCCCTTTTCGACCAGATAGCGGCGTAGCGTCATGGGAATGGCAAAGACCACCCGCCGCGCCTCGCCGGCCATTTCGACCGACACCAGGCGCCCGGTGCCGTCCACATGCCCCTGCACGATATGGCCCGACAGCCGGGTGGCCGGGGTCACGGCACGTTCCAGGTTCACGCGCCCACCCTCGGCCAGGCGGCCCAGGCTGGTCCGTTCCAGCGTCTCGATGCTGATGAAGAAGGACGCATTCCCCGCCGCGTCGAATGCGGTGACGGTCAGACACACGCCGTTGACCGCGATGCTCTCGCCCATCGACAGGTCGCCGATGCCGGTCGCGATCGCGACATGCAGCGCGCGGTCGCCACGCCGGGCCTGCGTGACGGTGCCCAGATGTTCTATGATGCCGGAAAACATGCTTCCCCTTCAGGCGCCGTCAGCGACGCCGCCAGTTCCGGGAACAGGCGCAGCGGCGTGTCCGTCCCCATGCGAACGGCCACGTCCAGCCGCTCGGTCCCATCCGGGCCGACCCCGATGGTCAGCCAGTCATCCCACAGCCCCGCCGCGCGCAGCGCCGCCAGCAGGCCGGGCCCGGCCTCGACCAGGGCCCACAGCACACCCGCCGCGCCCAGCATCTCGGGCAGGCGGGTGATGTCATCGCAGATCCATACGTCGAATCCCCGCGCGGCCGCGCTCGCGCGCCAGTCCGCCGGTACCCGGCCCTTGCGGTCGCAAACAGCCAGCAGACGGGGCGCACGGTCCGCATGATCGGCCACCCGGCGCACATCCAGCCCCGGCCGGTCGGCCAGCACGGTGCCGCTGCCGGTCACGATCGCGTCGGTCGCCCGCCGCAGCCGGTGGGCCAGCGTCAACGCGGCATCCGATGTAAAGGTGGTCTGCCCGGCGGGCGGGATCATGGAGCCGGAGGCATCCACCGCCTGCTTGACCGTCAGCCACGCCCGCCCGGTGCGCGACCAGTGGGCGAACGGCGCGATCAGCGCCCGGCACGCGGCGGCCGGTTCCGCACCCTGGTCCAGCACGTGCACGGCACATCCCCCGGCACGCAGGCGGTCGATGCCACCGCCGGCGACACGCGGATTGGGGTCGGCCACGCCCACCCACACGGTGCGGATCGGCGACGCCAGGATGGCTTCCGAACACGGGCCGGTGCGGCCGGTATGGTTGCAGGGTTCCAGCGTCACCACCGCGATGGCGGCGCGCGCCATCAGTCCCTGTTCGGCACATTGGCGCAGGGCCAGGGCTTCGGCATGCGGCATGCCCGCGCGATGATGGGCGGCGATGGTCAGGATGTCGCCATGCCGGTCGAGAATGGCGCAGCCGACGGGGGGATTGGGGGCGGTGGCGCCCACGAACCGCGCGGCCTCGTCGATCGCGGCGCGAAAGGCGCGCGCGATCAGCGGCCACGCAACAGGGCAGGGCAGGGCGGCAGGCACGGATCGGCCGGGCGGGGCATGCCCCGCTCCATCAGACTCCGCATTGACCGCAGACATAGCCAAAACCAATGGTCCCATCCAGCGGACGGACCCGGGGCACACCAGCCCGACGACACGCCACGAATGGCGCGCCTTGCGGACATCGTTCTCTCTCATCCGGACTATGACCGTCGGCTCCGGAATCACACCGGATCTGCTGTCCCCGCCCGGCCACAGGGCCAGACGGGCGCTCGCGGGCTTATGCGCGGCACGATGGCCGGGCGCAATTACCGCCGGTGGGGATTTTCACCCCGCCCCGAGAACGTCAGTTCAGCCGGCTACAGGAACCGGCACATCGACAGTATTGGGCAAGGGCCCGCAGGAATGCAAGAGGCATGCCTGCGGGCGCCTCCGCCCGACGGTTATCGTTCCGACGCGCCGGTCGAGTGGGTTATCGCCTTCTGCGACGCATTGGCCCCCCGCGACACGTCATGCCCGACCGAACTGACGTCCTGCCCGGCACCGCGCATCGTATTGCAGGCCGACAGTCCGGCCGACAGGCCCAGCATGGCGACGACCAGCAGGGCGGTACGGGCCATGCCGGAAGCGGGGAAATGTGACTGGTCCATGGAAGCCTCCCTCATGGATTGATATTACTCAAGAAACCCAGGTGACGGCCGAGAGTTCCCGATCGCTCTCCGGCCCGGCCGCAACCCCCTGGCGGATGGAGCATGCCGAGACGATGAGACATTCCGGACGACGGACGATCCTGCAGACAATGCTGGCCGTGGGCGGGGCAGGGCTCGCGGCCGGCTGCGCCAGCCCCCCATCCGGGCGGTTCGCTGCGGTCGACCGGCCGGCGAGCGGTTCGTCTACAGCGACATCAATTTCATCACGCTGGGGCTACTGGTCGAGCACCTGTCACATCAGAGCCTCGCCCAGTATGAGCAGACCCGCATCCTCTCTCCGCTGGGCATGGCACACTCATGCTTCCTCCCGCCCCCCGCCTGGTACCCCACCATTGCCCCCACCCAGTTCGACGAACATGGCGCGATGCTGCGCGGTATCGTCCATGATCCCACGGCCCGGCGCATGGGCGGCGTGGCGGGCCATGCCGGGCTGTTTTCCGACGCCGCCGACATGACCGTCTATGCCCAGGCCCTGCTGGACCGCCGGGCTGGCCGCCCCAGCGCCTTCCCTCTGAAACCCGAAACCCTGGTACTGATGACCACGCCGCAGCAACCGCCCGGCAAGGATGATTTGCGGGGACTGGGCTGGGATATCCGCACGCACTATTCCTCGCCCCGGGGCGATGTGTTTCCCGTAGGTTCGTTCGGTCATACCGGCTTCACAGGCACCTCGCTGTGGATGGATCCCGACAGCGACAGTTTCGTGCTGATCCTCACCAACCGGGTGCATCCGTCGGGCGGTCACAGCATCGTGCGCCTGCGTCACGATGTTGCGACCGAGGCCGCCCGCGCCCTGCTGGCGCACTGACAGCGGATCGCCTGACACCATATCCCGGTTCTAACGGCATCCCTCTCGATGGAGAATTCCGATGGCTTCTTTCACCATCACCCCGCTCATTCTGGCAGGACGTACATGACGACCTCTCCTGATCCGACCGGTGATATCCTGCCGCCGCCTCCCGGCTTCGTTCCCCTGCCAGACTCCCTGGCCAGTGGTTTCAATGTCGCAAGCGGTGGCTTTCTGGTCGCTCAGGAAGCGGGCGCGCTGATTGGCGGTTTTCGTGTAACCGCTGCGTGCTGCAATCGGGCGGGCTTCTGTCATGGCGGCAGGCTGGCGACCGTGTGCGATATCTTCCTGGCGCTGGCGGTCGTCTTTCGGGAGGATCTGCGCGACGATTTCTTGCCCACCGTGTCGCTGACGATGGATTTCATGGCGCCGGTAGCCCGGGGTGTCTGGGCCGAATTGCAGGCGGACACGCTGCGCATCACCCGCAGCCTGGTCTTCGCGCAGGG
Organism: Gluconacetobacter asukensis; assembly: GCF_014174375.1. Taxonomy (GTDB): domain Bacteria; phylum Pseudomonadota; class Alphaproteobacteria; order Acetobacterales; family Acetobacteraceae; genus Gluconacetobacter; species Gluconacetobacter asukensis. The sequence continues at coordinate 383,549 of NZ_JABEQE010000002.1, forward strand.
GCTGGTAACGGTGGATGGCATCCCGGCCGCGCGTGCCAGTGCCGTCTATCACCGCACCCCGCCCGCCCGCGACAGTGCGAATTCCATGGGCGCGATCCTGCGCGCCCTTCTGTAATGGGACGCCGCCTTTAGTGGGCTGCGGTAACCGTCGTGGGGTCGAACGCACGATTGAGCAGCAGGGCCAGGCGGACTCCCGCCTTCTTCAGCTGTTCCGTGACGACACCGCGCGCCATGGCGTCATATCCCGGCGGCAGGGCCATGGGGGCGGCGTCCTGCTGGCATCCCGGAGGTGAGCCGAGGCTGTATGCGTCAGCGCGGGCCAGTTCGAAATTCTCCAGGACCCATGCCTTCGGATCGCCCTGTTCCCATCCCTGTTTCTGGCCGGTGGTGATTTCGTGGAACAGTTGCTCGGCCAGGTGCTGCGCATTCGGATCGACTTCCGACACCGCCACGGTATCCCAGTAGCTGTGCAGGTTGACGGTGCGCGGGCCGCCCAGTGCCAGACGCACGCAATTGCCGCCCTTGTCGTGATTGTCGGCCGCATGCAGCGGCTGATGCATGTCCGCCACGAAATGAACGACATATTTCAGCGCCAGAGCGCGTTCGTCCGGGCTGGTCGCCGGATCGGCGAGTTCATGTTCGAAGGCGTCCAGACGGTCGATGACGCAGTCCTTTGCCGGCCCGGCGCTGGCGGGCACCGAGGAGGCAGGAAAGCCATGGCAGGCCGATGCCAGGTCGGGATGATCGATCTCGATATCGACGAAGTGCCACTCCCCGGTTTCGGGATGCGTGCGGCGCCAGACATCCGCCCAGACCGCGCGTGACATCAGGTCGGACCCGGTGAGGGTGTCATGGTCGCTGGCCAGGATCGTATCGACGGTGTGTCGGCTGGCGGGCGTCAGGTAATCCCAGGCCAGGGCCGCGATCACCTGATGGCCCTCGACGCCCCATGCGCCGGCTTTCTGCGGCACGGCCAGAAATCCCAGCAGCAGCGAAGCCGCCCCGATCACGCCCATGCCCGCGCGCCTGCTATTTCTCCACACCCGGTCGGCCATGCTTCCCCCTCGCCGCTTTCACCCGTCCGGTGCCCACCGCCGGAAGGTGGCGGTACTCTGCCATGCCCGCTCGCCCTCTGGAACCGCATCCGGCTCTTGTCATGGAGATGAAAAAAATCGCTCAAGGGGGGTTGTCGTTTCCCGACCTCTCGGTTAAACAGCGCCCCACGACGCACCCGTAGCTCAATTGGATAGAGCACCAGACTACGAATCTGGGGGTTAGAGGTTCGAGTCCTTTCGGGTGCGCCATTCTCCTTAAAAATCAGATGCCTGGTTCTCGGTATTCGAGGGGTGGACTCTTGCGGGCTTCGCCGGTCTCATGCCCGGGAAGGGCGTGGCACGCGTGAGGCGGAAGAAGGGCGAGGTCCGATGTTCTTCGTGCTCAAGGCGGCATTGTCCGGCATCATCATTGCCGTGGTTTCGACCGTAGCGCGACGGTATCCTGGCTTCGGCGCCCTGATCGCGTCACTCCCGCTGATTTCGATATTGGGCATGCTCTGGCTCTGGCAGGAGACCCGGGACCCGGTGCGGATGGAGGCCCATGTCAGTGCCACCTTCTGGTATGTCATCCCGTCGCTGCCGATGTTTCTGCTGATTCCGTGGATGATGCGGCATGGCCTCCCTTTCTATGGCGCGCTGGCAGTGGGATGCGGTGTTACAGTATTGCTTTACGGACTGAGCGTGTGGTGCGCGGGACGAATGAGTATAGGCTTGTAAGAACGAAATGCTGCGCTGATTTCTTGTCTTTCTGAAGAAAGGCAAAAAAATTCTCGAATTACCTGAAATTTTTGATTCTTTAAAAAAGAATATAATACTGCCATCATGACCCAATCCGGCATCGTGGATATTCATAATATTCTCTATAGATGCCTTGGGTATTGGAAAAAATCGGCATGATCTGTCGCCGAGCTTGTGTCCGGAAATGGTGGCGGAATAGGGCGCCCTGAAAAGAAATGTGTGCCATAATGAAACGAGCCGCGGTCGTTGCCATGGTCGCATTTGCGCTGTCAGGTTGCGCGTATTCTGCTGCTCGGCACGATGACCCTCGTGCTGTCCTGTTTCGTCACGTGGATGGGGACCCCTCCGTGGACGGGTCTGCCGGCATGGCGGACGACGGCAAGATGCATGGCCAGGTCACGTTGGGCGTGGCTTCAGGTTCCGGCCGGGGTGCGGTACCGATGAGTTCCGCCAATGTCACGAATGTATTGCCTGGCGTCAGCATCGGGGAAACGTTGTGGGGGCGGTAGGGTTGCGATGGGTATGAGGGAGGACGCCAGATGGCAGGCAACAGGGTCCCTGGTCTATCGGGATGGCGAACGGATGGGCACGCGGCGGGCCGGACCTGGCGGCCACCCATCGGGGCGCAACCGCGAAGCACCTCATGACGAACAGTGATGACGATCGGCGCTTTTGCCACCAGGCGGACCTGACCGATTGTGATTGCGAACCTATCCATTTGCCGGCTCATATACAGCCCAATGGCTGTCTGCTGGCATTCTCCGAGTCCGGGCATTGCCTGACCCGTTTCTCTGAAAACGCGGCCGTCGGTCTGAATCTGCCGGCGCTTCGGATCGGCATGTCCCTCGGGGAATGCGTCGGGGCGGCCGAGGCCTCGATCCTGGGCTTGCCGTTCTGCAAGCATGTTGGCCGGCCGGCTATCTGCTTCGATGTCGAACTGCCGACCGGCCTGCGCCGGGACGTTACCGTTCACCGCACGGGAGACGAAATCGTCATCGAGTTCGAGGCGCCGGCGCCAGCAAGGCTTCACGCGCATCTGGCCGCGCAGCAGCGCATGGTCCTGGAATGCCTGCGCGACCCGGCGGATGTTCGGACCCTTCTGGAAAACGCCGCCACGGCGCTCCGCGAGGCGTTCGACTATGACCGCGTGATGATCTACCGCTTCGCTCCGGACTGGTCGGGCCAGGTCGTGGCCGAAGACCGGAAGGACGGACTGGAGAGTTTTCTCGGACAGCATTTTCCCGCCAGCGACATGCCCGTGCAGGCTCGGGACCTCTACAGGTGGCTGCTGATCCGTGTCATCGGGGATGCGCTGCTCCCTTCCGTTGCGCTGGTCGAGGAGGCCGGACTGGCAGCGCTGAACATGTCGTTCATGCATCTGCGCGGCATTTCGCATGTCCATTACGAATATCTGGCCAACCTGGGGGTACGCGCCTCCATGTTCCTTTCGCTGATCGTCGATGGCGCCCTGTGGGGGCTGGTTATCTGCCATCATTACACGCCGCGTGGGATGTTCATGGCGGAGCGGATCGCGGCGAAAATGCTTGGCGAATATCTCGCCCTGCAGATCATGGGCCTTAACCGTTCCCGGAGGCTCAGCCTGGTGCGCGATGCGCATCTGTTCTTTTCCCGCCTTATCAGGGACGCTTCGGGTACGGCGGGCCTTGCCCATTATACCCATGGCCACCTGCCTGAACTGCTGAAGCTCCTGCCCTGTGACGGCGGTGGTCTCTGGAAGGATCGGCAGTGGCACATGTCAGGACTTGCCCTGCCGGAAGCCGATATTCGGATGCTGCTGGAGCATGCCGGAACGGCCACGACCAACCAGATCTGGTACACCGACAGCCTGACCCGTGACTGTCCGGGCTTTGCGCCCACCGTGCCCGATCTCTGCGGCGCCATGATCATCCCCGTGTGGCCGGAGCAGGAGGACTGCCTGATCCTCTTTCGTCGCGAGATCATCCAGACCGTCAAATGGGGTGGCGACCCGGCCGGGACCTATCAACCCTGCTTTCGCGGTCCGCGCTTTCCCCCCCGCAGCGGTTTCGAGGTCTGGACCGAGGAAGTCCACGGCCGCTCCGCGAGTTGGACGGCCGACGATCTTGAACTTGCAGCGCAGTACCGTTCCGCGCTGATGGAAGTCGTCGCCCGTGCCAGCCAGCAAAAGCTGCAGGAACGCACGCAGGCGGAAGCCATGCAGCGCATGCTGAACGACGAGTTGAACCATCGCGTCAGAAACATTCTGGCCGTCATTCGTTCCCTTGTCTCCCGCCTGCCGGAAGAGGGCGACACTGCTGCCAGCTATCGCGAGATAATCGGGAAACGCATCCACGCCTTTGCCAACGCCCATGATCTTGCTGTCGGCGGCAAGGCGGGAACCTCGTTGCGGGATCTTCTGACCATCGAGCTTGCGCCCTATCGCACCGGCACGAACCCGGTCTCGCTGAGCGGGCCCGACATCCGGCTGAATGGGCGTGCCTTGACCTTTCTCGCGCTGCTGTTTCACGAGCTGACCACCAATGCCGTCAAATATGGGGCGCTTTCCGTGCCTGGCGGGGACCTGCAGGTGACCTGGCAGCAGGATGCCCCGTCCGAGAGTTGCGCGATCCGCTGGCAGGAACGGGGTGGCCCGCCGGTCCGGCCGCCTGAACGGTCGGGCTTCGGCAGCCTGCTGATCGACCGCGCCATCAGCCATGACCTCAAGGGAACGGCGAGCCGTCATTTCGATCCGGAAGGGGTGAGCCTGGATATTCGCCTTCCGTTGGCCGCCATCGTGGAACGTCTGCCCGCCGGCGCTCTTTCTTCTGCTGAAAAGCGGAATGAAGAATCGGGGCCCGCCACCTTGAAAGACCAGAGCATCCTTGTCCTGGAAGACGAATTCATCATCGCGATGGAGCTGGAAGACGTGCTGGGGACGGAGCATGGGGCCCGCGTCCACATCGCGTCGACGCTTCAGGCCGCCTTCGATATCCTGAACAATCACGCGGTCGATCTCGCTATTCTTGATGTCAATATCGACGGGGAGAGTTCCCTGCCCGTCGCGCGGGCCCTGTCCGAACGCGGGATTCCGTTCCTGTTCGCCACCGGCTACGGGTCGGCATCGTCGGCGATTGAAGCGTTTCCGGGCGTTCCGGTCCTTGCGAAACCCTATACGATGTCCAGCGTTGTCGCTGCTCTGGGTAACATGATGCGTCGCGGTGCCTGACGGAGACCGTTGCGGCAGTCTTGTTCTTTTTTGAAAAAAAGAACCAAAAAACTTTGATTCGTTCAGGAGCCTTGTGCTTGCGGCAGAGAATGTCCCTGAACGGATAAAAGTCTTTTTGCTTCTTTTTCTTCAGAAAAAGAAGATATCCTTAATGAGGGGCATCCAATGCGAATCCTGACGTTCCTGGCCATAGCGGCCATGGCGGTCTCGCTCTTGGCTTGCGAGGAGCCACGCCACGACGGTCGGCGCGGATATCACGGCGATCGTGGCGGCGGATGGGGTGGTGGCGGATACCGCCAGGATTCCGGCGGCGATGGCCGTGGCGGGTATGGTGGCGGCGGAAGACCCGGCGGCTATTGAGAGCCGCCGGCGGGCTTTCAATGCCTGTCGGTCAGGGCCAGCTTGAGGCCGAAGCCCATGAAGATGCAGCCGGTCAGGCGATCGAGCTGCCGCACGACGGCGGGGCGTGAAAGAATGTGGCTGAACGGAACCGTCAGGGCGACGAGCAGGGACAGCCAGGACATGGACATGACGACCTGGAGGCCCGCCAGCACCAGCGAGAACAGAATCACGTTGACGCCGTGGGGAATGAATTGGGGCAGGAACGTGATGTAGAAAATCCCGACCTTCGGGTTGAGGATGTTGCTCATGAAGCCCTGCCGGAAGCCGGCGGCGGGTGACAGTTTGCGGGTTGCTTCGGTGGCGTCCTCCGAAAAACCCGTGCGCGGGCACAGAAGCATGCCGATCCCGAGATAGAACAGATAGGCGGCACCGGCCCATTTCACGATATTGAAGGCGAGCGTCGAGGCCGCGAGCAGCGCCGTCAGCCCGAACGCCGCGCTGACGCCCCAGACCAGCAGCCCGCCCGTGATCCCCAGCGATGCGCCCAGCCCGCTTTTTGCCCCCGATATGGTCGAGGTGCGCAGGACGGTTGCCGTGTCCAGGCCGGGTGACATCGTGAAAATGGCCGCCGATACCGTAAAGGCGGCCAGGGACATGGTGATGGTCTGCATGGACGTCTCGACGGGCTTCGCCCGGTTGCAGGAAGGGAAACGATATTTCGGATCGGGTGACGATCCTGATGGTTACGACGGCGGGTATCCGCCTTCGTGGACCAGGTCCAGATCGCCGAAGCGGGTGAATTCGCCCTCGAAGAACAGGTGCACGGTGCCGGTGGGGCCGTGACGCTGTTTTTCCAGAATCAGTTCGGCCCGGTTGTGCGCCAGGTCCATCTTGCGTTGCCAGTCTTCCAGCGCCGTCTGGTATTTTTCGGTCGAATCGTAGGCCGTTTCCTTCGGCTGGCGCTGTTGCAGGTAATACTGGTCGCGATAGACGAACATCACCGCGTCGGCGTCCTGTTCGATCGAGCCCGATTCACGCAGATCCGACAGCATCGGCCGCTTGTCCTCGCGGCTTTCGACCTGGCGCGACAGCTGGGACAGCGCGATCACCGGTACGCTGAGTTCCTTGGCGATCGCCTTCAGTCCCTGGGTGATCATGGAAATTTCCAGCACGCGGCTTTCCGGCCGCGTGCCCACCGAGGGGCGCATCAGCTGGAGGTAATCGACCACCACCAGGCTCAGCCCCTTGGTGCGGGCCAGCCGGCGGCAGCGCGTGCGCATGGCCGACAGCGAGATGGCGGGCGTGTCGTCGATATGCAGCGGCAATTGCGCCAGTTCACGCGTGACCTGGACGAAGCGGTCGAATTCCCTCTGCCCGATCTCGCCCCGGCGGATGCGTTCGCCCGATACGCTGGCCTGTTCGGACAGGATACGGGTGGCCAGCTGCTCGGCCGACATTTCCAGCGAGAAGATCGCCACCGACCCTTTAGGCTGGGTGCCGGGCGGCGCGTCCTGGGCCTCGCGCATCAGGGCGCGGGCGGCGCTGAAGGCGATCTTGGTGGCCAGCGCCGTCTTGCCCATGGCGGGGCGCCCGGCCAGGATCAGCAGGTCGGACGGGTGCAGGCCGCCGGTCTTCTTGTCCATGTCGCGCAGGCCGGTCGTCAGGCCCACCACGTCGCCGGTACGGTGGAAGGCCTTTTCGGCCACGTCCAGCGCGTCGGCCAGGGCACGGTCGAAGCTGGTGAAGCCGCCATCCTGCCCCTTGTCGGTGGCCAGGCGGAACAGCGCCTCTTCGCCCGCCGCGATCTGGTCGACGCCGTCCAGTTCCGGACGGGCGCCGAAGGCGTTGTTCACCACGTCCTCGCCGATTTCGATCAGCTGGCGGCGCACCCAGGCATCGTGGATCACCCGGCCGTAATCGCCGGCATTGATGATGCCGACCATCGCCGTCAGCAGGCGGGCCAGATAGGCCATGCCGCCCACCGGCTCCAGCACGCCGGAATGTTCGAACTCGCCGCGCAGGGTGACCGGGTCGGCCAGTTGCCCGGCCTCGATCCGCCGCGCGATGGCATCGAAGATCCGGCCGTTCACCGCGTCGGCGAAATGGGCGCCGGTCAGGAAGTCCGACACACGCTCATAGGCGCGGTTGTTGGTCAGCAGCGCGCCCAGCAGGGCCTGTTCCGCCTGCATGTTGGCGGGGGGCTGGCGTTGGGTCAGGCCCAGCAGGGAGCCGTCCCCGGCGCGGGACTCGGTCTGGGGTGTATCGATCTGGTTCACCCGTCCATCCTAGCAGACAGGAGGGTGACGACACAGGGGCCGATGCGTGACGGCATGGTCGACGAAAGATTCAGCCTTCGAAACTGGCGACGAAGCCGGGGAGGCCCTTCTGGCGTGCTGTCTGGAGCCGGGCCGCGACCAGGATCGACCGGGCCTCGGCAATCGCCTGGTCCAGGTCGGAATTCACGATGACGTGGTCGAATTCCTGCCAATGGGCGATTTCGTCGCGGGCCGCCGTCATGCGCTTGGCGATTTCCTCCGGATGATCCGAGGCGCGGCCGTGCAGCCGTCGTTCCAGTTCCGCCAGAGAGGGCGGCAGCACGAACAGGCTGATCACGTCGTGGGGCAGTGCCGCGCGGATCTGCCGGTGGCCCTGCCAGTCGATATCGAAGACCATGTCGCGCCCTTCGGCCAGGGCGGCCTCGACCGGGCCGCGCGGGGTGCCGTAGCCCCGGCCGAACACGGTTGCCCATTCCAGCAACTCGCCGGTCGCGGCCATCTGCTCGAACTGTTCCATGGTGCGGAAATGATAATGCACGCCGTCGCTTTCGCCCGGGCGGGGCTGGCGGGTGGTGACCGAGACGGAATGCAGCAACTGGGGCTCGGCCGCGCGCAGGGCGTTGGCGATGGTCGATTTTCCCGCACCCGAGGGCGCCGAGATCACCAGGCAGACCCCGCGCCGCGCCACCTGCGGCCGGGCGGACGGGCCCTGTCGTTCCCTGCTGGGCGTCATCGGCATATCCCTCTCGATCCTGGTCCGTTCCGATACAGTTCCGCGCCGGCCCGGCACGGATTTGCGGTCTTTTATCAGGCAGTCTCTATTCTGGCGAATATGAAACGGGACATGATTCTGATCACCGGGGCCTCGTCGGGCATCGGGCGGGCGATCGCCCTTCAACTGGCGGCCCCAGGGGTTGTGCTGCATCTGGGCGGTCGCGACGCGGGCCGGCTGGATGCGACGGCGCGGGACTGCGCCGCGCGTGGCGCGCGGGTGCTGACCCGGCGCCTGGATGTGCGGGACGCGGACGGCATGGCGGCCTGGATCGGTGGGGCCGGGCCGCTGGACCTCGTCTTCGCCTGCGCCGGCATCACCGCCTCCACCCAGCCGCGGCCCGCCGGCGCGCCGCACGAGCCTGCCGGGCAGGTGCGGCGGGTGCTGGACGTCAATCTGGGCGGGGTGATCAACACCGTGCTGCCGGCGCTGGACGTGATGGGCGGGCAGGCGTCGGACGGGCAGGGGGTGCGCGGGCGGGTCTGCGCCATTGCCTCAGTCGCCGGGCTGGTCTCGTTTCCCGGCACGCCGTCCTATTGCGCGTCGAAGGCGGCGGTAGACCGGTTCATGGTCGCGACGGGGGGCAATGTGGCGGGTGACGGCATTCTGCTGACCAGCGTCTGCTGCGGGTTTGTCCGCACGCCGATGGTGGCGGCCAACGATTTTCCGATGCCGGGCCTGACCGAGGTCGATGAAGCTGCCGCCGCGATCCTGCGCGGGGTCGCGGCCGGCCGGCGGCGGATCGTCTTTCCGTGGTGGCTGGTGGCCGGGTCGCGGCTGATGGATCTGCTGCCGCCGCGCTGGGCCGAGGCTTATTACAATCGCCAGCCGGCCGGCCAGGCCGGGTCGATGCCCGAGACGGGCGGCATGTCGTCCTGACGGACGGCTTGCCACCGGTGTGGGTTCACGCCACGATTGCCGCGGCGTCATCATGATCGGGGGTCCGGACTGTTGCCGATGTCCTTTCTGCGTCCCCCTTCCATGGAGGAGCTTGGCGCCGCCGCCGTTTCCCGCCCGGTCGCGCCCGAACGCAAGACCATGCCCATCGACCGGGTGTTCTGGAGCCATTTTTCGCCCAATCTCGGCCCCGGCGGCTGGGTGACGGGGGCGTTGCTGGTCTCGCTGGGGCTGGATTTCCGCTTCGGCCTGCTGGCGATCGTGATCGGCAATGTGGTCGGCGCGCTGCCGGTGGCGCTGGCCGCCGCGATCGGGCCGCCCACGGGACTGACGCAGATGGAGGCCTCGCGCCGCGCGCTGGGGCGGCTGGGCGTCCGTCCGCCGGCCTTTCTCAACTGGATCTACTGCGTCGGCTGGGACGCGGTGAACAACGTGCCCGCTGCCACGGCGCTGATCGCGTTCCTGTCGATCGTGGTTGGTGCCGCGCCGCCCTTCTGGCTGGCGCTGGGCGTGCTGGCCGCGCTGCAGATGGTGGCCAGCATCTATGGCCACGACATGGTGCAGGCGTTGCAGAAATATCTGGGCGCGGCACTGCTGGCGGCCTTTACGGTGATCGGGCTGCAATCGGCCTGGCATGGGGTGGCGCTGCCGCATGCGGCGCATCCGCCCGCGCTCGCGACCATGCTGCTGGCGGTGGCGATCCTGGCCAGTTTCAACCTGTCCTGGGCGTCCTATTCATCGGACTATACGCGCTACCTGCCGGCGGAGACCCCGCCGGGGCGGGTGGTGTGGCTGGCGCTGGCCGGGTTGCTGGGCTCTGCCGTGCCGTTCCAGATCCTTGGCCTGCTGACGGCCGCCAGCATCGCCGAGCCGTCGCCGACGGCGGTGATTGCCAGCCTGCAGCACGCGGCGGGCCCGCTGGGGCCGATGGTGCTGGCCGTCATTGCCCTGTCGTCGATCACGGGCAACGCCTTCAACGACAATACCGCCAGCTACAGCCTGATTTCGGCCGGCGTGCATATTCCCCGGGTCCTGGCCGCGATCGTCACCGCCCTGCTGGGCTATGGGCTGGCGGTGGCCGGGGCCGGGCGGTATGCGGCGCTCTATACCGATTATCTGGTGGTGACGATGTACTGGATCGCGCCATGGATCGGAATCGTGCTGGCGGACTGGTATTTCGGCGACCGCACGGTGCATCCGGTTCCTCCAGGCTGGACGCGCGGGGCGACCATCTTCATGATCGTTTCGGTGGCGACCATCCTGCTCTTCTCGACAAGCCAGCTTTATACCGGTCCGGTCGCCCGATGGTTGGGCGGGGCCGATATCGGCTATTATGTGGGCTTCTTCGTCGCGGCATTGTGGTACGGCCGGAGCGGGGCGCGCCCTCGGGGGGTGGAAAGCTGATGCACAGGCCGTCGTCATCCGCTATGCGCATTCCCGTATGAACCCCTGCCGTCCTTTTATTCTGCGCCCGGTGACGACGACGCTGATCGCGCTCGCGCTGGTGCTTGCGGGTCTGTTCGCCTACCGCGCGCTGCCGGTCGGGGATCTGCCGAACATTTCGGTTCCCGTCATCTATGTGGTGGCGACCCAGCCGGGGGCCTCGCCGCAGCAGATGGCGACGTCGGTCACCACGCCGCTGGAACGGCGGCTGGGCCAGATTGCCGGCATCAGTTCGATCGAATCGGATTCGACCGACAGCACCGCCTTCATCCTGCTGACCTTCGACGACAGCCGGAACATCGACGGCGCGGCCAACGACGTGCAGGCGGCATTGCGCGCGGCGATGCAGGACATGCCGACCACGCTGCAGCTGGTGCCGCAATACTGGAAGGCCAATCCGGCCGACAATCCGATCATGATCATGGCGCTGACGTCGGACAGCCGGCCGATGGCCGATCTGTACGATGTCATGAAGACGCATCTCCAGCCGATGCTGTCGCAGATCAAGGGCGTGGGCTGGATCGAGATCGCGGGCAGTTCGGCCCCGGCCGTGCGGGTGGAGATGAATCCCTACCCGCTGTTCAAATACGGAATCGGCTTCGAGGATATCCGTTCGGCCCTGGCCTCGGCCAACGCCAACACGCCCAAGGGCTATATCGATGTCGGGCCGCAGCGCTACACGATCGCGACCAACGACCAGGCCCGGCATGCGGCGGAATATCGCGACCTGGTGGTGGGGTACCGCGCTGGGCGGCCGGTGCGGCTGGCCGATGTTGCCTCGGTCGTCGATGGGGTGGAGAACGAGCGGCAGAGCGGTTATTTCAGCGGGCATCGCGCGGTCATGGCCGTTATCCGGCCGCAGCCGGGCGCCAACGTCATCCATGTGATGGACGAGATCCAGGCCCGTATCCCCAGCATGCAGGCCGCCCTGCCGTCGGGCATCACGCTGATACCGGGCATGGACCGGTCGATCACCATCCGGGCCTCGCTGACCGATACGCAGGTTACGCTGCTGATCTCGGTGCTGCTGGTGGTGGGGGTGGTGCTGGTGTTCCTGCGCGCGCCGCGTTCGACCCTGATCCCGGCGGTGACGGTCCCGATCTCGCTGGCGGGTACGCTGGCGGTGATGTACCTGCTGGGCTTCTCGCTGGATACGCTGTCGCTGATGGCGCTGACGATCGCCACCGGCTTCGTGGTTGATGATGCGATCGTGGTGGTGGAGAACATCGCCCGCCACATGGAAGACGGGATGCCGCGCCACGAGGCCGCGCTGCTGGGCTCGGGCGAGATCGCCTTTACCGTGCTGTCGATCACCATCGCCCTGGTCGCGGTGTTCCTGCCGCTGCTGCTGATGCCGGGCACGCCGGGCAAGATCTTCTTCGAATTTGCGATGACGCTGGCCACTGCCGTCACGGTCTCGCTGTTCCTGTCGGTCACGCTGACGCCGATGATGTGCGGGCTGTTGCTGGATGTGGCCCATGGGGCGCCGCTGCCCGCCGATGCGTCGGCGCTCCGGCGGGGCCTGCGCCGCCTGTCGGACGGGTTCGAGGCGGTGTTCGAGGCGATTTTGAACGCCTATGTCCGCTCGCTGGACCGCGCGCTGCGGCATCGGTGGCTGATCCTGGCGACCCTGCCGCTGAGCCTGGTGGCGACGGTGGCCATTATCGTCGTGATGCCCAAGAACATCATCCCCAAGGAGGATGTTGCGCTGATCGTCGGCTATTTCCGGGGTGACGAATCCGGGTCGTTCCAGAAAATGGACGAGAAGATCCGTGCCGTCAGCGCCGCGATGATGGCCGACAAGGATACGGAATCGGTGGCGGCCTTCTCGGGCGATACGCGGGTGGAGGGCCAGGCCTTCGCGCAGCTGATCGGCAAGCACGAACGCAGCGACGGGCCGGACGAGATGATTGCCCGCGTGCGCGAGCGCCTGAAGGGGCTGGCGGGGGTGCGGCTGTCGCTGTTCTCGGCCGGGGATGTGAATGGCGGCGGCGGCCGCCAGCAGCAGGGTGCCTATCGCTACGTCCTGCGCAGCGACAATGCCGAGCAGATCTATGAATGGACGCCGCGCATCGTCGATGCCCTGAAGGGCAGCAAGGTGATGACCGACATCACCACCAACCTGACCGACCATGCGGTCGCGACCCATGTCGACATCGCCCGCGATACGGCCGCGCGCTACCTGGTGACGCCGCAGCTGGTCAGTCAGGCGCTGTTCGACGCCTATGGCCAGCGCAGTGCCTCGAACATTTCCACTCCGCTGGCCACCTATCATGTGGTGATGGAGGTGGCACCGCCCTATCGCCAGTCGCCCGACATCATGCAGGCGTTCCGGGTTTCGACCTCGGGCGGGACCGCCGGGGGCGGCACGGTATCCAACACGGTACGCGTGCCCACCCCCGATACGGGCAGCACGTCGAAGGCCACGTCGCTGAGCCAGCAATCCTTCCGCAACGCCATCGCCAACCGCCTGGCGGGCGGGGCCGGGGCCTCGAGCGGGTCGGCCGTGTCGTCCAGCATCGAGACGATGGTGCCGCTGCCGGTGGTGGCCGCGATCGGGGAGCGCCCGACCTCGATCTCCGTCGGGCATCGTGACGGCTTCGTCTCCGGTGCCATTTCCTTCAACCTGGCCAAGGGGCGGTCGCTGGACGAGGCCACGGCGGAAATCCGTGCCGCGATGGTCAGGCTGCATGTGCCGGCTTCGATCCAGGGCGGCTTTACCGGCCAGGCGGCGCAATTCCAGACCGCGCTGATCAACGAGTTGCTGGTGTTCCTGGCCGCGCTGGCGACGATGTATGTCACGCTGGGTATTCTGTACGAAAGCTATGTGCATCCGCTGACCATCCTTTCCACCTTGCCGTCGGCGGCGGTGGGGGCGGTGCTGGCGCTGTGGGTGACCGGCGAGGAATTCTCGCTGATCGCGATGATCGGGGTGATCCTGCTGGTGGGTATCGTGAAGAAGAACGCGATCCTGATGGTGGATTTCGCGCTGCATGCCGAGCGTGACGGCAGCATGTCGCCCGAGGAGGCGATCCGCGAGGCCTGTGCCAAGCGTTTCCGCCCGATCCTGATGACGACGCTGGCCGCTGCCTTCGGGGCGGTGCCGCTGATCCTCAGCGGTGGCTACGGGATCGAACTGCGCCGCCCGCTGGGCATTGCGGTGGTCGGCGGGCTGCTGATGAGCCAGCTTCTGACGCTCTACACCACGCCGGTCGTGTATCTGCTGCTGGAGCGTATTCGGGCGTGGGTATCGCGTCAGGCTTCGCGCCGCTGGCGGGGGCATATTCGGCCGGCTGATATGCGGAATCGGCCGGTTGGATAAGAGGTTCTTCTTTTTCTGAAGAAAAAGAAGCAAAAAGACTTTTGTTCGTTTTGGGCCGTCGTGTGGCCCAGCATAAAAACTCCTGAACGAATCAAAGTTTTTTGGTTCTTTTTTTTCAAAAAAGAACGAAGACTATGCCGGGATCGGCAGGGGAGCGGGCGGCTCGGCTGGTCCGGCCATGTCCTGCAATTGCCGGCCGAGTTCGGTCTTGAACACGCTGCGGGCGATCTCGCGCAACTGGTCGCAATCGATGAAGCCCATGCGGAAGGCGACTTCGGCGGGTGACCCGACCAGCATGCCCTGCCGGGACTGGATGGTCTGCACGAACATGCCGGCCTGGAGCAGGGCGTCGGGGACGCCGGCATCGAGCCAGGCGCAGCCCCGGCCAAGCTTTTCGACCTGCAGCGAGCCTTCCTCGAGATAGATCCGGTTCAGGTCGGTGATTTCCAGCTCGCCCCTGGGCGACGGGCGGATCTGCCGGGCGAAAGTGCTGACGCGGGCATCGTAGAAATACAGGCCGGTGACCGCCCAGTGCGAGACCGGATGGGTGGGTTTCTCGACCAGGGTGCTGGCGCGGCCCTCGGCATCGAAGGTCACCACGCCGTAGCGTTCGGGGTCGCGCACCTGGTAGGCGAACACCGTTGCCCCGCTGTCGCGCCTGGCCGCCCCTTGCAGCAATACGCTGAGATGGTCGGCGAAGATCAGGTTGTCGCCCAGCGCCAGGGCGCAGGGGGCGCCGGCCAGCCAGTCCTCGGCGATCAGGAAGGCCTGGGCGATGCCGTCGGGGCTGGGCTGGGCGCGATAGCTGAAGCGCACGCCATATTGCGCCCCGTCGCCCAGCAGGCGCTGGAACTGCGGCAGGTCGTCGGGCGTGGAGATGATCATGATGTCGCGGATGCCGGCCAGCATCAGCGTCGATAGCGGGTAGTAGATCATCGGTTTGTCATAGACCGGCAGCAACTGCTTGCTGGTCGCCAGCGTCATGGGGTGCAGCCGCGTGCCCGATCCACCGGCCAGCAGGATGCCCTTCATCCCGGTTTCGGTCGTGCGGTCGTTTGCCGCCGGGATGTTCGCGCGATAGGGGTGCAGGTGCGACAGGTTGGTCATCGGGGTGGGCTCCGATCCGGGGTTCCGCATGGTTCGCTCTTTTCCTGGTGGTCGGTGACGCGATTGCCGCGCCGGGGGCCTGCGCGCATAATGATGATGGCAACAGGGATTTGTGAGTGCTCGCCGAACGATTGACCCATGACCTGGCCTGCGTCCTCGAACGTCCCGACCTGCGCGTGATCGCGGGTGGACGGCGCATCGGGCTGGATACGGCGCTGGCCGGGCCGTTCGTGGTGCGGGCCGACGGGATGGTGGTGCTGGGGGCGCCGTGCCTGATGGCGCCGGCCTGTGCGCCGGTCGTGTTGCGTCATGCGCTGGAACTGGCCCGGCTGATCGAGGCCGTGCCCGAGGATGCGGTGCTGGCGGGGCTGTGCGCGGCCCGGACGGCCGCGCTGTTCGCGGAACTGGATGGGCCCGAGGGGGCGCCCGGACCGGACTGGCATGCTGGCATGGCGGCTGCCAATCCGCCGGGCATTGCCCGGTTGCAGCAGATCTGGGGCGAACTGGCGCCGTTGCAGCCGCCGGTTGCCCAGGAATGTGCGGGGGAGGGGGCATTCGACCGGCTGGCGGCCCGGCTGGAGGCATTGTGGCCGCTGCTGGGGCCGGCGGAAAAGCTGATGGCCGAAGGTGGCGATGCACGGCTGGCGATCGACCCGGCGACCGGGCTGAATCATTACGGCTCGTCCCACCGGCCGCGGCCTTGGGCTGTGACCTATGCGTCCTCCACCGCGTCCTCGGTGTCCGAGCGCGGGTTTGCGGGGGCCGAGGCGGCGCGGGTGCGGCTGGTGCAGGGTGGTCTGACGGGGAAGGGGGCAGAGGTCCGGGCCGGCATGGTCGCGGAGGTTCGTCGCCGGATCGCGGAGCATTACGGGATGACCGGGGCCGAGGGCGTGGTCCTGGCGCCGTCGGGGACCGATTGCGAATTGTATGCCCTGGCCCTGGCGATGCTGGGTTCTGGTGGACATCCGGTCAGCAACATCCTTCTGGCCCCCGAGGAAACCGGGAGCGGGGTACCGTTAGCGGCAAAAGGTTGCCATTTCGCGAACGACACGGCGTTGGGCGCGCAGGTACAAAAGGGCGGGCTGATCGCGGGGTTCCCGGCGGAAACGCTGCTGCTGTCCGTGCCGCTGCGCCGGCCGGATGGGGCGGCGCGCACGGGGGCCGAGATCGACCGGGATTGTATCGAACTGGCGCGGCGGGGCTGGCGGACGGGGCGGCATGTGCTGCTGCACCGGCTGGACCTGTCCAAGACCGGGCTGCTGGCGCCGGGGCTGGAGATGCTGGACCGGCTGGCCGATGCGGCCCGTGCCGACGGCGCGGCGGTGCCCGATATCGTGGTGGATGCCTGCCAGGCGCGGCTGGACCCGGCGCGGGTGCGGGCCTATCTGGACCGGGGCTGGATGGTGATGGTCACCGGGTCCAAATTCTTCACCGGGCCCCCTTTCTGTGGTGCGCTGCTGCTGCCGGAAAATGTGGCGACGCGGCTGCGCGGCGGGGGGCTGCCGCCCGGTCTGGCGGAGTACTGCCATCGCGCCGCGTGGCCGGAGGCGCCGGCGGCGCAGGTGCTGCCGGTGGGCGAGAATGTGGGGCTGATGCTGCGCTGGTATGCCGCGCTGGCCGAAATGACGGCGCTGCGGGAGATTCCGCGCCCGGTGGTGCGGGCCCGGCTGGCGCGGTTCCTGACCGCGCTGGAAGCGGCGATCGATGCCGACCCGGACCTGCGGCGCCTGCCGGTGCCGCATCCGGCGCGGCCGCCTTTGGCCGATGCGTGGGATGATCGGGGTACCATCCTGAGCTTTTTCGTGCGCGATCCGCTGGCGGCGTCCTCGTCCGGCGATGATGTCGTGCCGCTGGCGTTGGAGCCCGCGCGGGCGCTCTATCGCTGGCTGAATGCCGACCTGTCGCGGGTGGTGCCCGAGGGGGCGGATCGTGCCTTGGCGGGTCTGCTGTGCCATGTCGGCCAGCCGGTGCCGCTGCCGCACCCCATGCTGCGTGGCGGGGTGGCGGGGGCGCTGCGCCTGTCGGCCGGGGCGCGGCTGGTTTCGGGCGAGCCGTCGCATGACGGGCTGGTGCCCGATCTGCGCATGGATCGGGAAATTGCCGATGCGCAGCGGGTTCTGGCCAAGATCGGGCTGATCCTGCGCTATTGGGAGACGCTGGCGGCGGCAGACCCGGTACAGACCTATGCGCCGCTTCCGGCTATGGAGACAGGATCACCCGTCCCCCTGCCCTGATAGGACCGGCTTGCATGAACCAGAATCACGGTCATTTCCTCGACACCCCCAAGCTGACGGATGGTGTCACCCGTTTCTGGCTGATCCGTCATGCGGTGGTCGAGGAAAATGCCCGCATGCGGGTTTATGGCACGCTGGATGTGCCGCTGTGCCCCGACAGCCTGGTGGCGCAGCGGGGCATGTATGAGGCATTGGCCGCGCGCCTGCCGCAGAATGCGCAATGGTTTACCTCGCCGCTGGGGCGCACGCAGCATACCGCGCGCACCATTCAGGACGCGGGATATGGCGCGGTGGACTGGACGGTGGAGCCCGGATTCACCGAGCAGTCGCTGGGTGAATGGCATGGGCTGCGCCATCATGAATTGCTGGACCAGTTGAAGCTGGCGCCGCATCTGTTCTGGTCGGTCGCGGCCTCGGAACGGCCGCCCGGCGGCGAGAGCATGCTGGAGGTCTGTGCCCGCGTGGGCGAGACGATGGACCGCATGGCCGAGGCGCACGCGGGCCGGAACATGGTCGTGGTCAGCCATGGCGGGGCGATTCGCGCGGCGCTGGCCCATGCGCTGCGCGTGCATGCGGATACCGCGCTGCATTTTTCGATCCAGAATCTTTCCCTGACGATCATCGAGCGCTTTCCGGAAGCCTGGCGCATCGTGGCCGTCAACGAATTGCCGGGAGTCTGAGAACCTGTCTGCACATGCGCGCTGGCGGCGATCCGACGCGCGTTTTCTGCGCTTCGCGGCGGACGGCGCATAAGGCCATTCCGCTTCGGTGGGCGAAAACACATGGCGGGCGCGGCCCTGCGGACGGTCGCGCTCGCCAGCCCACATGTGCGGACAGGTTTTGACGGGCTGTCTCTAACCCTGCCCGGCGTGGCGGTTTTGGCCGCCGATCAGTGCATGGAGGACCTCGAACATGAATTCATCCGACCGCCAGGCCGTGCGAGGCACGGCTCTGCTGAACGATCCGTTCCTGAACCGTGGGACCGCCTTCACGACCGCCGAGCGCCGGGCCCTGGGCCTGGAGGGCCTGCTGCCGCCGCAGGTTGAAACGCTGGAGCGGCAGGCCGAACGGGTGTTGCAGCATCTGGACGCCAAGCCGACCGATCTGGAGCGCTATATCTACCTCTCCGCGCTGGTCGATCGGAATGAGACCTTGTTCTACAAGGTGCTGATGTCGGACCCGGCGCGCTTCGTGCCGATTGTCTATGCGCCGACGCTGGGCGAGGTCTGCAAGTCGTTCAGCCATCTCTATCGCCGCCCTCGGGGCATGTATATCAGCCTGGACATGAAGGGGCGCATTGCCGAGGTGCTGCGCAACTGGCCGGTGCCGGATGTGCGCTTCCTGTGCGTGACCACGGGCGGGCGCATTCTGGGGCTGGGCGACATTGGCGCCAACGGGATGGGCATTCCGATCGGCAAGTTGCAGCTTTATACCGCCTGTGGCGCGGTGCCGCCGCACACCACGCTGCCGGTGCAGCTTGATATCGGCACCACCAATGCGGCGCTGCGTGCCGATCCGCTCTATCTGGGCCTGCGGCGCGAGCCGCCGCCGGAAGCGGAGCTGGATGCCTTCGTCGAGGAATTCGTGACGGCGGTGCAGGAGGTGTTTCCGGCCTGCTGCATCCATTTCGAGGATTGGAAGGGCACGGACGCGATCCGCTATCTGGAGCG
Source organism: Gluconacetobacter asukensis (assembly GCF_014174375.1). GTDB lineage: Bacteria > Pseudomonadota > Alphaproteobacteria > Acetobacterales > Acetobacteraceae > Gluconacetobacter > Gluconacetobacter asukensis. The sequence continues at coordinate 402,610 of NZ_JABEQE010000002.1, forward strand.
GTATCGCGAAAAGGTGCTGTGCTACAACGATGACATTCAGGGCACGGCATCGGTGACGCTGGCGGGGCTGGTGACGGCGCTGCGGATCAAGGGCGAGCAGTTGGCGGACCAGACTTTCCTGTTCCTCGGTGCGGGGTCTTCGGCGCTGGGCACGTCGGACCTGCTGGTGACCGCGATGGAGGCCGAGGGGCTGACAATGGCGGAAGCGCGCTCGCGCATCGTCATGATGGATGTGAAGGGGCTGGTCGAGCCTTCGCGCACCGACCTGACCGAGGAGCAGCGGCGTTATGCCCATGCGGCGGCACCCACGCGCGACCTGCTGGAGACGATCCGTCGGGTGAAGCCGAGTGTGCTGATCGGGGTTTCGACTGCCGGGGGTGCGTTTACCCAGCCGGTGGTGGAATTGATGGCCGAGATCAATGCGCGGCCGATCATCTTCCCGCTGTCGATCCCGCGCCCGGAATGCACGGCCGAGCAAGCCTATGGTTGGTCGGACGGGCGGGCGCTGTATGCCGCCGGCATCCAGTTTCCGCAGGTGATGCGCGGGGACATGGTGTTCCGGCCCGGGCAGGCCAATAATTTCTACATCTTCCCCGGTCTGGGGCTGGCGGTTTACGCGACGCGGCCGCGCCTGATTACCGGCGCGTTGATCATTGAGGCAGCACACGCGCTGGCCGACCAGGTGTCGCCTTCGGCGCAGGCGCGGGGGATGCTTTACCCGCCGCAGTCGCAGATTCTGGAAGTCGAGGTGACGTCGGCCTGCCGGCTGGCGGAGTATCTGTTCGAGAACGGCATGGCGACTGTGCCGCGTCCGGAGGACATTCGGGCGTGGATTGAGGGGATGTGTTACAGCCCGGAATATGGGGCGATTGAGCCGGTGGCAGAAGGTTGAGGCAAGCCCGCTACCTTCTGCTTCCAACAGGCTGACTCCCTGAGGTTTCTACCTTGTAGAAATTTCAGGGCCTGCCCTGAGATGGGATGAGCAAGAGGGCCGTGAACCTGCGGGTTTTATCGATTTCGGGCGCACGGTTGTATATAGCACGTATATCCAAGGTGGAGCGTGTTCTGATGTTGCGTTACCTGCTGGATGCAAATTCCTGCTTCCGGGGGTGCGATCGGTCCTTATGATCTGGTGATTACTTCGACTTGACGGCGGTACCCATCACCTCAAAATGCGCGCCACCCAGCAGGGTACCCGCTCCGATGAAAGCGCGGGCTGGCATTGGCCCCTTGAAATAGGTCCGATAGACGGCGTTGAACGCCGCGAAATCTTTAATATCAGAAGCGAAAATCTGTACCCAGACAAGGTCATCCATAGTAAGTCCAGCGTTTTCAACAGTCTTTTTGATATTATCAAGCACTATTCTGGCGCCAGCTGTCGCGTCGGCGCCCGGTTTGCCTGTAGCAGGGTCATGGTCAGTAGTGCCGGCGATATAGAGGGTATCGCCGGCTAAAACCGCACCGCTGAATGGCGGAGCACTGGTCAAACTCGCCGGCACGCCTTCGGGCGCAAAATGCTTAACCTTTGTCGCGGCTTGCGATGCGGTGGCGAACAGCATTGCAAGGAGGGTGGGAGCAACGTAGCGCATCAGGACCTCTTTGTGAGAAACGGATCACAATATAACAGGAAATAAAATTTATTGCGAATTCGTTGCGAAAGAGACTCTGGTGCAACGTCTGCAATGACGGCTTTCGGGATCGACGAAGGTGCCCGAGAACGGCGACGATGAGGTGAAAGCCGAAGTTTGAGGGCAGATGTTTCCGATCTCCAGTGTCAGATTACGAACAGGCGGCGTCGCGATGATCGGTATGGCAAACACCGGCATATGCGCGATGGCGGATGACTCGGCCGCTTTCACGGTAGGCTGGGGATGGCCTGCGGTAATTGTGTCCGGCAGGCTTTGTCCGTGAAAACTGGTTTCTCTCTCCCGGTGTCAGGTATGAGGTATAGAACAATAATCAGGACCTTACCGAGCGAAGGGTGCCATGACGAAGATGGAAGATATCGAAGCCCTTCCCATGGTACTGGGGTGGCGGCCGGATTCATTTCGTATGGTGAAGAGAGGGTATACTCCTGTTGCACGGTATGTCGTGTCGAACGGCACGCGACGGGCTTTCGTCAAGATTGCGACCACCGCGCATACGGGCATGCTGCTGCGTCGTGAGATCGCGGCCTATCAGGTGTTGCGTGATGCGCCGAGGCCGACGCTGATCGGTTATTCCATTGACCGAGACATGCCAATTTTGGCCGTTGAAGATTTGAGCGATGCGATGTGGCCGCCTCCTTGGACGGATGAGAGGGTTTCTGCCGCTGTAACAGCCATCAGGGCGTTACATGGGTTGCGCGTGGATCTGCCTTCGTTTGAAATCGTGCATGGTGGAGAAGGGAATGGCTGGCGGGCGGTTCAGGCTGATCCGCTGCCATTTCTGGCGCTGGGGCTGGTGACGGCAGACTGGTTGAGGCGGGCGCTTCCGGCGCTGATCGAGGCTGAAGCCGCCTGTTCCACAAATGGCGTTGTTCCCTGTCACTGGGATTTACGAAGTGACAATATGTGTCTTGTGAATGGAACGATGAAGTTGGTGGATTGGGCGGAAGCCTGCCTGTCCAATCCGCAGCTTGATTTGGGATTCTGGCTGCCCAGTCTTGCGTATGAAGGGGGGCCATCGCCGGAGGCCATTTTACCCCACGCTCCCGATATTGCTGCATGGGTATCGGGATATTTCGCGGCGCGTGCGGGTTTGCCGATCATTCCGAATGCGCCGTTCGTCAGACGCGTTCAACAAGAGCAGTTATCGACGGCGCTCCCATGGGCTGTTCGGGCGTTGCGGCTGTAGTGATGTCCGCTGCAGCCCATGCCCGGCAGCACTCCGGCCGAAAGCCTCCGGCGGACCAACCCGCCAGAGGCCAACGAATAAAGGTCTTTTTGCTTCTTTTTCTTCAGAAAAAGAAGGTTCTTCCTCAGTTCACTTTCGGCGGGCGGCCGTTGGCGGCGGCGACTTTGGTGCCCCATTTGACCAGGGTTTCGGTGCAGTCCGAACGGTCCAGGTCGCATTCGATCAGGGTGGGGCCGTTTGTGTTGGCTTTGGCCTGTTCGATGGCGCCCGCCAGTTCGCCGGCGGTGGTGGCGCGGAGGCCCAGGCCGTGGCCGTCTTTGGCGTTGAAGGCGGTGATGAGGCCGGCGTAGTCCCAGTTCTTGATGTAATTGTAGGGGCCGTCATGGATCTTGATTTCGATGACGTAGCCGTGATTGTTCACGAGGAAGATGATGATCGGCAGTTCGTAGCGCACCATTTGCGCGACTTCCTGCGCGGTGAGCTGGAAGGAGCCGTCGCCGACCATCAGGACGTGGCGGCGGTCGGGGGCGGCCAGCGCGCCGCCGAGGGCGGCGGGGACCGACCAGCCGATGCTGCCCCACTGCATCTCGCTTTCGACCTTGGCGCCGCCGGGCAGGGTCATGCGGACGGCGTTGAACCAGCTATCGCCGGTTTCGGCCGTGAGTGTGGTGTTGCTGTCGATCAGGGCATTGATCTGGCGGGCCATTTCATCGTTGGTCAGGCGGGCGTCGCGGGCTGCGGTGGGGATGGTGGGTTGGGGCTGGCGCGGGGTTTCGGCGGAGCCGGCGCGGCGGGGGGCGCGGGCGGTGAGGGCTTCGACATATTGACGGATGGAGAAGCCTTCGAAGACGCGGCCGTTGACGGTGATGCCTTGCAGGTCGGCCAGCAGGGTGTTTTCGGGGTTGAGCGTGGCGCGCCAGCCGACGGTGGCGTAGTCGTTGAAGATCGGGCCGAGGCAGAGGACGCCGTCGGCACCCTCGATGAGGTCCTGCGCGCCGGGAGAGCTGACTTCGCCCCAATAGACGCCGCGATAGGCGGGGTGGTCTTCGGGGAAGAAGCCTTTGGCGGCGGCCATCACCGTGACCGCGCAGCCCATGCGGTCGGCGAGGGCGGGCAGCAGGTCGATGATGCCGGAAGCGCGCATGCGGCTGCCGACCAGCAGCACCACCTTGTCGCGGGCGTAGAGGAAGCGGCCGGTTTCCTCCAGCGCGGCTTCCAGGCTGGCTTGGTCGGCGGCGGGCTCGGACAGCAGGCTGCTGACGGGGCCGGGGGCGGCGCAGGCAGCGTTGGCGAGGTTGCAGGGGATTTCGATATAGGCGGGCTTGCGCTCGCGGAGCGCTGCGCGGATGGCGTTGTCGATCTGGTGCGGGGCGTTCTCGGCTGAGAAGATCACCTCGGTGGCGCAGGTGATGTGGCGCATCATCTCGGCCTGGTAGCCGTAATTGGTGTTGCCCAGCGTGTGGTGCAGCAGGTGGCCCGAGCCGTGATCGTTGGTGTTGGGGGCGCCGGAAATCAGGATCACCGGCACGTTCTCGGCGTAGGCGCTGCCGATGGCGTTCATGGCGGAGAGGGCGCCGACGCTGAAGGTGACGATCATGGCGGCGGCGCCGTTGGCGCGGCCGTAGCCTTCGGCGCTGTAGCCGCAATTCAGCTCGTTGCAGCTATAGATCTGTTTGGTCGAGCCTTCCGCCAGCAGTTCGTCGAGCAGGATCAGGTTGAAATCGCCGGCGACGGCGAAATGGTGTTTCAGGCCGATCTGGCCGAGGCGGGCGGAAAGATATTGGCCGACTGTGGTGGTCATGGTGATGACTCCCCCGGTGGTTTCCGGGGCGACCCGTTCGTCCCGGCTGCGTGGGGGCAGACTGGAAGCGGTCGATTTTCCTGTCCAATATATGCGAACAACGTTATCCATATGTTTCAGATATGAACATTGATTTCCGCCATTTGCGCTACATCGCCGCGATTGCAGAGCATGGCAGCTTCACGCATGCGGCACGGGCGCTGCACATGGAACAGCCGCCGCTGAGCCAGCAGATCCGTGCGCTGGAGCAGGCGTTGGGGCTGAAACTGTTCGTGCGCTCGCGGCAGGGGGCGGTGCCGACCGAGGCAGGGGCCGAACTGGTGAAGCGGGCGCGTATCCTGTTGCAGATGCGGCAGGAATTCGTGGATGTGGCGACCGGGCTGGGGCGTGGCGAGCGGGGCAGCCTGCGGGTGGGGCTGGCGGGCGCGGTGTCGCTGCTGCCGCTGATTCCGGCGGCGATCCGCCAGTTGCGGCTGGCGCTGCCGCATGCGGTGATCACGATGGAGGAGAGCAATACGCCGGCCCTCTGTGCCGCGCTGACGGAGCGGACGATCGATGTGGCGATCATCCGTCCGCCCGCGCCGGGCGGGGTGTTCACGATCGAGACATTGTTCGAGGAACCGACGCTGCTGGCGGTGCCGGTCGGGCATCCGGCCGCCGGTCAGGCGACCGTGGCGTTGCAGGACGTGGCGCGTGATCCGCTGATCCTGTTTCCGCGTGCGCTGGGGCCGGGCTTTTTCGATGCCATCCTGGCGGCGTGCCAGAATGCGGGCTTTACCCCGCAACTGGGGCAGGAGGCGCCGCAGATCACGGCTGCCGTGCCGCTGGTGGCGGCGGGGCTGGGGGTGTCGATCGTGCCGGCGAGTCTGGACCAGATCCATGCCGGTGGCGCGGTATTTCGTCCCATTGCGGGGACGGCGCCGCGTGCGACGCTGGCGGTGGCGACGCGGGCCGAGGTGCCTGCGCCGTTGCTGCGTCGGTTTGTGGAGACGTTGCGCGCGCAGGTGCGGGGGACCGGGTGAAGATCTTCTTTTTCTGAAGAAAAAGAAGCAAAAAGACTTTTGTTCGTTTTGGGACATCGTGTGTTCGCAGCGCACGGGTTCTGAACGAATGGTTTCCAAAGGCGCCGCCTTTGGCGGGGTGCGGGGCAGAGCCCCGCGAGGCCTACGAGACTTCTGCCGGGCGTGGCGCCTGAAACCGGCTGATCTCGAACGGGGTGATGACGTCGGCCAGCGTGTAGCGGTCCAGCACGTCGGTCATTGCCGTCAGGGCTTCGCCCAGCACGCCGCGCAGGCGGCAGGCGGGCATCAGCATGCATTGGCCGCGCGGGTCGGTGTCCGCGCTTTCACCCATGCAGGCCAGAAGGGCCATGTCGTCTTCCATGTAGCGCACGACGGCGCCGACGCTGATGTCGCGGGCGGGGCGGGCGAGCCGGATGCCGCCATTGCGGCCGCGAATGGTGTCGATGAAACCGCCCATGCCCAGCCGGTGGATGACCTTGACCATATGCGCTTCGGAAATGCCGTAGGCCTCGGCGATCTCGCGGATCGAGGACAGCCGCTCGGTCCTGATCCCCAGATAGATCAATGCGCGGAGCGCATAGTCGGTTTGCAGCGTCAGTTTCATGGTCGGGAAGATGCGCGCTCTTGACAGGTTTTCCAACGGGTCCGAAAAGGTGCATTGATAATATACCTTAAAGGATCGATCCATGTCTGCACCACTCGACGAGGCAACCCGCGCGATCATTCGGGCCACCGTTCCGGCGCTGAAGGCGCATGGAGTGGCGATCACGACGGAGATGTACCGGCGCCTGCTGGCGCGGCCGGAAATCCGGGATCTCTTCAATCTCTCGCATCAGCGCGATGGCGAGCAGCCGCGTGCGCTGGCGCTGGCGGTGCTGGCCTATGCCGAGCATATCGACCGGCTCGACGCGCTGGGCGGCATGGTGGAGCGCATTGCCGGCAAGCATGTCGGATTGAACATCCTGCCGGAACATTATCCGTATGTGGCCGAGGCGCTGCTGGGGGCCATTGCCCATGTCCTGGGTGAGGCCGCGACGCCGGAGATCCTGGATGCGTGGGGGAAGGCCTACTGGTTTCTGGCCGATATTCTGATCGGTCGGGAAAAGCAGATCTATGAGGAACATGAGGCCGCGCCGGGGGGCTGGACGGGCTGGCGCGCGTTCCGGGTGCGGGCGCAGACGCAGGAGACGCCCGCGATCGTCTCGTTCGAACTGGTGCCGGTCGATGGGGGGCCGATCGCGCGGCACAGAGCGGGGCAGTATCTGAGCTTCCGGCTGGAGGTGCCGGGGCATGGGGCGCAGCGGCGGAATTACAGCATCTCGTCCACGCCGGGGGCGGATCATTACCGGATCAGCGTCCGCCGTGCCGAGGGGGGCGTGGTGTCGTCGTGGCTGCATGACAGCGTGCAGGAAGGCGCGGTGCTTCAGGTGGCCAATCCGGCGGGGGATTTCGTGCTCGATGAGGCGGGGGACGGCCCGGTCACGTTCCTGACGGCCGGTGTGGGGCTGACGCCTGCCATCGCGATGCTGGCCGAACTCGCGCAGGCGGGTACGGGGCGGACGATCCGCTATGTGCATGGGGCGCGGAGCGAGGATTCGGCGGCTTTTGTCGCCGATGTGGGTGGCTTTGCCGCCCGTGGGGTGGTGACGGCGGATTTCTTCTATGCGTGTGAAAGCACGGTCGCGGCAGCGGGTGGGCCCGGCATCACGTGCCATGCGGGTCGGATCGGCACCGACTGGCTGCGGCAGACGCTCGACCGGGCTGCGACCTATTATATCTGTGGTCCGGACTCGTTCATGCGGGACATGGTCGGTGCCCTGCGGGACGAGAAACTTCCGGCTGCGCAGATCCGCTATGAGTTCTTCGGGTCGGCGGCCGATCCCGCGCTGGTCATCTGATCCGTCTTGAGGCCGGACGGAAGGGAGAAGGGATAGCATGACACGCGACCATCTGCCTGACGTCCGGACCCGGCGTGTCTATGAGGCGCCGGAGCCCGGTGATGGGGTGCGCGTTCTCGTGGACCGGCTGTGGCCGCGCGGGATGCGCAAGGCGGATCTGCCGATGGATCTGTGGCTGAAGGATGCGGCGCCCAGCCCGGATCTGCGGCGCTGGTTCGGGCATGATCCGGCCCGCTGGGAGGCGTTTGAAGACCGGTATCGGCAGGAACTGGCGGCCGGCAATGCCGATGTGACGAAGCTGGTCGATCTGGCGCGGCATGGGACGCTCACGCTGCTTTATGCGGCCCGTGACCCGGCGCATCATCATGCGCTGGTGCTGCAGGGCTTTGTACGTGCGGCGGTTTCGCGCGGGCGTGGGGGGCAGGGACCTTTGGTTCAGGCCTGACGGTTCTCGAGCAGGCTGCGGCGGATGTGGCGGCCGCGTTCGATGCGGTCGACGATGAAATCCTCGTCGCCCCAGCGGATGGCGCGGGCCATGGCCTGGGCGTCTTCCATGAAGCGGGCCAGCATTTCCAGCAGGGCCTCGCGGTTGTTGAGGAAGATGTCGCGCCACATCACCGGGTCCGACGCCGCGATGCGGGTGAAGTCGCGGAAGCCCGAGGCCGCGAAATCCAGCACTTCGGAGCGGGTTTCGTCCGCCAGGTCGTCGGCGGTGCCGCAGATGGTGAAGGCGAGCAGATGCGGCAGGTGGCTGACGATGGCGCAGACGCGGTCGTGATGGGCCGGGTCCATGATCCGCGTGCGTGCGCCCAGGCGGTGCCATAGCGTCTCGATGATCGCGGTGGCCGCCGGGTCGGTCTCTTCCAGCGGGGTCAGCAGGCACCAGCGGTCGTCGAACAGGGTCGCGAAGCCTGCGTCGGGGCCTGAATATTCGGTGCCGGCCATCGGGTGAGTCGGTACGAAGGCGATGTCGGGCCGCAATGCCGGGGCGATGGCGGTGATGATCGACTGTTTGGTCGAGCCGACCTCGCTGAGGATCGCGCCGGGTTTCATGGCCGGCAGGATCTGGGCGCCGACCGATGCGATCGCGCCCACCGGCACGCACAGGATGACGCAGTCGGCGTCGGCGGCGGCCAGGATGGGATCGGCTTCCACCCGGTCGGCGATGCCCAGTTCCGCGACCCGCTGGCGGGCGGTGGGGTCGATGTCGCAGGCCACCAGTTCGGCGGCGATCGTGCCGTCCCGCTGGGCGCGGCGCAGGATCGACGAGCCGATCAGGCCGGGGCCGATGACGGCCAGTTTGCCGAAGAGGGGGGCGGGCATGGGGGGCGTGGCCGGGCGGTCGGTCATGGCGTGGATCGGTTCAGCGCGAGCGTTCGGAGGCGGGATAGGGGCCATCCTCGGGGGCGGTGGCCCGCGGGTTGCCGCGCAGGCGGCGCACCTCGGACGCCTGCCATAGCAGCAGGACGGGGATGCCGATCACCAGATCGCGGCCCCGGCGCAGCAGCGACAGGCCCAGCGAGACCGACGGGTCGATGCCGAAGGCGGACCCCAGGGCGATATAGGCGGCTTCCTGCACGCCCAGGCCGGCCGGGACCAGGAACGAGACGGACATGATGCCGCAGGCCACGCCCTCGATGGCGATGGCGCCGGTCAGGCTGAGATGTGCGCCCAGGAAATAATAGCCCACCCAGATGGCGGCGGCGCTGCCGATCCAGGCGAGCAGATGGGCGATCGCGGCTTCGGCGATGCGGCCGGGATGCGACCAGACTTCGTCCAGCTTCTGTTGCAGCGTGTCGGCGCTGCTGAGCATCGCGCTGTGCCATTGCGTGGCGATGTTGCGGCTCAGCCCGCGCGCCATGCGCTTGAGGATGGTGCCGCCATGCTGCTGCGTCCAGATGAAGCCGCCGATGCCCAGTGCCAACAGCAGCGTGCCGATGATCACCGGCTTGGCGAACGGGCTGGATTGCTGGTGCGCCACCAGGAACACCACCGCGATCAGCACGAAGACGATCTGGCCCAGCACTTCGGTCGTGAGGTCGACGATGTTGGCGCTGGCGGCCTCGGGCCAGTCGATCGACCGGCCGCCGGTGCGCGGCGAGGCGTCGGCGCCGGTCGCGCGGATGCCGATCAGGATGCCGCCGAGCTGCGAGAAGGGCAGGCAGGTCGCCGCCGCGTCGCGGACCATGCGGGCCATCGTCAGGTGCCCCAGCCCGATCTCGCGGCAGGCTGCGTGCCAGGCAACGCCCAGGATTGCATCCACTGCAAGCTGCGCGAGGATCGTGGCCCCGAATCCGACGAAGCCGATGGACAGGACGGCCTTCAGCACGGAGCCCGCGCCGAGCCATGCGGTACATCCGGTTACCAGGGCCAGTCCCAGGAAGGCCAGCAGGATCGTGAGCTTTTTCAAGGATTGACCGCACTTCGTCTGCCGCGCCGTGGCGCGGTCCGCGGGGACCGTGCCGACGCATGGGTTGGGCCTGACTTACACCAGAGGAGGGTCTGGCGCCACCATGTGGTGTCGGGATAAATGGTGCCCCGCCTTCCGCCGTCCTGGCGGCCCCCCGGGTCGTGTGGATGGAACCTGCCGGAGCATTTGATCGGATCATGACTGCCCCCACGCTTGTTACCGGCGCGACCGGATTCGTCGGTTCGGCCGTTGCTCGTACGCTGTTGCAACGGGGGCACAGCCTGCGGCTGATGGCCCGCAAGGGCGCCGACCTGACCAATATCCGCGACCTGCCGGCCGAAATGGTCGAGGGCGACCTGTCCGCCCCCGCGACCTTTGCCGATGCGGTGCGCGGCTGCCGCTATGTGTTTCACGTCGCCGCCGACTATCGGCTGTGGGTGCCCGACCCGGCGCCGATGATGACGGCGAATGTGGAGGGCACGCGGCGGCTGATGCTGGCGGCGCAGGAAGCGGGGGTGGAGCGGATCGTCTATTGCTCCTCGGTCGCGGCGCTGGGGCTGATCGGTGACGGCACGGTGTCGGACGAGGATACGCCGGTCCATGAGCATGCGGTCATCGGCATCTACAAGCGCTCGAAATACCGGGCGGAGCAGGAAGTGCTGCGCCTGGTGCGTGAGCGCGGCCTGCCGGCAGTGATCGTGAATCCCTCGACCCCCGTGGGGCCGCGCGACATCAAGCCCACCCCCACCGGCCAGATGATCCTGGATTGTGCGGCCGGAAAGATGCCGGCCTATGTCGATACCGGTGTGAACATCGTCCATGTCGATGATGTGGCGGAGGGGCACGCCCTGGCGCTGGAGCGTGGGCGGATCGGCGAGAAATACATCCTGGGCAGCGAGAACCTGGCGCTGAACGAGCTGTTCGCCATGACGGCGCAGATCGCGGGCGTGAAGCCGCCGCGCATCAGCCTGCCGCAGGAGGTGATCTGGCCGGTGGCGGTGGCGTCGGAATGGCTGTCGCGCGGGTTCGGCATCGCGCCGCGCGTGACGCGCGAGATGCTGGCCATGTCGCGGAAGAAGATGTTCTTTTCCTCCGCCAAGGCCCAGCGGGAGCTGGGTTATGCCCCGCGTCCGGCGCAGGGCGCGGTGACGGATGCGGTGGCGTGGTTCCGCCAGAGCGGCATGCTGAAATAAGACGGACGCCAAGACGATGCTCCTGCTGCTGACGGCGCTGCTCTGCGCCCTGATCTGGCTGGTTCTGATCTGTTTCCATGGCCGTTTCTGGCAGGGGGGGCCGATTCTGGACCCTGTTCCCCTCCCTGGGGCGGCCGACTGGCCGCCGGTCTGTGTGGTCGTTCCGGCCCGGGACGAGGCCGGATCGGTCCAGGCTTGTGTGGGATCTCTGCTGGGGCAGTCCTATCCTGGCCCGCTCCGCCTGATCCTGGTGGATGACAGCAGCACTGACGGCACCGGCGACCTGGCGCGCGCGGTGCCCGACCCGCTGCGCCGGCTGACCGTCGTGACCGGCCGCGAACGGCCGCCGGGCTGGAGCGGCAAGCTGTGGGCCGTTGCCCAGGGCGTGGCCGAGGCTCGGCGTCAGGTGCCGGAGGATAATGGCTACGTGTTCCTGACCGATGCCGACATCACCCATGATCCGGCCCATGTCGCGACCCTGGTGGCCAAGGCCCGGACCGACGGGCTGGACATGGTGTCGGAGATGGTGGAGCTGAACTGCGCCAGCGTGGCCGAGCAGCTGCTGGTGCCGGCCTTCGTCTTCTTCTTCGCGCTGCTTTATCCGTTCGCGCGGGTCAACGATCCGCGCAGTCGCGTTGCCGGGGCGGCGGGTGGGTCGATCCTGATCCATCGTGCCGCGCTGGCGCGCATTGGCGGCATTGAATCGCTGCGTGGCGCGCTGATCGACGATTGCACCTTGGCCATGCACGTCAAGCGCAGCGGGGGGCGGCTCTATCTGGGGCACAGCCGGCTGGCGCGTTCGATCCGGCCCTATCCGCACCCGGCCGATGTCTGGCGCATGGTGGCCCGTACCGCCTATGTGCAGTTGCGCTATTCGCCGCTGATGCTGGCGGGCACCGTGCTGGGCATGGTGCTGGTCTGGATTGCGCCGATGCTGCTGGCGCTGTTCGGGCATGGGCTGCCGCGCCTGCTGGGCGCCCTGGCCTGGGTCGCCTCGATGGCGTCCTTCGTGCCGACGCTGCGGCGCTTCCGCCTCTCGCCGGCCTGGGCGCTGCTGTTGCCGCTGGTGGCCGTATTCTATACCGCCGCCACCATCGGGTCGGCCGTCGACCATCATCGGGGGCGCGGCGTGGTGTGGAAAAGCCGCGCCTATCGTGAACCCACCGGGAACGCCCCGCCAAAATGACAGGACAGCATGTGAACGCGACCCAGAGCCGGCAGGACGCCCTGCGAACCGATCAGGACGTATGGGGGACCGAGGATGTGTCGTCCGGCAAGGGGGCGGCGGACGAGAATTTTCCCGTCGGTTCGCTGCTGATCAGCCGACGGCTGCGGCCGCATGTGCATGCCTACTACGATTTCGCGCGGGTGATCGACGATATCGTCGACAATGACCGGCTGACGCCCGAAGCCAAGATCGTGCGGCTGGATGCGATGGAAGACGTGGTGCTGGGCCGGCGTGAGGCGCCGCTGCGTCGCGATGCCCAGACGGCGGTGCGCGTGGGCCGGACGCTGGCCGTGACCGGGGTGCCGGTCGAAACCGCGACCGACCTGATCGTGGCCTTTCGCCGCGATGCGGTGAAGAACCGGTATGAATCGTGGGAGGAGTTGGCGGATTACTGCCGCTATTCCGCCAATCCGGTCGGGCGTTTCCTGCTGGGGCTGCATGGTGAGAGTGCGGCCACCTTCGGCCCGTCCGATGCGCTGTGCACCTCCTTGCAGGTGCTGAACCATTTGCAGGATTGCGCGGACGATCTGCGCACGCTCGACCGCTGCTATCTGCCGCTGCCCTGGCTGGCGCGTGAGGGCGCGTCGGTGGACGATCTGCGGGCGGCTTATGCCTCGCCGGGGCTGCGGCGGGTGATGAATGCGCTGCTGGACCGCGTGGATGCGTTGAATGACGAGGCAGGGCGCCTGCCGGGGCTGGTGCGTGACCGGCGCATGCGGCTGGAATGTGCCGTGATCGTCGGTCTGGCGCGTCGGCTGGCCGCGCGGTTGCGGCGGCAGGACCCGCTGGCCGGGCGGGTGAAGCTGACGCGCGGCGATGCCGTGGGGTCACTGGTGGGCGCGCTGCGCGTGCTTCCCTGATGGGCGGGATTTTGTCTTGGGCGGCAATCCGCCCTAAACCGCTGCTGCGGAATGAACGGATGACGGAAACGGGAAGGCGGGAATGGAATTGACGCGGGCACGCACGGTTCAGGCTCCTCCCCTGGGATGCGATCCGGCCGATCTGGCGCAGGTCGAGGCTGTGGTCAGCGCGTCGGGCACCTCGTTCGGCAAGGGCATGCGCATCCTGCCGCCCGATCGGCGCTATGGCATGTATGCCGTCTATGCCTTCTGCCGGCTGGTGGATGACGTGGCGGACGATGAAGGTGCAACCGAGGACAAGGAAGCGGGGCTGGAAGCCTGGCGGCAGCGGATTGCCGGCCTGTACGAAGGCCGGACCCATGATGCGCTGGACCGGGTGCTGGCGGTGGTGATCGCGCGCTTCTCGCTGCGGCAGGCGGATTTCGAGGCGGTGATCGACGGGATGATGATGGACGCGCGCGGCCCCGTCGTCGCGCCGGACGAGGCGACGTTCGATCTCTATTGCGACCGTGTGGCCTCGGCCGTGGGGCGGCTGTCGGTGCGGGTGTTCGGCGATGCGTCGGAGGAAGCCGATCAGGTGGCCTATCATCTGGGCCGGGCGTTGCAGATCACGAATATCCTGCGCGACGTGGCGGAGGATTCGCGGCTCGGGCGGCTGTATCTGCCGCGCGAACTGCTGACCCGTTTCAATGTGCCGCTCGACCCCGCGCGGGCGCCGCGTGCCCAGGGGCTGGAGGGCGTGTGCCGGGTGCTGGCGGGGCGCGCGCGCGACCATTTCCGCGCCGCCCATCGGGCGATGGCGCGGTGCAACCGGCAGGCGATGCGCCCGGCGCGGCTGATGGGGGCGACTTACGGCGCCATCCTGACGGCGCAGGAGCGGCAGGGCTGGCGCCATCCGGAACGGCGCGTGTCGCTGTCGCGGCCGCGCAAGCTGCTGATCGCCGCCCGCGCGCTGGTCGGATAACGCGATGGCGGGGCATGTCCATATTGTTGGCGGCGGGCTGGCCGGCCTGTCGGCGGCGGTTGAGCTGGCGGGCAGCGGCGGCCGGCTGACGGTCTACGAGGCCGGGCCTGCCTGCGGCGGGCGGGCGCGGTCCTATTACGACCGGCATCTGGGCTGTCGGATCGACAATGGCAACCATCTGCTGCTGTCCGCCAATGATGCGGTGTTCCGCTATCTGGGCCTGATCGGGGCGGAAAAGACGCTGGTTGGTCCCGACCGGCCGATCTTTCCCTTCGTCGATCTGGGCGACCGGTCGCGCTGGACGCTGGATCTGTCGCGGGGGCTGATCCCGTTCTGGCTGCTGTCGAAGCATCGGCGGGTGCCGGGCATGCGGCTGGGGGAGATCCGGTCGCTGACCCGGCTGATGCAGGCGGGGCCGGAGCAGACGGTGGCGGAGTGCCTGCTGCCGGGCATGTTGTCGACCCGGCTGCTGGAGCCGTTCGCGATCTCGGCCCTGAACACGATGTGCGAGACCGGCAGCGCCGCCCTGCTGGGGGCGGTGATCCGCGAAAGCCTGGCCAAGGGGGGGCGGGCCTGCCTGCCGCGCTTCCCTGCCATCGGCCTGTCGGAAAGCTTCGTCGATCCGGCGCTGGACCATCTGGCGCTGATGAAGGCGGAGGTGCGCACCGGGTGCCGCGTGTCGGGCATCGTGGCGGCCGATGGGCGTGTCACGGGGTTGCGCCTGCCGGATGGCGAGGTGGCGGTGGATGAGGACGATATCGTCATCATGGCGGTGACCGCGCCGGTGGCGGCCGATCTGCTGGGCGGCGTGCTGCCCGGCCTGCGCGTGCCCGATGCGTTCGAGAGCATCGTCAATGTCCATTTCCGCCTGGACCCGGCGCCGAAGCCGCTCGGGGCGCTGGGCCGGGCGCGCTTTATCGGCGTTGTCGGCGGGGTCAGCGAATGGGTGTTCGTCAAGGACGATATCCTGTCGGTGACCGTCAGCGCTGCCAACCGTTATGCCGACCGGGACAATGACGAACTGGCGGCCGTGATCTGGGATGAGGTTCGTGCCGCGGTCGATCCGGCCCTGGCACAGCCCCTTCCGGTGGACATGCCCCCCATGCGCATGGTGCGGGAGCGGCGGGCCACCTTTGCCGCAACCCCGGCGCAGGAGCGGCTGCGGCCGCCCGCGCGCACCGGGCTGGGCAACCTGTTTCTGGCGGGGGACTGGACGGCGACGGGATTGCCCGCGACAATCGAAGGTGCGATCAGGTCCGGCGCGACTGCGGCCCGTGCCGCCCGCGACCCTGTCCGGCGATGAGCCAGCCGCCGGAATTGTGAATGGCTGGCATTTTGCACAGGTCCCGCCTTGGGGGCGGGAGACAATGGAATGATGGTGAACGCGACCGATACCCTTGAACGTCCTTCCGCCGATGTCGCGGACCTGGCCGTACCGATGATCGAGATCGACCAGGCGGTCGATGCCGGGCATGCGGCGCTGGGCCGCCGGCAGAACGATGACGGGCACTGGGTGTTCGAGCTGGAAGCCGACGCCACCATTCCGGCGGAATATGTGCTGCTGGAACATTATCTGGACCGGATCGAGCCGGCGCTGGAAGCGCGGATCGGCGTGTATCTGCGGCGCATCCAGGGCGATCATGGCGGCTGGCCGCTTTATCATGGCGGCAGGTTCGACCTGTCGGCTTCGGTGAAGGCGTATTTCGCGCTGAAGGCGATCGGCGACGATATCAACGCGCCGCACATGGCGCGCGCGCGCGCCGCGATCCTGGACCATGGCGGGGCGGAGCGCAGCAACGTCTTCACCCGTTTCCAACTGGCCCTGTTCGGCGAGGTGCCGTGGCACGCCACGCCCGCGATGCCGGTCGAGCTGATGCTGCTGCCGCGCAAGGCATTCTTCTCCGTCTGGAACATGTCCTACTGGTCGCGGACGGTGATTGCGCCGCTGCTGGTGCTGGCGGCGCTGCGGCCGCGCGCGATCAATCCGCGCGACGTGCATGTGCCCGAATTGTTCGTCACCCCGCCCGCACAGGTGCGGGACTGGATCCGTGGCCCCTACCGGTCGCCGCTGGGCCGGGTGTTCAAATATGTGGACAAGGTGATCCGCCCCGGCGAGCGGCTGATCCCCGAGGCGACGCGCCGCCGCGCGATCAAGGCGGCGGTCGATTTCATCGAGCCGCGCCTGAACGGGGTGGACGGGCTGGGCGCGATCTATCCCGCCATGGCCAATTCCGTGATGATGTATCGCGCGCTGGGCGTGCCCGACAGCGACCCGCGCGCCGCGACGGCGTGGGAGTCGGTGCGGCGCCTGCTGGTGGAGCATGGCGACGAGGCCTATTGCCAGCCCTGTGTCTCGCCGATCTGGGATACCGGCCTGGCCGGCCATGCGATGATCGAGGCCGCGTCCGGCCCCGAGGGTATTCGCCCCGAAGAGACGAAGAAGAAGCTGGCCGCTGCCGCGCAGTGGCTGCTGGACCGGCAGATCCTGAATGTGAAGGGCGACTGGGCGATCAACTGCCCCGATGTGGCCCCCGGCGGCTGGGCCTTCCAGTATAATAACGATTACTACCCCGACGTGGACGATACGGCTGTGGTCGGGATGCTGCTGCATCGCGAGGGCGACCCGGCCCATCACGAGGCGATCGAGCGGGCGCGCCAGTGGATCATTGGCATGCAGAGCACCAATGGCGGTTGGGGTGCGTTCGACATCGACAATAATATGGAATTCCTCAACCATATTCCCTTTGCCGATCACGGCGCGCTGCTGGACCCGCCGACCGCCGATGTGACCGCACGCTGTGTCTCGTTCCTCGCCCAGCTCGGCCGTCCCGAGGATCGGCCGGTGATCGAGCGGGGGATCGCCTATCTGCGCACCGATCAGGAAGCCGAGGGCTGCTGGTTCGGCCGCTGGGGCACCAATTACATCTATGGCACATGGTCGGTGCTGTGCGCGCTGAACGTCGCCGGCATGTCGCATGACGACCCCGCCATTGTGCGCGCGGTGGACTGGCTGCGTTCGGTCCAGCGCGAGGATGGCGGCTGGGGCGAGGATTGCGCGACCTATGAGGGCGCCACGGCGGGCATCTATACCGAGAGCCTGCCGTCGCAGACGGCGTGGGCGACGCTGGGCCTGATGGCCGCCGGCCTGCGTGACGACCCCGCCGTGGCGCGGGGCATGGCCTATCTGGCCCGCACGCAGAAGGAAGACGGGGAATGGGACGAGGACCCGTATAACGCCGTTGGGTTCCCCAAGGTCTTCTATCTGCGTTACCACGGCTATCGGCAGTTCTTCCCGCTGATGGCGCTGGCGCGCTACCGCAATCTGGAATCCAGCAATACCCGCCGCGTCGCGTTCGGTTTCTGATCGTGCCCGGACCTGACGTGGTGCCGGCGCGCTTGGGTGTCGTGGTCGGGATGGAGGCCGAGGCCGCGTTGGTCCGCGCTGCCTTGCCTGCCGCGCGGGTCGGTATCAGCGGTGCCACCGCCGAGGGGGCGCGGGCCGCTGTCGATGAACTGGTACGGCACGGGGTGGATGCGATCCTGTCGTTCGGGCTGGCGGCCGGGCTCGATCCCGATCTTCGGCCCGGCGCGGTGCTGGTGCCCCGGCATGTGCGGCTGCCCGATGGGCGGATTCTGGCGGCGGCGCCCTCCCTGCTGGCCTGGCTGGGCGATGAGCGGCCCGACCGGGTGGGTACCGACCTGCTGCACAGCGACGACATCGTGGCGACCGCCGGGCGCAAGGGTGCGCTGTTCCGGACGACCGGCTGCGCCGGGTTGGACATGGAAAGCGGCTTCGTCGCCGAAGGTGCGGAACGGGCCGGTCTGCCATTCGCCGTTTTGCGCGTGGTGTGCGACCCGGCGGGCCGGACTTTGCCGCCGGCGGCGGTGCTGGCGCTGCGGCCTGATGGTGGGATCGGGCTGGGGGGGATTCTCCTCAGCGTTCTGCGTCGGCCTGCCCAGATTCCTGCCCTGATCGCGCTGGGGTGCGATGCGGCGCAGGCGCGCAAGCGGGCGGTGCGGGTGTTGGGGGATATCGTGCGGGGCGGGTCTTAAGGATCTTCTTTTTCTGAAGAAAAAGAAGCAAAAAGACTTTTGTCCGTTGGCATCGTACGAAGCCCGTTGGATTTCCCCTTTAAAAATCAAAAGTTTTTTGGTTCTTTTTTTCAAAAAAGAACGGGAACGCTTGCCCAAGGAACCTTGATACGGGTCAATGATCCATGCCCCAGCCGGGCGTTAGGGTACGTGGCATAGCGGACAACACAGGGAACGATGCTTCCATGGCGACGGCAATTCTTGCACTCAATGCCGGCTCTTCCAGCGTAAAGTTCACCCTGTTCCATCAGGAGCCGGGGGCCGAGGCGCGCCGCATTGCGCATGGCCAGTTGGAAGGGCTGCATACCCATCCGCATTTCCGCGCCACCGGGGCCGACGGTGCGGTGCTGGTCGACCAGACCTGGCCGGAGCCGGCCCCGGAAGGTGAGGACCCGCATCATGGCCCGGTGGCCAGCCTGCTGGACTGGGTGACGTCCCATCTGGGGGACGTGCCGCTGCTGGGGGTGGGGCATCGCGTGGTCCATGGCGGGCCCGAATATGCAGCCCCGATCCGCATCACGCCTGAGACTCTGGCGCGGCTGGACGCGCTGACGCCGCTGGCGCCGCTGCACCAGCCGGCCAGCCTGGGGCCGATCCGTGCCCTGCTGGCGCTGCGGCCCGACCTGCCGCAGATCGCCTGTTTCGATACGGCCTTCCACCACACGCTGCCCGTCACCGCGACGCGCCTGCCGCTGCCGGCCAGCTATGGGGCGAAGGGTGTGCGGCGGTATGGGTTCCATGGCCTGTCCTATGAATATATCGCCTCGTGTCTGCCCGGCCTGTCGCCGCGGCTGGCGGCGGGGCGGACGATCGTGGCGCATCTGGGCAACGGCGCCAGCCTGTGTGCGATGGCGGCGGGGCGCAGCATCGAGACCACGATGGGCTTCTCAGTCCTTGACGGGCTGGTGATGGGCACGCGCTGCGGGCAGATCGATCCGGGCGTGCTGCTGTACATGATGCGCGCCGAGGGGCTGGATGCGGCGGGGATCGAGAAGGTGCTGTACCATCAGGCCGGCCTGATGGGCCTGTCGGGTGTGTCCAGCGACGTGCGGGACCTGCAGGAGCGCGCGGCTGGCGATGCGGCCGCCCGCGAGGCGCTGGAGATGTTCACCTATCGCCTGGTGC
This sequence comes from Gluconacetobacter asukensis, assembly GCF_014174375.1. Lineage (GTDB taxonomy): Bacteria > Pseudomonadota > Alphaproteobacteria > Acetobacterales > Acetobacteraceae > Gluconacetobacter > Gluconacetobacter asukensis. The sequence continues at coordinate 422,038 of NZ_JABEQE010000002.1, forward strand.
AGCAGATCGGCGGCATGATCCCGGTGCTCGGCGGCCTGGACGGGCTGGTCTTTACCGCCGGGATCGGCGAGCATGATGCGGCCATCCGTCAGGCGGCCTGCGCCCGCCTGTCCTGGCTGGGCGTGCGGCTGGACCCGGCCGCGAACGATGCCCATGCGGCCGTGATCAGCACCCCGGACAGCGCGGTGGAAGTCCGGGTGATTCCGACGGACGAGGAAAGCATGATCCGCCGTCACGTCGCGGCCAGTCTAATGCCGGCCCGGGTCTGATGCAGGCATAGTCCCGGCACGGGCATGACGCCGGCCGGAAACGTCAAAGGGAAGGAACGAAAATGAACGAGCCCCTCTCGGAGGCCCCGTCGGTCGCGCCTCTTTCGGAAACCGAACTCGCCCTGTTCAATCGCTGGTGGCATGCCGCCAATTACCTGTCCGTCGGGCAGATCTATCTGATGGCCAATCCGCTGCTGCGCGAGCCGTTGCAACTGGAGCATACCAAGCCGCGCCTGCTGGGCCATTGGGGCACCACGCCGGGACTGAATTTCCTCTGGCTGCATCTGAACCGCATCATCCGGGCGCGCGATACGTCCGTGCTCTTCATCGCCGGGCCGGGGCATGGGGCACCGGGTATCGTCGCCAGCACCTATCTGGAAGGCACCTACAGCGAATATTTCCCTGAGGTGTCGCAGGATCTGGACGGGCTGGGGCGGCTGATGAAGCAGTTCTCGTTCCCCGGCGGCATTCCCAGCCACGCGGCCGCCACCACGCCGGGTTCGATCCATGAGGGTGGCGAGCTGGGCTATTCGCTGTCGCACGCCTATGGCGCGGCGTTCGACAATCCGGACCTGGTCGTGGCCTGCGTGATCGGCGATGGCGAGGCCGAGACCGGGCCGCTGGCGACCTCGTGGCACAGCAACAAATTCGTCGATCCCGCGACCGATGGCGCGGTGCTGCCGATCCTGCATCTGAACGGCTACAAGATCGCCAACCCGACGATCCTGGCCCGCATCGCGCCCCGTGAACTGGCGGCGCTGCTGCGTGGCTATGGCTATGAGCCGATCTTCGTCGAGGGGCATGATCCGGACCCGATGCACCAGAAGATGGCGGCGGCCATGGATCTGGCGTTCGACCGTATTGCCGCCATCCAGAAGGCGGCGCGCGGGGATGGAAAGACCGAGCGCCCGGCCTGGCCGATGATCGTGCTGCGCAGCCCCAAGGGCTGGACTGGCCCGAAGGAGATCGACGGGCTGCGGACCGAGGGCTATTGGCGGTCGCACCAGGTGCCGTTCTCGGACCTGACGCATCCGGGGCACCTGCAGGCGCTGGAGAGCTGGCTGCGCAGCTACAAGCCGGAAGAGCTGTTCGACGAATCCGGGCGGCTGTTCCCCGAGATCGCGGCCCTGGCGCCCGCCGGCACGCTGCGGATGAGCGACAACCCGCATGCCAATGGCGGCCAGTTGAAGCGCCCGCTGCGGCTGCCCGACATTGCCGATTATGCGGTTCCGGTTACCGGCCCGGGGCACGAGACCGGCGAGAGCACGCGCGTGATGGGCGATTGGCTGCGCGACGTGATGAAGCTGAACCTGGAGTCGCGCAATTTCCGGGTTCTGTCGCCGGACGAGAACAATTCCAACCGCCTGAACGCGGTGCTGGATGCTACCAACCGGGCGTGGAACGCCGAAACCTTTGATTATGACGACCATCTGGCGCGCGACGGCCATGTGATGGAAATCCTGAGCGAGCATACCTGCCAGGGATGGCTGGAAGGCTATCTGCTGACCGGGCGGCACGGTTTCCTGTCCTGCTACGAGGCGTTTATCCACATCATTGATTCGATGGTGAACCAGCATGCCAAATGGCTGAAGACCGCGGCCGAGGTGCCGTGGCGGCGGTCGATCGCGTCGCTGAACTATCTGCTGACCTCGCATGTCTGGCGCCAGGACCATAACGGCTTCAGCCATCAGGACCCGGGCTTCATCGACCATGTGATCAACAAGAAGGCCGAGTTCGCCCGCGTCTATCTGCCGCCCGATGCCAATACCCTGTTGTGGACCACCGCCCACTGCCTGCAAAGCTGGGACCGTATCAACGTGATCGTGGCCGGCAAGCAGCCCGAGCCGCAATGGCTGGGGCTGGACGATGCGATCCGCCATTGCGAGGCGGGCATCGGCATCTGGGAATGGGCCAGCAACGACAAGGGTGGCGAGCCCGACGTGGTGATGGCCTGTGCCGGCGATGTGCCGACGCTGGAGACCCTGGCGGCGGTCAAGCTGCTGCGCGAGCATGCGCCGGATCTGAAGGTGCGCGTGATCAATGTCGTGGACCTGATGACGCTGGATTCCCCCAGCCAGCACCCGCACGGGCTGGATGACGCGGCCTTCGATGCGCTGTTCACGATCGACCGGCCGGTGATCTTTGCCTTCCACGGCTATCCGCAGCTGATCCACAAGCTGATCTATCGCCGGGCGAATGCGCGGAATTTCCATGTCCACGGGTTCCGCGAGGAAGGATCGACCACGACGCCGTTCGACATGGTGGTGCGCAATCATCTCGACCGGTTCCATCTGGTCTCGAACGTCATCGACCGCGTGCCGGGACTGGCGACCCGCGCCGCCTATGCCAAGCAGGCGATCCGCGACAAGCTGGTCGATCATACCCGCTATATTGCGGAACATGGCCGTGACATGCCGGAGATCGAGGCGTGGCGCTGGTCGTAGGGCCTTATTTCAAGATTGGTGTTGAGGGTGCGTTGTGAGAATTTGAACAATCACAATGCACTCTACATCATCGGTTCCTGGAGGGTGATTCGTAATTTCGACGAGTTTGTCAGGTTGTGATTTTTTCTAATCTTCTGGAAACATCTTGAAATTCATGAAAGTCGTATCTGGCTTATAGCGAGAGGTATCAAAATCTCTACTCATATTGTAATGAATATCCAGGATGAACTCGCGTTCATGATGTGAAAGTTCGTCGATATAATCGAGTAAGAAGGCGATATAATACCGATATGAACTGATGTTTTGTGCAAAAATACTGCCGATCTGTCGGCCGTGCTCGTTGTTCCAATCCCACTGTCCTGAGAGAATCGCATTGATGGCTCCCAGCTTCGGGCCATGGAAATGCAATATCTTCGCCTCTTTATTTGCACCCCAGTATACTTTCCAATTCATCTCGAGGGCGAGTTTTTCCCACTTTCCGCGATAGAAAGTATTGTAGGCAATCTGGTCATGGAACTGATAAGTCTTTTCTTCTATATTTTTTCTTATATATTTTTCGAATTCGGGGTACGTCTCCTGAAATTTACGCACATTGATGTGCATTACCCCCGCATTGAAATAATTCCATCCGTCCTTTTTGAATTCGGGAGCGGCCATGAAATATGATGGTTCTCTTTCCAACCCAATGGGGTTTGACAGAAACAAAACATCAATATCGGAGTACAATACATAGTCATCATTTGTCGTCAGGCAGACGTTTGTTCTGAGCCAATGCCCAACGGTTGATAGATTATATTTTCCCTCATCGGACAAGCGCTTGATTAAATCATAGTATGGAAGATGTTGATCAAGTATTTCGACCCCATGTGTCTCCAGCCATTGAGTAAATTCGTTTCTTCGCCCGATATATAACATTTTAATGTCTAAATCAGAGTGTTTCCTTGCAGACAGAACGGCGAGCTTTGTGTGTAACGCAATGTCCCCGTGGGTGCCGTGTTCGTTTAAGGCAAGGTATAATTTCATTTTCTGAATCCTTTTGTTTTATAATCGTTTTTCGTTATCGATACTCTTCGTTGTGCCTTGCATGTCAGTGCGGGGGGATCTGCCATGGGTTCATCAGCACCATGGCAAGAGAGGCGACAGACAGATGCAAGGGAATGACGCACCCATTGCCGGTGGCCCGGACTCGTTCGGCTGGTGTTCCGATATCGAATGTGATCACGGGCAATTCCTGTCGCCAGAATTCGGTCAGGACAAAAGACCAGGTTTCCGGCCAGATTGCCGGCAGAAAGCCCCAGTCGCAGGGGTGGGCCCGAATCAGCGCAGGCAGTTCCTCGCTGCTGTATCGTCCGGTAATCTCGACTACGCCGGTGGCTAACAGGCGCTGGTCATCGCAGGTAAAGCCGATAATGACAAAGCGCAACGGCAGGGCATTATCCGCGATGTGCCGGGCCAGGGCGAGCAGGATATTGAATCCTTTCTCTTTGCTGATGGCGCCGATCAATAATATTCGACGTATGTCCTGCGGCGCTTTGGGAGGAAAAATGGCGGCACGAAGTGGTGTCGCCGGCTCCCACGAGGCTAGGGTCACCGAGGCGCTGGTATGGCGGCGGTATCGATGGGCGACATCCTGGCTGGGCGCGATGACGGCCTTAGCTCGCTGGAACAAATCGTCGCTCAACTCCCTCAGCAGCGATGGAGCGATGTCGTCATCGTTCTGGGAGCCCAGATCGGTGACACAGCGTTGGCAAATGTCCGGAGTCGGCTCGCCACAATATAGATCGTTGTACGATACTAATGTAATGCGCGGACAGAGCCATGAATAATCATGGAGATAGACGACATAATCGATACCGAAGCGAGATATCCGGTGAACGTCCCGGATTCCGGCACCGACATAGCTGTGGATCTCGATCCGGTCGCAACCGAGCGCGACGAAGAGCGTGCGCAGCTCCATACCATGTCGGGGCATGATGATATTCGGGTAGTCTTCCGGCAGGAAGGGTTCGATCTTCCAGCATGATTCGGCCGTACCGTCAGTATGACCGGGCGAAATGATCAGGGACATCCGTCCAGTTTCCAAGTTGTTGCATGCGCGTTCACGAACGAAACGCTGGACGCCCCCCTCCCTATCGTGGGTTATCAGTGCTGTTACAGGCCGTTCGCGGATCGTATCGCGCAGGCGGACCAGATCCAGATCGCGACGCAGGGGGGCCAGCGGATCGCGCGCCAGCCATGCCTGAATCATCCCGTCATATCCGGGATGCAGGCCGTTGAGGATCGCCAGATTGCGGCGGATCAGGTCGTTACGGACCGCGCTGAAGGATTGCCCTTCCGCATGGCCGACATAGGTGCCCAGACACGCCACGTGCCGCCATCCCAGAGCAGCAGCACGGCGGCAAAAATCATTTTCCTCACCATAGCCCTGCGCAAAAACATCCTCCCGAAAAAGGCCTGTCTGATGCAGGCACTCCGCGCGGATATACATGCAGTAGCCATGGGCAGTGGGAACGTCGATCAACGCATTGTCGTCACGGGCGGCCAATAGTTCCGCAATCTCGACGACCCTTTCATAGGATGGAATGGGATTGATGCTATCTGAGCGCGGATAGCTGAAGATGGTCGCCGCGTTGGACAAAGGCGTGGCCGTGCCGATATCGGGCGCGCGATAAACCGTGCGCTGCAGCGCATCGATCCAACGTGGCGGCGGCAGCGTATCGCTATTCAGCAAGATAACATCTTCATCTGGCGCAACGGTGTGCAGGCCGCGATTGGCCGAGAAGGTGAATCCCTTGTTCTGGGGGTTGGTCAGGACCGTTACGCCCGCCAGTTCGACGAGCGTATCGAGGAAGGCGGTAATGCGTGGGTCGGGAGAGCAGTCATTGACGATGACAACGCGATTACGCAGGTCGCGATGTTGTAAAACCCGTGTAATGCAGGTTCTGGTGATTTCATAGCCGCGATAAACCGTGATAATGACCGCGACCCGGCGGTTGGGATGAGTCGTTGCCTCAATTTCCTGTCTAGCGAAACGGGGCGTGTAAAGCGTGGGAAACGGCTGGCTGAAGGAGGGCTTCACCGGCGTGGGGTGGCCGCTGGGGAACCGGGTGGCGACCCATTCAGCCTGTGCACGAGCATAGCGCTGTCCGGCGAGGGGATCGATCGGGCTGCCGTAAAAAGCGCGGCCGAAGCGATCGGTGACGGTGACGGCTTCTGTCCGGGCGCCTTGCAACTCCTGCCAGGGAATAACGAACTCCGTGCGCGGCTTCTCGACCTGCAAGAGCGAGGCGTATATATCAGGTGGTTTGCCGGACAGGCTGTTGCCGCCTGGTTTGATTGTACCATCAAACAGCAATCGGTTTTCGCCGGCCGTCTGTATCCGAATCCTGTCGCCCGCATGCAGATTGCTGGGGTAGCGGCACCAGCCGCTTAGTCCTTCGGGACTGCCCTCAATAAAGGCTTCGAAGTTCCATATCGCGCTACTGTCGATGCTGCTGCCCAGCAGATTGCGGCCGTCCTGAAGGATATCGATGCGCGGAAGACTAGGCGGCAGATCGAACGGCGTGACATCCCAGATTTGATAGCCAGGACATTGCGCACGCAAGGCCAGGTCGACCGGTTGCTCTCGCCCGTCATGGTACAGGACGAGGCGGCCCGTCGTGTGATCGGGCAGGCCTACAACCAGTCCTCCGTCGGCCATCATGCCGCACCACCCTGGGCCGTGACTGGCGTCGGCGATGGTGCTGAACAGCGTGAAGGCGATTTCGGGAAAGATGATCGCTGTTTCGCTTAAAAGCGCATGAAGTTCGGTTGCGGCCACGTCGTGACCGCTGAAATGCATTCGTGTGATCAGCAGAAAGAAGCGGGCCAGAGGTGATCGCGTAACCATGGCCAGAAACTCGAACACCTCTGACGCGCGTGGTTCGCCCGACACCAACCGACAGAAGCCGATCCCCATTGTGATGTCACGTGCACGGGGATGCACGCGCTGTAAATATTCCAATCGAGGCAGGAGGACATCAGGAGAGAGCGAAATGCCCTGCAAATTATCATATCGATATGCCAGAATATGAATATGATGATTGCATATATCTCTCACGAATCTATCGATATATGGAGTCATAATTAGGCTATATACCTTCGATTGTATAAAAGGCCGAACTCTGCTCCACGACGAAGATGGCAACCGCAGACATATATTATCGATTGCATGTCAATGCGTGCTGCGATGTCATTGAGTCGAGCAATGACGCCAAGCATTATAATCGATCCGCGAACGGGCCCTTTTTTCCGAAGAATCTTTTTTGAAAAAGGGAAATATGTGAACAATAATGGCAGAATGAAAACGCCGCAGTATCCGCCATCTGCCACCTCATGCAAAATATCAAAAGAACACCCTTTCTAATCGGGTAGGGTAAAAAAAAAGTAAAATTTTTGAAGAAAAGGAAATTAAGAAAAAGGTAAGGAAGAAAATATATTGATTCCGTGATGGCGCGTTTAGGGGAAATCCATCATATCCGAAAGGGAGCCTACCGACGCCATCTGTCGGAGAGGAGCGTCTGTGTGAAAGAACGTCCTAAAACGCAGGCGCGTCTGCGGTGGCAATTTTTGAAGAATCATATTCAAAAAACGTACGAGTCGTCGATGCCGGGATCCTGAAGTGCGCAGGACAAAAAGCGAATGCAATGGCCGTACATTATCATTTTCGACAGATGGATCTGAGATGAAAATTGTCACGAACCGCGACGAATCCGCACCCGGCCTGTCAGCGAGAGTGTCCGGGGTTCCGTTCATTTTCGGCCCTCTCTCAGGCGATGCGCTCTCGGACAATTTCATTCTCGATAAAAGTGGACATGTGGAAGGATATGTTCACGATAATGAGAAATTCTGGGAGGCGCGTGACGGCAAGATCGTCATAATGAATAAAAACGGCCTCGCTATGTGGGAGTCCGTTGGAATAATGGAATCCGATGGGCGTATCGATAAAGTCATATTGTGCTGCCCGGCCGTTCCGGAAACGAAGTTTATTATGACGCGTAATGACAGGGTGCCAGAAGATATGTCCGTGAACCAGCCGACAGCCGAATCCAGTGTCGTGCGAGACGTCGATTATCTCTTCCCCGACGAGCTGGAAGTATCCGACAGCGGCATCAACCGCGTTCTGCTGATCGGCTCGTGCCTGACGTCGCTGTATTTCGAGGGATTCAGCGGATTATATCCGGATATGTCGTTCGACTACATACCGTATAATTTCATCAGCGAAATTCCGAACGATCCGCCGGCCCCGATCACGGAGTATAATTTTCAGTATGTGCAGATACCCCTGCGCAGCGTCATCAGCGACCGGGTGATCTGGGGCCAGAATTTTCTGAAGGCGGATTTCGGCGAGGAAATCCTGCGGGACGGATATAACGTCATCGACGCCATGCTTGAAACGGCAATGGCCTACAATATCCGGCATAAGATATTGACGTTCGTTTCCAATTTCATCGTCCCGCAGCGCAGCACGGCGCCCAGCCTTCATGACGGGTTCGGCGCGAGGGACCTGTGCTGGATCGTCACGGAACTGAATGCCTATCTCGCGAAGAAAGTGTCGGAATATGACAACGCCTATGTCGCGGACATAAATTCCGTGGCGTCTTCGATCGGGAAGCAATATGTGCTGGACGACATCATCTATTTCTATTCTCATGGCGGCGTGATCTACCAGGATTGGGATGATTTTAATGCCATTCCACGGAATGAGCCCATTCCGGATATCAGCCATGTGTATGACATAAAGAAAGAACAGTTCCTGCGCGCGGCGTTTCGCCAGGCCGAGTGCCTGTACCGAACGGTCCGGCAGGTCGACCAGGTCAAGGTCGTGGTCTTCGATCTCGATAATACGCTATGGCGCGGCCAGATTGCCGAGAACTACCGGAGCGATACCATGCCGTGGCCGCGCAGGGATGGCTGGCCCCTGGGCTTATGGGAAGCTGTTCATTATCTGCGCGCACGGGGCATCCTGGTCGCGCTCTGTTCCAAGAACGATCTCGAGCATGTCAGGGAACGGTGGGACGATGTGGTGGACCCCAGATTCATCTCGCTGGACGATTTTGCCTCCATCAAGGTCAATTGGGAGCCGAAGGCGAAAAACATCGAGGAAATATGCCAGGAATTCAACGTAAAGCCCAAGAGCGTCATATTCGTCGACGATAATCCGGTGGAGCGCGAGGCCGTTGCCTCGGCTTTTCCGGATATCCGCACGATCGGCGGAAACCCTTACCTGACCCGTCGTATTCTTCTGTGGGCGGCCGAAACCCAGATCGTCCGGATGACGACCGAATCGGAAAGGCGCGAGGAGATGATCCGGGGCCAGATCCGGCGCGAGGAAACACGCAGTTCCATGAGCCGGGAGGAATTTCTGAAGTCCCTTAGGTGCGAAGTTGCCTTCATTGAAATCAGTTCCATTCAGCAGGCCGAGTTCGGCCGTGCGATCGAACTGACGAACAAGACGAACCAGTTCAACACCACCGGGAAAAGATGGCAGTTCGAGGAGGTCTCGGGCTTTCTGGCAGCGGGCGGCCGCATATTCGCGTTCCACGTTGCGGATAAATTCACGGAATATGGGTTGGTCGGCGTCGTCTACGTCAAGGGAAGCGAGATCGTCCAGTATGTCATGAGCTGCCGCGTCCTCGGTATGGGTGTCGAGGAATTCGCGGTTGGAAAAATCGCCTCCATCATGAGAGAGCAGGGAGACAATCGCGAGATTCGCGCGAGCATCACATATACGAAGGATAATACGCCGTGCCGGAATATCTATATTCAGTGTGGATTTTCCGAGGCCGGGTCTGAAGGGGAGACAAGATATTTCTCCCTTCCCGCTGGACAGGCAGCCAGGGAGGTGACGCATATAAAGGACACTTCCTCCCTTTCCTCCGCGTCACGGCAGTCGGACTGACGTCGGTCGTTTCGGAGCGGAGTCCGTTATGAAAGATCGTTGCGTGGCGCGTTTCATGAACTGGCAGAGGACGTCCGTGCCGTGAATCAACCGGACAGAATCCTGAATCAGCCATCGCAGGCACGCCATCGTTCGGGGAACGAGATGTATAAGACCTACAGGGTTACGGACCATTTCGGGCGGCCGATGGTAGTCGAGGACGGGCACATAAAACCGGGCCGGAACCAGGAGACGGGCACCCGCATGACGCTTCTGGTGCCGGAAAGCGAGCAAAACGGCGGCTATCTGATGTTTAGCCGGGGCGGCCCGTTCTCTTTTGATTTCGACCCCTATGTGAGCAGGTTTCATTATGTCGATCTCCGTCGTGATGAGAGCGGAGCGGTTGCTCTTGTCATTCCGGGGACCGGTCTTTTCTTATCCAGTCATCCGGATGGATATTATTTCTGCGAGCGCCGTCAGGCCATGGAGTGGGAACTTTTTACGCTCGACGACATATCAATCGAAGATGAACAAGATCGGTCTTACGCCGGAAAGATCTATGAATCCATATTCAAATTCAACGAATACATAGAGGCCGGAATTGACCGCAAATATATTTCCTGTCATGAGAAGCGACTTCTCCTGGATGGGCTTCTGGCCAGCGTAAAGAAGATCGCACTGGAAACCCTGGAGGATTTTGCGGGGTATATTGTTAATGATCCGGAGTGGATTGAGGTTATTTGCGATGGCAACAGGGATGTGTGGAGTGAGAATGCGCTTCGACCCCTGATAAGGTGGCTGCGTGACCGGGATGGCTACGAGAAGCCGGGCAATCTGATAGATGAACGATATGATTTCCTGAGTTGGGGAATCGTGCCGCCTGAAGGTTTCGGCGTGCGCCCCCGTTGCCCAGTCGAAATAATCGTTCGGGCCATACGAGCGAGGGTCGAGCCCAGAAAGGATTTCTGTGTTCTGGCGACCGCCCGAAACGAGGGAATATATCTCGCGGAATGGATTTCCTATTACAAGTCGATAGGATTTGAAAAGGCATTTATATATATAAATGACTGCATCGATCATTCAGAGAGAATTCTGGCTTCCATGGAGAAGCGGAGATTCGTCTCCTATTTCGAAACTGTGTCCGGAGAAGGCGTTAATGTCCAGGGGAAGGCATATAGCCATTGCCTGTCATTTGTGCCGGAAATATTGGATTATAAATGGGTTCTGATCGTCGATCTTGATGAATTGTTTGTCTACGATAGAAGGGCCTTCGCTGATCTTAAGCAATATTTCTCTTTTATCGAGAGGCGGGAGACTGATAGCGTTGCTTTTGACTGGATTAATATTGGGAGTGGCGGCCAGATAGTGTGGCGAGACAGGCCCTTCTTCGAAAGATTTTCCCGGTCTGGCTATCATGAGGCGAACAAGATCAAGACCGCATTCAGGCCCCAGAGAGCCGCGACCTCATATCCTCATTTTCCGATTGAATATGACAATTACTCGTTTATCAGACGAAATAGCGTGGGTTCTCTTATCAGGACAAGATTGCATGAGGAGCGTCATGGTGTATTGGGAAAGCACGTAAATGACGATCCCGACAGCAGATTTGCTGTCATATATCATTATTATTTCAAATCGATCGAAGAATTTATTTGGAAATCATCGCGGAATCGCGGCGATCATCCCAAGAGCGCCGAGATACGCGATGTGGCGTTTCACGAGGAGCTTGTGCGTTATTTTCTGGAGAAGTTCGAGATCGAGGATCGCTCGACATCAGGAAATCCGTGTTTTCCAGATATCAGCCTGATCGCTGACAGGTACCATGAAGAATATGACAGTCTGATGGAGGATGATGAGGTCAGGAAGGCGGTAGGTGATAACGGCGATTTATATAGAAAGAAATTCGCCGACCTGATCTCCATAATGGTGGCCCGCAAGGCATGCTATCGCGAGAACCAACTCAAAATGCTCAACATGATCATCGACGCAGCTAGCTGCGTAGAGCAATCGTCCTAGAGTTCTACAATACGTAAAAAAGGTATGTGGTATGTCGATGGGCGCTAGAGAGAAAATCCTGATTCTCAGGACGATGTGGCCATTCCAAGGGACGCTGCCAAGAACCTTCGTGAACTATGATGTACAGGAAATTGACACTCTGGATGATGCAGCTTCATTCCCTGAGGCAAAGATTCTCCTGACTGCCCTGGTTTTGACGCATGCTCCCGATCTCGAAAGTGCCGGAAAATTCATAAAGGAGGCCGCCCGCCGCTTTTCCGTTGTCATGTTCTATGAACCAAGTTCGCAGCCCCGGACTTATCTCGCGGCGCTGGGCTATAAGAGCCATCATGAAAATTACCAGGAAAATTGTCTGATCGGTGAAATAGACTTAAAGTTCTTTAGCCGGATCGGACGAGAGACGAGTGTCTATCGGGTTGAACATTATGGCGGGGGGGCAACCTTCGATATTCGCGCGCCCTGGATTGTTCCCCTGGATCAGCCGGGCGATATCGATTTCAATGAACTGGGGCATCGGCCTAATCATCTTTTCGAGCAACCGGTTTTTGAGATGTCGGCGTTTGTGATACGTGGTTTCAATGCGTTGCCTTTTACGCCCGGCCAGGATCTGGAGTTCATCGAGGCAAAGATATTGCAGCCGCACGGTCGGGCTGGCGGGTTTTTTCTGGAGGGGTTCCAGAGTCCTCGAAGACTTGGACGCGCCCTTTACACGACACCCGCCAACCCCATCGATCTGCTCAACTACCGTGTCATTCATGAACCTGCCGTGATTGTGGACGAGGCGATCTATGATAACGACCAGCGCGCCAAGACGCTGGAAAGATGGCGCGGCATGTTCGCGTCGAAATGGCTTGACCTATCGATTAATGAATTACCGAATTGCGTCATCGGAGGTTCCGGATTCATTTTTTCCGACGGCGTGCCCGTTCACGGAAGCGATTATTTGATACCGTATCTTTATACGTCGCTCTACCAGCCCATCTGGACCGGCCTGCAACGGCCCCATCCCCGCCGCCATCTTCCGGGCGTGTCCATCATGGGTTTTAATCATCTGTATGACAATTACTATCATTTCCTGGCCGAGGCATTGAATGCGATCGCTCTTTGCCAACAGGCCATCGAGAATACATATATAGAGAAAGTATATATTATAACAGGAAAATTGAATGGCGTTAGAAGGGAGTATCTGGATATTCTCCTCGCGGGGAACGACCGCATTGAGATCATCGACCTTGATCGTGACGAGTACGTCACAACGGATCGGACGCTTTATTGCGACCATTTGCTTGGTCGCTCCGTTCCGCAGCCTGTCCTGGTCGCGGAGCGTGTGGCGTTTCAACAGAAAATTCTTGAAAATTCCGGTCTTCTTCGGATCGATCGTGGCGATCGTTTGATCTACCTATCTCGTCAGGATACGAAGGCACGTCCGATCCTAAACGAGGAGGCCCTCATCGAGCGCCTGCGCGGGTTGGGATTCGAGATTTATCTTGCCACGGGAAAGCCGGTTCGGGAGCAGATCCAAATGTTCCGCGAGGCGCGCCTTGTGGTTGCGGGACATGGTGCCGGGGTTTCGAACATGCTGTTCGCGCGGGAGGATGCTGCCCTTCTGGAACTCATCCAGGCCAGCTACCTGAATGTCGGGCCGATGCGCCTGACTCAACTGTCCGGTGCCCGTTATCATTCCCAGCTTTTTTTCGAAGAGGGCGAACATAACGGATGGTATGTCGATATTGAACGCGTTGTGCGGGCAATTGGACAATTGATGTAGAGGAAACGGGGCGGAAGCCGCCCCGGAATGGCGCACGGGACGCGGTGGCTTACTCGTGCAGGGCATCGTTCATTTCGTCGGTCCACATGGCGGATTGTGCGTTCCAGACCACATCGACGCCGGTGCGACCGTGCAAACGGCAGTCTGAACAGCGTGCATGTGCACCATCCGTCAGGCCGGAGGTCGGAAGCCTGTGCCGGGTAAAGGCTGGAAATCCGGGGAGGATTCCGTCCGAACGCATTGCCACAAGGCGGACTTCCTTCCAGCGATTGGGGGCAACGCAGACATAGTGATTGTCGGTGTCATCGGTAAATTGTCCGGCGGAGCAGGGGGCCGAGGGCGATAAGGGGGTCGACAGCCTTTCCTGGAGATATCCCCCATCCACGACCAGGCCGTCCTTGAACGTCGCCGTGCCATAGAGGGTGATGCGGTTATCATTCCGTATTTCGACGGCCGGAGTCGGATTGGGGTGTCCATGTTGCCCCGCCACGGCACCCAGCATGAGGCCGCCTGCACCGCCGAGGACGTCCGAGTCGTTGCGTCCGCCCCACAGGTTGGTGCCGATCGTCGTTCCGCGCGCTGGATAGGCAGCAGCGGCAGATAAGGTACTGTGCATGCCGGCGGAGAGGGTCGCGATACCGTCGGAGGAAAGATGCTCGTCGTCGCCGATCCGGAAGGAGGGGCGTCCGTTGATCGTGTACGTCAGGCCATCCTTGGGACTGTAGCCCAGGAGATGCCTGTTCTGACCGTCTCGGGTCCCATCGGCCGACAGGTCCAGATACATGTCCGGCTGTAGCCGGGCAAAGACATGGTAGTGTGTCGTGGGGTCGAACCGGGCTTTCGACATGTCAATGATCGCATTGTAGATATAGTCTCCCTCTTCTTCGAGGACGGTTCCGATGCGCTCATAATAGCCGTTTGACGGATCATTTGCGCCGCCGACGCTTATGATCGAGCCCAGGTCGTAGGTATAGGGGCCGAGGCATGTCCATGACAGGTCCCCATCGGTCGTGACCGCGGAGTTCCTGAAGATCCAATTCGGCTCGTCATGCCCGCTGACGGCGTCCTTGACGCCGGTCAAATCTCGTTTCGTCGGCAAGGCATAGAACATCCATTCATGCCCGTTGTCGGCCGGGTTGTTGACCGTTATCATCTGATACATGTGATAGGATTTGGCGCCAACCCAGCGTAGTCTGGGGTCACTTTTCCGGTTTATGTTATGATTGGTGGTAATCCAGAACATCTTGCGCGTCGTGGCCGTCGGATCATAGGCCGAGGATGTGTCTTCCGGACCCACGCCGCCCATATCCTCCTCGTTCATGAAGCGTCCGATACAATATACATGGTCGGCGGAGGGGGGGCAGGTGTAGGGTTGAAAATCATACATTTCCTGTATGTTGTCCCAGGACCAGTTGGTGCCATAATTTTCCGTATGGTCCCATCGATTGACGTCGAATCCCCCATAATAGTTGCGTCCCATCGAATACATGTTGAATACGGCATTGTCCGCGTAGCCGGAACTGCTGGTGGTCGTGTACGTGGAGAATTTTGCTGAAATGCTTCCCTGCGTATTGGCATTGTGGTTGTCGTTGATATGAATGAAAGAAATCATCGGCTTGTTCGATTTGTCGAGGGCGCCACTGTCGACGCGTGAAAATTCGACGTCGGAGCCATCGCCCCCAGTACCGTGCATTTCGGACGTGACGCCGTTCCCGAAATACGGTGCACCGAAGCCGAGATCGTAGATGTCGAATCCCGGACGGTGCCGGAGTCCCCCGGGAACGTCGACGAAGACCGTCGACGCCGGCGAGGGGGGAACGAATTTCGCGGATGGCCAGATACCTCCGGGGACGACAATCTTCCTACCGTCTTTATTGTTCGCAAAGACGCTGGATATAAGGATTTCGTCCGACTGCGCGTGGGCGCCGTCCAGCAGCGCGCCGGCGCGCGCGACGTTCAGGTCGTCGCCAGGAGCCGATCCGGTGCTGCCGGGCAATAGCGATACAGCGCCATCATTCGTGGCCCAGGCGGGGGGACCGGCATTTGGGTCGACTATATTTGTCGGGGTCTGGGCGATCGTCGCCGGCGGCATGGATGCGAGCAGCGCGACGAATAGGAGGAAACTGGTTGCGCGAGTCAGGGCTGCCTCCTGTCGGATTTGGGAGTCTGTTGTCTTGCCGGGCGGAGTCGTGCACGACATGCCTGCCACGCTTGATCCGTTCCCAATCGGAGCGGCCAATAGACATATTTTTAGAGAATGAGGATGCTGGTTATCCTCTGGATGACGGCACTTGAATAATCTCGTCTGACTGTCGACGAATCTATAGATGAGCCGTACAACAATGATCTGAGAACGGTCGGCCTGCCCTCATCATTGGTCTATTCGCATTAAAAAATCATGAAGGAGATATTCTGGAACTTTTCTCTCACTCTTCTTTTTCTGTCCAAGTCTGGTCCTCACCCAAGGCGACGACGGCCCGACAATTCCTTTATCTCGGTGCCGCCCTCGAAAATCCGTTCGGAAACGAATCGAGAGTCCAGGACATTGACCATCACCATCCTGCCGGATCTGTCATGACGGTACCGCGTCGTTTCCGCCGGGACGGTGGCATCAACGATGTCCGATCCGGTGAAGCATATGGCCTGCGGCATGGGCCAGATCGATCAGAAGGGAAAATTCCTGATTAATCTGTTGCATATGAGGCTCATATTTCCGAAATGCGAGACATCGAAGATATCGCTGTCCAGCATATTGAGGTCGTCAAGAGCTTCACACAGGAAATTTCTCGATAATTTGCGCCCAATACCCGAGAAATAATCCAGGAATTTCCACATATCGCCGCCATGCAATGGGCCATTCCACAGCCATATGCTTGGAATCCTGTAAGAGTCCGCAAAGACAAGACCGTGCAGGCTACTGGAAGCGATAAACTCGCATCTGGATATCTGCTCCACGATCGACCTTACATCCGGATTTGTCGTGTCTATGATAATGGAGCGGCGCGTGTTTTCATGAATTCTCTTTACCCAATCCTGTTCCAGTTGCGAGTGATGCGGAATGATGCCCCAGGAATAGTCCTTTCGTCCGGTTTGCTCCCACATGGCCGAAACTAGAATGCCAGGGTCCCCGAATGGAACGCTGAGCGGGTTGTAGATATAGTTGGAAAAAAGACTATAGGTCAGCGGCCCCCGCAGAGCACTCAGCAGATATTTTTCCTGATTGAGCAGGACATCCGCTTCCAGAGAGCCGGTTCCCCAGACAACATAGGGACTTTTTCGGCTGGCCGTCTCCCATCCTTTTGTAAAAGACAATACACTTCCGACCGCCAGAAGATCGGCATCTTCCAGCGGAGCATGAATCACTCGCTTTCTGGAGATGAACTCAACGACCTCTCTGCTTATTTCATCCCCCATATTGTAGAAAGATTCGCATCTCCACCAATATAGCTTTATATACCTGACCATCGCATTATTCCTTTATTTTTTCCCGTCACATCACGGGGCGTTCAGGATTCCATCAATGGTTTCGGCATAGGTGCCACGATCGTTCTCCGTGGTGATCCGGGCCTGCAGGTTATAGCGCAGCCGGGCCCACAGTGCCGGATTGCCGTATGCATTTGCGATGACGCGGAGGAAGTCTACCTCGTCCCCGGTGCGGGCCTGCAGGATTTCGTGGCCGTCCTGCCAGCCCAGTTGCCGGCACAGAATGTCCGAGGCGACGGCGGGGAGGCCGTGGGCGGCGGCCTCGTGGAGCTTGTAGGGGATGCCGGCCGCGTAGCGGGTGGGTGCGATGAAGAGGCGGGCACTGTCATAGAGCGGCGCCAGGTCGGCATGTTCGCCGAGATAGGCGATGCGCGGCGATCGTGGCAGGCCGACCAGTGAGGCCGCAGGCCCGATATGGCCGGCCACCAGCAGTTTCGCGTCGTCGGGCAGGACATGCTCCAGCATCGGCCAGAGATGGGTGACAAGCCATTCGAGAGAATCGAAGTTCGGTGAATCGCGATGATGAATCGAACCGACGAAGAGCAGCCCGGATCGCTCTTTCCAAGGCCGGGGACCCGGTCGCGGGGTTTGCAGATGGCCCAGCACCGGGACGCCGGTGAAGCCATGGTCGGTCAGCAGGCGTGCGTCGAGCGCGTTGACGGCGACGATCCGGCTGGCGACGAACAGGCATTCGAATTCAGCGCGCAGGCGATCCGCCAGATCGGGCAGTCGATCCTCGGGGATGCCGTGCAGCCTGTCCTTCTGCTCGTCGCGCACCGAACTGACGGCTTCGGTATCCGCGACCAGCATGGTCCTCGACATCAGATGGGCGGTTCGCTCGATCACCGGGACCAGCCGGCGGACATTCTGGGTACGGGACATCCAGATCACGTCATAGAGGCCGGCCCGCTGCGCCAGGAAGGCGTCCAGGTCGGGCAGGTCCCGGTCCCATATGATTTCCACCGTGTCAGGGAAGGCCGTGTAGAGATGGCTCGGATGAACAAGCGGCTTGAAGATCGGGAAGATGGTGACCGCGTGCCCCGCCTCCGCCATCGTCGTGACGATATCGTTGGCGCGTGAGAAGCCGGACCCATAATTCCTGAGGGGGATTCGGTCGTCGATGAACAGGATACGTCGGGCGCCCGAGCGGGACGGCGATCGGGCGGTATTGGTATTCAGCTCGGACCTGACCAGCTTGCGCGACAGGTAATCGGTATGGCGGCCCATGAAGATAAGCCGGTTGCGATTGATGTAGCTTGCCCCCGAGGTGAGGTCCGACGAGCCATATTCGTAATGGATCGCGGTGACCGACGGGTCGTAGACGATTTCGTGTCCCGATTTCCAGACCCGGACGCAATAGTCCGTTTCCTCGTAATAGGCTGGAATATAGGCTTCGTCGAAACCGTCCAGCTGCCGCAGCAGGTCGGCTCTGGTGAACAGGCAGGCACCGGAGCAGGAATCGGCCTGGCGGACGAAATTCGCCTCGGGGATGTCGGGGCTCTTGCCGCGCATGTAGCCGGCGACGCTGCCGTCGCGGAAGATGATCGTGCCGGCTTCCTGAAGCATCCCGTTGGTGCGGACAAGTTTCGCGCCGACGACGCCGGTCCGGGGATGGTGGCGGAACCGCTGCAACGCGGCTGTAATCGCGCCCGGCTGGATTTCGGTATCATTGTTCAGGAACAGGACGACGGGGGCTTCGACATGGGCAATGGCGGCATTGCAGGCACGGACGAAACCGATATTGCCGGGAAAGTGCAGGATCGTGGCGCCGGTGACATAGCGTTGGAGGTCGCGTGTCTCGTCTTCCGAACCGCCATCGACCAGAATCAGGTGGAGGCCCCCGCCGTGCGATGCGCGCAGCGCCGTCAGGGCATTGATGGTCATGTTGAAATTATTGTGCAGGGCCATGATGATGCTGACATCCGGCCGCTCGTACGAGAAATCGAGCGGCCGGCGGGCCGCATTGATCGACAGGACGCTGCACTTTTTCTCGAACGCGTATTTCGTCGCGGTTTCCGCCAGCTCAAGAGCGGCGTCGACATCGGGGGAGACGCCCCGATCGCGGCAATAGGAGACGAAGATATCTGGCCGGCGGCCGTTCCGTAGCAATGCCTGGACGTAGGGGGAGTGGCCGTACTGGTCCAGGTCCACATCCGGATGCGGCTGGCGGCGTTCCTTCACCCCGTAGAGCAGGAAATGCTCGTATCCGCTGTTGAACTGTCCCGAGGCGATGGCATCGCGGATATCGGGATTGGATTCAACGTAGAACCGTTCTGAAAAATACGGGCATGGATCGTAGTGACCGTGGTTCTTGCCATACAGGTAGTGATGAAGGATCGAGCGCCATTCGCCACGTCGGATGGCGTCCAGGACCTCCGGATAGGATGTCATGTACCAGTCTGTGTCGAACCAGGCACTGTTTGAATATCCGGACTGGTGCGCCAGGTAATGGCGGAACGGTGTCCTGACGATCTCGTCCGATGTCGATTTTATATATTCGAACGGGCTGAAGAACCAGGACCCGCTGCGGAATTCGGCATCGCCGGTGCGGAGGTAATGGTCGTAGCCGTTACGCAGGCCGGTGTCGTTGCGCAGCAGGCGGCCGATATCGGGATTGGCAACGACATAATACTCCTCGTTGAACAGCCAGTGCGGGCTCCGGTCGCGATGGCCGATTGAGCGATAATGCTCGAACCCCGATACGTACCGTTTTTCGGCGATCGCCTGGCGCACGTCGGGATAGCGCGCGACATAATAGCATTCGTCGAAATACGGATTGGGCGAATAACCGCAGATGCCGGCGAGCCGCGGCAGGTCGCCGATTTCGTCGGGCTTGTCGGTCCCGACGACGTCCCTGATCTCGGGGTAGGTTGCTTTCATCCAGGCGAGATCGAAATGATCCCATGAAGGGGCGGGCGACGATATGTGGTCTGGCATGGAGCGCGCCCTGTCAGATGATTGTCGGCAGAGATCCGGGCGCATCGTGATTCGTGTTCCATCCCGTGGCGGCGCGGGTACCGGTCCTGGCGGTGCTCATGCCTGCGTTGGCAGCGGGCGCGGAGCCTTGGGATGGCGGTAGCGCATGATAATTTCGAGGTCGTAATGTGACTTGAACGCCTCGGTAGCGGTGCGCGAGACCTCATGAACCCGGTATTGGCAAAGGATTTCCGGCAGGAAGACGACATCGATGCCATGGTCGATGAATTTGAGCCAGAAATCATAATCCTCCCAGCCCTCTTCGATATGGGAGAAGCCGCCGACCCGGGACCAGGCCGACTTTTCGATCATGGCCATGATGTCGACATAGTTGTTCTTGTACATCCGTTCGACGTCCCAGAGGTCGGCTACGCCCACCTGGTTGCGGGTGCCGAATTCAACAAGCTGGGAATAGACGACCTGCGCGCCCGAACGGGTCATGCAGGCATGAAGCTTCGCGATGGCCGACGGCATGATCATGTTGTCGGCGTCCATGATGAAGAGCGTGTCGGACGGACAGAATTCTATGGCCGTGTTCCGGGATGCCGACGGCCCCTGGTTGATGACGTTGCGCAGCAACCGCGTCGAGACGAAGCGCTGCTTGTTGCTCGCCATCCAGTCCATGATGGTCGTCACGGAATCGTCGCGCCTGGAATTGTCGTCGATCACCACCAGGCTGAGTGGACCGTGAGTCTGGGCGGCGATCGAATCCAGGCAGGCGACGACATATTGTTCGTAATTATAATTGGTGACGATGACCGAGACATGGTCGCCATTGATGCTCCGGCGGCGCGTGACATGCTCGAAAAGGATTTCGGGCTGCGGTTTCCACGGCTTGTCATGCATCGATGCTGGTCCTCTGCCATATGGTTCCGATAAATCTGGCGATGTCGTTGATCTTGGATTTCTGGAGCTTCCGGTCGCTGAAGAGATGGAGGCAGGCATCCTGGATCTGCTGCGCGCGCGCGCGGCCGTCCGGCGTATCGAGCAGCCAGTTGATCAGGTGCGGCATATGACGTGGCGTTTCCGTCAGGAAATGGACGCCGCTGCGGTAGAGCGGCGTCGGCAGGCAGTCTTCCGTGACCACGACGGCGCCGCGTGCCGCACCTTGCTTGATGATGCGGTGCCATTCGAAATAGGGGTCGTCGTTGCGATGGATATTGAGGCAGATCTTGCTGTTCTCGGCGACATAGAAGGGCATGCGGGCCAGAATTTCGCTGGTGCCTTCCATCCGGATCGGGTCGTGCTGTTTGCGGTAGTAGAGAAAGCAGGTTCGCTCTGCCAGGGCGGCGGCATTGCGGGTGAAGAATTTCTCGCGCTTGGCGGAGGCATTGCCGAAGAAGCTGATGTCGATGCTGCGTTCCGCAATGGGCCTTTGTGTCGTGCCTGCCGTCTCTCGCTTCGCATCGTCGGGCAGGACGCGGAAAAGCGCATTGCTGCGGTCCTGTTCCGGAACCCTGGTTGGCGCGCTGTCGGGAATCGGGTCGAAATGGAAGCTCGGAATGCCGATCCCTTCGAAAAATTCCACGTTCTGGTATAGGAAGTCGATCACACCGGCTGACATGAGAAGATAGATCAGGCCACGGCTGAACCATGGAGTCTGGGGCTGTTCGGTATTGACCATGATCGACGAGCCGAGGATATCGTCGCGCTCCCAATGCTTCGCGCCGTCGAGGAAGAAGAATTCGTGCGGGGCGCAGAACAGGCAGAGGTCCGGCTTTGCATGCAGGGGGGTCTTCTCGGTTTCGAGCGTGGCATTCAGGCCGACCGATTGCAGATAGGCGACGAGATCTTCCGCGATATCCTTGATGAAACAATTGCCGTCGGTGTGATAGAAGACGCCCACACTGCCAGGTGCAGGTTGATTCCTGGCTGGTCGGGCACCGGGCTGATAGGTGGGGGTCTCATCCATCTTCATGCCGAGAATCTCGGCGATTCGCATCTTCGAGAAGATCGTGCGGCCCTCGGGAATGCCGTAGAGTATGGCATGCTGATGGGGCAGAAGCGTGGAAGTCTCGATATCCCGATTGAGAGTTTTATAATCACTGTCGGAATAAAAAGGAAATTTCTCAAGTCTCTGCGTCGCCAGGGACAGGGCGGCGCGATCGAATTTTTCGAGCAGGCCCCGATCGGAATAATCGTGGCCGAGATTGTTCCTGATATAATGAAGGAATGATGGTTCGTCGGGCGCGATCTCGCGCCTGAACTGATGGGTATAGGCCTGGTTATTATATTTTCTGTTGGGATTTCGTGCCGGTTCGTGGATGCCGTATTTGACGTAATGAACCAGGGGCAGGATATCCGAATCCCTGAGGTCGGGATTGCTCCTGACGTAGAATTCTTCGTCGAACAGATTGAAATGCAGAATCAGGTCGTAGAGATAGATTTCGAATGACGAAAGGACGACTGCCGCATTCTCGGGGCTGTACCGATTTCGCCTGACCAGGTCGAGGAATGGGTTGCCTTCGACATGTTCGAGACGAAAATCGGCGATATATTGTTGTGCGTCGAATTGGGGGTATGGCTTGCGATGGGTTTCGTATTGGCCATGCTGGATGTAGTGGAAGAGCGGATCGATCTGGCTTGCGGCAACGTCGGGATTGGCGGCGTTGTAGGCCGCATCGTCGAAGAGTCCCGATTCCTTGATCAGGACATAGAGCGTGCTGTCGTCTGTCATCAGGTCCCATCCAACAGGGGGTCTCATGGTGGAAGATGTTGACGGCTGTTCGTCCCTTTTCCCGGCATCGGCATTGCCGGGAGGCACGAGAGGCATCGAAGATCGGATTTGCCGCACCAAAGATAATCACGCGGATTATTATCGTCCGCATGCCGCTTTATCGGCAGATTTGAAATGAACGCGGCGAGTTTATAGCGTCATTTTGAAATAACTCCTTAATTTCATTAAAAAGACGTTTTGGTATATTGTTGTCCCGGAGTTCTGTTTTCGGGATGTTATGTGGACATTGTGAATAAATTTATAATGGCGACGCGGAGAGTGTGAACGATTCGCGTCCGGACTCATTCCTGCGCCGGCAATGCGGTCACGCAGGGAGTCGTGCGCCATCCGGCCGGTCGGACTTCGGGCGCTTCTGTCTTGCGGTATTGATGACGGGTCTTGACCGTGGGGTGCAGGATTCTGTCCTGCGCCCCGATCTGGCGATCTGCAAGGACCGCCAGCCTTCGGCCGCGATCCAGAGGGAACCAGTCGCGGCCGGCAGGCACCAGGGGAGGTCCCTGTTATTCCTTGAAGGCGCGGGCGATGATGTTCTGCTTTTCCAGCGAGACGGGCAGCGTGGTGGCGGTGACGGCCACGCCCTGCCAGCCCGCACCCATGGCGGTGTAGAGGTTGACCGCATCCTGCAAGCGCTCCAGCCGCGCCTCGGCCTCGGCATTCTCCGCCGCCAGGGCGGTGCGCTCGGTCGTCAGCACCTCGAGGAAGCCTACGAGGCCGGCGCTGTAGAGCTTGCGCGCGCGGTCGCTGGCCAGCCGGCTGTCCTCGGCCGCGCGGTGCAGCAATTCGGTATGTTCCACATCGTCATGCCAGGCCGCCATCGCGTCCTCGACCTCGCGGAAGGCCGTCAGC